>NZ_JYJP01000074.1 GCF_001012815.1 Vibrio mexicanus
TGCAACTTTACTTTCATGCCATGTGTATACGATCCCTCGTTTTCGGTCGAAATAGACCTCAGCATAACGTGGATATTTTATAAGGTATCTAGCCATGAGAATGGTTATGAGTAAAGCCAAACCAATAAACGTTAAACTGATAGTCAGTGACCTTTTCTGACTGTCACGCCCGTAGCTATATGTAGCGCTTACATATCTAACCCATGAGCTAGTGCCCTTTTCATCTACCAAGGCATTGAGAAATTCTTCTCCTACTAACTCTCGACTTAAGCTTCCTTCATGGCTTGATAAAACTGAGTTAGCATAGTTTATTTGGCTAGTGGTTGGGCCAAACTCATACAACAACTTGAGAGTAATTACCAAGGGTACTAAAAATAAAGGAAATGCGTTCCATTTTCTTATGTTGTGGTTGGTTTTACGGACAGTCATGACTTGATCGTCAACTGACATTATAGGTTCCACTGGGTCTTCAGATGGCTCTATAGTTAATTGCTGGCGAAAGCTCTCTCGCCAACTGGTGAA
>NZ_JYJP01000075.1 GCF_001012815.1 Vibrio mexicanus
CCAAATTGTCGCCCTTCAATTCATTGCTGTCTTGTCGGGAACGGGGCGCATTATGCGGAGTTGAGCCAAAACCGTCAACAGTTTTTTTTAATAAATCCGGATAAATCTGCCGTTCGGTTTCTTTTTGAACAAAGAGGCGTGTTTGTGATCTAAAAGTGCTAATAAAACCACTAGAATCGCAACACTAAATTTTATATGGGTTTGGCTGTAGCTCTTTGAAATAACAAAAAAGCCAGCTTAGTGCTGGCTTTTTAATCGGCAATACGTTGAATATCTTAAACGTTAAAGCGGAAGTGAATAACATCGCCATCTTTTACGATGTATTCTTTACCTTCAAGACGCCATTTACCTGCATCTTTCGCGCCATTTTCACCGTTAAATTCGATGAAGTCGTTGTATCCAACTACTTCTGCACGGATGAAGCCTTTCTCGAAGTCAGTGTGGATCTTACCTGCTGCTTGAGGAGCAGTTGCACCAACCGGGATTGTCCATGCACGAACTTCTTTAACACCTGCAGTGAAGTAAGTTTGTAGAGTAAGAAGTTCATAACCTGAACGGATTACGCGGTTAAGGCCAGGTTCTTCAATCCCCATGTCTGCAAGGAACTCTTCACGATCTTCGTCGTCAAGCTCTGAAAGTTCAGATTCAATGGCTGCACATACTGCTACAACAACGTTGTTCTCTTTTTCTGCGTACTCACGTACCGCATCAAGGTATGGGTTATCTTCAAAGCCATCTTCGTTTACGTTAGCAATGTACATCGTTGGCTTCAGTGTTAGGAAGTTAAGGTAACCAACGGCTGCTAGTTCTTCTTTTGCTAGTTCAACGGTACGGGCCATGCCACCTTCAGTTAATACTGGAAGCAGTTTCTCTAGAACGGTCAATTCGAACTTAGCGTCTTTATCGCCGCCTTTTGCTTTCTTAGCATTACGTTGAATTGCGCGCTCACAAGAGTCCAAGTCTGCCATCGCAAGTTCTAGGTTGATCACTTCGATGTCTTCGATTGGTGATACTTTACCTGCAACGTGCACGATGTTTTCGTTTTCGAAACAACGAACTACGTGACCAATTGCGTCAGTTTCACGGATGTTTGCTAGGAATTTGTTACCTAGACCTTCACCACGAGATGCGCCTGCAACCAAACCTGCGATATCAACGAACTCCATCGTTGTCGGCAGGATCTTTTGTGGGTTAACAATTTTCGCGAGTGCATCTAAACGAAGATCTGGTACAGGCACAACACCTGTGTTCGGTTCGATAGTACAAAACGGGAAGTTTGCCGCTTCGATGCCAGCTTTAGTTAGTGCGTTGAACAGAGTTGATTTACCAACATTTGGAAGACCAACGATGCCACATTTAAAACCCATGATAGTAACCTTATTCAGCTTTGAACGTGTGTAAGCGGTTTTGTGCTTTTGTTAGGCCATCTTTGATTAAGATGTCGAGGCTGCGGACGGATTCGTCAACGACAGCATCTAGGCACTCTTGCTCTTTAGCAGGTGCTTTGCCTAGCACGTAACCTGAAACTTTGTCTTTGTGCCCAGGATGGCCAATGCCAATCCTCAGGCGATAAAAATCTTTGTTGTTACCCAATTTACTGATGGTGTCGCGCAATCCGTTATGGCCGCCGTGACCACCACCTTTCTTAAACTTAGCAACCCCAGGCGGTAAATCGAGCTCATCATGGGCCACCATGATCTCTTCTGGCTTGATTTGGTAGAACTTAGCAAGGGCAGCAATCGCTTTGCCAGATAAGTTCATATACGTTGTTGGGATCAATAAGCGGAGATCTTGACCATTCACCATGATTCGTCCGGTTAAACCAAAAAATTTCGCTTCATTTTTTAGTATCACGTTATGGACGCGAGCTAATTCTTCTACGACCCATGCGCCGGCATTGTGTCGAGTTCGGCTGTATTCAGGACCTGGGTTGGCTAACCCAACGAGAAGTTTTATCTGTTGACTCACGGTAAGGATCTCTCTGGAATCTCAAAAAGCGCGGTATGATAGCACAAATATGAGAGGTTAAGCGACTGCTTAGATTTAGGTAAAAAAATACCCTGCGCGAGGCAGGGTATTTCAAAAAGATTGTACTCAGATGTTTAGTTAAACATTGCTGAGATTGACTCTTCGTTGCTGATGCGGCGAATTGCTTCAGCCAACATGCGAGAAAGGCTTAGTACCGTTACTTTGCCTGTCGCTAGCATTTCATCAGAAATAGAGATTGAGTCAGTTACGATAACTTGGTCTAGTACTGAGTTACCGATGTTGTTCGCTGCTGAGCCAGAGAATACGGCGTGAGTTGCGTAAGCGAATACTCGCTTAGCACCGCGCTCTTTTAACGCTTCTGCTGCTTTACATAGTGTGCCGCCTGTATCGATCATGTCATCAACGATTACACAATCACGACCTTCTACATCACCGATTAGGTTCATTACTTCAGAAACGTTAGCACGTGGACGACGCTTATCAACGATAGCGATGTCTACATCACCTAGCGCTTTAGCGGTTGCACGAGCACGTACAACGCCACCTAGATCTGGAGAAACCACAACTGGGTTTTCTAGACCACGGTTTTGCATGTCTTCAAGAAGAACCGGTGTACCGAAGATGTTGTCTACAGGTACATCGAAGAAGCCTTGAATCTGCTCTGCGTGTAGGTCGATAGTAAGAACGCGGTCAACGCCAACGTTTGAAAGGAAGTCTGCAACAACTTTTGCAGTGATTGGCACACGAGCAGAACGTACACGACGGTCTTGGCGAGCGTAACCAAAGTATGGGATTACAGCAGTAATACGGCCCGCTGAAGCACGGCGCATTGCGTCAATCATTACCACCAATTCCATTAGGTTGTCATTGGTTGGTGCACAGGTAGATTGAATCAGGAATACATCACTACCACGAACATTTTCGTTGATTTGTACAGCGACTTCGCCGTCAGAAAAACGGTCTACAGTAGCATCGCCAAGAGAGATGTATAGACGATCAGCAATACGTTGGGCTAGTTCAGGTGTTGCGTTACCAGCAAATAGCTTCATATCAGGCACGGTGGAAACCTCAGGGTTGCGTCCAGTTTTAATTAGATTCGGTGTGGGCTAATTGGTAGTTAGCCAGTGTCTCTTTTAACGGGGAAATATTCCGTCCTTTCGCCAGAAAAGCAGAGACATTGTCAGGAAGCTGTTGTTGAACAAGTTTTGCGCTATTTTCGCTGTCAAATTCGGCAAAAATGCAAGAACCAGTCCCAGTCAATCTCGACGGCGCGTATTGTAGCAGCAAGAAAGTTGCTTATCAACCTCTGGATACAGCATTCGTACTATTTTTTCGCAATCGTTTCCGTAAGGTGACGTTAACAGCTCCGAAAGTGGTCGTTTTGGCGTGTTTCGGGTTAAGTTGGAATGCGTGAATATGTCTACAGTTGCAATGGAAACATTCGGTCTTACGACTAAGTACCATTTTTCCTCAGGTTCTGCTGGGCTTAGCTTTTCACCCACGCCTTCTGCAAAGGCGGAAAATCCACGAGTAAACACGGGAACATCGGCGCCGAGCGCTAGGCCAATCTCGGCCAACTCGTCGTCAGAAAGGTTGAGTTTCCAAAGATAGTTCAACGCAACGAGAGCGGTAGCGGCGTTTGATGAGCCTCCGCCTATACCACCTCCCATTGGGAGCACCTTGTTCAAATGAATCGTTGCACCTAGAGAGTTTGAGCTTTTGCTTTGCAAAGCGTTTGCGGCTTTATAGATCAAGTTGTTTTCGACTTTTAAGCCTTCGATCTCAGGGGTAATGATGATCTTTCCTGAATCATTGGCGGTAATGGTTAGCTCATCGCCGTGGTCGACAAACTGAAATAGAGTTTGCAACTCGTGATAACCGTTTTCTGTTCGACCATTGATGTAGAGAAATAGATTGAGTTTGGCAGGAGAAGGCCAAGTGGTGGTGTGAGTAATCACTGTTTGATGTCCCATTTTGAAACTAGGATGTTGAGCTTAATATCTTGGTTAGTCAGCTTGAGACTATTTGGTAGCGGTAGTGGCTGCTGATCTAAATCGATATCCATATATCTTGCGTAATTCAGCCGCCAAGGTTGGCGAGATACCACTTTGTCTAAACTTGCCAGCGTATTGTTTTCATTCAGCAAGTAGTTATCGGCATTGCTTGGTTTGCCCAAAAGCCAGTCTTGCAGATCTTCAATGGGGATGCTCAAGCCGGTTAGGTGATAAACAAGATTGTCAGCGCTAACATCGGTATAGATGCCGCCATCATGGGTGCGAACTTTTGCAAGATACGGGTTAATTTCTAAATTCAGTACCGTTTGGCCAAGAAAAGTCGTGAGTCGCAATTGACTGCTTTGGTCGGAGTGAGACCAGTGGAAGTTGAGTGATTGACGTTGGTCGGGAGCGATATACCCCAGTTTGCCAGAGACTTCGTAATCCGTTAGCTCGTTTAAACGAGTTTGGTGTGCTTGCCATTCAACATTGGTTGTACTTGGTGCAATGGTCGTACAGCCCGCTAACCAGACCAATGTAAGTAGAGTAAATATCAGTTTTTTCATGCAGTTCCCATCTGGGTGTATTGTGTACAACGAGAAGGTGAAATTGGCTTTTACTATATCATTGATATCACGAAGTCAGGAAAATAAATGGCTGCGACATAACTTGTTTAGGTATAACCCTTTTAATAGAGAGGGGCATCAAGTAAAATTCCGTCTTTGTTTGTATTTCTGACACAGAGAATCCACCTTACATGTCTTTGCTTGCCATTGGTATCAATCACAATACGGCGTCGGTTGAATTGCGAGAAAAAGTAGCGTTTGGCCCTGATAAATTGGCCAAAGCCCTGCAAGAACTCGAATCCAATTCTAATGTCAATGGTAGTGTCATTTTATCTACCTGTAACCGCACCGAAATCTATTGTGACGTAAAAGCGAGTGGCAAAAGCAAGTTAATAGATTGGTTGTCTCTGTTTCATCAAGTCAGCCCAGAAGAGCTCAAACCGAGCTTGTATCTGCATGAAGAGCAGGCGGCGATTCGTCATTTAATGCGTGTGTCATGTGGATTGGACTCCCTTGTATTGGGAGAACCGCAAATCCTTGGGCAGGTAAAGCAAGCTTATAGTGACGCCCGCGAAAATGCTGCCGTTGATACGTCGATGGAAAAGCTATTCCAGAAAACGTTCTCAGTGGCAAAACGTGTTCGTACCGAAACCGAGATTGGTGGAAGTGCCGTTTCGGTTGCTTATGCAGCCTGTACGCTTGCTAAGCAGATATTCGAATCGTTAGCCGAATCGACTGTGCTTTTAGTAGGTGCAGGTGAAACGATTGAACTGGTCGCCAAGCATTTGGCGAGTAACGGTTGCACCAAAATCATTGTGGCTAACCGAACGCGTGAGCGCGCCATGGGGCTTGCCCAGCAGTTTGGTGCTGAAGTGATTGGGCTGACAGAAATTCCAGATCATCTGCCAAAGGCTGATATTGTCATCAGTTCAACGGCAAGCCCTTTGCCGATTATTGGTAAAGGTATGGTAGAAACGGCGCTTAAGGTACGAAAACATCAACCTATGCTACTTATTGATATTGCTGTACCGCGCGACATTGAATCTCAAGTTGGTGAACTCAATGATGCTTACTTGTACACCGTAGACGACCTGCAATCGATTGTTGATAGCAACATAGAGCAGCGTAAGGTCGAAGCGATACAAGCGGAAGCCATTGTGAGTGAAGAGAGTGCAGCTTTATGACTTGGTTGCGTTCACTACAAGCGGTAGACAGTATTCGAGAATATCGAAAGTCGGCCAACGAAGTTAGAGAAGAATTACTCAGCAAGAGCCTACAGGCTCTTGCCAGCGGTGGAGACCCAGAAAAAGTCTTGATTGAGCTGAGCAATAAGCTCACCAACAAGCTGATTCACAACCCGACTCGTGCGTTGCAAAGTGCAGCAGAGCAGGGCGAACCCGCTAAACTGACGGTAATCAGACAAAGTTTAGGTCTAGACGAGACCAAGTAACCCCATTTAACCCATTAAGAAAGAAATTATGAAAGCGTCTATTTTAGCTAAGCTAGAAACACTTGTTGAACGTTATGAAGAAGTTCAACACCTATTGGGTGACCCAGATGTCATTGGTGATCAAGATAAATTCCGAGCTCTATCTAGAGAGTACTCGCAACTTGAAGAAGTGACGAAGTGTTTCCAAGAGTTTCAACAAGCGCAAGAAGACTTAGTTGCCGCGGAAGAGATGGCTAACGAAGACGACGCTGAAATGCGTGAAATGGCGCAAGAAGAAATCAAAGAAGCGAAAGCCACCATCGAGCGTCTAAACGACGAGCTGCAAATTTTGCTTCTGCCAAAAGATCCAAACGACGAACGCAACTGTTTCTTGGAAATCCGTGCGGGTGCAGGTGGTGACGAAGCGGGTATCTTCGCTGGCAACCTTTTCCGTATGTACTCTAAGTTTGCCGAGAAGCAAGGCTGGCGTGTTGAAGTGATGAGCTGCAACGAGTCTGAGCAAGGCGGCTACAAAGAGATGATCGCTAAAGTAAGCGGCGCTGGCGTATACGGCACAATGAAATTTGAATCAGGCGGTCACCGTGTACAACGTGTACCTGAAACGGAATCACAAGGTCGTGTTCATACTTCGGCATGTACTGTCGCGATCATGCCTGAAATCCCAGAAGCGGATCTTCCAGAAATTAAAGCTGCGGATCTTAAGATCGATACTTTCCGTGCATCGGGCGCGGGTGGTCAGCACGTTAACACCACGGATTCTGCAATCCGTATTACTCACTTGCCAACGGGCACCGTTGTAGAGTGCCAGGACGAGCGTTCTCAGCATAAGAACAAAGCGAAGGCGATGTCTGTACTTGCGGCTCGTATCGTACAAGCCGAAGAAGCGCGCCGTGCCGCGGAAGTGTCTGATACTCGTCGTAACCTATTAGGCTCTGGTGATCGTAGTGACCGCATCCGTACTTACAACTACCCACAAGGTCGTGTCTCTGATCACCGCATCAACTTGACACTTTACCGTCTAAATGAAGTGCTTGAAGGCGACCTTCAATCACTAGTTGATCCTGTGATCCAAGAGCACCAAGCGGATCAGCTAGCGGCGCTGGCAGATAATAGCTAATTTGATGAGTCAGTTTCCTAGCCTTGAACAGGCGATTAAAGCGGCGACTGAAAAGCTTCATGAGGGCGGCAGTGATTCGCCCTCTCTTGATTCTGCGGTACTGCTTTGCCACGCCATTGATAAGCCTCGCTCTTACCTTTTTACTTGGCCAGAAAAACTGCTTACATCTGAGCAGCAGTCAAGATTTGAAGAATTGCTAGAGCGCCGTTTGGCGGGTGAGCCGGTCGCTTACATCATCGGAGAACGTGAGTTTTGGTCGCTGCCTTTGAAAGTTGCGCCATCGACGCTTATTCCTCGCCCTGATACTGAAAGATTGGTGGAAGTTGCGTTGGATAAAACCGCAAATCAATCGGGGAAAATCCTCGATCTCGGAACAGGAACGGGTGCTATTGCGCTTGCTTTAGCGTCTGAACTGCCAAATCGCCAAGTGGTGGGGATTGATTTTCAGCCATGTGCCCAGATATTAGCTCAAGAAAATGCTGCCCATCTTGATATTCGCAATGTTGAGTTTCTGTGTGGAAGTTGGTTTGAGCCTATCCATGTCGGCACAAAGTTTGCTCTGATTGTATCAAACCCTCCTTATATTGACGGCGAAGACCCGCATTTGAAACAAGGGGATGTTCGTTTTGAACCCAAAACCGCTTTAGTTGCCGAAGAGAATGGTCTAGCAGATATCAAACATATCTCAGACAAAGCTCGCGAGTTTTTAGAGCGTGACGGTTGGCTGGCTTTTGAGCACGGTTACGATCAAGGGCAGGCAGTGAGAGAAATCTTGAACGGCTTGGGGTATCACCAAGTGGTGACGGAACAAGACTATGGCGGTAATGATCGGGTGACTCTCGGCCAGTTTAAACAATTGGTTTAGGCGATTGGCCTAGGTAATCCGTTTAGAAGAAATAATAAGAGAAATGAGCATGTATGAAGGATTAAAACATTTTCATCTACTGACCATCGCATTGAGTGCGACGTTATTGGCAGTGCGTTACGCATTGATGATGGCGAACTCATCAATGTTGGATAAGAAGTTCCTTAAAGTATTTCCGCACGTGAATGACAGCTTACTGTTGCTAACGGGGTTAGCTTTAATCCATGAAACTGGTTTTATGCCGTTTACGCCAGGCGGTTTATGGTTAACTGAGAAGTTTACTTGTGTACTGGCCTATATTGCGTTGGGCTTCTTCGCTTTGAAGCTTGGTCGTAACAAGCTGCTGAGAACCTTCTCATTTTTTGGCGCACTAGGTTGGCTAGCAATGGCAGGTAAAGTTGCAGTGAGCAAAGTACCGATGTTTTTGGGCTAATCAATTAGCTCACTTAGTCTGAAGACCTAGAAGCCTCAGATTTAGAAGCTATCTATCCAGAAGCTATGTCCTGAGAAGCTATATCCCCAGAAGATGTAGAGAAAGAAAACGAGTTTAGAGTAAAGAAGTATGCTTGAGTTATTTGATGAAGATTTTGATGCAATTGAGCTCGCCGAAGGTGCTCTTGTATTAAACCAAGCGGTTGATCCGGAAACTCAAGTGGATTGGGCTAAGCAGGAGTTAGCGCGTTTACTAAAAGAAGCCGAGTTGGCGCTCGTGCATGAGCACAATGAAAAAGCGCGTTTTGATGCCTTTTTACGCCTGTTCTATTGCGAATGGGAGTTTAGTGGCGATGAAGATGCGTACTTCGCCTCTCAAAATGCCTTTTTAGATAAGGTATTGGAGCGTCGGAAAGGTATCCCAGTAAGTTTGGGTGCCATCCTTTTGTATCTGGGCCGTCAGTTAGGTTTCCCACTAGAAGCCGTCACTTTCCCAACTCAATTTGTCGTGAAAGTAAATTGGCACGATGAAGCGCCAAGTTACATTAATCCGTTTAATGGGGATTACCTGTCCGATCGGATTTTCTCAGCTTGGCTAATTGGTCACAAAGGGCCGTTCGAGCAGTTAAAGCCTGAACATCTAGAAACGACCGATAACCCGACAGTGATCGGTCGATGGTTAGCGCTGCTGAAAAGCGCGTTACTTAGAGAAGAGCGCTATACTCTAGCGCTGAGATGTACGGATCTTGCGCTGACGTTTGTGCCTGATGATCCGTATGAAATTCGCGATCGTGGATTTATTTATCAGCAATTAGACTGTCACCAGATTGCCGCAACCGACTATCAATATTTTATTGATCAATGTCCTGACGATCCGGCTTCTGAATTGCTGAAAAACCAAGTTAATATGATGACGGAAACTGAGATTACCGTACATTAGAGCCGTTCATTAGAACTGCTTGGTGTTGGGCGATTCACTATCGCATTAAATAAAATTTAAGGGATTCTCCCTTCGCTTGTATCGAATTAATAGAGAGAAAAATATGGAACAGAAAGTCGTTCATGTTGGTGACATTCCAGTTGCAAATGACAAGCCTTTTACCCTGTTTGCAGGTATGAATGTTCTGGAGTCTCGCGACCTCGCGATGCAAATCTGTGAGCACTACGTAAAAGTAACGGAAAAGCTAGGGATTCCATATGTGTTCAAAGCTTCTTTCGATAAAGCGAACCGTAGTTCTGTTCATTCTTACCGTGGTCCAGGCATGGAAGAAGGCCTGAAGATCTTCCAAGAGCTAAAAGATACATTTGGCGTGAAAATCATTACTGATGTGCACACTGAAGCTCAAGCTCAGCCAGTTGCTGATGTTGTTGATGTTATCCAGCTACCAGCCTTCCTTGCTCGTCAAACAGACCTTGTTGAAGCAATGGCAAAGACTGGTGCGGTGATCAACGTTAAGAAACCTCAGTTTATGAGCCCAGGTCAAGTTGGCAATATTGTCGACAAGTTTGCAGAATGTGGTAACGAAAACATCATCTTGTGCGAACGTGGTTCTTGCCACGGCTACGACAATCTTGTTGTTGATATGCTTGGCTTTGGTGTGATGAAGAAAGCCTCAAACGGCAGCCCAATCATTTTCGACGTGACGCACTCTCTGCAGATGCGTGACCCTTCAGGTGCTGCGTCTGGCGGTCGCCGTGAGCAAACCGTTGAACTAGCAAAAGCAGGTCTTGCGACGGGTATTGCTGGTCTGTTTATTGAAGCACACCCGAATCCAGATCAAGCTCGTTGTGACGGCCCATCTGCGTTGCCACTAGATAAACTAGAGCCATTCCTAGCGCAAATGAAAGCACTGGATGATTTGATCAAAGGCTTTGAGCACATCGACATCAAGTAATTTGAATAGATGACTGAATCAAAAGAAAAAGGTTGGCTAATGCCAGCCTTTTTTATTGCCCACAGGTTTACCTAGCGTCCACTTTTTGTGTTTCCACGCGTAATTTTCACGTCCGGAACTTCTGTTATCACCATGCAAGCAAAGCAACTTGTGTCTATTCTTTAATCATTAAATTTACTATTGATAGAAATGACAATTAATCGGAGGTGCGGAAATTATGCGCAGTCGAATAATCAAATTGACACTGTTTGTAATCGTTTTTGTGGGCATAGCCAGTTGTTCTTCGCAACCTGCTCACCAGTGGAAACCTAATACGACTTATAAACTCACCATTTTGCACACCAATGATCATCATGGGCGCTTCTGGCAGAACAAGTATGGTGAGTACGGAATGGCTGCACGTAAGACTCTTATCGATGAGTTACGTGCGGAAGTTCAAGCACAAGGCGGTAGCGTGTTACTGCTTTCTGGCGGCGATATTAACACGGGTGTCCCTGAATCGGATCTGCAAGATGCTGAGCCTGATTTTAAAGGCATGAGCAAAATCGGCTACGACGCGATGGCATTAGGTAATCACGAGTTTGATAATCCACTTGAGGTATTAGAAAAGCAGATTGAATGGGCAAATTTCCCAATGCTTTCCGCCAACATCTATGACAAACAGACTGGCGAGAGAATGTTTCAAGCTTATCAGATGTTTGATAAGCAGGGTATTAAAATCGCAGTCATAGGTTTAACTACCGAAGATACGCAGAAAATTGGTAATCCAGAGTTCATTGGTGGGATTGATTTTCGTGACCCTAAAGTCGAAGCCAAAGCGTTGATTGAGGAGCTTAAACGAACAGAGCACCCAGATCTTATCTTTGCAGTCACCCATATGGGCCACTATGAAAATGGCAATCGCGGTGTGAATGCCCCAGGTGATGTTGCACTTGCTCGCTATCTGGAAGAAGGCCAACTAGACATGATAGTGGGTGGTCACTCACAAGAACCAGTTTGTATGGAAGGGCCTAATGTAGTTAAGAAAAACTTCAAACCTTCAGATGAGTGTCAGCCTGATAAGCAAAATGGCACTTACATCGTGCAGGCTCATGAGTGGGGCAAGTACGTAGGGCGAGCAGATTATGAGTTTAGAAACGGTGATCTTAAGTTAGTGAGCTACGATTTAATCCCAGTAAACCTCAAGAAGAAAGTGAAAGTAAATGGTGAAAGCCAGCGTGTACTTATTGAAGATCAAATCGCGGAAGATCCAGAGATGCTCGAGTTCCTCCGCCCGTATCAAGAAAGCGGCCAAGCTCAGTTGAATGTCAAAATTGCAGAGACGAACGGCAAGCTTGAAGGTGACCGCAACGTTGTCCGTTTCCAGCAAACGAATTTAGGGCGCCTAATCGCTACAGCACACATGGAGCGAGCCAATGCCGATTTTGCCATCATGAATTCTGGTGGCGTTCGTGCTTCGATTGATGCCGGAGAGGTGACCTACAAAGATGTGCTGATCGTGCAGCCGTTTGCCAATATTCTTACATATACGGATATGTACGGTGAAGAGTTACTAGAATACTTGGGCGTTGTGGCCAACAAGCCTGTCGATTCGGGCGCTTATGCACAGTTTGCGGGTATATCCATGACGGTTGAGAACGGGCGAGTCTATAACGTATTCATACAGGGCAAACAACTTCGCTTGGATAAATCCTATCGCTTTTCTATCCCAAGCTATAACGCTGCGGGTGGTGATGGATATCCAATAATTACCGATCATCCGGGTTTTGTGAATACTGGCTTTGTGGATGCAGAAATTCTCAAAGAATACATTCAGGCAAACAGTCCGTTAGATGTGAATCTTTACGCGCCATCGGGACAAATTGTCTACAAATCAGAGTCTTTCGTGGAAGACGAGCGATAGTTAACTAGAACGCAACTTATACCCAAGTAACCTCAAGATGTGAGGTTCAGCGAGAATTGCCTAGCTTGCAAACGCGGCAATGATTCGACAATCTAGTGGTTCTAAATTGAGAATCGTTAACAAAGTGTGCGAGTTAGGCAAACTCGCCCTTTGGGAGCGTGTCACTGAGTCAACTTCTATGTTAAATGACTTGGAAAGAACCCGTTATTTCGCTTCGTCATTTGCCTTGAACTTGAATCAGTGACCACGCTCTGAATCCTGCATCTTGAAGTCACTTGGGTATATTGACTATCACCAACAAGTATCATTAACTAAAGCAGTGCTTACGAACTTACTCGTTAGCGCTGCTTTTTTATTTGGTGATATCGGAGTAACAATGACCCCTGCAATCAATACCGCGAAGAAAAACAAAGTTGATCATCAAGTGCATCAGTACGATCATGATCCTCGAGCGCAAAGCTATGGCTTAGAAGCTGTGGAGGCGCTTGGGCAAGATCCCAATGCGGTATTCAAAACTTTGCTGTTCAGCCTTAATGGCGAGCCGAAGAACTTAGCGGTAGCGGTGATTCCTGTGGACCAAAAGCTAAACTTAAAGCTTGCTGCAAAAGCGGCAAAGGGTAAAAAAGCTGAAATGGCCGATCCAGAGATCGCGCAAAAAACCACAGGCTATGTCGTCGGGGGAATTAGCCCCTTAGGGCAAAAGAAAGCATTGCCAACGTTTATTCACGACAGCGCAGAGAGTCGAGCGACAATGTGTGTCAGTGCTGGCAAGCGCGGGCTAGAGATTGAGTTAGCGCCTAAAGATCTAGCAAAACTTACTCGTGGACAGTTTGTACCACTCTGCCTGTGATTATTTCTGGATAAAACCTGCTAGATAAAATCGGATAGATAAAGAAAAGGCTGACCTAATCTCGTATTGAGTGGTGAGCCTTTTTGTACTTGAGTGAAACCTATTTGTGCTTAATTAAAACAAGGAATGGTTTCTTTAATTACTTGGCATCTTCTTCCATTTGCGCGTTATCAACGACATGGTTTTCACCTAGATCATGAGGAAGCACTAGGTTAAGAAGAATAGCGACAATACCGCACAAGCTTACGCCTTGTAGCTGAACTCACCCACGCCAAATGCCATACCGCCGATACCAAATACCAATGTAACCGCCACAATCACTAGATTGCGCGACTTATGCAGGTCGACATTGTTCTTGATAAGCGTGTTTAGGCCAACGGTTGCAATTGAACCAAATAGTAGAATCATGATGCCACCCATTACCGGTACTGGAATGGTTTGCAGTAGCGCACCTAACTTGCCAACCAGCGCCAATACGATGGCCGTCACAGCAGCCCAGGTCATGATAACTGGGTTGAACGCTTTGGTTAGCATAACCGCGCCTGTTACTTCACTGTAGGTAGTGTTTGGCGGAGCGCCGACCATAGAAGCAGCAATCGTTGCCACGCCGTCACCGGTGATGGTGCGGTGTAGGCCAGGCTTCTTCACATAGTTTTTTCCTGTCACGTTCGAGATGGCCAGCATATCACCCACGTGCTCTACCGCTGGGGCAATCGCCACTGGGATCATAAATAGAATTGCGTTGATATTGAACTCAGGTGCTGTGAAGTTAGGCAATGCCAACCAAGAAGCTTGTGCTACAGGATTGAAATCCACAACGCCGTAGATAAGGCTTAGTGCGTAACCTGCGCAGATGCCGCCAAAGATTGGCAGAAGCTTTAGGAAGCCTTTCGCGAATACGCTAATAGCAATTGTCGTTAAGAGTGAAAACGCTCGAAATCCATAGTGCTGCATTGCCATCGATAAGCTGCACTGCACCGTCGCCAGTTTTGCCCAATGCCATGTTGACCGCAACTGGAGCAAGACCTAAACCAATCACCATGATCACAGGACCTACTACCACAGGTGGTAGCAGTTTATGGATGATTTCAACACCACGTACTTTAATTAGAGCCCCCATCAGTACATAGACGATACCAGCAGCCATCAGCCACCCATGGTTGCGCCAACGCCCCATGTTTGTACACCAAACATAATAGGAGCAATGAAAGCAAAGGAAGAAGCGAGGAAGATTGGGACGGTTCGGCGTGTAATAAACTGGAAGATAAGAGTACCGATACCGGCACCGAAAAGGGCTACGCTGGGGTCCAATCCCGTCAGAAGTGGAACCAAAACGAGAGCGCCGAATGCAACAAACAGCATTTGTGCGCCTTGAATGGCATTTTTCATGTTCAATATCCTATTCGCGAGTTAGTGACATAATTTCAAACAAAAATCGCGAGATTTTATCATTAAACATAGCGAAACTGCTTGAGCTAAGATCAAAAAATGTATACCCAAGTAACCTCAAGATGCGTGGTTCAGCGAGAATTGCCTAGTTTGCAAACGCGGCAACGATTAGACAATCTAGTGGCGCTAAATTGAGAATCGTTAACAAAGTGTGCGAGCTAGGCAAACTCGCCCTTTGGGAGCGTATCACGGATTCAATTTCTGCGTTAAATGGTTTGGAAAGAACGTGTTATTCCACTGCGCCATTTGCCTTGAACTAGAACCCGTGACAACGCTCTGAATCCTGCATCTTGAAGTCACTTGGGTATATTGCATCAATAATTAACAAGCTTATGATGTCAAATTTGTGTTGGTAGACTGAGGGCACTTCTTGCTCATGGTCTGATAGTTGCTTATCATCTAACTTCGCAATGAAATGAGTAGGAAAACTATGCGTAATTTAGCTTTATTGCTATTAGGTCTAATCAGTGTGCCTGTTATGGCGCTAACCAATGTCGACTTATATCGATCTGAAGTCGTTCTTGATCAAGAGCTAAATAATGCAGATGCTGCAGCTCGTAAAGAGGGGATGAAAGAAGTGATTGTTCGTGCCTCTGGAGATAGAGCTGCGGTGGACAATGAGATTGTCAAAAAGGCGCTCAATCAGCATTCACAATACATCACTCAAATTAGTTACCGAGATGTGGAGCAGGGTAGAGCTATCCAGATGGGCTTCAGTGCTCCTCACATTCGCTCGCTCTTAACTCAAGCACAGCTGCCTTTCTGGCCAGCACAACGTGCGAACTTACTTGTTTGGCTGGTGGAAGATAATCAAGCAAACCGAAACATTGTTTGGGAGCATACCGATTCTCCAGTGTTAAAGCAGATGCGCGAACAGGCGCAAGTTCGCGGTCTTCCGCTCACGCTGCCTATCGGTGACTTTGATGATATTACAGGGATCGCTGTGTCGGATATTTGGGGTGGTTTCATCGACCCAGTTGCAGCCGCAAGCCAACGTTACCCAGTAGAAGGTGTTTTGGTTGTGCGTGCGTCAGCGAACATGGTTCGTTGGACTCTGTATGATCACACTCCCAATGAGATGGCTTCAAGTCTACAAACGCCGCTTTCTGCAAGAAATTCAGGCGATGATGCAATTACTCGCATGATTGATGACATTAGTGACTACTACGCTAAGAAGAATGCGATTGTAGTGGCGGGCGAGTCTTCAGAAGTGACAACTGTTAAGTTCACTAACGTGCAAAACGCTTTAGACTTCTTCCAGTTGGAGAAAAAGCTTCTGGCGTTAAGCTCAGTCGCGTCATTGGATATCTTGAAGCTTCAAGGCAATGAAGTAACGTTTTCGGTTCACCTTCTAACACCAGAAGAGAACTTTATTATGGAAGCGGAGCGAATGGGGCAGGTACTCAAAGTGGAAACACCTCCAGTGCCAGTTCAGCTACCAGAGCCTGAAGCGACGCCAGTTCAGTTGCCAGAAGGTGAGGCAGTACCTACTCAGTTGCCAGAACCTGTGCTTGACGAGTCTTCCAATACAGAAATGAATGTAGAGCCTGAAAGCATTGAAGTTATTGAATTGGAGCCGGTAACTCAAGCGGTGACTTTCGAGTGGCAAGGGCATAACCTGAAGCCTGTTTCTATTCAGTCCGAGAGTGAGCCCTCTACGGCCGATGAAAGTGTGATTGAAAACCAAAGTCCTGCGGTTGAAGTACAAGAAGCCATTCCTGTTCAGCTACCAGAAGTGGTCGAAGCGACGGGTGAAGAGTTTACCTTGTAATTAGGGTCTATTGACCTTTCGCGGTTAAATTTTGTTCGAGATGAAATCGTTTTAGGCACGGCCGAAGACTGTGTAGCCTAGCATTCTAAGCAAATAGTCTTCAACAAAGCATAAAACGATTTTAGCCGAACCCTTCGGGCAGCCTTTGTGGTTCATTTCTACTGCGTTTTCGGCTTTTCATGTAGGCTAACTACATGTCAAAGCCTCTGCCTTGTAGAAATTTCCCACAAAGTGCTGCAAAAATCAGCTCGAAAGATCAACAGACCCTAGCTACTTGAACCGTATTTAAACAAAAAGCTCTGCCTAGGCAGAGCTTTTTTAATGGGATTTATTCGAAGCGAGATTTTTCTTGTTTCTCAACTTCAGATAAGCGTTTGAGCTTCATCCCTAGTTCGCGTCCTCGAAAGCGTGCATACAGCGAATTACCGACAAATGAAGCACTGGTAAGAAGGAGCTCTACAACCGCCAGCCAACGTTCACCTTCGTCCACATACAGCATGGTGAGTGCATGCAGAAAGTAGAGCATAAGAACAAAGTTGGCCCAAGCATGCGTATAGGGTTTGCCTGAGAGGATACCCGGCAAAGGCAGTAGCAATGGGATACACCAAGCGATAGCCAGAGTCGTTGGGTTTAAATGAGGATGGGGTGACAAAAATAGCTGCCAAATCGCAATCCATGCTAACAAGCTCAAATAACTAAGCAGCGCAAGATAGCGATATTGAGTGGTTTGCCTTCCCATTGGTTCGGTCATGGTCTTCGCCTACAGAATCTCAAGCACTTGCTCTGGTGGACGGCCAAGGCGCGCTTGATCTCCTTTGATTACGATAGGTCGCTCAATTAGCTTCGGTCTTTCTGCCATTGCAGAAAAAAGCGCATCATCGTCGGCACCTGCTAGGTTTAACTCTTTGTAATCGGCTTCTTTTACACGCATCATATCGCGCACTTGCTAACGCCAAGTTGTTGATAAATAGTCTGTAGCTGCGCCATACTTGGTGGTGTGTCTAAATATTTAATCACCTCTGGCTCAATGCCTTTCTCTTCCAGTAGAGCCAAAGTTTGGCGGCTCTTAGAGCAACGAGGGTTATGATAAATAGTGACTGACATGATCTCTTTCCTTGTATTTTTATGTTGGATTAGAGCGATAGAAAACGTTCGCGTTGAACCATAAGTTGATCAATGCGAGCATCAAATCGAGCTTGTTGCAAGCTGCCTAGTGGTGCGAGCTGGCTAGCTTGAGTGTAATACTGAATGGCTTTATTCCAGTTGGCTCTAAGTGCGAGGATCTCTGCTCGGGCGGCAAGTTCTTCAGCGCTGTTACCTAAATGGGTATTAGCCTCTGAAAGTAAGTTCCAGCCAATGGTATCGTTAGGGTGCTCGTGGGTATAACGCTGAAGGATTTTCAGTGCTTCGTTGTATTTCTCTTGGCGAATATGAACGTTCGCCAAGTTGATGGTTAGCACGGCATTGTTAGGTTTTAGCCTTAAACTCTGTTCTAGCAAAGCTTGGGCTTTTTCTGGTTGTTTGAGTGCAATGTAAGCGTCAGAAAGCGCATCCAAATAGAAGTTGTTATATGGATCCTGCTTTTTCAATTTTACGAGAATTTCTTCTGCTTCTTGAGGCTTATTCTCATCGAGATAAACCAGAGCGCGTCCATATTGAAAAGAGGGTTTGACGATCTCTGGTGTGGATCGTTTCTTCTCGGTTCTATCAAACCAATCCAGTGCCGCTTTTTTCTCTATTCCGGCATACCGTGCGACGATACGAGCTCGCGAAAGATGGTAATCAATCGAAGGTTGCAGACGGACCGGCGGATAGTTTTGCGCCCGTTCGCGAGAGTCGGTAATACGATCTTCCGGTAGCGGGTGAGTCAGTAGCATTGGCGGTGGCGTACTGGCGTAACGGTACTCGTCGCTAAACGGCCAAAAAATCGTGGCATAGCTTGAACATCAAAGCCCGCTTTAGCCAATGTCGCGATACCAAATCGGTCCGCTTCTCGCTCGTTACTACGGGTGTAGTTGATTTGTGCTTGCATGTTACCCGCGGTTGCAGCCGTAACGGCGGCAATCCCCGCTTCTGGCGCAGCAATAGCAAGCAGCATAGAACCAACCAGTGCGGCTAGCGTTGCAGGTGAACGTCTGGCTTGTTCTTCCATACTTCTCGCGAGGTGGCGCTGTGTTACGTGGGCAATTTCGTGAGCAAGTACGGAGGCGAGTTCACTCTCACTGTGTGCATGCAAAAACAGACCAGAGTGCAAAGCGACATAGCCACCAAAAAATGCGAACGCGTTAATATTACGGTCGCGGATCATGAAGAAGGTGAAAGGTGTTTTTACGTCATTAGCGCTGGCAACCAATCGATGGCCAATTGAGTCAACATACTCATTTAAAACGGGGTCGTTTACGATCGGAAGATTGTTACGCAACATACGCATGTATGCGTCGCCGTAAATCAGTTCTTGATCTATGGTAAGAGTCGCCCCAGCAGCAGTACCAATATCAGGAAGGTCGAGACTGTTTGCCGTGGAAACGGAAGGAGTAGCCAAGGCCGCTGCAACGCAAAGGCAGATCAAAGATCTTGAACGCTTAAACATAATGAAAGAAGAGGCTCCGTGTTCTTATTGTTTGAGTGTCGAATAACGACAACTCTCATTGTTATATTGACACTGTATCATGCGGTCAGTTCCATAGTGACCACGCTAGCATATTTGCCAGTTGTGAAAAACTAGCCAGAGGGTGCAAGATGGTAATGCCCAGACAAAAAATGGTGTTAAAATCGTCTCTAAAGGTAAACAAGCCCTAGCGCATTGCCTAAAACGAGATACAATGACGACTCTATAATAAGCATCGAGCTAGAGAATGGAACCGAATATTCTTGATTTGCGTAAAGAGCGTTGCCCGATGGCGTTATTACTTGCGAAACGTCACACAAAGCGTTTAGCACCTGGTGAGGTGTGTGATATCTATATCGCAGATCCTAGTTCCAAACGGGATATAGAAAAGTATCTAACTTGTCATCATTACTCTGTAGAACAGATTGCGAGTGATGACTTCTTCTTGCTGCGCTGCGTCGCAGGCGAGATCGTGTCTTAAGCTAAGTTTTAAAAAGGTTTCTCGTACATGTTAGAAATGGTTCGTCGTTGGTATTATCGACGTTTTTCCGATCCACACGCGGTGAGCTTAGTGGCGATTTTGCTATTTGGCTTTATCACCATCTACTTCTTTGGGCATCTGATCGCGCCATTGCTGGTGGCGATTGTGCTTGCCTACCTACTTGAGTGGCCTGTTGCTCAATTAGTGAAGTGGAAGATGCCTCGAACGTTGGCCGTTGTACTCGTTATCCTTTCGTTTACTAGCGTGATGATATTAGCGGTATTTGGCTTAGTACCGACCATTTGGCAGCAGGTTGGCAACCTGATCAACGACATTCCTAACATGTATGCGGGACTAGAGAGCTTTATCGCGACGATTCCTGAGCGCTATCCGGAGCTGGCAAACTTGCAGATTGTCGAATCCATCGTCACTAATGCCAAAAACCAAGCACTCGTGCTCGGTGAAAATGTGCTGAAGGGTTCCGTTGCATCGCTTGTTAGCTTAGCTACCTTGGCAGTTTATCTGATTTTGGTGCCGTTATTAGTGTTCTTCTTGCTCAAAGACAAGCAAGAGATGATGAGCATGACCAGCGTTTTCTTGCCGCGCAACCGAAAGCTTGCTGACAAAGTATGGGTAGAGATGAATGAACAGATCTCTAATTACATTCGCGGTAAAGTGCTGGAGATCCTTATCGTCGGGGGCGTCAGTTACATCACCTTTGCGATTTTAGACTTGCGCTATGCGGTGCTACTTGCGGTAGCGGTGGGTTTCTCGGTATTGATTCCTTACATTGGTGCCGCGGCGGTTACAGTTCCTGTTGCGATTGTTGGCTTGTTCCAATGGGGCTCTCGCCACAATTCTATTGGTTACTCCTAGCCTACGGCATTATTCAGGCGCTTGATGGCAACGTGCTCGTCCTATCTTGTTTTCTGAAGCTGTAAACTTGCACCCTGTAGCGATTATCGTTTCAGTCTTAGTATTTGGTGGGTTGTGGGGCTTCTGGGGTGTGTTCTTTGCGATTCCACTGGCGACTCTAGTTAAAGCGGTTATCAATGCTCTGCCGAGTCACGATGATGATGACCCCATAAATAGAGCAGCTTAGCACTATTGTTGCACCATAAGTTTGAGAAGAGCGCTACTTTATCAGTAGCGCTCTTTTTTATCTGGTCGTCTATGCTGATAAGTAGAAATGATAGTACTAGTATTAAAAGTATAAATTATTGTTAAAGATTTAGTGAGTTGTGTCGCTAAGTCAGTCATAAGGTCAATAATACCAACAGTTCTCACCGAGGAAAATTATGAAATTTAGCCAAAAGATTGTGGCTGCTTCATCTGCATTGCTGCTTGTCACAGTGTCTTTACTCTCTTTCCAGCAACTCAGCACCGTTAAAAAAGAAGTCGAACTCCTTGTCGACAGCAGTCTGGAAGAGCTGGTTATTGGGGTAGAAAGTACCGTTTCTTCTGAAATGGAAAGTAATCGGGCGTTCGCTGAGTCCATTACGGATGTGATTGAGTTGGCACCGAGTGACCAAGACTATGTGAAGCGAGTGCTTGAAACACCGACATTGAAAGGCAGCTTTATTGCCGCAGGTCTGGGTTATGACGCTGATGGTCAATTTATCGAGAATGATGATGCATGGGATGCGGATGACAGTTACGACCCTCGTGCTCGCCCTTGGTATAAAGACGCCAAAGCACAAGGTTCAGTGGTCGTGACTAAGCCTTATGCCGATGCATCAACGGGGAATGTGATTATCTCTATCGGTACACCCGTTCGTGAGAATGGCCGCTTCATTGGTAGTATGTTTTACGACGTAGCATTATCCGGTTTAGCTGATTTGGTAAACAGTATTGACCTATTTGATGCAGGCTTTCTGTTCATTGTGACCCAAGATGGCATGACCATCGCACACCCAGATGTGAAGAAGAATGGCGAATCACTCGGCAGCTACATGCCGGGTGTGTCAATAAGCGAGGGTACTCAGCATGTAGAGATTGATGGCATCGACTCAATTGTAGAGCTACGTAAAGTGCCTTCTGAGAACTGGTATGTGGGTGCTGTGATCGATAAATCAATAGCCTTCAGTGCGATAGATTCGCTACGCACCAGCTCGATTATCTACACTTTGGTTGGCGTAATACTGAGTGTAATTGGCTTAACCTTCCTGATTAAAGTGCTTTTGGCTCCACTGCGTGCCCTGAACGAAGCAATCAAAGACGTGGCATCTGGGCAAGGGGATCTGACTAAGCGCCTCGATACGAACACCGATGCTGAGTTTGCAGAGCTAGCGACAGGATTCAATACCTTTACCGAAACGCTGCAGAATCAAATTAAGCAATCAAAAGCGATTGGCGCTGAAATCATGCGCGGCACGGAGATGACGGTATCTGGCGCACAAGAGTCAGCTGAGGCAGTAAGAAGCCAGTTACATGAGCTTGAACAATTGGCAACAGCGATGCATGAAATGGCTGTTACAGCAACGGAAGTAGCTAACAATGCTCAAGGGGCCGCAAGCGCTGCGAACGATGCTGATCAAGCGACGCAAGAAGGGTCGACTGTTGTAGAGGATACCACCGTATCTATCGACAACTTATCGGCTCGCATCGACCAAGCGGTTGAGGAAGTGCACGGTTTAGAATCGGCGACGGCCAATATCGAAACCATCTTGAAGGTAATCAATGACATTGCCGACCAAACTAATCTACTTGCACTTAACGCAGCGATAGAAGCGGCACGTGCGGGTGAATCAGGGCGCGGTTTTGCGGTGGTTGCCGATGAAGTTCGGACGCTAGCACAGCGAACTCAAGAATCGACGACTGAAATCCGCAGCATGATCGAACAACTTCAAGCAGGCGCAAGTTCAGTATCTGCGGCAATGGCAGAGAGTAAGAACACGGCGGTTGAAGCGGTTGATAAAGCGCAAGCAGCCAATATTGCTCTTGAACGGATTCGCAGCTCGATTCAACAGATTTCGGACATGAACCTACAGATTGCTTCAGCGGCTGAAGAGCAAAGTTTGGTTGCAGAAGAAATTAATAATAATACGGTAAAAATAAAAGATCTTTCGACTCAAGTTTCGGATGCAGCAGAAGCGGCAAATATAGCTATGCAGGTGCAAACGGAGAACGTTAGAGAGCAAGATGAATTGCTCAATAAGTTTATCGTATAGGTCGGACTTGAACGAAAAACGCCAGCAAATGCTGGCGTTTTTTTATTGAATTGGAAGGTTGATATCGACTTCGAAATATTGCTCATCGGGGTTAACCACTCGATACGAGTCAAATCGAGTTCTGTTGTCTAAGCTATAACCGCTGTTTGGCAGCCAGACGTTAAAAACGCCTTTGTAGTCATGGGCAATGTCACTTGGATTACCTTTCGCTGTATAGGAGGCAAACTTGCCACCTTTGATAATGCGGGTGTCTGTGGTGATGTGGGGCGGTATAACAGTCTCGCTATCTATTTTGATACAAATATCATAAACACAACGACTCTTGTCAGTGATATTTGGGTCGCTGTAACACACATCGATTAACTGCGAATCGTCTTTGATAAGACTCTTGTGCTCGTCGATAAACTTAGGCCAGTGAAGCATGAGATCATCATAGTCTCCAATGAAACGTCGGTAGAGCACTCGAATGTCTTCTAGGTCTCGAATGACAGCATCTTTATCATAGTATTCAAACTCTTGGTATATGATTTTGCTCCCATCGAAATGGCTGACCAAGTCAAACTTTTTCTCTTTTTTGAGTTTTCTAAATTTGGCTGGAGACATCCCGTGATGCTTTGTAAATGCTGAGCTGTAGTTGGACGAGCTGTACCCATAACCTAAACCAATATTGGTAATACTGTTGTTGGTATTCGTTCCTAGCACAATGGCACTGTCTTCCATTTTCAATCGTTTGATTAAGGAGTAAATACTCTCGCCAGTAGACTTTTTAAATAATCGGCTGAAATGAAATTTTGATAAATTGCAATGACTTGCAACTTCTTCTACCCCGAGTTCACTGGTGAGATTGTTGAAAATGTACTCAATGGCATTGTTGATGGTCTTGTTTGTTATTTCCATATAAAAATCGTTCGTATATCAATAACTTGTTTCTGTGCGAACTTGATACTTCCACCTAGTACTCTCACTACCGCTAAAAATTTGGCAGGAAAAAGCACAAATTCAGAAGTATGAAGAGATAAAACTTCGTATCATCGTTAGTTTGGTAATGATAATGATTATCATATCAAAAAGAAAGGACACAGAGACACCAGTGCTGCGATCATCAAATGGATTCGTTTGTTGTTGAGAATGCCTGCCGGTCGCGTGTCAGGGAATCTTCCATACTAGGACTAATAAGCAGCATGACTCAGTTTTCTCAATCTGTTCCAGAGAGCAAAACACTAACCTATGAAAGCCAGGGAAAATTTAACCAAGTAGAGATCGTTTGGAGCGACAAAGATGTTCCTCGTATTCAAGCTGATAACTATGAAAGTTTAGGGTTTGGTTACGGCTATGCTCATGCTCGAGATAGGTTGATTGAGCTCGTTGGGCAGGCAATTGCAATGCGTGGTCAGCGATCGAAATACTATGGATCAGAAGCCTTCTCAACTCTAGGCTTTCTTAAAACGACTAACCTTAACTCTGACTTAATGTTCAAGCTTAGGGTTCCCGATGAATGGGTTAAAGAAGAGTATGAAGGATTAAGTCCTGAGACCCAAGATTACATTGCTGGCTATGTAAATGGCTTAAATTATTTTGTCGATTGTCTTTCTGAAGCGCAATACCAGCAAGTCGTCGGCCAAGAACCAATGGTTCGGTTTGAGGCTGATGATGTCGTACGTTTCACCATGCGCTTTGGGGTCATGAAGGAGTTGATTGAGATTGGGCCGCATCTAGTGGACTCAGCCAATTGTACTAATGTCATCTCCTCAAGCGGCAGCACTTCTCCTCATAATACGCCAGTTGAAGTCGAAGGGGGCTTTGGTAGCAATGCTTGGGCTTACGGAGGCGATGTGGTTGAAGGTGAAGGAGCTATCTTGGTGGGTAACCCTCATTCAGCTTGGCAAAGAAATCCGCATCAATTACGTATTTACATGCATCAGTGTCAGTTGACGATTCCGGGTGAGTTGGATGTGGCAGGCTCCACGTTCTTAGGATTTCCGCTGCCATTGACCGGCTACAATGCTGATGTCTCTTGGAGCATCTTGGATGCTGCCACGGTCACGCCCTACGTCCTGCAATTGATGGACGTTAAGTTAGAACATGACTCAATTAAGTACTTGGTGGATGGTGATTATAAATCTGCCAACAAACGCACCATTGAGATTGAAACCTTGCAAGAATCCGGTGAAATTGTCTCGAAGTCTTTCCAATTTGCACAATCTCACTTAGGGACACTTTTCAAACTGCCTCAGTCACCAAATAAGCCTGCAGCTGGTACGCCATCACCAATCCGGGTGAAAGGAATGCCAAAGGGTTGGATCAGTTTTTATCTGCGGCAAAGGCGCGTTCGACTCGAGAGTTTATCGAGCAGATAGAACAGCACCGTGGCGTGCTTTGTCAGCTTGTTGTTGCCGACAAACAGGGTGACGTTGGCTATGTGGTAGCAGGTAATGTGCCACCAATCAGCGATGAAGCCATGGCCAATGCTCATGTCGGTATAGAAGGGGTTGCGTTTAACGTCTTGGATGGCAGTCAAACAAGAAATTCGTTCCGTGACCAAAACCAGAGGCCACTGCAAGCGGGCAAGTCTTTCTATCCTAACATTGTCTCTCGCGGCATCATTCACAATACCAACAACAGCTACAAATACAGCGAGTTTGGTCATCAGCAGCCGGACTATCCATCGGTGTTTGGTCAGCACAAACAGCAGCGCACATTGGCCGCTGCGCGGCTCGATTATGATCCTCGCTTGATAATGTCCTACAAGCGAATGCAGGAGATCAGTTCGAACGGCAAGATTAGTGCAAAGCAGGCGCTCGAAGTGGTCTTTGATAACCGTAACTACGCGGCTGAAACGTTTCTTGATTGGATTTTGACGTTAGAGCCAACTGATTGCACAACCTCTATCAAGCAGGCATTTCAAGTGTTGGCGAGCTGGGATCGCAGAAACAACTCAGACAGTCGTGGAGCGCTATTGTTTCACCAGTTATGGGGTAAGTTGGTTCGGGCCAAGCTCGTTAAGGTGACAGGGTTTGGTGACCCGGAAGTGGACTCTCAAATTTCATTCACACCTTCAAGCCAGAAAGCGATATTGGCAGCACTGGAACAGTCAGTGACAGAGTTAGAACAACTGGGCTTTGCGCTTGATTCTGAATGGGGGAGCGTCCTTTATCAGACAGCAGATAATCATCGAATAGCCATGCACGGCGGATCTTATGAGCAAGGTATTCTCAACGGAGAAATGCCCGCAGAGTTAACCCGCGACGGTTTTTCCTACATCTTATTTGGCACTGCTACCTTCAGTTAACCCAGTGGCAAGATGGAGAGGTTTGCCCGCAGGTCTTATTGGCGCATGGTCAGCGCGATGGGATTGATTCCAAGGCACGCACATGTCAGTTACAAATGTTCCTCAATAAAGAGCTTTACCCCATACCTTACAGGCCACAGGAGTGGGAGAGCGCCAGTATTGCCAATAGAGTTACGATCACGGCAAATGAGCTAGTTCTCTAATCTATTCCAACTCACTCGTTATGTTTAACGTATTTACTTATGAGTTTAAATTATTGATGAAAAAGATAATCTTAACTTTGGCCGCCTTGCTTACTGCGGCTACTTCAGCAAGCGTACTTGCTTGGCCCAAGAGTTTTGTTAATGCCGATGGCAGCACGACAACGATCCCAGCCAAGCCAGTAAGGGTGTTGTCGACCTCCGTCACGGTGACTGGGACCTTGCTGGCTATTGATGCGCCTTTGATTGCAACAGCGACAGATACGACGGGAGGATTTTTTGGACAATGGCAGTCAGTTGCGGATCAACGCTCGGTAAAGAAACTATGGCCAGCAGGCAGTGTAAATCTTGAGTCTGCTTACCTTGAACAGCCTGATCTGATTGTTGTATCAAAATCCGGTGCCGACTCTGCGCGTAATCAGGTTAAAGAATTTCAGTCTATTGCTCCAACCATTATCGTCGACTACAGCACTCAGTCATGGCAGGAACTTGCTAAGCAATTGGGACAAGCTCTGGGCAATGAGCTGCATGTTGAAAAGACGGTCGCTGATTTTGATCAGTTAGTGGCAGATGCTAAGGATCAATTAGACTTGCCTGACGGTAGGGTCAACATTATTAGCTACCACGGTCCGGGCGTAACCAATGCGGTGGCAAAATCCGAAGGGGCTCATGCGCTGTTACTTTCTGATTTGGGTTTTGAAATCGAATCATCGGATGATAGTTGGCATACCGGTCCAATCTTTCATAGCGACTTTGTGCTGGTTAACTATGAAAAGCTGACTGAGCTTAGCGCTGAAACGAGCTTTCTGATTGAGGCGTCAGACGAACGAGCGCAGAGTTTGATGTCTGATGTTGTACTGAAAAACTTACCTTCAGTGAAAAACAAGCAAGTGTATGGTCTAGGTGAGAACACTTTCAGAGTGGATCTTTATAGCTCCAGAGAGATCGTCAAGAATATGCTTGCGCGATTTGGTCGTTAGGATGTCAGAAGTAGCATTGCGATTGAAATGACTCAACTAGTTCATCCCGTTACTCGAAGAAACAAGCGACAAATAAACCTTGTTTTGATGGCTGCCTTGATCAGTTTGCCAGTGTTAATGCTCATTAGCATATTCGTTGGCTCGCGAGATATTGCAGTGGCAACAACATTAGAAGCGCTGACTCACTTTGATGCAACCAACTCTCAGCATCTCATTGTTCACCACTTGCGGATTCCAAGAACCTTGTTAGCAGTGATTGTGGGCGCAGCACTTGGCGTGTCGGGTATCATCATGCAAGCGCTCACTCGAAACCCATTAGCTGATCCCGGCATCCTCGGTGTGAATGCTGGAGCGATGACCATTATCGTACTGGGCATTTCTCTATTCGGGCTGACAAGCTTAGCCACTTATGTGTGGTTGGGATTGTTAGGGGCAGCGATCACTGGGTTTATGGTCTACCTTATTGCCGGCAAAGGGCGAAAGGTCGATGCGGTTAGGGTTGTCCTATCCGGTACGGCATTAACAATAATGCTTTTGGCGATCACTAGCCTAATCACCATCAATAGTCACCAAGAAGTGTTTCATCAATATCGCCATTGGTCGGTTGGGTCACTGCAAGGGCGGGGGTATGACGTGTTGGATCCCGTTTCGTTATTTATTGGGGTAGGGCTGCTGCTGTCATTAGCATTAGCTAAGCCGCTAGATTCGATTGTATTAGGCTTTGAAAAAGGCCTAACACTGGGCGTTAATCCTGCGTTTGTTTGGGCGGGGTCATTCATTGTTGTGACAATATTGGCGGGCAGTGCTACGGCGGCGGCGGGCCCTATTAGCTTTCTGGGTCTGACGGCGCCTCATATTACCAAGTTAATCGTTGGCACTGACCATAAAAAACTTCTACCTGCCTGCATGTTGATTTCAGCTTTATTGCTTCTTATCGCCGATATATTGGGCCGTGTCATCGGTTATCCAGATGAGATAAGCGCTGGCATCATGGTGGCACTCATTGGTGGCCCGTTCTTTTTGTACTTAATTAGGCGTTAGTGTGTTTACCGTTACTAAAGTGCTTTCCTCTCGACATTTGTACGCCTTGCGATGGAAATCAGCGTCGGTTGTCGTCAATGTAAAAAATGTATCGATTGCAGCGATCATGGCTTTGAGTTTGTGCGCGCTTACTGTGTTTGCGCTTAGCGTGGGGAAACTACCGATGACCGTTCATCAGGTGTTGGAGATTCTATTGTCTTCAGAGCGAGCTGAGGCAGGCTTTCACGCCAAGATATTGTGGGATATCCGTTTGCCGAGAGTGATTACTGCGGTGTTTGCAGGCGCTGCACTCGGAGTTTCTGGCGCGATTTTCCAATCGATTTCTCGCAATCCATTAGGATCTCCCGACATTATTGGCTTTACCTCAGGAGCCGCAGCTGGCGCACTCATCCAAATCATCTATTTTGCTGGTGGTTCTCTTCAAATTGCGATGGGAGCAATAGTCGGCGGGCTAGCAACCGCTGCCGTTGTGTTGGTTCTGTCCTATCAAGGCGGCACGATTAAGCGGCAAAACCTGGTGTTAACCGGTATCGGTGTCGGTGCGATACTCAGTGCATTTAATGGCTTGTTGCTGGTGAAAGGAGAGATAGATAGCGCGATTACAGGCAACTTATGGCTTGCGGGTTCACTGCATGCCAGAACGTGGGATCACGCACTTGCCGTGTTCGCTGGCGTAGCTCTGCTGTTGCCGCTCGCTAAGCTATTTACAGCGGCAATGGCCGGATTAGAGCTTGGGGAGTTGCGGGCTCAGTCGGTAGGCATTCGGGTATTAAAATTGCGCCTGATGATGACGTTGATTGGTGTTGCACTTGCTGCGTTAGCGACGGCCGCAACTGGGCCCATCGCGTTTATCGCTCTAGCGGCCCCGCAACTGATGGTTCGATTAAGAAACACCGCAAACTTACCGATTGTATCTTCAGCTTTGATGGGCGCGCTGATACTGCTTATCGCTGACCTTACGACTCAACTGATACCAATAGATGTGAACTTACCGATAGGAAGAGTGTGCGGAATCATCGGCGGGTTTTACTTACTTTGGCTTATCACCCGAAGCCGATAACTCAGTAACTTTTTACGACTACTTTGGATGCTGTAATGGATGGACACCCAACGCTGAGCGCTGAAAACCTCACGCTAGGATATGGCTCAAAAATCATATGTGAATCGCTCGATGTGACAATACCAACAGGGCAATTAACGGTTATCGTTGGGCCGAATGGGTGCGGAAAGTCGACGCTGCTAAAGAGTCTATGCCGCTTGCTTAAGCCCAAGCAGGGGAATGTTGTTCTCAACGGCAAACCGATCCTGAGCATGCCAAGCAAAGAGGTGGCAAAACTGCTTGGTTTCTTACCTCAAAGCTCGCCGACTCCGGAACGAGTGACGGTTGAAGAATTGGTGTCACGAGGTCGTCATGCACATCAAGGGCTGTTTAGCCAGTGGAGCATTGAAGACGAACAAGCGGTAAAACAGGCGATGCAAGTGACTCGTGTTGAAGAGCTTTCCGAGAATACGGTTGATGCTTTGTCTGGCGGGCAGAGACAGCGTGTCTGGATTGCGATGTTGCTAGCTCAGCAAACGCCAATCCTGATGTTAGATGAACCCACGACCTACTTAGATATTTCCCACCAACTTGAGTTGCTTGAGTTGTTTAAGAAGCTTAAACAGCAATTAGGTAACACCGTTGTTGCTGTGTTGCATGATTTGAACCAAGCTTGCCGTTACGCTGATAACCTGATTGTGTTAAGTGGTGGAAAAATTGTTGCTCAAGGCTCACCGGAAGAGTTAATGACTGAATCTTTGGTTAACCAAGTATTCGGCTTGGATAGTGTCATTGTCCCAGACCCAGTGACAGGTTCACCAATGATTGTGCCCAAAGCCCCCCTGATCCCTGATGTTGTCTGAGCTTAGTTAAGTTTCTCTTAAGCCCTTTGGCTTTATAGTAGTTATTAAACCTCCTGAACTTATAGAAACCTTAGTTAACCGGATGATTCTTCAATGAATCCTCCGGTTTTTCCTGCGCTTAATCCTCTGCTTATCTGGCGACATTCGCTGTCATGACTGTGCCCACCTATCTTCATTTTTTGCCTGTTCGAAAAGCACAAATTCAGAAGTATGTGTTTACAAGCCTTAGTAATATACGACTTGTCAATGAGAATGGTTATCAAAATCATAAATTATATAGGTCGATGACTTGACCATAAAAATCAAGGGCATGGGCTGCTAAAAGCAAGCCAGTATCTGGGCTAACCACTTATTTACAACATGACCCTAATTACTATTGTCACGTGGTTTACGTGTCGGAAAATTAACAAAGCAGTGCGAAGCCGTATCCCCTACGAACTTAACATCGAGGTCAGCAAGCCATCCGTGCTTGTCATACGGCGACCGGCAAACTCTAGGAGAATGACCAAATGGAATTATTGCGCAAGGAGCGCTTAGCGAAAAGCCAACCAAACAGACACTCACTCAGTACTCTTGCAGCGTCGATTGCTGTTGCGTGTTTTGGCATGCAAGCAGGGCTTGCTGTAGCCGCAAGCGAGGCCAAAGACGGTGCAGTACCAACTATGGTGGTTTACGGTGATAAATCTGAACGCTCACTCCAAGAAACCAGCGCAAGTGTTGTCGTTTATGATCAAGATTCAATGCAGCAAAAGGGTATTAACACCAGTCAGGACTTGCTGAGAATGAGCCCGAACATTGTCGATACTGGCTATGGAAACCAGGTTGCGACAGTACGAGGCATTGATGGCTCGGGCCCTGGTGTGGGCGCTGCAGCTTCATTTCAGGTGCTAAACCACGACTGAATGTTTCTTTAGATGGACGGTCACTGACTTACAATGAGCTCGCTTATGGGCAAAATTCTATGTGGGATATGCAGCAAGCAGAGGTCTATCTTGGCCCACAAAGTTACATTCAAGGGCGAAACTCGATTGCCGGAACAGTGGTATTGAAGTCCAACGCGCCTATTTTTGAGCGTCAGTTTTCAATCAAAGGGGGGTAGGAAACAATAGCCTTCAACAGACGGCCATCATGTATAACGATGTTCTTGTGGATGATCAGGTCGCATTTCGTATTAGTGCGGACAGGCAGTATCAGGAAAGTGCGGTCGCTCTGGTGACCTATGAGCCTGCAGGGAACTCTAAAGAGATAGAGTCAAATGTCATTCGCGCTAAGTTACTGGTCGAGCCAAGTAAAATCCCTGAACTGTCTTCAACGCTCAGCATTTCACATAATGACCACCGAGCTCCGCAAGGGGAATATGAGCCTGATGACTCACCGTTCGCTCCTTTCCCGTCGAAGCGTCCGGTATCTGAAGGTGATACGAATAGCTATGTTTGGGACTTAACTTATGGGGTGACACCTAACGTTGAGTTGGCATTTAACACTAACTACAGCGATTTTGAAATCAAACGTATTGTGCCGACAGGTGATCGATTCACTGCCAATATTCAAGGTAAGGAATATCATATCGAGCCAACGCTGAGATACATCTCTGACTCAGAGCAACTTGATCTTTTAGTTGGGGCTAGATATTTCAGCAACAGTCAAGATGACTTCATTGATGGCATGGGCTCTTACGAGGATGAAACTAAGACCCAGTCTGCTTACCTACAAGCGATTTATAACCTAACCTCAAGTTTGGTATTAACAGCGGTCGGCCGCTATGAGAGTGAGAAACGCTACAGGAAGGGTGGTCAGGGCCCATTTGCTTTGGAGCTAGATGAAACCTATAACGACTTCTTACCTAAGCTAGCCTTAGCGTGGAACTCAGGCAAGAACAATACCTTTGGTGTGAGTGCTGCAAAAGGGTTTGGTTCAGGTGGTGCAGGGGTGGACTTCATCGCGCGTTCAACCTACATGTTTGATCAAGAATCGGTTTGGAACTATGAGTTCTTCACGCGTCATCGTTTGATGGATCAAAGCCTTCAGCTGACAACCAATGTGTTCTATAACGACTACGACAATCTGCAGCAGCTAACGGGTGCAGAGATCTCAAACTTGGATGATGCAAAATCGTATGGTGCTGAAGCCACAATGGATTGGTATGCAACACAAGACTTGAGCGTATTTGCCAATGTGGGTCTGCTAAAAACCAAAATTAGCGACAGCACTCAAACCATCTATGAGGGCAAAGAGTTTTCTCGTGCGCCCGGGTTTACAGGGGTTGCGGGGCTGAACTATTGGATTGGTGACTTTGAGCTTAATGGTAATGTTCAGTATGTGGGTGATTACTACTCAACGACAGACAATAACGAAGTCGGCAAGATCTCTGGTTATACGACTGCAAATGCTTCGATTGCCTATATATTCGATTATGGCCATGCCAAGCTATTTGCCAACAACCTGTTCGACTCGAATGATGTCATCCTCTATGAAGCTCGAGGAGAGGTATACACAGAATCACCGCTTCTACAAAAAGCGCGCACAGTGGGTGTATTGGTACAGCTAGACTTCTAAACCTAACTGCAGGCCAGCATTTCGAATGCTGGCCTTTTTGTACGTCCCCACTTCTAACCGGTCGACATTGTCGTTATGAACGAGTCGTTTGCGAGTAGGTGAGGGTGTTCTTTCATTTAATGCTGTTGAAATCACTTCTTACGCCGTTTTGAGTGTTCTTTTATGTTTCAAAATTCCCTTCTCGCAGACCTACATGACCAAGAACTTGAGATAGACAGCGGCCTGATTTTGGGAAGCGTCGATCGCAACACCAATATTTCAGTATTCAAGGGTATCCCTTTTGCGGCGCCACCAGTTGGTCAACTGCGGTGGGCTGCCCCTCAACCCGTTGAAAAGTGGCAAGGGGTACGCAGTGCCAAAGAGTACGGAGCATCAAGTATCCAAACTCTGCCGGAAAAAGGGTCTCTCTATCAAACAGAGTTTTTGCCACAACCGCATGTCTATGACGAGGATTGTTTATATCTCAACGTATGGACACCGGAGGCTGCAACGAATGAACGCCTGCCCGTCTTAGTGTGGTTCTATCCTGGTGGTTTTGTTTGGGGTCGGGCAGTGATGACGCTATTGATGGAACCGCACTTGCCCAAAAGGGCATTGTAGTGATCACCATTAATTATCGAGTTGGCGTTCTGGGGTTTATGGCACATCCGGAGCTCACACAAGAATCGCCAAATCACACATCGGGAAACTATGGCCTACTTGATCAGATTGCCGCGTTAAAATGGGTACAGCGTAATATTGGCCAATTTGGAGGAGACAAAACAAACGTCACCATTTCTGGACTGTCAGCGGGTGCAATCAGTACGCACCTTTTGTCCGCATCACCGAAGGCAAAGGGGTTGTTTCACAAGATCATTGCACAAAGTGGTTCTGTGTTTGCGATGAAAGGGCACGCATCACTCGAAAATAGTGAAGCCGCAGGCATTCGATACACGAACAGTTTAGGCGCCACTACTATTGACCAACTGAGAAAACTCTCACCTGAAAAGTTGATGGTAAAACCTTATAAAGCTTGGCCAGTTGTGGATGGTTGGTTGCTGCCAGACAGTGTCGCTAGCACCTATGAGCAAGGCCGACAAATTGATGTGCCTATGTTGATAGGCGGTACGTTAGATGAAGCGGCGACAATACCCTATGATGTAGTCAAACTTGACTCACTTGAGTTTTGGGTAAAAAGCGTATTTGGCGTCTATGCACAAGAGTATCTAAAGCTTTATCCCGCCAAAACAGATGCGGAGGCTTGGAACAACTTTGTTGCGGTAAAAAACGAGTCAATCCACTGGGCGACCCGAAAGTGGGCCCATCAGCAAAACAGTTCGGGTACTCAACCCATCTATCTTTATTCGTTTAGCAAAGCCCCACCCGGAGAGTTCAGCGCACAGCACGGAGCGTATCACATGGGAGATTTGGTCTATGCGTTTAATAATCTCGATAAGGTCGACAGGCCTTGGAAGGAGGAGGATAGGGGGCTAGCGGACTTGATGTCGAGTGCTTGGGTCAACTTTGCTAAAAAAGGCAATCCGAATGGTGATGGATTGCCTTTATGGCCAGCGTATTCAAGTAAAGACGATGTCATTATGGTATTTGACGCAATAATCCAAGCAAAGGTGGATGAGCGAAATACGGCTTTGCACCGGTTATTCGACAAAGAGTTTGAGCTCAATAAAGGCTATTTGAAGCTTTAACCTTTATTCGCCGTACCTGCGTTGGTTGTCTTTACTTTGTATTGAGCGGTTATTTGCCGTTTAGGTAGTCTAGAACCACTTCATGGTGAGTTTTGGTTTTGAACTTGTTGAATACATGTTCAATCACACCTTCTTCATTAATTAGGAAGCTGATGCGGTGCAGACCATCGTAGACTTTACCCATAAATTTCTTCTCCCCCAAACGCCGAACTGATCGGCTACCGCGTGGTCTTCGTCTGACAAGAGTGTGAAGTTCAGGTTGTCACGTTCAATGAACTTGCCCAAGCGTTTTACTGGGTCGATGCTGACGCCTAATACCACTACGTTGTGAGCATCCAGTTCAGCTTTAGTGTCACGAAGACCTTGCGCTTGAACCGTACAGCCTGGCGTCATCGCTTTAGGGTAGAAGTAGAACAGGACCTTTTTGCCTTTAAAGTCGCCTAGAGAAACGGTATTGCCATCTTGGTCGAGCAAAGAGAATGCAGGTGCTGCATCACCAGCAGTCAAAGTATTCATGTAATTTTCCTTATTAAAGACTGTTTTGTAGAAAGTTGAGCGTGCCGCGAACATTCAGCTCTTGGCAGAGAGTATTAAACTCTTCTTGGAGTTGCATTAGGTTACAGTCGGATTCGACAAGTGCGCTGATCGCAATATGGAATTGATCGTTATCGGACTGAATTTTTGCTTTATTGATTGTCTGCGCACTCAGAGAAGAGAGGCCGATGTTGCGATCGGCAAAAAACTGGGTGAACTGCTCAGTCAAACCGACTCGATCATCAGACTCGATAAACACTTCTACTGTGTAGGCGTGTTCTTGAATCTCACTGGTTGAAGTACGTTTCATCATGGTGATGAGATCATGCTCTTGCCCTAATAGTGGCAAGGTAGTTTCTACGCGAGTAATGCTGTTGGCATTACCAGAAAGCAGCATGAGCAGCGTAAATTCGCTGCCAAAAATAGCAATGCGGCTATCAACAATGTTGCAGCCTGATTGAGTGACTAGGTGTACAACTTGGTTGCAGACGCCAGGGCGGTCCGCGCCGACGGCAGTAATGACCAGATGTTGAGTCATATTATCACTTCGTTCTTTATTAAATGGATAATTATGGACTAGCTTAGCATAGTTGAATAATAGAAAAATGTGTCACGGCGTGTTTTTATGAGCTCAATGTGACGGGCTTACTTTAGGCTGACAATGTAATGGGTAAGTAGGGTATAACGGCTAAATTCATCGAGTGAGCGGTTAGATCTCTAACATCTCGTAAATATTCACCCAATCTGGCGATTTAAGCGTGTTAATCCTCTTGTGTTTATCAATCGCCATACAGTACCATGCAGAAAGTATCAAATTAGGGAGAAAGACATGTTTTCAGGAAGTATCGTGGCATTAATTACACCGTTTACTCAGGATGGTGAAGTCGATTTCGTCAGCTTGAAAAAACTGGTGGATTATCATGTTGCAGCTGGGTCTGATGGCATTGTTGCTGTTGGCACTACGGGCGAGTCCGCAACTCTTACGGTAGAAGAGCATGTCAAGGTAGTTAGTAAGACAGTTGAATTTGCTGAAGGCCGCATCCCTGTAATCGCGGGTACTGGCGCTAATGCAACGCATGAGTCAGTGACGTTCAGCCGTTTGCTTAACGATTCTGGTATTGCTGGCTGTTTGAGTGTAACGCCTTACTACAACAAGCCAACGCAAGAAGGTTTGTACCAGCACTACAAAGCGATTGCTGAGGTAAGTGACGTTCCACAAATTCTGTACAACGTACCAGGCCGTACTGCGGTAGACATGCACCCAGAAACCGTGGCGCGTCTTGCAGAGATCGAAAACATCGTTGCCCTTAAAGATGCAACAGGTGATCTAGACCGCGTTAAAATTCACCGCGAGCTTTGCGGTGACGACTTCATTCTATTGAGTGGCGATGATAGCACTGGCCTTGATTTTGTTCGTTTAGGCGGCCAAGGCGTGATTTCTGTGACCAACAATATTGCGGCTAAAGAGATGGCGACAATGTTCCGTCTTGCTAAAGAAGGCCGCTACGCAGAAGCGGAAGCGATCAATAACCAGTTAATGCCTCTTCACAAAAACTTGTTTGTAGAATCGAGCCCAATCCCAGTAAAATGGGCGGCACATCAGCTAGGTTTGATCGCAAATGGTGATCTACGTCTACCTCTAACAGAATTATCAGAACAAGCTCGCCCTATCGTTGCCCAAGCAATGGCCGAGTCTCGTATCTCATAATTTGAATAGATAGCCGAAGCCTACATCGCGTAATGTGCTTCGGCTCTTTTAGGAGTTTCAATGAAATTTTCCCATCAGCTAGTTATCAGTTCACTAGCTGTACTTGTTCTAAGTGCTTGTTCAAGTGATCCGTCTAGTCGCCGTCAGGCGAAAGACGATTTTGAGTATCTAGATACCCCAGCACTCACTGAATGGACGCTTCCAGAAGGTGCAGTGCCAGAGTTCTACCCGAATTACAACATTCCAGAGGGTAACTACCCAGGTGGGATTGGCCGTGAGGTAGATATCCGTCCGCCACAGCAAGTCCTAGAGTTGATCCCAGGTGCTCGTACTGAGCGTCAAAACGGTGAAGTGACGCTTTGGCTGCTTCGCGAAGACGAAGCGGACAAGGTATGGCAGACAGCGATCACCATGATGGAAGAACGCCAAATCCCGATTCGAGAGCAATCAGATAAGCGTATTGAGACAGATTGGGTGACATGGCAATCAGAAGATGAAAGTGTGCCGCTAGGTTCTCGTTACCAAATAGAAAAACTGTTTGCGAATAACCGACATGGTTTCAAGATTTCATTGATCGATTGGCGTGAAAACGGCGATGTGGTACCAGTGTCATTGACCAATAAAGAGCGTTACAACGTTCTGATGACCAACTTAGTGACAGCGCGTTATGACTTAGATCTTCGTGAAGAAGCTCAACGCAAAGCACAAGAGTTGATTAAGTCGATCCCAATTACTATGGGAGCAGACAGAAGTGGCCTACCGGTAATCATCGCGCGTACCTCTTACGATGTATTCTGGCAGCGCTACCGGATTTACTTCCTGCAATGGGCTTCACTATCGAAGAGCGCAACCAGTCTCAAGGTACCGTCGTTGCAAAATACGCATCTCCAGATGATGAGTTCTGGGAAGAAGTCGGCTTGAAGCCAATTGATCTAAATGGTGGTACATACACCTTCCTATTTGGTGATCTAGGTAACCGAACGTCTATTAACGTGACGAATTCTAGCGGAAAACCAGTGGAAGAAGAGCTTCTGGAATCAATGGTACCAGTGCTGTCTTCTGTTGTAGATAAGCTGCAGTAATACATATTTAGTGAATAAGATGGAAAGGGGCCTTGAGCCCCTTTTTTGCGTCTATGGTTTATGCGTTTGCTTACCTTCTGCCGCTTGAGATGATCGAAGAGACGTCAATTGACGTAATTAAATATGGCGATTAATTGACCGTGAAAAGGATTTGTTTATGAGAGCGATGATACGTTTAGCTATTGTGATGTTGAGTGTTTACCTCATTCCTACTTCGCTCGTACATGCGGAAACACACAGTTGTCCCGAGGTATTGGATTCTACTCAACGATTGCTGAACTCGATGGACAAAGTGAATCTGTGTGAGCAATACCAAGGACAAACCTTGCTGGTGGTTAATACTGCAAGTCAGTGTGGATTCACCTCTCAGTTTGAACAGTTAGAGGCTTTGCATCAAGAGTATAAAGACCAAGGCCTAACCGTAATAGGTTTCCCAAGTAATGATTTCAACCAAGATAGAGGCAGTGAACAAACCACGGCGAATGTCTGCTATTTGGACTATGGCGTGACGTTTCCAATGATGGCAAGAAGCTCTCTTTTTGGTGAAGAAGCCAATCCCGTCTTTCAATATATTCGAGAGAGTTCGGGAATGAATCCAAGGTGGAACTTTTACAAGTTTCTAATCAGTAAAGAAGGGGAAGTGGTGGCCGCTTTTCCTAGCTCTACGTCACCGAGTAGCAGTGCGTTGAAAAAGGCGATAGAAGCTCAGCTATAAGGTTTGTTAGAACTACTTTGATTGAGTTGAATCGGCGTCGTTAGAGGCCGCTTTCTTTTTCGCTTCGACGGCTTTAGCGTGATCGGACAGTTTTTTATCTAGCGCGATCAGCTTGTCCAACTCCTCTTTTCGAGTCATCTTGGGCATTTTTTTGCTGGTCACTCGTCCTACGTACTTCATCGCGAGCAAATTACCGATGATAATCGCCATAGCGATAAACGAAATGACCCAAGGGTTGGTAATGAACTCCATAACGTCCTCTATAGGCTAATATTGGAGACAAACTGAGTGTAGATGCTCACTATTTCTTGATTTAGGGTTGCTGCCCCTTCTATCGATTCTGCGGAGAGCTGAGCGATTAACATAGCTGGTGTGAGTTGCTTGAGGCAGTCATGAGCAACGTGGCGGTGACTGATGTGCCAAGGTTCTGCCGCCACTCCGCCTTTATCTTCGCGATAAGGGAAGTAGAAGCCAAATTGTTCGGCATGCGTTACAAGCCAATGATAAAATTTCGATTGGTGACCGGTGAGATACTCCCATGGCTCAAGTGCGAGACTAGTGTTCTCTGGCAAAGCATCTTTATCAAACACATCAAAGTCACTACCCCAGTGATGGCGACTTGCTCCCGGTAGGGCAGACCAACGCAAAATGGCGTAGATTTTTTCTCGGTCGGTGAGCCGAGTGGCATCTAGAGGTTGGCTGTTGCTGTCGAGTATCGGCCGATGGCCAAGCATCTTATTATTCCATATCGCGGCTTGGCGTTCGAAGCTACGAAAGCCACTCGCGATATGGAAGTTAAAACCTGCCTGTTGAGCAGCATTAGCCAGACGAAGAAGATCTTCGGCAACATCTCGGTGGACAAGAAATGCCTTCTGACCCACTTTGGTGCTGACTAGATGGGTTTCGGACTGACCCGTTAGCTGCTCTACATTCATGCTTTCCTTTATTGATTACTTTCTTAGTCAGCAGACGCCAATAGATTCTCAAGGGTTTTCTCAAACATATCTGTCAGCTTTTCAAGATCCGCGACGTTAACGCACTCGTTCACTTTGTGAATGGTGGCGTTCACAGGACCAAGCTCTACAACCTGTGAGCCCATGCGCGCGATGAAACGACCGTCAGAAGTTCCGCCAGTTGTCAGCAGTTCTGGTGTTTTGTGGTTCACATCCGAGACCGCCTTTACAACCGCATCCAGAAGATTGCCTTTATCCGTTAAGAACGGGTGACCACTTAGCGTCCACTTCAAATCGTAGTCCAAACCGTGTGAATCTAGTGTTGAGTGAACACGGCGTTTGATCTCTTCATCGGTAAGTTCAGTACTAAAACGGAAGTTAAACTGCACATCAAACTCACCAGGGATGACGTTTGACGCGCCAGTACCTGATTGAAGATTTGGAATTTGGAAGCTTGTCGGTGGGAAGAACTCATTACCATCGTCCCACTTTGTTGCTGCTAGTTCTGCCAGAGCTGGCAAAGCTTGATGGACTGGATTGTTCGCAAGGTGAGGGTAGGCCACGTGACCTTGAATCCCTTTCACACGAAGGTCACCCGTGATCGAACCGCGACGTCCATTTTTAATCACATCACCCACGGCATGCGTACTTGAAGGTTCACCGACAATACACATATCGATGATCTCATTGCGTTCCATCAAGGTGTCAACCACGCGAGTCGTACCGTTGATGAATGGACCCTCTTCGTCTGAGGTGATTAGGAATGAAATAGAGCCTTTATGGTCTGGGTTTTTCGCAATGAACTGTTCCACAGCCACGATCATACAAGCTAGAGAGCCTTTCATGTCCGCAGCGCCACGACCGTGCAAATGACCATCAATAACCGTTGGTTCAAAAGGAGGCGTGTGCCATTGCTCAAGTGGGCCCGCAGGGACGACATCAGTGTGACCTGCAAACGTAAATAAAGGGGTCTCAGTGCCGCGGCGAGCCCAGAAGTTCGTGGTGTCTTCGAACACCATAACTTCAATTTCAAAGCCAAGAGCTTTTAATCGGTTAATCATGACTTCTTGGCAGCCTGCGTCCTCAGGCGTTACCGATTGGCGGCTAATTAAGTCTTTTGCTAGCGCCAAAGTTGGTGTATCGGTCATTCAAAATATCCTTATTATGAAAAAATTGCTGCGTATTGATCTGCTTTAAAGCCAAGGTGGAAGTCATTACCAGCGACAAGGATTGGGCGTTTAATCATTGCCGGTTGCTCGACCAACAGCTCAATCGCTGTTTCCAGTGTTAATGAATCTTTCTGTTCTTGGGTAAGTTGACGGTAAGTGGTACCGCGTTTATTGACGACGTTTTCCCAGCCAAGCTTCTCGCAGAAAGCTGAAACCATCTCTTTATCAACGCCTTGTTTACGGTAGTCGTGGAATGCGTACTCTTTTCCTTCTGCTTCAAGCCACTTCTTTGCTTTTTTGATGGTATCGCAGTTTGGAATACCGTACATGGTGATTGTCATCGTCTTCCCTTCATTATCTTTCTTAAGTTCATGAATCCTATCAGATGAGATCCCAGACACAAAATGTACGGGTAATTATTTTACTGGTTAAAAAAATTACGTTTCAAAACATTACGATTGAAAAAGTATTGATCAAGCGCAAAAGGTTTCATTTCAAATAAGAAATAATGAGTTATCACAGGAAAGGAGGTATCAATGGAGTTGAGTCCTGTTTTTGCAAGGCGCCTATATTTAGCTTTGCTAGTTGAGAGCTTGATAGGCCAAATGTACCAAAACTTATCGAGAGAACGGGCTGGCCTCGTCGTACTATTCAAGATGTACTCAAGGCGTTGCCTGGGATTGGTATTGAGTTGATGTTTGTTCAAGATGGACGTCGACACAATGACGGTTACTACCAGTTGTCAGACTGGGGACCGTTTGATAGCCAGTGGGTGTTGGCAAGAGAAACCGACATCGCGGAAGTTCTCGGGTTTCATGCATAAAGCCAGCGTTCGCTGGCTTTTTCATATCTAGCCTGGTTTTGCGTATCGCGTCGTTTACATACTATTCACATCGATACGCATTACCAAACACGGTAAATGAAGTGACAAAGTCCTGCGGGTGAATCATCACAATGGTATCTGCACCTAAATCGTGAGCTTTATTTTTTAGTTGGTTAACCGCCCCCTGAATCATGACGTCATTGGTATAGAACAAATAGCTGTACCAGTGTCCTTCGCTGCCCGTTATGTCTCCTAGCCATTCGCATTCTGTAACGCTAAACGTTTTATCGAGTCGAATATGTATCTCTTCGGAGCCTACCACTGGCATATTCGAAGGGGCTGAGCATCCTGCTAGGGTGAATGCCGCCAATCCAGATATTAGTAATTTTTTTATCATTGTTATTCTCGACAGTAATTTGAGTTGCTGCTCTTTTGTCTACATATAGCACTAAATATCAAACAATTGGAACAGTAGGTTAACCCTGCTGCATGACATAAGTAATAAAGCCGACCCAACTTACGATGAGTAGCATCCAAGGGAGTATAGATGGCTTTTCTGAGTTCGTTGATTGTGGTTCTGCAATGGTCGCAGCTTCTACTTTGCTCTCTTCAGCAATCGCTTGTTTGGCTTTTTGTACTTTCTTTTTCGCTTTATCGGCTTGGCGGTTGCGTTCTTTTTGCTGTTTTTTATACAGCGCGATACCCTTTTCAATCCCTTGCGCAATGAGCTTAGTTTGCTCTTTGGTTTGGCCAGGCTTTTGGGTTGCTTTGGCAATTTTCATTGCCTCTTGTTGTGTTTGTTCGGAAGGAACCACTTTCTTTTTCATTAGAGTAATTTCTGCAGTGATCAAAGTTATCAATAGATTATCACGATATACTGATATTTCGCATGATGAGATTACGCGGGAGTTGATATGGAACAAAGTGTAATGATGGCGCTAGGTGGTGCCAGTGTTCTATTGCTTCTTTTGGTTTGTATTCGAGTGCCTAAGCAGTGGCGTTTAAAAGCTCTTGGCATGTCTTGTGTGATCATCGTGTGCGCTTGGCTGACGTTTATTCCAATTCGAGGTGAAACTCCTAAGCTACTAAAACCACTGGCGAAACCTGCGTCTGCCAATGAGTATCTGGCAGAGCTGCAATCAGATATCAAGCAAGACAAAAATAACGCTGAACTGTGGTTTCAGCTTGGCCATGCATACTTGCTCAAAAATGAGTTTGATTCTGCACTGACCTGCTTTGACTATGCGATTCGCCTGTCGCCATCACCAACAGCCAGCCAGTTTGCGGCTAAAGCGACCTCTTTGTATTACCTCTCATCACAACGCATCACTCCTCAAGTCGACTTACTGCTCACCAAAGCATTGGAGCTTGAGACAAACAACCTTCCTGCTCTGACATTGATTGCCAATGACCACTTCTACAGTTTTCGCTATCAAGACGCCATCGACACCTGGGTGCAAATATTAGACAGCGGTCAGCGAGATATCGACCGTGTGTCGATTGTTGAGTCTATCAACCGAGCTAAAGCGCTAGGGTCTGTTGACCTTTAGTGGTTAAATTTTGTTCGAGATAAAATCGTTTTAGGCGCGGCAAGGAGTGTGTAGCCTAGCATTCTAAGCAAATACTTCTTAACAAAGCATAAAACGATTTTAGCCGAACCCTTCGGGCAGCCTTTGTGGTTCATTTCTACTGCGTTATCGGC
>NZ_JYJP01000076.1 GCF_001012815.1 Vibrio mexicanus
GTTTTCAAAGTATGGTGCGGAAGGAGAGACTTGAACTCTCACACCTTGCGGCGCCAGAACCTAAATCTGGTGCGTCTACCAATTCCGCCACTTCCGCATACTTTGTTTTTCCAGATATTTTGAGATGGTGCGGAAGGAGAGACTTGAACTCTCACACCTTGCGGCGCCAGAACCTAAATCTGGTGCGTCTACCAATTCCGCCACTTCCGCGTCTCAATATCTATATCATCAACAGTTAATTGGTGAAAACTATTGAATGAATTGTGGTGGCTACTGCGGGATTTGAACCTGCGACCCCATCATTATGAGTGATGTGCTCTAACCAACTGAGCTAAGTAGCCATCTTTTTGGAGCGAGACAATATAATATAATCTCACACCTAGTGCCAACTTTTTTTGAAAGTTATCACTGTAAAATAATGGTCTGGTTATCTAGAACCGAACCAGGGAGAATTGATGGGGCATCAATAGATGCTGTACAACTCAACCTTTT
>NZ_JYJP01000077.1 GCF_001012815.1 Vibrio mexicanus
GCCATTTATAGACAAGCCTCGCTAGAAATAGCGAGGCTTTTTTGCGTTTGAATTCTCTCGCTTTTCAGTCTTCTTTCGAAAGATTTTTACAATGAGGCTTGCCTGTTCGCGAGACCCTAGAACTAGGCGTTCCCGCCTCCTTCCATTGATTAGAAAGCTTAGTCCGACGACTAGGCTTTTGTTCTTTCTACGTAAGCGCTTTTTTCGGCCAACGAGTTGAGTTAGGGCGTTAATCCCTCCAACACATTTCTCATGGTGTTATTTGTTGAGTCTATTTTGAGGTTTGACTGATAGGTTTTATTTATGGATAATCCTGCATTTGATTATAAAAATAGCAGAATTACCGAATGAATAGCGACTTGTGGTTATTTATGTTTGGGGATTAACTGCTTAGTCAGGGAAAGACACTAAGTCCTAATTGATGGTGATTAGGCATCGAGCAGGGAAGAACTAACTTTGCCGGAGATTAAAGTGTCTATTCAATACCGCCTCATCTTAAATACTCTATTTATCAGCTTGCTGCTTGTTTCGTCCACAACATTTGCATCAAAGAAAACTTCAATTTGGTATCAACATACCGACATTCAAATGCCAAAAGTAACTACGGTCGGTAGCCTAGAGAATGGCTTACGATATGTAATACTGCCAACAACTCGCTCGTCTAATGAGCTATCGCTTCGAGTTCGAATCGATGCAGGTGTCGCACAGGAGAATGGTATTAACCCAACTGCTCGGATTGCGGCTTTAAATGCCGTGTATGGGAGCGATTGGAACGTGGCTACAGATTACCAGCAGATAGTGTTTAGTATCGATTTTGTAACCGCGTCGGCTGAGGATATATATCTAGCTTTGAAAGCACTATATGCAGGTCTACAACCAAGTTCAGAATTACGTGAACCAAAACAACTGTTAGGGCTTGCTAAGCGTTCATTAACTGATATTGATGCACTCTTAACTGAGCGTCACCTTGATAATCTTATGGTTAACAATCACTTTGCTTATCTAGACCAAAAATCTTTGGAAAAGACCTCTTTGACTTCTGTTCAAGCCTTTGAAGAAAATTATTTTACTCCTAATAATACATCGATTGTTGTTGTAGGGGGATGGAGAGTAAAGCTGCGGTTAATGCGATAAAGCGTCAATTTGAGCAATGGTCAGTTCAGACGTCGGACAAAACCAAGGGTTCTTTTAATCACCTTGAACTTGTGGGTAAGAAGGCTTTGGTCGAGTCATACACGATTAGAACTGTTAGTAACTTTAGTGATGATATTGATAGCAAACTAAAACGCAAAGAGCTTCTGATGGCAACGTTGGCAAATGAGATGCTTGAACACCGCATCAAATCAGCTTTAAAGGCTCATAATTTATCGGTGCAAGTCGATGTAGATAATCAGGTTCTATATGATCACCGCATATTGTCACAAGTTCGCGTACTGGACTTTAATAACGTGGATAAGCGAAAGGTGTTTGATGTGATCAAAGCTGAAACACAAAGTGCGCTATCTTCAGGGTTTACTCAAGCGGAATATGAAATGGCAGTGAATACGGAACGTAAACGTCTCGCGGAAAAGACGCGCCGAAACAACCCTGACTTCTATACGCGTGACCAAGCAAACCGACTGGTTGCAGCAATTGATAGCGGAAGCGTTTATACGGACCCGTCATATGACTTAGACTTGCTCAACTTTCATGTAGCTCACCTAAATGAAGGTGACATTAGCAAAGAGCTTGAGCACCTTTGGTCTAAAAGCATCACTGATATTATGTAAACAACAAAAAAAGCAGCTCATTAGAGCTGCTTTTTTGATAGGGACGATTTTAACTACACAATTAGGTAGGAAGTCAGTACCGTCGCAAGACCTAGGAATACGGACAGGCCGACCACATCGGTAATGGTCGTCAATGCCATACCACCTGCTAATGCAGGATCGATGTTCATCTTCTTCAATAGAATAGGGATGGTAACACCAGCAACACCTGCGATGAGTAGATTGGTCATCATTGCGGCCGAAATAATGCCGCCTAACACCCAATTTCCCTTCCAAGCTACAACAATACCACCGATGATCAGTGCCCATAAAATGCCATTGAGGAAGCCAATCGCAGCTTCCTTCATTAACAGTTCTTTCTTGTTACTGTCACCGATATGGCCTAAGGCAAGGCCACGGATGACCAGAGCAACCGTTTGGTTACCCGCTACACCACCCATAGAAGGGACAATTGTCATCAAGACGGCAATTGCAGCCATCTGTTCTAGCGTTGCTTCGAACATGTTAGAGACAGAGGCCGCCGCTAGTGCCGCTAGTACGTTAACACCAAGCCAAACACTACGTTTTCGAGCTGATTTCACAACGGGTGCAAAGGTATCTTCGTCGTCATCCATACCCGCCATACTCATCATTGAGTGCTCGGCATCTTCACGGATAACATCAACCACATCATCAATCGTAATACGGCCAACTAAGTGCTGGTTTTCATCAACGACTGGGGCAGAGACCCAATTACGACGTTCAAAGAGGCTTGCTACATCAGAGTCGCTGGTTTCAACAGAGATGGCTTCATCGGCATGGTCCATAACCTCGCTGACTGCGATATCAGGTTGAGTAGTTAAAATGGTAGAAAGCGATAGGTGACCAATGAGTTTGCTGTCTTCATCGATGACATAAAGTGCATCGGTGGCGTCAGGTAGTTCCCCTTTCATGCGCAGATAACGTAAAACTACGTCGACATCGACATCACCACGAATCGTGATAACGTCGGTATTCATGATCCCGCCAGCGGTATCTTCTGGATAAGAAAGCGCTGTTTCTACACGTAGTCGATCTGCGGCATCCATTTGGGATAGAACTTCACGAGATACGTCATCGGGAAGACTTCGGAGTACGTAAGCAACATCATCCGTGTCCATGCCTTCCGTTGCTTCTGCCAGCTTCTCGGGCGCCATTTTAGAGACTAATGAGTCTTTGACATCTTCGTTTAGCTCATCGAGGATCTCACCATAATCTTCAGGATCGGTGAGTTGCCAGAGGACTTCACGGCTTTTACGAGGTGAGGCTTCGAGTAAGTGGGCAATATCTTCCGGCTCCATATCTTGGAGCTGGCGACGAACGTGAACGAAACGTCCGTTTTCAAGTGCTTCGCTGACTTCTTGGAGGGCTTGGTGGCTTGGTCGAACTCGATTTGTTCTGCCATTACTTCCCCCTTTTTTGATAATTATTAAGTGACTGGAATAGTATCGTAAATTAAGAAGTTGTTTAATAAGTTCTTATGAAGAAATTCTCTTATCTACTCATTGCAGTAGCGTACTATTCGTCTTCATCAAATTTATGTTCGATTAGAGCGCAAACCGCTTCTAATGACTCTTTTGCTTGTTGGCCTTCTGAATGAATCGTGACATTTTGGCCTTGTGCAGACTCAAGCATAAGAAGACCCATCACACTGTCGGCAGTTACGACTTTACCTTCTTGATTTTCGATAGTTAAAGTAGCATCGAATGATTGAGCAAGTTCTACAAGTTTCACGGCGGCTCGGGCATGCAATCCTAAGCGATTTTGTATCAGAACAGTTTTGCTTTGTTGCATGGTCAATCCTGCTGTTTCTCAAGAGAGGTGTGTCTAATTTGAACTTGATGGCCTAGCTGCTCGAAATATTCACCGATTTGCTGGGTGAGGTAAACCGATCTGTGCTTACCGCCAGTACAACCAATCGCTACAGTTAAATAACTGCGGTTGTTCTTTTCAAGTAGAGGGAGCCAGTGTTCAATGAATTTCTGGACTTGCTGTTTAAGCTCAATAACTTCGCTATGACCTTCCAAGTAGGAGCGAATTGGCGCATCCAATCCTGTCATTGGTCTGAGTTCTGGGACCCAATGTGGATTTGGTAGGAAGCGGACGTCAAACACATAGTCAGCGTCGCTAGGCAAGCCAAACTTAAAACCAAAAGATTGAAAGACCATGACGAGGTCTTTACGTTCGCGTCCTTCAACTCTCATTCTAACTGTTTCACTGAGATCGTGAAGAGACTGGTTACTGCTATCTAAAACAAGATCGGCTTGTTCTTTTAGAGGCGATAAGATGGATTTTTCCAAATCAATCGCTTGATCAAGAGAAGGCCTTGCCTCGCCCATCGATAGCGGGTGAAGTCGACGTGTCTCACTGTATCGCTTGAGAAGTGTTTCTTTGTTGGCATCAAGAAACAGAACGCTCACGTCCGTGTCTTTCTTTAAGGTTGCCAAAACATTTGGCACGAGTGTCGGTTCTTTCGGGAGATTTCGAATGTCGATACTAACGGCAACGTTTTGTCCGCCGTCTTTGACCGATTTTATGAAATCTTCGAGTAGCTTACTGGTAGATTGTCTACGCAGTAATAGCCTAAATCTTCGAGTACGCGTAAAGCGACACTTTTACCGGCGCCGGACTGGCCGCTGACAACAATAAGACGCATGGGGTAATTACTTACTGATCATAATGTCGTAAAGCTCTTCATCACTCTGAGCATTACGCAATTGTTTTAGGATTTGTTTATCGTTCAATCGCTCTGCCATTGAAGAGAGCGTTTTTAAGTGTTCTTTGCATTGGGCATCTGGCACAAGCAATGCGAACAACAAATCCACCGGACGGTTATCGATAGAATCAAACTCGATTGGTTGCTCACATTGAAGCAATACCGCTACGGCTTGGTCGCTAGAGGTCATACGCGCATGGGGAATGGCGATTCCATTTCCAATACCCGTGCTTCCCATCTTTTCACGGCTCAACATGCATTCAAAAAGTTCTGTTGAATTTTGACCTGTTTGCTCTGCAACGATCTCACTGATCATTTCAAGAGCTCTTTTTTTACTTGTTAATTGGACTGCACTTTTTGTGCAGTCCAATGAGAGTACTTCGCTTAATTGCATGGTTAGTGGCTACTTAGCTTTTCTTTGTGTTTGTTCAATTGGCGAACAAGCTTATCAACGAGTGCATCGATGGCTGCATACATATTTTCATCATCTGCAGTGGCATGGATATCACCTTGGTTTACATGGAGAGTGGCTTCAGCGATCTGTTGAACTTTTTCGACTCGGAGTGTTACGTGAACATTATTGATGTGGTCAAAAAATCGCTCAAGCTTTTGAAACTTAGAGTTAACATAGTCTTGCATTGAATCGGTAAGATCAACGTGATGGCCATTAATATTGATTTGCATAGACTTTCCTTCTAGGTTATTTAGCCTTATAGCAGGCGTTTGCGCTGACTGGAAGGGGCAATGCCCAAAGATTCGCGGTACTTCGCTATTGTCCTACGAGCGACTTGAATCCCTTGGTCAGCGAGTAGAGCTGCAATCTTGCTGTCACTGAGTGGTTTTGCACTGTTTTCAGCGGCAACCAACTTCTTGATGAGTGCACGAATTGCAGTAGATGAGCATTCTCCTCCATTGTCTGTACTGACATGGCTGGAGAAAAAGTATTTCAATTCAAAGATGCCACGTGGTGTATGCATGAACTTCTGAGTTGTCACTCGAGAGATAGTGGATTCGTGCATATCAACCGCTAGTGCAACATCATTGAGCACCATAGGTTTCATGGCTTCTTCTCCATACTCGAAGAAATCTCTTTGATGTTCAACGATGCACTTCGCAACTTTGAGTAAAGTCTCGTTTCTACTCTCGAGACTTTTAATTAACCATTTTGCTTCTTGTAGGTTGGATCGAATGTATTGGCTATCAGCACTGTTGCCTTTGCCGAGTTGTGCGTATTGCTGATTAACTTTCAGTTTAGGAACGCTATCTGGATTGATAGTCACAACCCATTTCCCATGATCTTTGAATACAGACACATCTGGGATGACGTACTCAGCATGATCGGGGGTGATCTTACTGCCCGGTCTTGGATCAAGTTGTTGAATGAGCTTAAGTACGTCTCTGAGCTCAGGCTCTTTTAACTTGGTCTCTTTAATGATGAGCTTGTAATCGCGGTTACCCAGTTGATCAATATGATCGGTGAGAACGAGCCTTGCCTCTTTGAGCCAAGGTGTGTCTTCTGGGAAAGTGGCTAACTGAAGCAATAAACAATCTTGCAAGTTGAGGGAGCTACGCCTAATGGGTCGAATTGCTGAACGCGTTTTCTTACCGCTTCGATTTCGTCGAGTTCAATCTCTTCGTTATCGAAACTTTCTAAGATATCTTCACAGCTAACGGTTAGGTAACCGTAGTCATCAACGGCATCGATAATGGCGAGTGCAATGGTGCGATCTGTTTCGCTGAAGGGAGTCAGATCGAGCTGCCAAATTAGGTAGTCGTAAAGCGATTGAGTGGTTTCACCTTGATAAACAGGCGCATCATCATCGAGTGCAATGCCAGTGCTGCCGGTATTGGCGCTATAGACATCTTCCCATGTCGTATCGATTTCTAACTCTGAGCTGATTTCAGACTTTTCGATAAGTTCTGAGCTGTCTGGCGCTTCAGGTTCTGCGACCTCAACAGTCGGTTCCTTTTCTTCGCTTTCACTGCTGGTTTTTGCCTCAGGCTGAGGCGCCTCATCACTGTTCTCTTCGACATCGAGCAATGGATTGGAATCCAGCGCTTCTTGTATCTCTTGCTGAAGATCTAACGTAGACAACTGCAACAGGCGAATCGCTTGCTGCAACTGAGGTGTCATTGCTAATTGTTGACCTAGCTTGAGTTGTAATGAGGGTTTCATTCAGTATTACTTGCCTTTTTTATTAGTATTGTTGGGTCTTACTTTAATCATAGTCGGAATTGTTCACCGAGATAAACTTGTTTTACGTGTTCGTTATTCAGAACTTGATCTGGTGTCCCTTCTGCGATGAGCTGCCCTTGGCTTACAATGTAGGCCTTCTCACAAACGTCGAGTGTTTCACGTACGTTGTGGTCTGTAATTAACACCCCAAGGCCTCGGTCACGTAGGTGCTCAATGATCTTTTTGATGTCGATTACCGAGATAGGGTCGACACCTGCAAACGGTTCATCCAATAGGATAAATTGTGGGTTTGCAGCCAGAGCACGGGCGATTTCAACGCGTCGGCGTTCGCCCCCAGATAATGCCATACCCGCACTTTTACGAATGTGCTGTATGTGGAATTCTTCTAATAGATCTTCGAGCTTGTCTTGGCGCTCTTCACGTGTCATTTCTTCGCGTGTTTCGAGAACTGCCATGATGTTGTCTTCAACAGAAAGCTTACGAAATATCGACGCTTCTTGAGGAAGATAGCCAATACCCATTCGAGAGCGGCTGTGCATTGGCAGAATACTGATGTCGGTATCGTCAATGCTGATCTGGCCTTCATCACGAGCCACAAGGCCAACAATCATGTAAAACGATGTTGTTTTACCCGCACCGTTAGGTCCAAGCAAACCAACAATTTGACCAGACTCTACTTGAAGGCTTACGTCTGAAACCACTTTTCTGTTTTTATAGCTTTTCGCTAGATGTTCTGCTTTGAGTATCGCCATAGTTAGTTTTCTTGTACTGCTTGCGGCTGAAGTACGGTCGAGACGCGATCGCCTTCATTACGACCATCCGCAATAAGCTTTTGAGACGTGATCCGATAGCGAATCTTGCTGCCACGAATAATACTGTCATCTTGAGAAAGCATCGCTTGGTCAATCATAGTGAGTAGATCATCAGCCATACTGTAATAAAGCTCTTTTGCTTCGCCATAAAGCGTTTTCCCATCGTCCGTTAACTGAGAGAAAGTCGCCACATCACCGTAGCCTTCAATTTCTTCAATCGAACCATCTTCTGCATTGCGGAAAACAATAACTTTATCGGCATTAATGTTGATGCTGCCTTGCTTAAGCTTCACATCACCAATGAAGGTCACTTTGTTACTTTGCATATCCAAATGTTGACTGTCTGAGTCAATGTAGACCGGTTGCTCACGGTCAGTGGATAGTGCAAATACGTTTGTGGAAGCCGCTAATAAAGCGATGAGGCTAAGGTGTGAGAGTTTCATATCTACCCTGAACAAAGTTGTATAGGATAGCGGTGTTATCAGCTAAATTGCCTTTCATCGCTTGTCCTACCGTTTCAAACTGTGGTCCAACAAGTACAACTTGGTTGTCAGCCCAAAAATCTCGGTTACCTAACTTGATGCTCATTTCATCGGTATGAAGAGTATCAAAGCCAGACTCTGGTAATAAGTTCGTACCTACGACATTGTCGTAGAGTGTTAATATTTCGTCTTCATCGAGAATGCCAATATCAGCAACGATTTCCCATTCCTGCACTGAGCCTTCGCGGTAAACCTTTAATACAGGGTTTTGGAAGACGGTATCGCCACTCGATGCGAAATGTTCTAGGTATTCTGAAGTTATCACATAACTGCGAATACCATCTGCAGCATACGATGTATTTTCTAAGTTTTCCCCGGTGAACATGGGTAGTTCGCTATCCGGTTCTACCTGAATATCATATTCAGGCGCTTTATCGTAAAGGTAATACGCTGACCATGATGCTATCACTAGCAACAGCGCATACCCAATACGAGCTAAATTCATATACTCAGGCCTTTGTGTGTATCGATTTCTCCACGAGCTTGCAGTATTAAGTCACAGACTTCGCGAACCGCGCCATGGCCGCCTTTGATTGTCGTAACGTAATTAGCACGACGAGCAAGTAATGGATGGCCGTCTGCCACGCACACTTTCAGGGCGACTTTTTCCATGACAGGCCAATCGATGAGATCATCACCGACATATCCAGTTTGCTCTGGAGAAATATTCAATTTTTTACCGATGTCCTGATACGCTCTTACTTTGTCATCTTGTCCTTGATAAATCAAAGAGATACCAAGTGCTTTCATACGGTTCTCAACAATTTGAGATTGACGTCCTGTAATGATGGCAATTTCAATCCCTGCATTCATAAGAGATTTTACGCCATAGCCATCTCGGGTATGGAAAGTTTTAAGCTCTTCCCCTTGGTTGCCCATGTATATTAGGCCATCTGAAAAGACACCATCTACATCACATATCAGTAGTCTTATATCTTTCGCGATATCGAGAATGGATTGTTCTACGTCGCCGTAGAGAGTTTCTACTCGTTGAGTCATTAAATGACACCTGCTTTTAGAAGATCGTGCATGTTTAGAGCGCCGACCAGTTTACCACCATGACATAGCATTAATCCATTAATGGACTTTTCTTGCATCAATTTTAGACCTTCAGCCGCGAGCAGGTTAGGGTCTGCGACGGTTGGATTCTTCGTCATGACATCGCCAATTTTAGCTGTGTGGATATCCACGCGCTTATCTAAAATTCTGCGTAAATCACCATCGGTAAAGATGCCCACCAGAGTGTCATCCTGATCGATAACGGCTGTCATCCCAAGGCCTTTCTGACTGATTTCCAGTAGAGCATCGCGCACTAATGTATCAGGCGTTACTACAGGTAGAGCGCTTTCAGAGTGCATGATGTCAGACAGCTTAAGCAGAAGCTTTCTACCAAGTGCGCCACCTGGGTGTGACATCGCATAGTCTTCGGTTGTAAAGCCGCGAGCTTGCAGCAGAGCAATCGCGACGGCATCGCCCATCACCAAGGTAGCAGTGGTACTTGCCGTTGGAGCAAGGCCCATTGGGCAAGCTTCTTTCGGTACTTTAATCGACAAATTAACGTCTGCTAATTTAGCCATGCTCGATTCTGGTCGGCCTGTGATACTTATAATTTTGATACCAAGGCGTTTTAGAATCGGATAAAGATCAAGTATCTCAGATGCTTCACCTGAGTTTGAGATGGCAATAACGATGTCTTTCGAGTCGATCATCCCTAGATCGCCATGAGCGGCTTCACCTGGATGAACGAAAAACGAAGGAGTGCCTGTACTGGCGAGCGACGCAGCAATCTTGTTACCAATGTGACCAGATTTACCTATGCCCATGACCACGACTTTGCCTTTACCATTCAAAATGAGGTCACAAGCCGTATCAAAAGTTTCATCAAAGTACTGTTCGAGCTGTTGCAGCGCATTAATCTCGGTGTTGAGAACTTCTAAACCAGCTGTACGGTAGTCAAACATCGTTATCTCCACGTTGAGTATTAAGCAGACATGTTCATTAATAGGTAGCTTGATAGCCAACAAACAATAGGGCAAGGATCGAACCTTCGATACGATTAATACTACGAGATTTACCCAGTGCCATCGCAACTAAAATTAGCGAAACGGCAAGCATAACCCAGAAATCTCGACCCATTGCATATTCACTGATTAGCGACGGTGCCAGAATACCTGGAATCCCCATTACCGCTAGGATATTGAATACGTTGGAGCCGATGATGTTACCTACGGCCATGTCATCTTCGCCCTTCATAACACCTGCAAGTGACGCTGCAAGCTCTGGAAGGCTGGTACCTACTGCAATAATGGTTAGGCCGATCACTAAGTCACTCATGCCAAAGTATTTTGCAATGATGACTGCGTTGTTGACTAACATATCTGCCGCTAATGGTAGAACAATTAAACCAATAACCACCCACATGGCTGCGAGTTTATTGCTGACACCCTCAGGTACTTCCGATTCTTGCTCTTCAACTAACGCATCGCCAGTTTGCTTCTCTTTCTGGCTAATGCGAAGCATAGTTATGATGAATGCAACAAATAGGACGAACAGTAGCGCGCCTTCAAAGAAGCCTAAATAGCTATCCCAAAGTAAGATACCCGATAAAATAGTGACACCAATCATTAGCGGGAGTTCACGGCGTAATACCGGTGAGCTAATGGATAGTGGTTTGATCATTGCGGTGATACCTAGGATAAGGGCAATGTTGGCAATGTTTGAGCCAATGACGTTACCCACTGCGGTATCGGTTTTGCCGTCAAGCGCCGCCGTTGCTGACACCATCATCTCAGGGGCAGAAGATCCCATTGCAAGGATTGTCATACCAATGACAAGGGGAGAAATACCAAAATTGCGAGCCAGTGCAGCAGCACCAAAGACCAATTTATCGGCGCTCCATACCAAGAAACCAAGGCCAACTATAAGAAACGCAACTGCTTCGAGCATGATGAATCCTAATCTATCAACAACAGAATAATTTAACCGTCAATTTTGACCTTTTGGTAACTAAAAGTGAAGCTGAAGATTCATTTTATTAGTCATTCTTATAAAAAACGCATAACAATGGTTAATAATGAAGTGGGTCAAAATACGTGGATTTGATTACGCTTTAATTGAACGGTGCTTTTAATTATGAGCAGTAGTGCTTATGATTGCGCATTGGTCAGGGATACAACGGTTAGGATGTCAAAGACAGCTTATGTCAGATAAGGATTTGGTTACCGTCAATAATCTCAGTTTTTCTCGTGCAGGAAGAAAGATCTTTGATGATGTAACTATAGAAGTACCAAAAGGAAAAATAACCGCCATTATGGGCCCCTCAGGCATTGGTAAAACGACCTTGCTGAGGCTAATTGGTGGTCAATTATACCTGAGAAAGGGGAGATTTGGGTGGATGGTGAGAACATTCCTAGCCTGAATCGTAGTGCGCTATATCGAGCGCGTAAAAAAATGAGCATGTTGTTCCAGTCTGGAGCACTGTTTACCGATCTCTCGGTATTCGATAACGTGGCGTTTCCACTCCGTGAACATACCGATCTCGACGAAACCTTTATTCGAACCCTTGTTCTTCTCAAGCTTGAAGCAGTCGGCTTAAGAGGAGCGGCTAGCCTAATGCCAAGTGAACTCTCTGGTGGTATGGCTCGCCGGGCGGCTTTGGCTCGCTCTATTGCTTTAGATCCTAGTCTGATCATGTATGACGAACCTTTCGTCGGTCAGGACCCTATTACAATGGGGGTGCTGGTGGAGCTTATAAGCAACTTGAACAAAGCGTTAGGTTTGACATCGATAGTCGTTTCACATGACGTTCCAGAGGTGATGAGTATTGCCGACAAGGTATATCTGCTTGCAGACGGTAAAGTTATCGCTTCAGGCTCACCAGCTGAGCTATCGGAAAACCAAGACCCTAGAGTGGTTCAATTTCTTCAAGGGAATGCCGATGGGCCCGTGCCATTTCGCTACCCTTCGCAAAGCATTGAAAAGGATCTGTTTTAATGTTGTCTAAATTGTTGAATACGATCAGTCAGTTAGGCGAGAACGCCATAAGGTTCTGCCGAAGTATCGGTCGCGCCACTTTGATGCTATGGGGTGCGCTTGTTGCAAAACCTCAGCCGATTAAAAATGCCCCTCTTCTTATCAAACAGCTATACAGTGTCGGTGTTCAGTCTCTGGCGATCATCATTGTTTCTGGTTTGTTCATTGGTATGGTGCTCAGTCTTCAAGGGTACGTAATTCTTGTGGATTATGGTGCTGAAGGAAGCCTAGGGCAGATGGTGGCGTTATCACTTCTGCGTGAACTTGGCCCCGTAGTCACTGCTCTGCTTTTTGCCGGGCGTGCGGGCTCGGCACTGACCGCAGAAATTGGTTTGATGAAAGCAACGGAGCAAATATCGAGCCTTGAAATGATGGCGGTCGATCCTCTTAAACGCGTTATTGCTCCTCGCTTTTGGGCAGGGCTTATCTCTATGCCTTTGCTGGCGATGATCTTTATGGCAGTCGGTATTTGGGGCGGTGAGCTCGTTGGCGTGGATTGGAAAGGCATTGACCACGGTAGCTTTTGGTCCGCAATGCAATCATCGGTAGAACTTGGTCAAGATATTGGAAACAGTATGATCAAGTGTCTTGTTTTCGCTATCACGGTGACTTGGATTGCTGTTTTTAATGGATACGATGCAATACCGACTTCGGAAGGTATTAGCCGTGCAACAACGCGTACCGTTGTTCACTCTTCTCTCGCTGTATTAGGGCTAGACTTTGTACTAACTGCCCTAATGTTTGGTAACTAATACTTCAGAAAGTACCTTAAGAATTAAATTGGATGTTTGGGAATTGATCATGCAACAAACTCGAAAAATGGAATTAATGGTCGGCAGTTTTGTCCTTGCCGGAATTTGCGCAATATTGGTAATGATCTTTCAAGTTGCTGACGTTAAGAGCTTAGGCAGCAGCGATACTTATACTCTCAATGCAGAGTTCGACAATATCGGTAGCCTAAAAGTGCGTTCTCCTGTCAAAGTCGGTGGGGTTGTGGTTGGCCGAGTAACAAAGATAGAGTTGAATTCAGACTCTTTGATCCCGGTGGTTTCGATGGCAATTAGCAGTCGCTATAACCAATTTCCAGAAACCTCGAGCGTTAAAATACTTACCTCGGGTTTGATTGGCGAGCAGTACATCGGCCTCGTTCCTGGATTTGTATTTGATGATGAAGAGATGCTAGCCGATGGTGACTTAATTGAAGACACCAAGTCAGCGCTAGTTTTAGAAGATTTGATTGGCCAAGTGCTGTATAGCGTTGGCGGAAGTGACTCGGCTGAAGAGTAGGAGATAGGGATGTTAAGAAGTGTATTGATAGGTTTTGGCCTACTAATTAGTTCAACGTTTGCCAGTGCTGAGCTGGTGGACCAGTCACAACCTTATGAAATGATGAAAGAAGTGGCTGAAATTTCTTTTGCACGCTTGAAAGAAGAGCAGCCGCTTGTCAAAGATGATCCTGACTATCTTAAAACCATAGTTGAAGAGGAACTGATGCCTTACGTGAATGAGCGTTATGCGGCACTTAAGGTGATTGGCCCACAATTAAAGAAAAACAAACGTGAAGACGTTTTAGTTTTCATTGATGCTTTCAGAGGTTATTTAGTCGCCTCAATTGCCCAAGTATTGACAGAGTACACTGATCAAACGATTGAGTTTGGGCCAGAGCCTCAACTTGATGAAAGCCGTCGAATTACTGGTGTGAAAGTCGATATTGTCGATACACCAAGACCAAACATTAAGTTGGAATTTACCCTACGTCGGAGTAAAGACGGCAAGTGGGAAGCGATTGATATGATCGCGGAAGGGGTGAGTTTAATCTCAAGCAAGCAGTCTGAGTGGAGCGGAAAGATTCGCCAAGAGGGCGTGCTAGCAGTGGCGAAAGACCTCGAAAGATTGGCTGCAAAGCCTATCCAGTTTGAGAGCAAAGCCCAATGAGTCACCCACAATGGCAACAATCGACGGCAGAGAAAGTCTCTCTGTTAGGTGATATTGATAGAGAGAGTGTGCCTAACCTTTGGATGTTTATTCAAAGCTGGGCACCGCAAGATCCTAAGGTAGAAATCGCCCTGGATCACGTTCAGCGCATAGACTCCGCTGGAATGGTGATGTTAATCCACCTAATAGAGCATGCAAAAAAGCAAAACTGTCATATAATGCTCAGTTTCGTGCCAGAACAACTGAGCACATTGTTGCAGCTGAGCAATGTAGAATCGATGTTCGCTGAACATATTCAAATTTAAGCAGGGGTGTATCGTGGATAGCGCAAAAGTACAACAGTTATTAGAACAAGCACTAAAGCTAGAAGAAGTGCATGTGAAAGGTGAAGGTAGCCATTATGAAGTGGTTGCTGTTGATGCTTGCTTTGAGGGAATGAGCCGCGTTAAGAAGCAACAGTTAATTTATGCTCCACTTATGGAGTACATTCAAAGAAATGACATCCACGCTGTTTCAATTAAAGCTTTCACTCCAGAAGAGTGGGCTCGCGATAAGAAACTGATGTCGCTGTAAGGTTAGTTAATGGAAAAGTTTCGAGTTATTGGGTCAGATAAGCCGCTACAAGGCGAAGTGACCATTTCAGGTGCAAAAAATGCTGCACTGCCAATTTTGTTTGCATCCATCCTTGCAGAAGAGCCGGTACAAGTGAGTAATGTGCCACGCTTGCGCGATATCGACACAACGATGGAGTTGCTTAAGCGTTTGGGCGCTAAAGTCGAACGTAATGGTTCAGTTCACGTTGATCCAAGTTCAATTAATGAATATTGCGCACCATACGATCTAGTAAAAACAATGCGTGCTTCTATCTGGCGTTAGGCCCATTGGTTGCGCGTTTTGGTCAAGGTCAGGTTTCTCTTCCTGGTGGTTGTGCTATCGGTGCAAGACCCGTGGATCTGCATATCCACGGCTTAGAGCAGTTGGGCGCTACAATTACACTTGAAGACGGTTACGTAAAAGCAAGCGTAGATGGCCGTTTGAAAGGTGCACACATTGTTATGGATAAAGTGAGCGTGGGTGCCACGATCACCATCATGTGCGCGGCAACGCTAGCAGAAGGCAAAACCACGCTAGACAATGCGGCTCGTGAACCTGAAATCGTTGATACGGCCGAGTTCCTGAATAAGCTAGGTGCCAAAATCACCGGTGCGGGAACCGACACCATCACAATTGAAGGCGTAGAGAGACTCGGTGGTGGCGAACACGCAGTTGTCGCTGACCGTATCGAAACCGGCACCTTCCTAGTGGCTGCTGCGGTTTCTGGTGGTAAAGTTGTTTGTCGTAATACCAAAGCACACCTACTAGAAGCGGTATTGGCTAAGTTAGAAGAAGCTGGTGCATTAGTCGAGACAGGTGAAGACTGGATCAGTGTTGATATGACTGGTCGTGAGCTTAAAGCGGTGACGGTGCGAACTGCGCCTCACCCAGGTTTCCCAACCGATATGCAAGCTCAGTTCACATTGCTGAACCTGATGGCAAAAGGTGGTGGTGTGATTACCGAAACCATCTTCGAGAACCGTTTCATGCACGTTCCTGAACTGATGCGTATGGGCGCGAAAGCAGAGATTGAAGGTAACACAGTTATTTGTGGTGACCTTGAAGAACTGAGCGGCGCTCAAGTGATGGCGACTGACCTTCGAGCTTCAGCAAGCTTAGTGATTGCAGGCTGTATCGCAAAAGGCGAAACCATTGTCGACCGCATCTATCACATAGACCGTGGTTACGACAAAATCGAAGATAAGCTTTCAGCGCTGGGCGCTAATATCGAGCGATTCAGAGACTCAGTTTAACTTGAGCTAACATTTGTAAGCCGAAACTTAGGTTTCGGCTTTTTTATGAGTTGAAGATCAGTTAAAGTCTGGGCTGTTAAGTTGAGCTTTGCTGTTCTGGAGAACAAGAATGATTGCACTATTACGTGTATTTGCAGTCGCAATCTTTGCGATTGTTATGTTTATCTTTGGTTGTGGTTATTGCCTATTAAGCCCACGTAATCCAAAGCACGTGTTTACTTTTGGCCGCATCTTTGGCCGTATGTCGAAAGTATTCGGCATTAAACTAGACCTGCGTATCCCAGAAGATGCCTACAATCGCGGTCAGCATATTTACATCGCCAACCACCAGAATAACTGGGATATGTTTACGGTTTCTTCAGCTGTAACGCCAAAAGTGGTAACAGTGGGCAAAAAGAGCTTAGCTTGGATGCCACTATTTGGTCAGCTTTATTGGCTAACGGGTAACATTCTGATTGATCGTGGCAATCGCTCAAAAGCAATGGGTACGATTGACCAAGTGGTTGAAAGTGTGAAAAACAGTGATGTTTCGGTTTGGATGTTCCCAGAAGGCACTCGTTCGAGAGGACGCGGTTTACTGCCGTTTAAGACAGGCGCTTTCCACGCAGCGATTGGTGCAGGCGTACCTATTATTCCAATCGTGTGCAGCTCTACAGGCGGCATTAAGCTTAATAAGTGGGATAATGGCCATGTTATCGTTGAAATGCTTCCTCCAATCAGCACAGAAGGTTACGGTAAGGAAAACATCCGTGAACTTGCTAACCTTTGCCGTGAGCAGATGAAACAGAAGTTGGAAGAGCTGGATAGCGAAGTTAAAGATCTCAACAAAGCATAGACTTGACTTAGAGTTACAGAAAAGCGTGCGATCAGTCGCACGCTTTTTTTATATCTGCTGCAGCACGAAGAACTGACAGAGAGGGATGGTTTACTATCCAAGCTCACAATCGAGTGGAGCTGTATAGATGAAGATACGCATACTTCTTACCTTAGTCGTTTTGATATTAGCTGGTTGCGAACGCAACGATATGGAAGTGGTGACAAGTGCGGAGCGGTTCGATCCAGTAGAGGCACGAGTTCGTTCTGGCAAAGCCAACAACCTGCACTCGCTGGTGGTATGGCAAAACAACCAGAAGGTTTTTGAATTACATAAGCAGGGGAGTGGCAGAGTAGGCGATCGTCATACCCCCAATGTCCCTGTTGCTATCGATGAGCTGCATAACCTCCACTCTATTACCAAGTCATTTGTGGCGACTTTGATTTTTATCGCGATTGATGAAGGAAAGCTCGACAGTTTGGATACGCCAGTATTCTCACTATTTCCCGAGTACCAACACTCTGACCGCGATGAAAAAATGCAGATAAAAGTACGAGACGTGATGAACATGTCGACGGGCTATGCATTAGATGAGCTAGCGACCTCCTACAGTAATACCATGGCGAGCGTGTTCACTCGCCACTACATGGCCTCAGATCTTCTTGAGCAGTTTCTATCAACCCGTCTGGCGTCAGAGCCTGGGGCAAATTTTTCGTATAGTGGGCTTTCCACTGTCGGACTATCTAAGATTATTGAGCGTGTCTACGATAAGCCGTTTGCGAATGTGATGCGTGAAAAGTTGTTCCAACCTTTAGGGATCACAAACTATCAATGGGGTACTCAACACGGCAGTGGTGAACCGGGTGCTGATTGGGCTTGATGTTAACGCCCGAAGATATGGGTCGATTTGGTTTAATGTGGCTAAACAAAGGGCAGTTCAATGCCCAACAAGTAGTTGATGCGAAATGGTTCGATCAACTAAAGAAAAGTGCCTTTCCCGCTTACGATATGGGTTATGGCCTCCACTTCTGGCAAATCCCAAATATTGATGGTGCGGTTGCCGCGGTAGGGATAGGAGAGCAATACATCATGATGCTGCCAAGCAAACAAGCTGTGATCGTTGCAACTGGTGGTAACTATGATGATCCATCAAAGCCGACCTTTAGTACTCTAAAGCTATTGTCTCAGCAGCTATAGAGTTTTAGTTAGAGTGTATTAGATACGAAAAAAGCCAAGTCTTTCGACTTGGCTTCTTAAATATGGCTCCCCCTGCGGACTCGAACGTGGCCGGCTAGGTCTGAGACATTAACTTGGAACAAGTTAGTCGCTTTAAAACGAAAAAAGCCAAGTCTTTCGACTTGGCTTCTTAAATATGGCTCCCCCTGCGGGACTCGAACCTGCGACATACGGATTAACAGTCCGCCGTTCTACCAACTGAACTAAGGGGGAAAAGATGGTGCCGACTACCGGAATCGAACTGGTGACCTACTGATTACAAGTCAGTTGCTCTACCTACTGAGCTAAGTCGGCTTTTTAATTAACAAGCAAAGAGCCTATCAATTTAAAAGTGGCTCCCCCTGCGGGACTCGAACCTGCGACATACGGATTAACAGTCCGCCGTTCTACCAACTGAACTAAGGGGGAATTATCTTTTCTTGCAAAGAATGAATGGTGCCGACTACCGGAATCGAACTGGTGACCTACTGATTACAAGTCAGTTGCTCTACCTACTGAGCTAAGTCGGCACACTATATTCTGTGCTTGCTTGATGTTTTGTTCTTTTTAGAACGAGACACCAACAAATAAATTGTGGTGCCCGGAGGCGGAATCGAACCACCGACACGAGGATTTTCAATCCTCTGCTCTACCGACTGAGCTATCCGGGCGACGGGGTGTATTAAACGGTTTTTCGTGGTGTAGGTCAACACTAAAATGCAAAAAAATTGTCGTTTGTTGCTTTTCTATACTTAGTGGGCTGTTTTTGTCCATTTATGAGTTAAATCGAGTATTTTTTCAGTGCTAGGGCAGTATCACGAGCATCCTGAAAAACAGTTTACTCTGGCTTAAATAGAAAAAAGCACGCGATTAAGCGTGCTTTTTAGGTCTATTAGATAAGTTACTGCTTCACAGTAAACTTGCTTACCCAGTTCTCTAGCTCGTTAGATAGGCTTGATAGGGTTTGAGTACTGTTGTGGCTCTCTGTTACCACTGCACTTAGCTGCGTGCCGCTCTCTTCGATCATGTTGATGCGCTGAGAAATATCGTCACTCACTTGAGTTTGTTCTGCTGCAGCGGTGGCAATTTGATGACTCATTGCAGAAATCGACTCTAGTGCAACCACAATTTGTTGCAGTGCTTGCGATGCATTCTCAGATTCTACAACTGTGCTTTGGCTCGTTTCAGCACAGATTTCCATTGTATGGATAGCGTTACGAGAGCCTTCTTGGAGGTTATGAATCATCTGCTGAATCTCTTTTGTACTATCTTGCGTACGTCCTGCAAGGTTACGAACTTCATCAGCTACAACCGCAAATCCTCGACCTTGTTCGCCAGCACGTGCGGCCTCGATTGCGGCGTTTAGTGCGAGTAGGTTTGTTTGCTCAGCGATATCACCGATTACATCAAGAACTTTAACGATGTTGTTTACGTCGTTGTCTAGATCGGCAACCGCTTGGCTTGCTGTGCCAAGTTGCCCTGCTAAACCTTGAATGTTCTCAACTGTATTGTGGATTAGCTGCTGAGTGTGCTGGCTCTGTTTATCCGCTTCATCGGTATTACTTGCTGTATCGCGAGCTGAGTCGGCAACATTGTTGGCAGAAGAAGCCATTTCCGTCATGGCCGTTGCGATCATTTCGGTTGACTGTTGCTGAGAGTCGGTGAGCTCAGCAATGCTTCCAGCACGGCCTTCTACATTCGAAAGCTCTGAGCGAAGCGCTAGCATTGACGAAGTTAGGTTACTAACTAATTGAGCAAGAGATTGACTCATTTGCTGAACAGAATAGTAAATGCTGCCTTTTGGTGCGTCTGTTTCAAAGTTAGTTTGAATTTCGCCACGAGCAACGGCTTGTACCGCTTCACTTACTTCACTTGGTTCGCCACCAAGCAGCGTGAGAATACGGCGCATTGAAACGATCAATAGAGTTAAAATAGCGGCCGCAATGATTAAACAAAGTGCTAGCTGCCATTGCGCCGTTGACCAGAAGCGTTCGTTAACTTCATCAAAGCTGATGCCTGTGCCTACGTACCAACCCAACGAGGGGATTTTTGAGCAATTGACAATTTGTAGTCAATCGAGCCATCTGGGTAGGCTGATGTCCACTCGTATTGAGCGATACCATTCGGCTGTTTGTTGATTGCGTTAATTAAGATCTCACCAACGCTATTACCACTGCCATCTTTGAAGTCATGGAAACTGGTTCCGTGAAGTTGAGGGTCAAGTGGGGTCGCAACGAATATCATGTTCTCATCAGCAACATAAACGTACTCGTTGTCTTTGTAGATATTGTTTCTTAGAAGGCGAGTGGCTAACTCTTTTGCTTGTTCTTCAGTTAGCGTGCCATCGGCTGCCATTTTCTCTGCTTCGGATAAGATGCTGTAAGCACTTTTGAACAGCTCAGTTACGCGAGATTGGTTATCTTGATCACTGGCTACCCTAAGAGCCCATAAACCTGTTGCCGCCAATGCAAGTAGCGCAACCAGTATTATTCCCGACAGCAAATACGCTTGTGTTTTTAGTTTCATAAGTCCCTCACGGCAAACAGTGCGTGTAATTTTACAGTATTTAATTTTTATTAATTCATTAATGATAATGTAAGAATTATAAAAGCGGGCAACTGAATAAACTGAAAGTATGACGCGGATTAAATTTTTGATACAAAAAAAGTCGCCAATGTTCATTTGATTGCAATGAATTTAAGTTCTATAAAATCCCTGCTTTTGGGATATATCCACCTTGATATGTAAGGGTTTGGAGATATATTCTGGAACGAAGATCTCTTTTATCTATTGTTTGATTTAGAGGGCTCTGAAATATCAAAAATGCTTGAACTTTAGCAGAAAGCCTGGCTGTGATTACGACTGATTATTATCGCTAACTGGCTGTTTATTCGGTCTGAAGTGAGAATAGTAGATATTAGTGGAGAGTATTTCTTAGACTGGTAGTGAATCACGCCGCACAAGCTTTATTGGATATGTTTCAAGTTAGGAGAGATACAGCTTGTCGATTTTGGATATTAGCTTTGAGCAAGTTAGTCGTTTTAAAACGAAAAAAGCCAAGTCTTTCGGCGGGGACGCCTAGTCTTGGCTTCTTGAAAGTGGCTCCCCCTACGGGACTCGACGCGGGCGGCTAGCTCTGAGACATTTACTTGGAACAAGTAAGTCGCATCTTAAAACGAAAAAAGCCAAGTCTTTCGACTTGGCTTCTTGAAAGTGGCTCCCCCTGCGGGACTCGAACCTGCGACATACGGATTAACAGTCCGCCGTTCTACCAACTGAACTAAGGGGGAATTATTTGTGTTAACAACTGGCTAAGAAGCCATTATTTGTTAAGCACCAAATAATGGTGCCTCGAGGCGGAATCGAACCACCGACACGAGGATTTTCAATCCTCTGCTCTACCGACTGAGCTATCGAGGCAAAAGAATGGTGCCGACTACCGGAATCGAACTGGTGACCTACTGATTACAAGTCAGTTGCTCTACCTACTGAGCTAAGTCGGCACACTGTATTCTTTGTGCTTCGCTGATGTTTAATTTTACTAGACACCAACAATCAAATTGTGGTGCCCGGAGGCGGAATCGAACCACCGACACGAGGATTTTCAATCCTCTGCTCTACCGACTGAGCTATCCGGGCGACGGAGCGCTATTAAACGGATTTTCGGCCTTGGCGTCAACAGGTTTTTTTAAATAATTTCAAAAAAGTGCACGTTTGCTTGGTTTTTAGTCAAAACCAAACGTTAAGTGCCACCTGCGTTAAATTCTCTTTTGTAATTTGTAACTTTTTCTAGGTAACGACGTGCTTCCGCGTTGGAGTGTTTATTGGTCAGCGCCCAATAAACTTGATTTGGCTGTAGCGAGTTGAGCCTGCTCATTGCATTGCTGCGGCTATTTTGGTCAAAAGTGTTAAGTACACCTCCAGCGCCACCGTTGTATGCTGAAATCATGCTGTACTCGAGTGAAAGTGGGTGATTCACATCTTTCAGATAGCGGTTTTTGAGCAGATAGAAATAAGCGGTGCCCGTGTCGATGTTCTTTTCAGGATCGAATAAGTATTCCGGAGAAGGCTCACCAGATTTCTTCTTCACCAGTTTAAATACGTCGCGACCTGCTGTTTTTGGAACAACCTGCATCAAACCATAAGCATTCGCCCAGCTGACTGCATAGGGGTTAAAACTACTTTCTGTTTTGATGATGGCATAGATGAGATCTTCTGGAATGTCATAACGCTGAGAAGCGCGACGAACAATATCGGCGTACTTATAGCTTCGGATCTCAACTTGATCTTCAACCATTGGGATCTCTACGTAATAGGCTTTCTTAAAATCGACATTCTTGGTTTTAAGCTCATTTTCAATCAAGTAATCAGCAAAACGGTTGGCACGCCAAGACCACTGAATGGCTTTTTTTTCGTGGTCAACGACCTGTTTATAAAGAAACGGGCGACCTTCTAATTTGATGTCTTTGGAAGAGAATAGATCGACATTCAGCGGATCGTCAGGGGTGAGCAGTGTGGTGACGATAGCAGTCTTTAGGTGACCTTTAGGATCGGTAGGTGAAACCGTCTCGATAGTGATGGTGCCTTTGTCAAAGTTAACTTCTGAGCGACTTAAATAGTTGTCGATATATTTTACGTAGTTACTCTTACCCGCAACTTTGATCTCTTTAGAACCCCAGCGCTTTTTGATGTCTCCAGAGAAACTAGAGATAAGAGCATCAAGCGCGGCACTGTCTTTTTCAAACTGGCCGGGCAGTTCTGCAAGGTTTTTTGCAAAGCGATTAGTCGGTTCGTAGTTCACATCGTAAATGCTCTCAACGAACTCACGGCTACAGCCTGCCAACAGTACCATTACACAGAAAAAAGCTAGCTTTTTCATACTCATCCTAAATATAAAAATGACATCAAAGCGATGCGTTGATGTCATTGTTTTTGCTATCTATTCGCCTTACAGCTAATTATTTTTGCTCACTTGGTGGCGTGTAACCTTCGATGTGAACATCTTTGCCTTCAAATAGGAAACTCACCATTTCAGCTTCAAGAAGTTTGCGATGTTCTGGGTCCATCATGTTCAACTTCTTTTCATTGATCAGCATGGTTTGCTTGTGTTGCCACTCAGCCCAAGCTTCTTTTGAGATGTTGTCAAAAATGCGCTTGCCCACTTCACCTGGGTAAAGTTGGAAATCTAGGCCATCAGCCTCTTTCTGTAGTCGCGCACAAAATACGGTACGGCTCATAACGTGTCCTTATAAGTCATGATTGAAGTTCATGGGGTAAGCTTTCGAGCAGTTGCTTAACTGGTGCTGCAAGCCCAATCTCTTCTGGTTGAGATAAGTTATACCAAAGACCACTACTTGCTTCCATTATCATGTTAGGTTGCTTTGATACTTCTACCAAAATTGGCGTGATATCGAGATGGTAGTGGCTGAAGGTGTGTCTAAATGCGATAAGCTGCTTTTGCTGCACTATGTTTGTTTGTTCTACGCCGCGTTCCAGCAGGAGAGCATTCAGATCATGGTTGCTGTTTTCTGGAAAGCAAAATAGCCCGCCCCAAATACCACTTGGTGGCCTTTGCTCCAACCATGCTTCTCCATCGCAAACCAAGATCGCAAACCAAGTTTCTTTTACCGGTTTCTCTTTCTTAGGCTTTTTGCCCGGATAGTTGAGTGGGTTACCTCGCTTATTGGCCACACACATTGACTCAATAGGGCACAAGGTACACTTGGGTTTGCTGCGAGTACAAACCATCGCCCCCATATCCATCATGGCTTGGTTGTACTTATCGGTGTCTTGGCTTGGCGTGTGCTTTTCCGCATGCAACCAAAGCTGGTTTTCTACCTTTTTTTGCCCCGGCCAGCCTTCAACCGCAAAACTTCGAGCGAGTGTACGCTTTACATTGCCATCTAAAATGGCGTGCGGCTGTTTGTAGACGGAAGAGAGAATTGCGGCAGCAGTAGAGCGGCCGATGCCCGGCAGAGCATTCATCTCTTCAAGATTAAGCGGAAACTCACCGTTGTAGTCAGCGGCAACAATTTTCGCTGCTTTATGTAGATTGCGTGCTCGTGCGTAATAGCCAAGGCCAGTCCATAAGTGGAGAACCTCATCTTGGCTGGCATTCGCTAGATCAACCACGGTTGGGAAGCGATCCAAGAAGCGTTGATAGTATGGAATGACTGTCGCGACTTGCGTCTGCTGCAGCATTATTTCGGATAGCCATACACTATACGCAGTTTTGTTTTGTTGCCACGGAAGGTTTTTTCTCCCATAGGCGTCATACCATTTCAAAATGGCCTTAGCAAAAGGGGTCACGACATGCTCAATTTTCGATTATAATTTGGAGCAAAATTGCACCACACTTATTAGTGGATGTAAAACCGATAAAACATGTGGGTATTTAAACCGAGAAAAACTTGCACCGCAGGCAATTCTTTGGATAATCCCCGCTTTGATTAATCAATGTACAGGCAAAATCAATGAGTGAAGTGACCACTAACGAATATACTGAAGACGGCAAACTGGTACGTAAAATTCGCAGTTTTGTTCGTCGCGAAGGCCGCTTAACTAAAGGCCAAGAGAACGCGATGAATGAGTGTTGGCCAACAATGGGTATCGACTTCGAACAGAAGCAACTGAACTGGCAAGAAGTGTTCGGTAACGACAACCCAGTAGTTCTTGAGATTGGCTTCGGTATGGGTGCTTCATTGGTTGAAATGGCAAAAAATGCGCCTGAAAAGAACTTCTTAGGTATTGAAGTTCATAGCCCAGGTGTTGGTGCATGTTTGGCGTCAGCTCGTGAAGCGGGTGTGACTAACCTTCGCGTGATGTGTCACGATGCGGTAGAAGTGTTTGAACACATGATTCCAAACAACAGCCTGCACACGCTACAACTGTTCTTCCCAGACCCGTGGCACAAAGCGCGTCACCACAAACGTCGTATCGTTAAAGCAGAATTTGCAGAGATGGTTCGTCAGAAGTTGATGCTAGAAACGGGTATTTTCCATATGGCGACAGACTGGGAAAACTACGCAGAGCACATGATTGAAGTGATGAACGCAGCACCGGGTTTCGAGAACATTGCTGAAGATGGCGATTACATTCCTCGTCCGGATGAGCGCCCGCTAACTAAGTTTGAAGCTCGCGGTCACCGTTTAGGCCACGGTGTATGGGATATTAAGTACAAGCGCACTGCATAAAGGAGTTTCCCATGTCGTTGTATGCGATTCTGGCAAACCCTGGCCATAACCGTATTTATTTCGATAGCGCGCTTGAAATAGCGCGCAGTGAACTGCATGCCATGCTTGAATCGCAAGGTGTTGAGCAGTTTGTAATAGAAGATAAAGATGCCGGTCTGCCAGCTGCTATCGTGTTCTCGTGTAAAGACGAGTTGAATGCTGAGCAGATGAAGAAGATCGCGGCTTCTTCAATCTATTACGCGCTGTTTGAAGTCATGGATAGTGGTTTACTTAAGCCTCTAACGCCACCTGCTTATAACACCTTCCCAGAGAGCATGAGCCAGATCCTGCGCTATACGGGTAAAACCAACGAGCAGTTTACCCGCTTGATGGTCAACCTAGGTGCGAGTGCTGCTCAAACAGGCAGTGACACACTCACGCTAATGGATCCGATGTGCGGAAAAGGCACAACACTTTACGAAGGCCTGATTCAGGGCTTCAACGTGGTAGGTGTTGAAATCAACGCTAAGTGGGTACAAGAGATCCAAACTTTCATTGTGAAGTTCATGAAAAATGGTCGCTTTAAACATAAAGCGGGCAAAGAGAAGCGAACGGCGCAAGGTAAGAAAGTTGCTGATGGTTTTGTCTTGGATGCAGCAGCAACTAAAGAAGCCTTCAATGCAGGCGAAAGTCAGTCGATGAAACTCTACGCAGCCGATACTCGCCAAGCGGATTTGGTGGTGAAGAAGAACTCGGTCGACGTGATGGTTTCTGACTTGCCATACGGTGTGCAGCACGGCAGTAAAAATGCTAAAGACAACAAGCTAAACCGCAGCCCTAATGAGTTATTGGCAGAAGCGCTTCCTGCTTGGAAAAAGGTACTTAAGAAGAATGGCGCGGTTGTGCTCTCTTTCAATGAGTTCACCTTGAAGTGGAAAAATCTCGCCCAGTTATTCGAAGAGCAAGGTTGGACGGTCATGAGTGAAGCCCTTACACTGGGTACTTGCACCGCGTTGACCAGTCGATTAACCGAAATATTATCGTGGCAGTTAAGCCTTAATATTCAAAATTGCGATATTGGATGTCGATTCATAGCTCGCAATGATTTAAATTGCTCTGCCCAAATTAATGGGCCACTATCTAAGCCAGCAAATGCTGGCTTTTTTTATCCTGCAGATTGAGTTGAGATGATTGATATGCCAACCCAACAAATTCTAAGTTCCGTTTTAGAGGAAGTCAGACCGCTTATTGGTCAAGGAAAAGTAGCGGATTACATCCCCGCTTTGGCGAAAGTGCCGGTAAGTAAATTAGGTATTGCGGTGTTTACCAATCAGGGTGAGCTCTTTACTGCTGGTGATGCGGATGAAGCGTTCTCGATTCAGTCTATTTCTAAAGCTCTAAGCTTAACGTTGGCGATGTCTTTGTATAAGCCTGAAGAGATCTGGTCGCGCGTGGGTAAAGAGCCGTCTGGCCAAGCTTTCAACTCCATGATTCAGTTAGAAATGGAGCAGGGCATACCGCGTAATCCGTTTATCAATGCTGGAGCTATTGTGGTGGCTGACTTGCTGCAAAGCCGCTTATCTGCGCCTAGGCAGCGACTTTTGGAGTATGTGCGCCAGCTATCGGGTGATACCCATATCGTTTACGACAAGGTCGTTGCGGCGTCTGAAATGATGCACAGTGATCGAAACGCCGCTATCGCTTATCTGATGCGCTCGTTTGGCAACTTTAGCAACGAAGTCATTCCTGTTCTCAATAACTATTTCCATGCCTGCGCACTTAAAATGAGTTGTGCCGATTTAGCTAAAACTTTTAGCTACTTAGCCAATAAGGGCGTGTCGGTTCAAACTGGAAAAGAGGTGGTGACACCAACCCAGACTAAACAGTTAAACGCGCTGTTAGCAACGTGCGGTTTGTACGACGGTGCGGGCGAGTTTGCTTACCGTGTTGGCATGCCGGGTAAATCTGGTGTCGGTGGCGGTATTATTGCGATTGTCCCAGGAGAGATGACGATTGCGGTTTGGTCACCAGAGCTAGATGGTTCGGGTAACTCATTAGCCGGTACTAAGGCTCTAGAAATTCTGTCAGAGCGAATCGGGCGTTCGATCTTCTAGTTACAGTGCTCGACTAGATAGATAAATAAAAACCTCTCAAAGCGATGGTCGCTGTGAGAGGTTTTTGGTATTTAATTTCGGAAAATAATAGAGTTCTATTCGTCCTCTTCCGGCATGAAAGCCTCAATCAGGTCGTTAAAGAACAGCTTCCCTTTCTCTGTTATCTGCCAGTTAAGCTCAGAATCGATTAGATAGCCTTTTTCAATCGCCCAGTCCGTGGTGGATTTGATGCTCTCTAAACTTAGCCCTGTTGTGGTGACAAAATCTTGCTTAGGGCAGGGCTCCATCAGCCTAAAGCGGTTCATGAAGAACTCAAATGGCCTATCCTCATCTGCTACCAGCTGTTCATCGGATAGGTAAGGTTTCGTGAGGTTCTGATAAGCCGCCAAATAGCCTTTAGGGTGTTTGATCTTGGTGGTACGAACAATTCGACCATCTGCAAAGCTGACTTTACCCGCCGCACCACAGCCGATGCCTAGGTAATCGCCAAAGCGCCAGTAGTTAAGGTTATGCTGACACTGATAACCGGGTTTGCTGTAACCCGAGATCTCGTACTGAACGTAGCCCGCATCCGCCAGCTTTTGGTGGCCAAGTTCGAAGATATCCCACAGATCATCATCGTCCGGCAATGTCGGCGTTTTGTAGTAGAACAGGGTGTTCGGTTCAATTGTCAACTGATACCAAGACAGGTGTGGTGGGTTGAGTTCAATCGCCTTGTCGAGATCCGCCAGAGCTTGCTCTACCGATTGATCCGGTAGGCCATGCATCAGATCGAGGTTAAAGCTATTTAAGCCAATTCTATGCGCCAAATGAGCAGCGTTGACCGCTTCATCTTGCCCGTGAATTCGGCCTAAACGTTCAAGTTTCTGTTGCTCAAAGCTTTGTACCCCAATCGAGATTCGATTCACTCCCGCCTTTTGATAGCCAGCAAAACGCTCTGCTTCGATAGTGCCAGGGTTTGCTTCCATGGTGATTTCGATATCAGGTTTGAAGGCGATACGATTTTCAATTCCTTTCAAAAGCGTTTCAATACCTTGCGCTGAAATCAGGCTCGGCGTACCGCCACCGATAAAGATAGAGTGCAGTAGCCGTGGCGACTCATCAAGGTGATATTTCTCGATATCGGTATCGAGATCTTCCAATAGGGCGCTGATGTATTCTTGCTCTGGGATCTCTCCCTTTTGTGCATGAGAGTTGAAATCGCAGTAAGGGCACTTCTGGACACACCATGGGATGTGAACATACAAGCTGAGTGCTGGTGGCGTTAACATGGTCAGACTCGCGAATGATTACTGAGCCGCTTGCTCTGAAAGCTGAGCAAACAGAGATTTAAGCGCTTTACCTCGATGAGAGAGCTGCTTCTTACGTGCAGGCTCTAGCTCGGCTGAGGCGCAGTTTTCTTCTGGAACGAAGAAAATTGGGTCATAACCAAAGCCGTTCTCACCGTGAGCTTCAGTTAAAATGCGACCTTCCCACTTGCCATGACAAACGATCGGTGTTGGATCGTTTTCATGCTTCATTAAGACCAATACACAATGGAAACGAGCAGTACGCTCGGCTTCAGGAACGCCTTCCATTGCGTTAAGTAGCTTCTCTAGGTTCTCTTGGTCTGAAGCATTTTCACTAGCGTAACGCGCCGAGTAGATGCCTGGTGCGCCTTTGAGGAAGTCAACTTCCAAACCAGAGTCGTCTGCAATAGCAGGCAACCCAGTTTCGTGGGCTGCGTGACGCGCTTTAATAATCGCGTTCTCGATGAATGTAGTGCCAGTTTCCGCCACTTCAGATACGTTGAATTCGCTCTGAGCAAGCACTTCAAATCCAAAGTCAGACAGCAAGTCTGCCATCTCACGAACTTTACCTTGGTTGCCTGTGGCTAGAACAATTTTTTGTGCCTGCATGATGTGCTCTCTTGAATAATTACTAAACGAATAATTGCTAAATTTATTGAGCGTCGAGGTAGGTTTACTCTTCGACGTAGAATTTCTGCGTGAACTGTAATTTACCTTTACCGCTATTGCCAGAGTCGATGTTTAAATCGAAGGTCATGACCTCTTCATTGGTGATTGGAAACTCGGCGAGATAGTAAATCGCATTGGCTTCGATAACTTCGCGAAACTCCAGCTTGCGGGTATTGCCAATGAGGTTTCGAACATGACCGCTCACTTTAGCTTGTGTCGCTGGTTTGCCTGCTTTTGAGGTATCCAGTACGCTAATGTTTAGGATGGCAGAGTAGCCGTTACGTTTGAGCTTGTAGCTGCGCGCCACTTGCGGCGTGATAAAAGTTGAGTTGAACGCTGAATAGTGCACCTCAACGTCCTTGATAGTTTGAAATTGGCCTGCCCAAGTTGGCAGAGCAAGCAGAGATGCTGCCAGTATCGTGATCCATTTTTCATTATTATTCCTTATACTTCTTAGGATTTGTAAAAAAAGCCATCATAGGATGGCTTCAATTTCATTTGGGATTTGCTTGGGGCTTAATATTCGTATTTGTTTATGTCGCCCAAGTTCGCCTTTTTCAATTTCAATCGCACCTTTCGGCACTTTGAACTGTTTGGACAAGTACTTGGCTAAATGTGCATTGGCTTTGCCATCAACAGGTGGCGCGGTAATCGCGACCTTTATTTCATCGCCATGCAAGCCGATTATTTTATCTCGGCTTGCCTTTGGTGGATATAAAGGCGCAGAAGAAGATCATTCTCTTCGCGCCAAACCGCTAATGTCATTATAGCTGGAACCAGACAGGTCCAATGATATCGCCCATTAAGAAGTTAGCGAACTGAAGTACAATAAACAGCACCAATACGCTTAGGTCGAAACCACCCATAGCCGGCAGAATGCGACGAATTGGCGCAAGCATTGGCTCTGTTAATTGATGGAATACATACTCGATTGGGCTACGGCCTTGGCTTACCCAACTAAGGATTGCACGAAGTAACAACACCCAGAACAGTAGGCCACCAGCGGCTTTAACCAGTGAAAGTAGACCTAAGAATAGGAAGTCTGTGCTAAATGAAACTGAACCGCTGGAAGCAACAAAGATCAGTGCAACAAACTTAACGACACAAAGCACATAAGCGAACAGCAGTGTCGCCATATCTAGCTGCCAATAGATGGAATCACGCGGCGCAGTGGTGCAACAACGGGTTGTGTGGCTTTCACAATAAACTGCGAGAACGGGTTGTAGAAGTCCGCGCGCGCCGCTTGTAGCCAAATACGTAAGATCACAACCATGATGTAGAGATCAAACAGGGTGGAGATCAGAAAACTCATCGAATTCATAAGAGATCCTTACAGGGTTTACCGCACCAAACAGTGCGGTGGAAGTTAAAAGCGGTCGAAATTAAAATAGTTTTTCCATCTCTTCAGCTCTTGCTACAGCGGCTTGCATAGCGCGAGCAACAATGTCTGAAAGTTGGTGTTCGTTAAAAGTGCGCAGAGCTTCGGCAGTTGTACCACCTTTTGAAGTCACTTGCTCGCGCAGCGTTGAAAGCGCGGTATCTGGGTTTGCTACAACCATTTCAGCCGCTCCCAATGCCGACTGTTGTACTAGAAGCCTTGCAGTATCTTCGTCAAAACCTTGTGCTATGGCTTCCGCTTGCATCGCTTCCATGAATAAGAAGAAATACGCTGGTGCGCTGCCTGCGGCTGCAATCACGTTGTTGATGCCAGACTCTTGTTCAACCCAACATACTTCACCTACAGCGCCAAGAAGTGCAGCAGCAAAAGTTTTGTCTGAGTCTGTTACGCCGTCTGCAGCGTATAGACCGCTCATACCTTTGCCCACAAGTGCTGGTGTGTTTGGCATTACGCGAACTAGGTTTAGCTTACTGCCTAGCATTTCATTGAGGCGCTCTGCATTGATGCCTGCCGCAATGGAAATCACCAATTTGCTGCTGTAATCCACATCTTGAATGCCAGCACCCACCACTTCCATTAGCTGAGGTTTCACCGCAAGGACCACAACGTCGGCTTGCTGCGCAGAAGCCAGATTATCGTCTGATGTGTTTACGCCATATTGGTTGGTTAGAAAATCACGCTGAGATTGGTTTGGATCGGTTGCCGTAATCAGTGATGCTGGGTAACCGCTTGCCACAAGACCAGCGATAATAGAGCGGGCCATGTTTCCAGCGCCAATGAAGGTAATTTTCTTATGTTCCATGAAGGTGAATCCTAATTGTTATTCGTTATGTTTTTTGAACGACTTTAGCTCAATTGCTATGTGTTCTAGTGAGTTCACAAATCTAGCGAGAGTAGTCACGTGCGCCAAAAATCGCGGTGCCGATACGTACCATAGTACTGCCAGTTTCAATCGCCGCTTGCATGTCGCCACTCATTCCCATCGACAGGGTATCGACCTGCGGATAAATCGCTGCCAGCTTCTGGTTAAGCTCTGCCAGTTGCTCGAAAGCCGCGCACTGAGACTCGTAGTCGCTCACGTTAGCAGGAATTGACATCAATCCTCTTAAAGTGAGGTTTGGAAGGGTAGAAATCAACTCTGCAAGCTGAAAAACTTCCTCTTCACTGGTGCCTGATTTGGAGCTTTCACCACTGGTGTTGACTTGAATCAGCACCTGCAGAGGCGGCATACCTTCTGGGCGTTGGTCGCTCAGTCGCTTGGCAATCTTGTCTCTATCGACGGTATGTACCCAAGAGAAACTTTCAGCGACAGGACGCGTCTTGTTGGACTGAATTGGGCCAATAAAGTGCCATTCTAGCGGTAGCTCTGAGTGGTTATCGGCGAAATAACGAACCTTATCCACGCCTTCTTGGACGTAGTTTTCACCAAATGCCACTTGCCCTGCTGAAGCCGCTTCGAGAATCGCTTCCACTGGCTTAGTCTTGCTGACCGCCAAAAGTTGCACCGAGCCTAGAGCTCGTCCACACTTTTGTTGTATGTCCTCAATCTGTGAGGTGATCTGTTGAATATTTTGTTCAATACTACTCATAGCTAACTTTACTAAGGAAAATAAATGGATATCGCTGAGTTACTGGATTTTAGTGTAAAGCATAACGCGTCAGATCTACACCTTTCTGCAGGTGTTCCGCCGATGGTACGTATTGATGGTGAAGTTAGAAAGTTGGGCGTCCCTGCTTTTAGTCACTCAGATGTACATCGCCTAGTGTTTGAAATCATGAATGATTCTCAGCGCAGCGAGTTTGAAGAGAAGCTGGAAGTGGACTTCTCATTTGAATTGCCAGACGTTGGCCGTTTCCGTGTTAACGCTTTTAATCAATCTCGCGGCTGCTCTGCGGTATTTCGTACCATTCCAGTTGATATCCCAACACTTGAGCAGCTAGAAGCACCAGAAATTTTTGAGCAAGTATCTAACTATGAGAAGGGCTTGGTCTTAGTGACAGGGCCGACGGGGTCGGGTAAGTCGACCACGCTAGCGGCGATGGTGGATTACATTAATCGTAACCACAACAAACATATTCTTACCATTGAAGATCCAATCGAATTTGTTCACACCAACAACAAGTGTTTGATTAACCAGCGAGAAGTGCACCGCGATACCCATAGTTTTAAAAACGCACTGCGTAGTGCATTGCGTGAAGATCCCGATGTTATTTTAGTCGGTGAGCTGCGTGATCAAGAGACGATCAGCCTAGCTTTAACGGCCGCAGAAACCGGTCACTTAGTGTTTGGTACTTTGCACACCAGCTCGGCAGCGAAAACCATCGACCGTATTATTGATGTCTTCCCTGGTAGCGATAAAGACATGGTGCGTTCGATGCTTTCTGAATCGTTACGTGCGGTTATTGCCCAGAAACTGTTGAAACGTATTGGTGGTGGCCGTGTGGCCTGTCATGAGATCATGTTAGGTACTCCTGCGATCCGTAACTTGATCCGCGAAGACAAAGTTGCTCAGATGTACTCAATTATTCAGACTGGTGCAGCCCATGGAATGAAGACCATGGAGCAAAGTGCGAGACAATTGATCGCGCAAGGCAATGTTGAATTGGAAGAAGTTCAGAAGAAAGTGGACATGGAATCGTCAGCCTTTTAAGAGAGACAATCATGAATTTAGATCAGTGTTTACAGGGAATGATCGATGAGCGCGCATCGGATCTCTATATTACGGTGGGTGCGCCTGTTCTGTTTCGAGTCGATGGTGAGCTAAAGCCTCAAGGTGAAAAACTCTCTGAGATTCATGCGCATAACCTAATTCGCGAGATGATGGATCAGGATCGTCAGGCTGAGTATAAGCATTCTCGCGAATCCAATTTTGCCATTGTTCGAGACTTTGGCCGTTTTCGTGTTAGTGCCTTCTATCAGCGTGAACTGCCTGGTGCGGTTATTCGTCGCATTGAAACTAATATCCCAACCTTTGAGCAGTTAAAGCTTCCTGATGTGTTGCAAGATTTAGCCATTGCCAAGCGCGGTTTGGTTCTAGTTGTTGGAGCAACGGGGTCGGGTAAATCAACCACTATGGCTGCGATGACTGGTTTTCGTAACAGCCATCGCACTGGACATATTCTAACGGTTGAAGACCCAATTGAATTTGTTCATGAACACAAACGCTGCATTGTGACTCAGCGTGAGGTGGGGCTAGATACTGAAAGTTATGAAGTAGCATTGAAAAACTCACTGCGCCAAGCTCCAGATATGATTTTGATTGGCGAAATTCGTTCTCGCGAAACCATGGAGTACGCCATGACGTTTGCCGAAACAGGGCATTTATGCATGGCGACCTTGCATGCCAATAACGCCAACCAAGCATTAGAGCGTATTTTGCATTTGGTGCCTAAAGAGCAAAAAGAGCAGTTCTTGTTTGATTTGTCGATGAACTTGAAAGGTGTAATTGGACAACAGCTACTGCGGGATAAAAATGGTCAAGGGCGTCATGGTGTGTTTGAAGTATTGCTCAATAGTCCTCGAGTGTCTGACTTGATTCGTCGCGGTGATCTGCATGAGCTGAAAACTACCATGGCGAAATCACAAGAAGTGGGTATGCAGACGTTCGATCAATCGCTTTATCAACTGGTCGTTGATGGGAAGATCAGTGAAGAAGATGCGCTGCACAGTGCAGACTCTGCCAATGACTTGCGCTTAATGCTCAAAACATCTCAAGGCAGTAGTGGGAGCGCAGGAAGCCTTGCTGACGTTAAGATCGATATGGATTGATCAGCGGCCGCTTTCTCAATCATTTGAAAAACAAAGCCCCAAGCATTGGCTTGGGGCTTTTTGTTTTCAGCCCTAAACCACCTACTTCAGTAGGTGGTTATCATTCAGTTAGGCTTTGCCTGTAGTTCTACCCATGTTAAATGCTCCCTTGATTTTTAGCGAAGTCAAAGAGGACAAATAACATGAGTAGATACAATCAAGCTTCCCACGTATTTTGGAGATGTCAATATCACATAGTGTGGACACCGAAATATCGATTTAGGATCTTGAAGAACAATGTAGGCAAAGAAGTTTATCGGTGTATAAATGTTTACTGTAATCAACTTGGATGTGAAGTTGTTGAGCTGAACGTCCAGGTCGACCACGTGCACTTAGTAGTAAAAATTCCACCCAAGCTATCCATATCCAAGTTGATGGGCGTATTGAAAGGCAAAATAGCCTTAAAACTCTTCAGTAAATTTCCATATTTAAGGAAAAATAAGCTCTGAGGTAACCACTTTTGGCAAAGGGGCTATTTTGTCGATAGCGTAGGAATTAATGAAGAAATCATTCGACGTTATGTAAGACATCAGGAGAAGAAAGAGCGCGTGGAACAGCAACAATTAGCATTGGACTAAACAAAGGCCCCCTTTTAGGGGGCTCACACAAAGCCACCTTCTTTAGAAGGTGGTAATTTACTGAGTTTTGATTTATCGGCTAATGAGCGATTAGATCCGTTGTGCTTACTCCGCCCACTGGGCTTCAAACCAACTTTCCAAAATCACTACTGCAGATTGGCAGTCAACATTGCCTTTGGTCAGCGCCTTGTAACCACCCATGCTGAACAGGTCGGCACGAGCTTCGGTTGTCGATAAACGCTCATCATGCATCTCGACTTGCATACCAAATCGACCTTGTAGACGCTTGGCAAATTTACGAGCTCTTTGAGTGATGCTTTCCAGATCTTTACCGTGAAGATCGGTCGGTAGTCCAACAACCAGTAGGTCTGGCTGCCACTCTTTGATTTGCTTTTCGATGTCATCCCAGTTTGGGATGCCGTCATTGGCTTTGAAAGCCTTTAGAGGGGATGCAGTACCTGTGACTTCTTGGCCAATAGCACTGCCTATGCTTTTGGTACCAAAATCAAAAGCCATAATGGATCGAGACATATTTTATCCGCTAGATTGAAACAGGGCCGCGTTACGCGTGCCCTGCTTGATTGGAAAGTTGCGCAGCATCGATGCCCAGCATCTGTACCGCTTTTTGCCAACGCTCAGTGATTGGCGTATTAAAGATAACGTCAGGGTCAGCTTCGATGGTTAACCAAGAGTTCTCCGCAAGCTCGTTTTCGAGCTGTCCTGCTTCCCAACCTGAATACCCAAGAGCAACTAAGTAGCTGTTTGGTTCCGCTTCCGTACCTAAGACACTCAAAATGTCTTTGGAAGTGGTGACCGAAATTTTGTCGGTCATCTGCAAGCTAGACTCGTAGCGATCTTTTGGCTGGTGGAGGATAAAGCCACGATCTTCAGACACTGGACCACCATTTAATACGGGTTTATCCAGACTTTCGGTAACAAGCTGCGGATGAGCAGGCTCTACATCAACCTGCTTGAGCATACTGCCGACCGTTACATCGATAGGGGCATTGATCATCAGACCCATTGCACCTTCATCATTGTGTTCACACACATAGATGACTCGGCGTTGGAAGTAGGGGTCTTGCATACCCGGCATGGCGACTAGAAAATGATTGGTTAGATTCATTGCACTCCACCTATAGTCAGTTACAGGCAGCGAAGTGCTGCCTGTAGCAACATCTACGCTTTCAATCGACGCTCGATAGCGTCCATTAGTTTGCCTGTGATAGAGATATCAAACGCTGCCTCTATTTCGCGAATACACGTTGGGCTGGTTACGTTGATCTCTGTGAGTTTATCGCCAATAACGTCTAGGCCTACAAAGATTAAACCTTTCTCTTTTAGTGTTGGTGCAACGGCTTGAGCAATCTTAAGATCGGTCTCGCTAAGTGGTCTTGCTTCACCACGGCCACCCGCTGCTAGGTTTCCGCGAGTTTCGCCTTCAGCCGGAATTCGAGCTAGGCAGTAAGGCATTGGTTCGCCATCAACCACTAAAATACGTTTGTCACCGTTGCTGATGTCCGGAACAAAAGTCTGCGCCATTGCGTAGTTTTGACCATGGTTTGTCAGCGTTTCAATGATCACAGAGACGTTTGGATCTTTCTCCTTCACGCGGAAGATAGAAGCGCCGCCCATACCGTCTAGCGGTTTTAAGATAACGTCGCCGTGTTCACCTTGGAATGCTTTAATCTTTTCTGCTTTACGAGTCACAATGGTTGTCGGCGTTAGTTCTGGGAACCAAGCGGTAAAAAGCTTCTCGTTGCAGTCTCTTAAACTTTGAGGCTTATTAACGATCAAAGTTCCTTCAACTTCAGCGCGCTCTAAAATGTAAGTCGCGTAAATGTATTCTGTATCAAACGGAGGATCTTTGCGCATTAATACGGCATCTAATTCAGACAGCTTAATAGTTTGCTCTGACTGAAATTGATACCAATCGCTTGGATCTTCCTTAAGTGTGACAACCTTAGTGTCGGCAACCGCTACGCCTTGATCTAAGTGTAGATCATTCATCTCCATATAGTGGATTTCATAGCCTCGGCTTTGTGCTTCTAGCATCATGGCGAAGCTGGAATCTTTCTTGATGTTGATGGACGAGATTGGGTCCATGACGATGCCTAGTTTAATCATTGTCTTCTCCGGTTAGCCGAGATCGCCGAAGCGAACTTGTAAGGCGGTAATTGCAGTCAGAGCCGCTGTTTCGGTGCGCAATACACGCGGGCCAAGTAGCGTCTCTTCAAATTGATATTCTTGTGTCATATCGATTTCACTCGATGACAGGCCACCCTCTGGGCCAATCAAGAGCTTCACGTTGGTCACGGGCTCTGGCAGGGTGTTGATCGAATACTTTGCTCTTGGGTGCAGGTTGAGTTTCAAGCTTGGTACTCTTCTGCACACCAATCCTCAAGGGACATTATTGGGCGAATCTCTGGCACAGTATTGCGGCCACACTGCTCGCAAGCGGCGATAATAATCTTCTGCCACTGCGCCAGTTTTTTATCAAAGCGCTTTTGGTCAAGCTTGACGCCACAGCGCTCAGAAATGATCGGAGTAATGGTGTTCACGCCCAGCTCCACTGACTTCTGAATGGTAAATTCCATCTTGTCGCCACGCGACACGACTTGTCCAAGATGCAGGTTAAGTGGCGATTCGATATCTCGCTCAATCTTTTCGGTTAAATCTACGTGGACGGCTTTTTTTGTCACTTCAGTAATGACGGCCGGAAACTCATGCCCACTTCCATCAAACAGCAGCACTTGCTGCTCTGGTTTCATTCTTAACACACGACCTACATGGCCAGCAGCATCTTCACTAAGGGCAAGCGCACCAAGTTGTTGAATAGGTTCAGGGTGATAGATTCGAGGGATTCGCATGGCTTGTATCCAGCTGATTGTAAATTATTAGACAATAACATGGATGCTTACTGCCTAAAAAACAAGGGGCATTAGGATGATAGATAGCAGAAACTTATGATAGCTGTTTACCAGTAAATGAAAGGGTATGTTGACACTGCTGACAACGGTAAGCGGCTTGTTGACGCTGCACTTTGTTGTGGCGTCGAATCGTCAATGCATGGACTTGGCAATCACAGCGATATTCAAAGGTTTTTCCTTTGACTGATTCAATGCTGAAACTATGGGTGGTATTGGCGGGAATACCAAAAACTTGGCTCATGATCATCTGCCACTCTTTGCCGTGTGGCGCGACGCGGCCGAACAATCGGTAAGTAATGAGATGAGCCAGTTCGTGCGGAATGACCTCTTCCAAAAAGGCGTTAGGGTTCTCTTTGAACAACACAGGATTGAGACGGATCTCGTTGAGTTGTAAATAGGCTTTCCCTGCCGCTTTGCCACGCAATTTATAATTCAGATCTGGCAGTTTGAGTGACTGGTTTAGCTGCTCATTGGCTAGGTCTAAATAGCTTTTGAGCTTAGCGATAGCTAGGTAATGTAATTGGAAGTCGACCACAGTGCTTGTTCAGTTAGTAAGAGAATCATTAGGAAAGACGACCAGATACAGTAACGCCTCGTTTAAAACGAGGCGTTACTGTAACATGAATCACGATGCCATGGGATCAGGTAAGGGTAGCTCCTGATACCTTGAAGTTTTTACATATTGTGGTGCTTCTTGATGGTGGCGTGGTAACCGTGCCAAGTCGCATAGCCCAAGATCGGCATAGTAAATAGCATACCAATTCCGTAGGTTGCAAAACCAATGAGGATACCGCCGCAGATAATGCCAGCCCAAACAATCATGGCAGGAATGTTACTTTTCACTGCATTGAAGCTCGAGAATACAGCGCTCATAACATCTACTCTGCGCTCCATCATCAAAGGAATGGAGAAGGCAGAGATACTAAATATTACTAGGCAATAATCGCACCAGCAATTGAGCCAATGACAAGGAATGGCAAGAATTCGGTAAGCGGTGCGCCTTGCACCGATGGGTATAAGGCGTGAAGCAGTGCCGCAATGCGCATCCAGAAGATCATCGCAACCGCTAACATCACAGCAAATGCCCACTGTGACGTTGAGTTACGGCTGATAGCTTCATTGAGTGCATTAAGCTAGCATTGTGACCTTTCTCTCTTTCCCAACTCGCATCATAAAGGCCAAGGGCAAGGAAGGGGCCAATGAGCATGTAAACCACTAGGCTTGGCATTACCACTAGGTGTGAATGGGTGCCTTGCCATTGAACCAACAAAACAATACCCACGGCTGCGGCCATGAAGCAAAGGCCATAGAAGGCACTGATTATCGGCATTCTAATAAAGTCATGCAGACCTAAGCTTAGCCAGTGGAAGGGTGCAGATACGCTAAGCTGGTTGCATGGTATGGTACGAGCGTAGTCTTTGTCCGAGACTTTATGCTGTTTCTTTTCATCAAAGTCTGATGGATTAACCGTACGAGGCATACGTCCTCCTTGATCGAATTTATGGGAACCTGCTTTCAGGTAGGTTCGTTGCGAGTTGTCGACCGCTTAACACAATCTGCGCCAACATTCTTTTTAACTGAGTGAAGTAAGCTTCACTATCTTCTGTCTTTACGTTGATTTTTTACAAAGTGTTCAAAAGTGTTTTTAACACTTTATTAACTATTGATGCCGTTAGAAGAAATATCAAATAGATTGCTCTTTTTTTGTACAAAAGGAGTGGTGAGGC
>NZ_JYJP01000078.1 GCF_001012815.1 Vibrio mexicanus
ATTGCCTAACGTTTTTTATTTACTGCATCGCATTTAAGATCAAATTAATCAACGCATGCTAATCACTTGAATGAATACAAACTCTCCGATAGGCTTAGATCATATGCCGTCTAGATTTCGACTAATCAAGGAAAGACCTATGATCAAACCTGCTTTAGCCATCGTTTTAACCAGCCTTTTTATTGCGGGTTGTGCTAACAACACCAAGCGTGACAACTACCAAGAAGCTTCTTTTGAACTGTGTAACACTGAAGTAGATATCTACTCTGTAAGCGATGATGGTCGCGTCCGCATCGTTTGTTCTGATGGCTCCAAGTTTGCCCTAAACAGCGAAGAAACGCTTGAAACCATGCGCGATATCAACATCGACTACTGTGATGGCGAAGGCTAGGTAAGTTCAGCGAAAGCCGCCGTTACTACTCATTCAAATGTAAATCAGGCACGTTGCTAAGTATTTCAAAGTAACTATTTTAAAGTCGCTACTTCAAAGCTGAAACAACCAACAAAGGGATTGATGCAAACATCAATCCCTTTTCTATTTCTGTTAGGACGAGACAGCGAAACTAAATCGAATACGAGGCGCAAACAAAAAGCCCTATCCTACTGGACAGGGCTTTAGAATTTCTAAATCGTTGATTGAGATTCAAGGAGGGCACGCGGAGTTTACAAGTGTAAATGAGCATGCCCGACAACGAAGCTCAGTCAACGATGACGAAATTAAGCGTAAACTGGTAGACGCTTACAGATCTCTAAAACTTTCGCTTTCGTTGCTTCGATGACTTCATCGTTACCGATGTTGTCTAGAACGTCTGCCATCCAGTTCGCTAGCTCTTTTGCGTCTTCTTGAGTGAAGCCACGACGAGTGATCGCTGGAGTACCTACGCGGATACCAGATGTAACGAATGGGCTACGCGGATCGTTTGGTACTGAGTTCTTGTTTACTGTGATGTTTGCTGCGCCTAGGGCCGCATCTGCATCTTTACCAGTGATGTCTTTGTCGATTAGGTCAACAAGGAACAGGTGGTTTTCTGTTGAGTTAGATACGATTTTGTAGCCACGCTCTTGGAACTGAGCAACCATCGCTTTTGCGTTATCAACAACACGTTGTTGGTAAGCTTTGAACTCAGGCTCCATTGCTTCTTTGAACGCTACCGCTTTACCTGCGATTACGTGCATTAGTGGGCCACCTTGGCCACCTGGGAATACCGCTGAGTTTAGTTTCTTGTACATCTCTTCACCAGCGTTTGAAAGAATCAAACCGCCACGAGGGCCTGCTAGTGTTTTGTGAGTTGTTGTTGTTACTACGTGAGCGTGAGGTACTGGTGTTGGGTAAACACCTGCAGCGATAAGACCCGCTACGTGAGCCATATCTACGAAGAAGTAAGCGCCAACTTTGTCTGCGATTTCACGCATGCGAGCCCAGTCAACGATTTGAGAGTAAGCAGAGAAACCACCGATGATCATCTTCGGCTTGTGCTCAACGGCTAGCTGTTCCATCTCGTCGTAGTTGATTTGGCCAGCTTCATCGATACCGTAAGGAATCACGTTGTAGTGCTTACCAGAGAAGTTTACTGGTGAACCGTGAGTAAGGTGACCACCGTGCGCTAGGCTCATACCTAGAACTGTGTCGCCTGGGTTTAGAAGAGCCATGTATACAGCGCTGTTCGCTTGCGAGCCAGAGTGTGGCTGAACGTTCGCGTAGTCACAACCGAACAGTTCACAAGCACGATCGATTGCTAGCGCTTCCGCTTTATCTACGTACTCACAACCACCGTAGTAACGCTTGCCTGGGTAACCTTCAGCGTATTTGTTTGTTAGCTGAGAACCTTGCGCTTCCATTACACGTGGGCTTGTGTAGTTTTCCGAAGCGATTAGCTCAATGTGTTCTTCCTGGCGAAGAGTTTCTTCCTGGATTGCTGCGAATAGCTCCGCATCGTAATCAGCGATGTTCATATCACGCTTTAGCATCTGTATCTCCTGACTCAGATTTTACTGAAAGTTTCAAAAAAACCGCACAACGATCGCACGCAAACGTTTTCGTTGCTTCATATGCGCGCATTCTACATAGTTTGATCTGGATCATAAAGAAAAAAATCAACTTTTCTCATGCAGTTTTTTCATAATGACTTACAAGGGCTTTCATATACAAAGAAGACTTTGAAACGACTCGCAATCTCCTGTCAATATTACGCTTTACACCCTGTAAAACGATAATTACATAGGTTTACCCTAAATTTACATCTCTATCTACCGAAAAGATCATCTTTTCCTTAGTATGCACGCCATTAATGACGAGTTTATTTAGAAATGATGGAAAAACACTCAAGAAAAGAAGACTGGATAGCGATTCTTACCGGCACGTTCCTCGTGGCACAAGGTGTATTCTTTTTACAGTCAGCAGATTTATTAACAGGCGGGACAACAGGCTTGGCGCTTTTAATGAGCCAATTTGTCTCTTTCTCTTTTGGCACACTGTACTTTGTCATCAACTGCCCTTTCTACCTTTTAGCGTGGAAACGCTTTGGGCGTCGATTTGCAATAAACAGTGCGATTTCAGGCGCTTTAGTGTCTATTTTTGCCGATCACCTCTATTTGGTGATCTCTTTAGACACCATTAACCAAGTTTACTGTGCAGTTGCGGGTGGATTACTGATGGGCTTAGGAATGTTGATTCTGTTTCGTCACCGTTCTAGCTTGGGCGGCTTCAACGTCTTGTGTCTATTTATTCAAGATCGCTTCGGCATCTCAGTTGGTAAATCACAGCTTGCGATTGATTGTGCGATTTTATTCGCGTCTTTCTTCTTCGTCTCTCCAATGATTATTCTTCTTTCAATCATTGGTGCAGTAGCGCTAAACCTCGTATTAGCCATGAATCACAAGCCGACTCGTTATAGCGTCTCTTACGGTTAATAAGTTTCAAGCATATAACGAAAAGCCCGCGACTCAGTCGCGGGCTTTTTAGTTATTCTAGTTCAAGAACTAGAACTCTACTTTATCCATGGGAAGCACGAGATTTCACATCGTGGCTCAGCTCTTTGTTAAGCTCTGCTTCGACATGACCTGGCGATTGCGTCGATGCCGATATCAATCGATACATAGCCGGTATCACGAACAGGGTTACTAGTGTCGCAAAGCCCATACCAAAGAAGATTACCGTACCTACTGCTACACGACTCTCATAGCCTGCACCGGTCGATAGAATAAGTGGGATAGCACCTGCAAGAGTGGTAAACGCCGTCATTAAGATTGGACGCAAACGTCTTGCCGACGCATCAATCACCGCTTTCTCAAACTCAATCCCACGATCGCGCAACTGGTTGGTAAACTCAACAATTAAGATACCGTTCTTAGTCACCATACCAATGAGCATGATCATGCCGATTTGGCTGTAGATATTGAGCCCCTGATCCATAATTACCATGCCTAAGAAGCCACCAAACACACCCATAGGTACGGTGAACATCACCACCAGCGGGTTAATAAAGCTCTCAAACTGGGCTGCTAGAACTAGATAGGCAACAAGCAGAGCCAATGCGAATACCACTAAAATACTCGACTGGTTCTCTTTGTAATCTTTCGACTCGCCTGAGTAGCTCACTGAAATGTCACTTGGTAGCAGTTCAATGGCCTTTTGGTCTAGGAAATCCAGAGCTGCACCTAAGGTAGCACCTTCCGACAAGTTGGCGGTAACCGTAATGGCTTTTTGCTTATTGTAGTGTGATAGACGAATCGACGATGCCACTTCATCAATGCGAGTTACCGCATCTAAGGTGACCAACTCGCCTGAAACCGTTCGCATGTAGATCTGACTCAAATCAGAAGCGTTGTTGAAACTGTTTTCATCGCCACGCAGGTAAACGTCATATTCTTCACCGCGCTCAACAAAGGTCGTCTCAGTTTTACCGCCAAGCATAACCTCTAGCGTATCCGAAATATCGGCCACACTAATGCCCAGTTCGGCCGCTCGCTGTCTATCAATCGTCACCACCATCTCTGGAGTTTTCTCGGAGTAGTTAATCTCCGCACCTTCCATTAATGGTGAGTTCTCTGCTTCCAACTTAAGCATTTCAGCCCATTGTTGCAGTTCAGGGTAATCAGAGCCGCCCAGTACAAACTGAACCGGCTCACTCGAACCACCACGGAATCCTGGCATGAATGGGAAAACACGCACATCTGGAATACCCGCAAGCGCTTTACGAACTTGGCCCAAAGCCTCTTGCGCGGTGACATCACGCTGGTTCCAATCTTCCAAGATCATGATAACGAAGCCCGTTTGGTCACCTGCTTGACCACCAAAGGCAGGCGATTGAATGCTGAACGACTTCAAGAAACCTTTATCCAGTAATGGCATGATGCGATCTTCAACGATATCCATGTTCGCAGCCATACGGTTATAACTGGTCGCATCGGCGCCACGAACAAATGCAAAGATAACACCACGGTCTTCCGATGGCGTTAGCTGAGCAGGAACCTGCTGCATCAGGCCATAACTGCCGCCCAAACAAGACAAGATCACCAATGGCGCGGCCCACTTGAACTTAAGCGCTTTGCTAAGTAACCAACGATAGCCCGACTCCAATTTGGAGAACATACGATCGATAAACAGGTTAAAACGGTTTGGCTTCACGTTTGCTTTCAGAATCTTACTGCCAAGTACTGGCGTAAGGGTCAACGCGATTAAGGATGAGAAAATCACCGACATCGACAAAAGCACTGAGAATTCAGTAAACAGCAATCCGACCATACCATCCATAAAGGAGATTGGCAGGAACACCATCACAAGAACCAAGGTCGTCGCAATAACCGCAAACCCTACTTCACGAGCTCCTTTGTAAGCCGCTAGTAGTGGCTTCTCACCTTGTTCAATATGGTGATAGATGTTCTCTACCACTACAATCGCATCATCCACCACCAAACCGATAGAGAGAATTAACGCCATCAGAGTAATGAGGTTGATTGAAAAGCCAAAATAGTAGGCTGCTATAAACGAGGAAATCAGAGAAACAGGTACCGTCACTGCCGGTATCAAAGTCGCTCTCGCTTGGCCAATAAAGATATACAGGACAAGGATTACCAAGCCACCCGTAATAAACAGCGTGCTGTACACTTCGGCAATCGAGCGTTCGATGAATACCGTTGAGTCATAGTCAATCGCTAAGCGAGTGCCATCAGGCAGGAACTGCTGGATATTTTCAACTTCACGGTGCACGCGTTCGGCGACTTCCAACGGGTTGGCGTCAGTCTGAGGCACAATCCCCATACTCACGTTAACCACGCCATCACTTTTAAAGGTCGAGTTTTCATTCTCGGCCCCGATGAACACATCAGCAACGTCTTTTAAGTAGATAGGCGTATTGTCGCTGGCACGTTTTACAACTAAATAGTCGAAATCTTCCGCGGTGTTGTAAGAGCGAGCCGTTCGTACCGACATAACAATCGAATCGTTACGGACTTCACCACCTGGGCTCTCCATGTTCTCACTGCGCAAAGCTTGAGTGATATCGGTTGTGGTCACGCCGCGGCCCGCCATCAACTCTGGTTGCAACTTCACATACATGACTTTATACAAGCCACCAGAGACGTTAACTGAACTCACACCGGAAATCAGACTAAAACGGTCCAAAAGCACACGGTCGATATAGTCGGTCAACTGAGTTCGATCCATTTCAGACGAACTTAAGTTGATATACAGGGAGGCCTCACCAGAACCGTTATTCTTATAGACAATAGGATCATCGGCTTCATCTGGAAGGGAACGCTGCGCCCTTGCGACCGCATCTCGTACATCACTCACCCCTGTATTGAGGTCGTACCCCAAATCAAAAGTAATGGTAATACGAGACATACCATTTCGTGTGGTTGAAGAAATCTCATCGATACCACTGATACCAGAGAGCTGGTCTTCCAGAACCGAAGTAATTTGGCTTTCGATGATCGTCGCAGACGCCCCCGAATAACGGGTACTGATCGACACTACAGGGCTTTCAATGTCTGGCATCTCTCGAACGGCTAACTTAGAGAACGAGACCATGCCAAAGACCACCAACAGCAAGCTTAATACAACTGCCGCTACTGGTCGTTTTACGGAAACATCAGATAACCACATTAGTTAGCCCCTTGCGGTTGTTCCATAGGCTTACCATCTGGCCAAGCTCGTTCACAGCAACACCATCACGCATGTTTACAATGCCTTGAACAACGATCTTTTGACCAATTTCAAGACCCTCTTCAATCACTACGAGGTTTTCAATACGCGCGCCTAAAATAACTTCTGTACGTACCGCTTTTTTATCTTCACCAATCACGTAAACGTAGCGTTTGGTGCCGGAATACTCGAGTGCTTGAACAGGAATGATTGGCGCTTCAATCGGTGGGAATGCCATGTTGGCAGAAACCAACATACCAGGCTTCAACTTGGTATCCGTGTTTTGGAAGTGAATACGGACACGAAGGTTTAACGTTTCTTGATTGATACGTGAGTCAACGCCAACCACTTCACCAATAAACTGTTGATTACCCCAAGCGCTAGTCGTCGCTTCAACCTTCATGCCTTTGCTTAACATAGAGAGGTAACGCTCAGGAACTTGCAGATCCAAACGCATCAATGATAAGTCATCCAGAGTCAGCAACTGGCTGCCCGCACTCACTAGCTTGCCGCGACTAAAATCAATAAAGCCAACGGTACCAGCAAACGGAGCAGTAATATGAAGGTCGTCTAGGTTGGCATTGGCCGCGTCTAGGCGAGCTTGAGCGATTTCAACACTGGTTTTTTGTGCATCAATCTCAGTTTGAGTGATGGCGTTACGCTTCACCAAACGTTCGAACTCAGCCAACTTACGTTTTTCATCCGCTAAGTAAGCTTTCGCTTCTGCAATCGCGGCGCGAGCTTTGTCATCGTCTAACTTAATCAATAGCTGATCTTTAGAGACTTCTTGATTGGCTTTAACGGCGATAACATCCACTTTACCCGCCACTTCCGACGCAATATCGACGGACTGCTCAGAATCCAGCTTACCAACCAAAGTTAACGATTGAGAAACTTCATGAATCTGTACTTCTTCAGTGATCACTGTCACCGCCTGAGCACCAGGCCCACGCGCAAAAACTGCACTAGAAACAATGCCTAAAGCTAAAGTGAGCAGTATCGTAATTCGTTTATTTTTCATAATGCTACATCAAAGTGATTTCCTCATATCATTGTAACTGGGATTCGCTCATTTGAACGTCAAGTAATGTAAATCTAGGTAACTATTTTGAAAACATAAAAGCATCAATACGGGGCTTTTGTATAAAAACCATCATCTTTGCCCAAAAAGGCAGCATTCAATTCAAAATAACAAGAAAACTCTTTACAGCTTGGGCGAGTTTGCTATGATGCGCTCCGCACTTGAGAGATGTGTTTGGGAAAAACATCAATCAAGCTATTCCATAGAGAATAGAAAAATCCCT
>NZ_JYJP01000079.1 GCF_001012815.1 Vibrio mexicanus
GGTTCATCGCGGCTTTCCGGGGAAAGCCGCTTTTATCTTTAGGAAGAAGTATTCCGTATCTCGATATCCGTATCCCATACGCTTGATGAGTTTTATTTTGTTATTGATCCCCTCCAGCGTACAAGTATTCAGATGATATGAAGCGGATGCCACGATACCGTGAAGGTAAAGTTTGAGTTTTCTAGCGAAGTTGATGAGAGGCTGTATGCCACTTTCATTCACCTGCTGCCACCATACTTCCCATAACCCGATAGCTTGCTCCTCTGAATCACAATACCAAAGCTCCTTGAGCTGAGCACCAAGTAAGTGCGTTATCATGAGATCTCGATTAATCGATAGTATTTCATCTAGATAACTTTCCTGTTTAGCGCTTAAGTTCTCTCTGTTTTTCAGCAGTACCCAACTCGAGCCCTTTATCCAACGGCGGGCTTTTCTGTCCCCCTTTAGTTGATTAGCTTGGTCTACGCGAACCCTGTCCATGACTTCTCGACCGAACTTAGCCACGACATGAAATAAGTCATAGACAATACGGGCGTTTGGGCAATGCGCCTGCACTTCGAGATCAAAAGCGG
>NZ_JYJP01000080.1 GCF_001012815.1 Vibrio mexicanus
ATCTGTAGTGGCATAGTGAGTTTGGCCACCTGATTAGAGGTGTTAAGATGCACCTCGTACACAACAGGTGGAACTATGACAAAACGTACGAGAAGAACTTTCAGCCCAGAATTCAAACTTGAAGCCGCACAACTGGTCGTCGACCAAGGGTACACCGTTGATGAAGCCGCCAAAGCCATGAGCGTGAGCAGGTCGGCCATGGACAAGTGGGTAAGGCAGCTTAAACAAGAGAGAAATGGCATTACGCCAAAAGCTTCACCGCTGACGCCTGAACAGATTGAAATCCGAGAGCTTAAAAAGCGGATCGCCGAGCTTGAAGAGCACAATGAAATCATAAAAAAGGCTACAGCTCTGTTAATGTCGGACTCACTGAAAAATTCTCGATAATCGAGCGACTCAAACAGAGCTACAGCATCACTACGCTATGCAAGGTCTTCGGCATTCATCGAAGTAGTTACAAGTATTGGAAGCGCCGGCCAAGAGCCATTCCTGCGTTAGAAGTTCAAACTCGAGCGCTTGTACAAGAGGCTCATAGTGCCAGCAATGGCTCCGCAGGGGCTCGAACGATTGCAGGCATCGTAACTAATGCGGGCGTTAATTTGAGTCGCTATAGAGCAACTAATATCATGAAAAAGCTTGGGTTAGTGAGTCGACAGTTACCAAAGCACAGATATAAGAAACAGTCTCCCGAGCATGTGGAGATCCCGAATCACCTTGAACGACAGTTCACCGTTACGGCTCCAAACCAAGTGTGGGTAGGTGATGTGACTTATGTCTGGACTGGCAACCGCTGGGCTTATCTAGCCGTTGTGCTGGACTTGTTTGCTCGTAAACCAATTGGTTGGGCTATGTCTTTTTCGCCCGATAGCCAGTTGACAAGCAAAGCCGTAAAAATGGCTTATGAAAGTCGTGGTAAGCCCAAAGGGGTGATGTTCCATAGCGATCAAGGCACACATTACACTAGCAGCAAGTTTCGTCAGACTTTATGGCGTTATCAGATTAAACAAAGCTTGTCGCGTAGAGGAAACTGTTGGGATAACAGCCCGATGGAGCGCTTCTTCAGAAGCCTAAAGACAGAATGGGTGCCAGCTTGTGGTTATCGAAGCTTAACTGAAGCCTGGAACAGCATTGTTGGCTACATCATTAGATATTACAGCCAAATCAGGCCGCATCAGTACAATGGCGGTCTCACACCAAATGAGTCGGAACGGCTCTACTGGCAAACTTATAAAACCGTGGCCAATTTCACTTGACCACTACAATC
>NZ_JYJP01000081.1 GCF_001012815.1 Vibrio mexicanus
CGAAGACTATGTACTAGTCATTCTAAGCAAATGGTCTTCAACAAAGCATAAAACGATTTTAGTCCGGGGCGCGCAGCCGAACCCTTCGGGCAGCCTTTGTGGTTCATTTCTACTGCGTTATCGGCTTCTCATGTAGCCAGCTACACATCAAAGCCTCTGCCTTGTATAAATTTCCCACAAAGTGCTGCAAAAATCAGCTCGAACGTTCAACACGCCCTAAGAGTTGATGATTCTTTCTGAAATCCATTGGATTTTAGGGTCTTTGTTGCGAGTCTTATGCCAATACAGTTTGACCTTGTACTTAGGCACATCTAGAGGCAATGCAGATAAGGTAATGGGCAATAGCTCACTCACATGAGATGCGTATTTGCTGGGCAAAGCGAGTAAATATTGCGTATTTACAACAAAAGAAGGGGCAGAGAGAACACTGGGTGTCTTCACTGCTATTTGTCTTTTCTTTTTGAGCTTTGATAGTGTGATATCCAAAATGCCTCGCACTTCATTCCATGGCGTGACTAATACATGTTTGTAACTTAGAAACTCAGCGAGAGTAAGGTCTCCCTGACAAGGATGAGTCTGACAGCGAACACATACGTATTCATCTTCAAACCATACTTGAGAAGCCATGCTTTCAAAACTCTCTATCTCATGAGCGAAACCACAGACTAAATCAAACTCGCTTTCCCTCAAAGCCTCTTCAGGTAGTCTTTCCTCTAAGTGGAATAGTTCGATGGTGATATTAGGATAGTCTCGACTTAGTGCCGAAATAAATGAATGCATACACCAACTGGTATAGTCTGTGACTGCTATTTTAAATTTATGCGTGTCGTTCGGGCTGAAAAGTGTGGATGAATTGATCCCCTTTTCAATCAGTTCTATACCTTGTATTAACTGATCGGCGATGCTCTTTGAATACTCGGTTGGCAACATTCGATTGCCGACTCGAACAAAGAGATCATCATTCAAGCGTTCCCTTAGCCTTTGCAAAGCGTGGCTGCATGCAGATTGGCTGAGGCTCAATGTGTCAGCGGTTTCACGAACCGATCCCGTCTTGTATAAAACAGAAAACAATCTAATTAAGTTAAAGTCGATATTGGTTAAAGAACTCATGCACCATACTCACTTGCTGACTGCAAACTATGCAGTTCCTTCATGCCCTATTCAAAGCTACACTACTTCCAACATCTGTCAACAGTACTCGGGACGCTCCAATAGGCAGAGACAGTACTGGGTCTAAATTCGCAAGGAAGGACAATAATGCAAAATATCAGTATCAGAGAAGCTCGAATTGAAGATGCATCATTGATTTTAAGGTTTATAACGGAACTGGCGACGTACGAGAAAGCTCAAAACCAAGTAAAAGCATCAATACCAGATTTGGAAGCGACTTTGTTTTCTGAAGATTCAACGGCGCATGCGATTATTTGCTTGGTAAACAATGAACCTGTGGGCTTTGGTGTTTACTTTTACAATTACTCTACTTGGTTGGGACAAAATGGTCTTTATCTCGAAGACTTATATGTCTCTCCAGAATTTCGCAATGTGGGGGCAGGTAAGGCAATCATCAAATACTTGGCGAATCTTGCAATCAAAAACAACTGTGGAAGATTCGAGTGGTGTGTGCTTGATTGGAATCAGCCTGCGATTGATTTTTATCATTCTATTGGTGCAACCGCGCAGGATGAATGGACAATCTATCGTTTGAGCGGTCAGAGTTTGTCATCATTTGCTGAGAGCTGATTTGTTCTTTGTGCACTCTTGTCATGAGGCACTTTCAAGTTATAAAAGTGCCTTGGAGTAGAGCTCAAGCAATCGGTCTTTTGGTTGGATTTTTCTTGGTCAAGGTTTATTGCTGAGTTGGTACTTTGTTTTAAGCTGTTGATACTCAGTAGTCTGCTTAAAGCGTTCCATCTCTTGGGTAAATGCTTGAACTATTGGGTCGGCGCTGCGCTCTTTAGCAAATCCCAAATAAACGATTGTCGAATATAAGGGGGAGCCATAACCTCGATTTCATCAAGTAAACCTTGGTGCTGCATTTCTTCAATATCTTCAATACTGACAACACCGATGTCGTGCCTTTGCTTGGCGATGAGTTCAATCACACGCTTACTTGAAGAGACTTCGACTTTATTGATACTCGTAGATTCATCAAAGTCCTTTCCTAATGTGAAACCTGAAATATAAACGACACTGTGCGGTGCCAGCTGCTCTATCTTTCCATCGTAAACAATATCTTCTCGGTCTTTATGTTTGACTAGATAATGATGAGTACCAGAAAGAATGTTTGATTCAGAGTAATAGACGAACTGCTCGCGTTCTGGCGTTTTCGCAATGTAGCTAATCGCGCTTATCTGACCCGCCTCCACCATTTTGACAGCTCGTTTCCATGGTAAAGATTGAAATGAGATGGAAGCCCCTAAGTTACTTGCGACCTTACGAATGAGTTCTATGTGAAATCCGGTGAGTTGTCCGTCTACTTCCATTTCATAGGGAGGCCAATTGCCATCACCGCGTGCAATAACCAAATCAGTTTGGCTATAGACAGTACAAGGGAGTAGCAACATCAAAGCGCACAGGACAGACAGGAAACGGGGCACAAATTGAGTGCTAACTACATGAACCAATTAAAATGCCTCGCTTTAAACTTACTGCACTATCATCTTTGAAGACTAGAAGAAATGTATAGGGTGTATTTTAGGCTATTGTATGGTGAATATCGTTCTCGAATCTGAAACAAAACCTGATTGCTTCAGAAAGAGGAGGCATTAGCGCCAAGCTTGTACCGCTATCGAATGTAAGAAGGTTTTGGACATTTTCGTGTTAGGGCTTTTGCACTAATGAAAACATTTCAGATTACCAAAAGTATGAAAAAATTCTAAACCTGTGGCCAGTTTTACTTGACCACTACACATGGCACAGAAAAACGTAGGACTTGGCGTAAACTGCACCTTGCCGTCGACGTAGATACCCATGACGTTATTAGCACTGAAGTCAGCCTCGTCAATGTTGGTGACAGTGAAGCTCTCCCAACATTATCGAATCTGCTTAGAAGACAAGTTCATTCCGTATCAGCAAACAGTGCTTACGACACAAAAAAGTGCCATGAAGCATTGTAGACTAAGGGCTGCAAGCCTCTAACTCCGCTATAAAAAATGCTGGTGACTGGGAACAGGGACACCCTCGCAATGAAGCAGTC
>NZ_JYJP01000082.1 GCF_001012815.1 Vibrio mexicanus
AACCAGACCTTACTTGTTCCGAAGTCAGTGAGTTTGACCAGAAGTAGGATTTCTTATGTTTGCCAAAATATTCATCAATGTACAATTTAAAGCTACTGTCCCAAATTAATTGATTTGCATTTGCGAACCCACTTATATCAAATGTTTTCGCATTCACTTGAAAAGACATGAGGAAAAATACAAACAACATAATGCGCATAATTGAAATAAATCTCATCGGATAGAAGGTATTAATAGACACTGGCATCGTCAATTAGCCGTTATAAACAGGTTGAAGTGTCAATTCTAGCCGAAAGTAATACAATCAATTCAAGGCGTTACCTTGATTGTCGTTCCAGTTTTATGAGTAAGCAATGTAATAACTGAGAGTTGTATTTAGATATAAGTGATTGTTTTATTTTAATACGCTTAGTTAATAGCTATCTTGTGTGTAGGAGATTTGGAGCAGGTTACGGGATGGAAGGCACTAAGCATGAGAGTTACCTTTTGTTTCCTTTGATTAACAGGTCGCTCCCGTGTCAAAGTAGGTAACTCTCTTATTCAGGCAAAGCGCGTTATCATATTGCGCTTCTTGCTTGGTTAGCGTTTGTTTTTCAGATAACGCTTGCGGCGTTCTTCTTTTTTCTTGGCTTTCTCTTCTGCTTTACGCGCCGCTTCGATTTCCACTTCAACCAACTCTTGAGTAATCATCTCTGGTTTTTCTAGCGTTAGCTGGCCAAGTGTTCCGCTACGCAGCTCGTGCAATAGAATTTCAGAACATTTATGCAGATCGATGTGGCCACCCGCGCGTAGTGCGCCACGCTTACGGCCGATCTCTTCCATGATTTCGATGTCCGATTCAGGAAGTTCATCAATGTTATAACGCTCTTTTAAGCGCTCTGGATACGCTTGTGCTAGGTACTCTACCGTGTAGAACGCCACTTCATCGTATTCCATTGCCGTATCTTTAACTGCGCCAGTCGCCGCTAAGCGGAAACCACTGTGTGGGTTTTCAACTTTTGGCCATAAGATTCCAGGCGTGTCAGATAAGACAATGCCATTTTGTAGGTTAATACGCTGCTGACGGCGAGTCACCGCTGGCTGGTTACCGGTTACGGCAATAGTACGACCTGCAAGGGTATTGATGATGGTCGATTTACCTACGTTTGGAATACCCATGATCATGGTACGAATGTTTTTGCCAATCTCTTCACGGTGCGGAGCTAGTTTGCGGCAAAGCTCCATGATTTTGTACACTTCTTGCGGTTCAGACGTGGTGACCGCCATCGCCTTTACACCTTGCTCTTTCTCAAGGTGGTTAATCCAAAGCTCTGTCATTTCTGGATCAGCAAGATCTCGCTTATTAAGAACCTTCACCACAGGCTTATCGCCACGGATTTGCGAAATCATCGGGTTTTCACTGCTGAACGGAATACGTGCATCAAGCACTTCAATAATCACGTCTACCTGAGGAATGGCTTCTTCAATCTCTTTGCGAGCCTTGTGCATGTGCCCAGGAAACCATTGAATTGTGTTGTTAACCATTTGAATACATAGCCTTAATTGCTAGCTTTAAAGTTTTGAATGACAAAAAGTTCTAGCTAGGTTGGTTACATTTAATGGCGGTATTGTACTTGAATCGAGCCTTGTTATCTATTGAGTCTATGGTTTCGTATTTGGTAAAGATGGAAAGCACATCCTTTTCTAACTGCCAGTCCGGTAGGTTATAGGTTGATACAAAACAGTTTGCTTTTTGGTGTCATACAGTTGAGGTCGATCGATCGAAGAACTCTTCTAGGCTAAAAGCCGTCGGCTTAGTGTGCCGGACGGCTGAAGACAAAGTGAACAGTGGAACCAACGCCGAGAAGTGTGTACTCCTTCCCATCGATTGAAAGCAAAGTATCAACAAAGTGATCAAGGTGAAATCTCACCGATATATATGTGAGGCCAACTTTTTAGACTTTACCCAATCACGCCCTCATGGCTGATACGCCCCTTTGCCAATAGCTGCATTAGGGTAGTAGGCGACCTTTCCCTATTGGCTTAACGAAGCACTTATTTTGCCAACATCTTCGTCGTTTATACCAAGTCGCGCCGTAGAAACAGGCATAAAGTAAAAACAGAACAAAGTGAAAAGGCGAGCAAGGACGGTAATGCAAATGGCACTCAAGCTGGGCCATGTAGTCAAACAAAAATAGGCATGGTAGAGCCAACCACCACGGACAATGGTGTAGTGGGACAGACGCCGAAATTGGCCTTAGGAATTCCCTAGCATTACTTGAATACTCCAGCTCAAAGACGACCAAGACTTATACACATGACGACACAGGTTTTTGGAAATTCAGTTCGCCACTAGATGAGATAGTCGAGATAAAGTCCACAGTGGCTTCGCCACTATGTATAGGCAATGAAGGAAGTTTATAACAAGTGACAAAATCCAATTTAAAGAGGTTTGAGATATGTATGAGAAAGTAGAGAAGTCGAAAGAGCACAAAGATAGAGCGCTAGCTAATTCTGTTAAGCAAAAGGAGCACGGTTTAAAGCAACTTTTTAGGGCTGTGGTGGGGACCCCTGAAGGACAGACACGGGCAACCATTCTCAAGTTTAAGTCTGCATATCCGTATGGTCGTACTAAGGGGAACAAGCAGCTAGTCCAAATGAGGCGTCCCTATGATGAAAATCATTTATTAGCGATGGATGGCGCTAATGTGA
>NZ_JYJP01000083.1 GCF_001012815.1 Vibrio mexicanus
AGCCCTAACAAATTGCTTAACAGGGACTCCTAACGCTTGGCCACTTATATTCAAATCAGCTTCCGTGTTTAGGGCACAATTTTTAAGTTGGGCGGTATAGCGTTATCGCCCGTTAGCAAGGCGTTATGCGCTTGTAGAAATGGAGATAATTCATCATGAAAGATTTAGCGAGTTCATTACAAAGTATTGGCGTAAGAGTCAAAATCAAAAATGGAAAAATCGTAGTTAGGCTTGACGGTCTTTCAAATCCAGTTTCGATAATAAAGGATATAGCCGCCGACGAATACAAAGTGAAAACGAATGATTCGATTCTATCGATAGTAGCTTGTTTCTTACTATTTAACGGCTTGGCAGGTATTTATGAGTATAGTGGTAGTAATTTGATAAACGTTGCACTTATCTCGGTTTCGATATTGTCTTTCGTCACAGTGTTACTTACTGAGCTTAAATTAATTAAGTTACGCGCTACTGTAGCTGCGTTCAATCGTGGGGAACGCGCATAACAAAGCGTTTAAGAGGGATTCACAACGCTTGGCAATTTTGGTTCAAAGTTCAGCTTTTGTGTTTATGGCACAATGGTTTAAGTCGTGTGGTATAGCGTTGTTCACCCCTTAACGCGGCGTTATGAAGCTTTAAAAACCATATGGTTGCTGGTCTTAATCTGTCGCAGAAGCGCAGTTTTTTTGCTTCGTTTCTGCCTCTAAAATTTGTTCTTTATTAGCAACTTAGCCGCATGAAATTTGGGTGGTCACGCCAATATGCCGACTAACCATCTGTCGTTGTTCAAGCTGTATTTCCGGCAATTAGCTGTTGGCTATGTGCTGCGGCACGAGCGTTCAACCTTCAATTCCGTGTCAGGTTTTATATTCAATTTGATTGCGCTGTCAGGCGATTATATTGATAAACGTTCATTCATAATTTTCTACAATTTCCCTAGCCAATCGCCTCTACAGTGTTTGAAATATGATGGTTAATATTGTGCATCGGCTCGTAGAATCAATACCAAAACTGCGTTAGGGTTAATGTTCGCGTTTGGCGCTATTATCAGTTGGGCTCAGCGCTTAAGTTGATGTTTTAGCGTTCGTTTTTTGTATCGGAGCTTGAGTTAGGCTTCATAACAAACAATTTAAGAGGGATTCTCAACGCTTGGCACTTTTGCTTCTACTTCAGTTTTAGTGTTTATGGCACAATGCTTTAGGTTTGGGTGGAGGCGTTGTTCACCCCTTAATTGGGCGTTAGTTGAAGTTCGAAAACCAATAAACAAATGTTGAAAATATGAAAGGTTATTAGCTCTAGCAACACACCTGATGCGCCCTACCCTTCTCCTATCTCGCCAGTGGCACTGGTCGTCTAGGGCTTGAATCGACCTTTCGCAGCTTACTGAAGTGGTGTGCGTGTTAAGTTCTTTAGCTCTGATTCTTAGATATGGATATCACCCCAAATAAGCAAAGTCCAACGCACTTGGCTGTCGGCTTCATCGCCAGAATTCTTTGCAAAATCACCTCTGCGTCAGCGCCTTTGAGACCAACGATCTTTTCTTCTTTATCAAGTTTGTTTCGTGCGTTGGATTGAATTCCTGAGCGACCATGTTTGCATTAGCTTATTAAATCAATAACCTAAAGCCTATTAGCAACTTAGCTCACAACGCAGGCTAAGGCGTAGCAACTAACAAGGCGCTCAACAGGGACTCCCAACGCTTGGCCACTTTCAGTCAAATCAGCTCAAGTGTTTTGGGCACAGATTTCATGTTGGGTGGAATGGCGTTGTCGCCCGTTAGCTTGGCGTTAGGCAAATGAGGCATCATATGAAAGATCAAGACTGGAAAGCAATGATTCGCTTTCTTGAAGTATTGCCAAGGTCTGGGGACAGAGAGTTGACCTTGCTCAAGGCACATTTAGTTATTGAAGAAGTACTGACGAAAATTCTGGTAAAAGAATGTGTAAATGAGAAGTACTTAAACGAAGCTAAATTGCAATTCCATCAAAAGGTTAAGCTTGTTCGGGCATTTAATGATCTGACCCAATCAGAGTGGGTTTGGAAAGCACTTCATAAGTTAAATCAAGCTCGAAACTATATGTCTCATAATCTAACGGAGCATGAACTTGAAGGCAAAATTAGCGCCTTTACGAATTATGTACAATCAAACAATCCTGAATTGTTCGAAGAGAGTAATACTGGAAAATTTTCAGACTTTCACATGGCAACTTTTGCAACATATATCCCTTTGGCAGCGTACGTTAATTTTGAGCCAACAGTTCCCAATATAAATGCGTTACTCACTGGTAAATTTGCCTAACAAATTGCTTAAGAGTGACGGCTAACCATTGGCATTTTTGGTATGGTTGGGTTCAGTGATTACGGTGGCTTTGCTTAAGTTCAGTGGTTTAGCCGCACCTTAGCAAGGCGTTATGTGAAAAAGGAAGTTCTAAAAAATGACAGAAGTGCTTGATATTATCGATAGAGCGATCAAGAGGTTGGTAGCTCCTGCTGCTATGCTAGTTGCGGGAGAGTTACTAAGTAGAGGTTTGGACAATCCCGACGCTAATCATTACTTTATCAAGTTCACAATGGTTGTCTTAGGCATGTGGGCTATTGGGTATATGATTTTCTCAGCACGAGAAGCTATGCACGCTTTTGACGAAGCGAAAATTAGCAAGTATACAAATGCTCTCTTGAGCACATCATTCTTGCTCGTATACTTGGTTCTCGCCGTAGCTGCAATAAGATTAGGTTTCGATAAAATCACATAACAAATTGCTTAACAGGGACTCCTAACGCTTGGCGAACTCAGTCGCATATTTAGCTCCGTGTTTAAGGCACAATAATTAGGTTGGGTGGTATAGCGTTATCGCCCGTTAGCAAGGCGTTATGAGGCATATGGATATTCAACTAATACAGATAGCAAGTGAAGAGTTTGAAAGTCTGTTTTCTATTGTGAAACAGGGACTTTATTCGCATGTTGATGCCGTCTTTGGTTGGTGTGATGAGTTTCAGGTCAATCGTTTGAAAAGTGACTATGAGCCGAATTGGTTTCATTGGGTTTATCTCAATAAAAGGCAAATTGGAATGCTATGCCTCAAGCCTTACGACAATGCACTTCATGTACATTTACTCATTGTGTTTCCAGAATTTCAAAATAAAAAACTGGGTGAAAGGATCATGAAGATGGTTCACGAAATAGCGCGAGAGCAAGGGCGTAGTCACGTAACCTTATCAAGTTTTACTAGAAATGAGTCAGCGGTAAGGTTTTATAAATCCCTTGGCTATAAGGTGACTGAAAGCGATGAAAACTTCCTTTCTTTGTCGCTTCAAGTTGCCTCATAACAAACAATTTAAGAGTGATTCAGCACGCTTGGCATTTTTGGTTTGGGTTGAATTTAGTGTTTAAGGTGGTCTAGTTAAGTGTCGTGATAGCGTGCTTCACACCTTAA
>NZ_JYJP01000084.1 GCF_001012815.1 Vibrio mexicanus
AAAATTTCTTTCGCAAGACATTCCGTCTTACACCTAACTGAGTGAAGCCTTGTGGCGTCTGCCCTGTCTGTGGACGCGCATTATAGACAGGTCCTTTAACTACGCAAGCGAAAATTGCACTTTTTTTAAAGAAAACGCGCCACATGAGCAAACTTTAATCAGGGTGTATTTTGCAACCAGATTGACAGCAGGATTTCAACAGCTTACCCACAATTACCTGTGGATAAGCATCAAAATTAGTTATCACTATCGAAGAAGTATGAGATTCGTGAACGAGGGTTTAGATACTCTTTCACTTTATCAGGAAGCTTATTAGGCAAGATTGCATTCACGATCTTAAGCTCTTTGTCAGCTAAGTCGATAATTGGCGCCTGAGTTCTTGGTACAGAGGGATCGTATATAAGGACATTCGGATACAGGATAGCTTTAGCGTTAACTGAAATAACCAAGCCAACCATTTGGTTCGAGAGTTGCACCACCGTACCTGGTGGGTAAACGCCCATAAACTTCACCAACAAGTTGAGGGTGTCGTTATCGTATAGCTCCTTACAATTCTTATATAAGTGAGACAACGCTACATATGGAATCTTTTGTTCACTGACTATATTGGGGTGGCATAAGTTATCGTAGGCATTGGCCACCGCCACGATTTGCGCCAGTTCATCAATCTCATCACCTTTCAGCCCATCGGGGTAACCTGAACCATCGTTAAGTTCATGGTGTTGAGCAATGACCGTTTTTGCTGTTTCAGGAAATGCCTCTATATTACCTGCGATATCTAAACCATATTTGGTGTGCAGTTTAAGGTAGTTCTTTTCCGGCTCTGTCAGTGGCGTTTTCTTTCTTACTATTGCAGTTGGCACTTTGATCTTACCGATATCATGAAATAGCGCAGCAAACGCAAGCTCTTTAATCCGGCTTGGTTCCAACCCTTTTGCTCGAGCAATCATCATTGAAATGACGGAAACGTTCAGTGAATGAAAGTAGATATCTTCAAACTCACTTTTACCGTTCATCAAGTGCAACGTGACATGATCATCGCTTAGCAGCTTACTAACGATGTTATCAACCAAGGCAGTTGCTTCATCGACTGCCTGCTCAGGCCGGTTGCGTATTTTATTCATTACCGCACGCATGCAGGCTAACGAGCGTTCGAATTCTTTTTCACAGTGGATGACGCGCCTGCGATAAGCACTCAGCTTTTCAATTCTTTGCTGCTTCTCTTCCCACAACTTTTTGGCTTCTGCGTCTAGTTCACTTTCTTGAGGAACATTATCTTCTGCTTTCGCCTCCTGTTGAGGTGGAAGTGGTTCAGCGTCACTCTGGGCAGGGTTGATGTAGACGTGCTTAATACCCAAATGGCGGATGATTTGGATCTGTTCTTGTGTTTTGACTTTAAAGCTATTGAATAGGAAAGGATGATCATTCCACTTCACAGGAAGTCGAATATGTAATCCCGGTTGAATCCTATCAACAGAAATTTTAATACTCGCCACGTTTTATATACGACTCTAATTAACAAATAACGCGATAAGTCTAGATGATCCAAGATCACAAATCATCACCCAGATTAATGAATGTGATATGAGAATCGTTTCTATTTAACTAAATCACAATTAAGTATCCAACGGATACCAAACTGGTCTTCTACTTTACCAAAACGCGCTCCCCAAAAAGCATCAGATAGCGGCATCATCACATGACCACCTTCAGATAGGCGCGCAAATACTTTCTCTTGCTCATCTAAATCATCAAATACCAACGCTAATGACATGTTATTGCCACTTCGTTCAGAGGCTAACACTCCATCTGACATCATTATCTTCATTCCGAATGCTTCAAACTCAGCGTGCATAATCCAGTCTGGATCCGCCCCCTCTATCATTTGAGGTGCATCTTTAAATCTCTGTTGCGAAGTCACTACGCCGCCAAAGCACTTATGATAGAAGTCTAGCGCTTGTGAACAGCGACCAGCGAAAAACAAATAAGGTGTCAGTTTATACATTCTAGCTCTCCATGTTATCTATCATTTAAAGATAGTTGATAAAGCTGTAAGGTGCTTGAAATGTATGAAATTTTATAGACGCAGAAAACAAAAAAACCTCACTATTACTAGGGAGGCTTTCTTAATCAGTCCAATAACCTATCTTCTATTAACTGCTATGGAAGATCTGCTCTGTTTCAAGGGATGTCATTGCTCTAACTTGTCGCCAGATATAATAGAAGATACCCATCATCATAATCATGCTTGGAATAGCAATGGCTGGGTAACTGTATAACGTCAGCTTACCCAACTCTTCATTGAAGGCAGCCGTGCCAGCAGGGCTGGTGACAATCCAAGTTGCAAGGAAGTAGTTCATTGCTGAAGAGAACGCAAAAGTGCTAGCGAAAAGGTAGTTGGATACGCTCAGGCAGCGCTCAAAAGCAGCCTCATTGCCTGTTTCTGCCAGACGCTGTTTGATTAGCTCGAGGTTCAGCACGGTATCGTTAAAGATAACCTTTTTAACCACTGGATATTTCGTAAAGCTTGAGATTAGAACAGCTAAGCCAATCAACCCTGGAATCAAGGCTTCTTTTAGCGCCAACCAACGAGTATCGAGTTCAAGTAATCCAATACCACCTGTTAATAACACGCTGACAAAGCCTAATGCTGCAATAAAGTTAAAACGTTTATTGCGGATCAACTCCATACCGCCGTATACAACTGGAAAGGCCAACGCCACAACAAGGGCCCAAACGGTTCCTAGGTGTTCTTCCCCACTGAACTTCATCAGAATAAATGAAGGAAGGAACACATTGAAAACGATCTCGAACAATGGGTTCGATTTTTTGTTTGTATTGTTACTCATAATAATCCAATTATAGGCGCTATCTGTTTATAAAGCTGATGTGGATTGTTCCCTGTATTAACCCTGCTGTAAAGAGCTATGGCTCCATGCTGTGTAACAACATACAACAATTCGTTCAGGTTCTCGCTCTTCAGGTGCCTTCATATCTTTAAGCCTTAAAGGATGCGATATCTTTCTTTCCTGATTCCCCCTCAGAATGAGGAAAGGCCGCTATTAAAGCGACCTTTCTATGTATGGTACCGGTGGCGAAGTTGATTGGACAGGCATTCCTGACGCTGCGCCGGATTTGAATTCACAAACTCCAGATACAACAAAGCCCCGACTTTCGTCGAGGCTTTATCATTTAAATATGGTACCGGTGGGCGGACTTGAACCGCCACGCCCGAAGGCAACGGATTTTGAATTCTCCACAAACGCTTGTATTTTCATGGAAAAGCTTGGATTTAAATGGATAAGAGCCACTTAAAAAAACCACTTTTGATGGACAGTGATAGACGACTGTAGATGCCTATCTTCACAGATATCACTCAAGCTTTTTAACTTGTGTGCGCTTGTATATCCATCTTGATAGATTTAGCCAGACCAGACAGGTCCCCATATATGGACTTGGCATTGATATTCATCTTTCTCAATACTGCATAAATACTTTGATACAAGTCGCAAGAAATAACAAACTTAAGCATTGGGGTAGCACAATAAACATCGGAAGACAGCAAATCTTCTATTTTCTGCTCTCTATTACCTGAAATTAAGAATGTTCCCGCTTGTCTGTCTATCCTTACATTCATTTCGATCGGTTCTGTAATCCAAACAATGTCATATGAGAATCGGTCAACAACATCATCAAAAATCTGATCTTGGCAGCCATTAATATCTCTACGCTGCTTAGTAAAACTCCCATCTTTCGCAGAAATATGTGAGATTGACGCATCTAAAACAGCGTGATAGTCCAAAGCATATATGGCTAAGTCTTTCTTACTCAACGGATCATAAGCCTCTAACGCAAAATATAATGCAATATAAGGACTTTCAGTAAAATCAATAAGCCTTGTAGGAGCACCGTAATGTTGCATTACCGACAACCATGCAAGCTTACTTTTGGGTTCGTGGTTTGTATTGTTGTAAATATGATACTTTGATTTAAATAGATTAAGGTAAAACTCCTCAACTTGTTTTACATGCCCATCCCACGAGGAGCCTAGTGCTCTCTCCAATGTTGACTCTAGTTTCCAAGATGAATCCGCATGCCCCGATATATATAGTGGTTGGGAAGTTCATTTAGAGCAGTTAACAATTCATCTATCGTACATATAGCCTTTTCTGTTATCACCCTCTGACCCTCGCATATTCTTCTTGAATCTGCTCTAAAATATCCCGATACGAGGAATCAACATTAACAACAACAGAAACCGCATCGCCTTTCATCTTGATTGGAATCACTTTGCTGCCATCTGACGGGATAATTCTAGCTGAAGCGGAGTTTGCCGTTGCAGCCGTCGACTTTGCGACACTCTCAACAACATCTTCATTTAAAGCTTCACCCTTGACTTCTAAAGCGCCTGTTTGAGCACCAATTTGCTGAGCATAAACAGCGAGAGGTCTCTGAAATAACTCATCTGCATCTACGGGGTTCGGTCCAGTAAACGTTGCTTTAAAGCTCTTAATAGCGTAGGCACCTCTGATCTTTTGAATAAAACCCTCTGGGTCAGGAATGAAGTTAACCTTAACCTCAACCCCGGTATGAATAACTGTTTCAGCTTTTTCAAACAACCCTCGAATCCTACGAGCAACTGTTTCTGCATCTGGAGCTAATTTGGATTTCTTTGCGATACCCAGTAAACCAATTCTGCAATCGAAAACCACTGTGGTATAAGGACTAGAATCATCGAGCTGATCTATAAAATTGCCACTTTCCTTATCAAACTTCTCCAATGTCGTTTTAGTTGTTCGCCCTATCGCGAAAGAACCTGTCATCTCATCAAAATATTCAACGTTCCCTAGGTGCCACTCACTCCCAGTAGACAACATTAACTCAGGTTTTTCGTTAATTGACTCCAGAAATATTTGAGAGGGAGAGAGATTAGGAATCAATAAAGACAACTGCGCTGGTTTTATAAACTTTACTCGATATAGATAATATTCTGTTCCAGCCACTGACCCACCATAATGGACTTAGTTATACCTAATCAGAGCATCTAATTTCATAATATTGAAAGCAAGTGTAAGCTTTCTAAAAAACGAGGAGCATCAACATAAATTTATGTTCTAAACACTTAACCAAAGGTTAAATCACAATTCGCGCTATACTGTCACCATTCGAGCCTCTCATTGGGAGATGGCGACATCAGCACAACGGTATCTTCAATGTCCTTCTCCTGATTGAGTAAATGCTGGATTGGTTGATGCTTTGCACTTTCCTTCTTAGCAAGTCGCTTTCTCATTGCACTCAACACCATTCGCCATTGTGCGGGAACGAACAACATCGGCCTAGAATCTTCGGTATGTGTAAGAGGCAATGGCAGCGTAATAGCCACACCGCCAGTAATCGACAATAAGTGACTCATGCATTCTCGGATAATATTGATATCATTTTTTCGACCACCTTTTGTTTCAGCAAGTACCGACTTAAGCTGAGTCGCTAGGTGTTTGGGTTTGAAGTTAAAGGTGCTCAGGATGAACACATTGGAGTCTTGTTCTTTTCCTTCCCTTATACTCATTGGTTCTAGATGTTCATGCGAGATTTTTTCTTTCACCTGTTGATGTAGTGCGTTCTTCAAATAGAAAAAACTCATTGATTCATCACAAGATTCATTCCAACGAAGTATCTCTCCAATCAAACAGTATGACTCATCTATTGTTACTGGGGCAGGTTCAAGTGTCGCTCCCCCTTTTCTTGATGACCGATAAACCAATCCACTGAGTTATGCTCATCAAGTACTCCCAAGGCAACCAAAATACCTTTTGCTCCCTCAGGCTCAATTCCAATACTGGACAAAAAGCGCAACAAATTCCAAGCATGCCTTGTCTCGATAAAGCTAGCCAGATCCTCTTTTGAAATAGTGCTGTGCGTCCATGACAAACTCGCCCCATCCATACTCCTAACATCTAAGACTTCTGTTGGTAGGACAAAGGTACAGGGTATGCAGCGACTCTGTTTTGAACAGGAATTAGGGAGTATAGCTTCAATAAAATCCAGTACGGATTGCATATCCTTGTTGGAAGACAGTGAATAGTAATGATTACTGTCATCTTCTAGTGATGCAACATGTTGCCATTTCACATCAAAGGTGTAGGTATCGCTATCAAGCTTTTCTTGACTCCACATTGGCGAAAATGATTTAGGTAAAGGCAACGCGTTATCTGGCAGTTTTCTGAGCGCCTTGGGAGTAAACTTTTGAGTTAACTCCTCCGCACTTAGGCTGTCCTTGATACCCAGAAGGTTTTGTATCAGCTCAATGAACTCTTGCTCACATCGAGCCTGTTTGAGTTTATCCAAATGCGTTTCAATTTTTGTCCCTCGAACCATTACCACTCATCTCACTGTGAAATAAGGAATAACCAACAAAAAGGGAGCCTTCGTTGATGTAATCCATTTTTTATTAGGAGGAACCCTTATGACAACACGTAAACAGATCAATCGAAAGCTCTTATTAGAATTTGACCTTGAAGGTAAGAAGCAAGTCGAAATTGTGGATGCCACAGTGCATTACTACCATGCCTTAGTTACCCCAACGAGTATCACTCACATTGCTAGAGTGGCATTCAATAAACGACGCTATTACAAAAAACTTGGCTCCTTTCCCACCATGCCAATCCCTACCGCTCGAAAGCTGGCGAATGAGTTCGCCCTTTCCATTCAAAGCGGAGAATACAACCCTCACGCCGAGATGGTTTTTGAGCACTACATTGAAACTCACTACCTACCTATGGTGCTGCAAAAAAACAGAACTGGAAAGGAGTCATGCAACAAATTCCGCAACACAATACTTCCAGCTTTGGGACGATATACACTCGGAGAATTTGAGCGTGAAGGACACCGTTTGATAGGAGGCTTTCTTACCAGAAAAGCTCAAAGTATTAAAGCAGCAACGCTTAATCGATATCACTCAGAGCTTAGCGGAGCGTTTCGTCATGCCATTGATTTAGGCTTTATACATCGAGATAAATCACCAATGGTTGGCATAAAAAAAAGAAAGGAAGATAACAAGGGCAAGAAAATCATGCCCGACAACCATCAACTAAAGGCTTTGATGGCATATTGCGCACAAGAACCGCATTACCAAGCGGCAGCAGATCTAATATTACTGCTTCTATACACTGGCCTTAGAGTCTCTGAAGCACTGTCATTAACCCAAGCTAACATTGCCAAGGATAGAAGCTCTTTTGTCCTCACCTGCAACAAATCAGATCGCCCTATTCGCCTGCCACTTAGCCATGACGCTAAAATCATTATTGAACGCAGACTGCAAAATACTTGGAATCACTACCTCTTTCCATCGGTGAGAAAAGATAAATGCCCTATGAAACCACCAAGATCCTACATGGATAAGCTCAAGAAGAAAGTAGGGCTAGCCGAATTTGGGTTTCACCACTGCCGAGCAATATTTAGTTCCTTGGCAGCAAAAGAGAGCTTACATACCGCATCCAAGCTTTTGAATCATGGTGATATCCATGTCACGACTCGCTACCTATATCCCACAGAGCAAGAGTTGCAAGCTACTACGGACTATGTGGCGAAGCAGCTTTCCTAGTCTATCAGTAACTCTCCAGTATCAGGGCCAATCTCTTTGCGAGATTGGCTGGTATCACTCCAACCTTTCACTGTGAAATTCCGATTAAGCCGTTTTTCTACTCGCCCATCTTCAACAATACACCTCCAAGTACATCACACTACGGAGAAACAAGATGGAAAATCATCAACCTCTTTTCTTAACCAAGCAAGAGCTAGCAAATCGCTGGAACGTATCGCTTTCATTCGTTAGCAAAGCTATTTCTTACAATCCTAGCAAATTACCCCCTTACCTCAAGATTGGAAGCGCTGTCCGCTTTCGTCTTCAGGATGTAACCGCCTTTGAACAAAACCAAACCACTAATAACGCTTAAGGTGAAAGTTATGACAAAAACCAACGATAACCAAGGTCGCCAGTCAACACGCACACTCGCCCTCGATACCATTACAGAACAGTATCCATTGGTGATTGATCAAAGAAATCGTGCCCTTATACAAAACGGCGCAGGAAGCTCATACGCTATGGAGGTTCAATCAGAAGATTTTTCGAAATGGGTTCGCCGTTTTATCCACAAAAATTTGGGTAATCTGATCAGCTCTCAAAATTTAAAAGATCTAACGGAGAGCTTAGCTGCACTTGCTCATATATCGGAAAATACCACCCACTCGTCTTGGCGTATTTACAAGACTGACAGTCAAGTGTGTATTGACCTCGGCGATGGAAAAATAGTTCATATAACCCCTGAGGGTTGGCATATCACTACCGAAGTTCAAGGTGTGTGCTTTCTACACTCTAAGCAAAAGCTGCCTTTACCAATGCCAACAGCGCATCCAGATATGGAGATATTAAGACCCTACCTAAATCTAGGAAGCGATGACCAATGGTGCTTACTTCTCACCTGTATTGTCGGAATGTTCATGGATTTGCCGAGCAAGCCTATCATCACCTTTACTGGGCCAGAAGGTTGCGCTAAGAGTACTCACTCGTCACTTATCCAAAAACTGATAGATCCAAATCCCGTAACACGACAACTTCCACCATCAACGCTTGATGAATTAGTGATGGCATCCATGAATACCAGTGTATTCTTGGTCGATAATGTTAGTAGTCTAAGTTCTAAAATCATGGATGCTTGCTGCGCCCTAAGTACAGGACTAGACATCCGAAAAAGACAACTCTACAGCGACTTTACTACCGTGACGCACACTGTTGACACCACTATGATCATCAATGGTATTAACCCCGAATTTGTCAAACAAAGCGATCTCGCTAGCCGTGTCGTCTCCTTTGAGCTTCCCGTAATAGGCGCTGAAAATCGCACCGCCGAATCGGATTATTGGGCGAGTTTTGAAGCGGATAAGCCCAAAATATTGGGCGCGCTATATAGCCTAATTAGCAAAGTACTTAAAGTTTACAAAGAGGTAGAGTTTACCCCTGTATCCCGTCTATCAGATTTTTGTAAGGTGGGTAATGCCTTGGAAAAAGTTTTGGAATGGCCTCAAGGTACTTTCGATTCTGCAATGAGCGATATGCATCGTAAACTCAAGCTTATCAGTCTGGATAGTGATGTATTGGGCCGAGCAGTGCTGGCTCTGATGAAAAAGCAAGAGAGTTGGGAAGGCAAGCCAACGGCACTATTGGAAAAACTATCGGTCTATGTTTCGACACAAGAGAAAAAATCGGCTAGTTGGCCCAAGACTCCAATCTCTCTCGGACACAAATTGAGGGCCTTGGAACCTGCATTGAATTCTCAGGGGATCATTATGACTACAGGTAAGTCGAATAGTCGTTATAGACGCTTAGAGCGAAAAGCAAATACATAAAAAATACCCTTTATTACTTGCACCAAACGCCTGCTTGGGCGTTTGGGCGATTTGGGCAAAAGATACTGATAATTATATTTATTTCTTCCGTTGACCATGTTTTATTTACACATCATTTCACCCTTTTGAGGAAAGGGTAATTTAATATATTCACTTCAAATTTCATTTCTAAAATCAAAAAACAATAAACCTATATTATCGCCCAGTTCGCCCAATCGCCCGACATTGAGCAAGAGTGATTTAAGAGTTAAGAAAGCCAACCTAGCAAAAGGTTGGCTTTTCTATCTTCGAGTTGTCAGCACAGATTACTCACTTCGGATTTGCTCCGCACGTTTCATCTGCTGAGCATCAAAGCGAATCGCCTCTTGTGCCCATTGTTCTGATGTCCAGTGCTCTTCACCTTCCACCAGCACAAAGCGTTGCTCACCCTCCGAGTCGGTGTATTCTGCCCCAAGAGGTAGGTTGGGTTTGCTCATGTTGCTAGCCCTTCTGGCCAGTCATGCGTCTAACGTACTTCACCATGCAAGGCTTACTGCAATAGCGCTTGCTCCCGCCTTTCACTTCAACACTCAGCCCATAGAGCGGCTTACCACAACCAGCACACTTAGGCTTGCTGTCATCCTTTTTGTCAAATAGTCCAAACATATGCGTTCCTTTTGTTGATGAAATTGAAATTGTAAAAAGGCTCCGCGACAGGTTGTGTCGCAGAGCCATGAGATTTGCTGTTTTTGCGATTAGGTTAATTCAGGTCATGCATTGGGTTTACAAAAGCGATGCGTGCTATAGCAAAACCACTGACCTTACTGGTTGAAACTAGGGAGAATATTTCCAACCTCGACACACCCTGTCAGGCAGGCTCACTAGACTAAGCGAGATGGAAAAGCACGATAAGTTAGGCAAACGACTGGGGATTATATTGACTCGCCTGAACACAGGGGAGCGATTATACGTGGCCGATTTATCAAGAGAATTTGGCGTATCAGAGCGCACGGTTCAACGTGACTTCAACAATCGCTTGAACTACCTCCCCATTGAACGAGAGGGGGCCAACTATTGGATTAAACCCTCCTTTCTTGGGCGGCTATCCAATACCGATATCAAGCGCATGTTGACCAATATGGGGGTAAGAGAGCTTTACCCTGACCTTAATGGTTTAGCCCTTAATGAGTTTAGTCATTGCGATTATCCTGCCATTCAGTTCTACCCGACGTTCAAAGCCTCAAAGGAAGTCGAGCAACACTTTAAGGTGTTGCTCAATGCGATTCATGCGCAAAGCATTGTGAAACTTCACTTCCTCCAATATGAAGTCATGATCGCTGAGCCGTATCAACTCATCCAACATCAAGGCGACTGGCGATTATTGGTCAGTATCAATAGCGCTCTCAAAACCTTTCAACTTAAAGCGATACAACATATCGAAATAACTGAACATCGCTATACACCTAACGCTGAGGTGTTAAGCGCTATCCAAGTGAGTTATGTCGACCAAAAGGACTCAACCAATCAGCCATTAGAAGCTGTGATATTGGCACAACATCCGATTGCTCATCACTTTAAAGAAACGTCACTGCTACCTGAGCAACACATTCTCAAAGAGCATCGCGATGGAGATTTGGTACTTTCAACCCAACTGCAATCCCCATTACAGCTAGCCCCACATATAGCCTACTGGTCACCCCATCTTGTCATCCTGTCGCCAACCTCATTACAAACCACTATTGACTATCACCAAGCCCTTCGACATACAGACGAGCCGAAGTGATGAGAAAAAACCCACTCTGAAGGCAACGGTTCTGTAATCGTTTTAGCTATGTGCTAGTCATTGATTTAAAGGGGGTAGTCAGCCCTTTAGTGTGTTCGGTTGATGAGATTTAAAGAGAGGTAACAAGAAAGGCAACCAGCGTGCTTCCTGTCCATAGGTGGGACTTTTTCTGGTCAATTTAGAGTAAGTGGCGTTAACCGTCAGCGGTTACTGTAATGTCAAACACCTCCATTTCTACATAGCTGATGAAGTTACCCTGCCAGATCTCGAACAACTCATACGAGTCTAAGGGAGAAAGCCAGCCTGATAGCATGGTGTAACACTGTTTCTCCTTCACGTTCCAATCGATGTCTTTGACCAGTTCAGCGTATGGGGAACCATCAAAGCAGAAATCGGTGATGTAGTCGAAGTGCCATTCATCACCCACTTGCTCTAGTCGGATTTCGACAGGATGGTAACCCCCTTTCTCTATGCTGTAGTGCGGGTCTTTAAAGTTGATAGTAACGTCTCGGTAGCAGTCCACATTTGTCAGGTGTGCTTCTACCTGCTCTTTAATCAGGGATACAAGCGACTCTGATATGGGTATATCACTGTCACTCAATGGATTAGCGACATTGCTGATGCTCATACTTAGCCTCCTTTTGGCTCTTGCTGTCTCCGCCTTACTTCCAATCATCACTATGCCACTAGCAATACAGGCTCCAAGCCTTTGCTGTGTCAGTTCTTGATATGTGGATTGAAATATTTGCCCAACACCAAAAAGTGATGATGTTGATACAAAGGGCGGTATGAATGATAGGTTGGTTAAGAAGTGAATTGCGCTAGCTGCTTGGCACTAAAGCCAGCAGCTTAGCTTTGTTGGCTTGGTAGTTGGCATCCAACTGGTGAAGGAACTGACTATTCTCACTTGGGGCGAGTAATCCCAACTGCTTACTACGCAGCACAGCAGCAAGAAATGAAGCGTTGTTACTGCTAGCCCCTTTGATGACTGTTTTAAGTACCGTAGATTTGAAGACGTTACCTTCTTGCTTGTCGAGCAGCTCAAGCAATGGAGTCACACCAATCCACTCCTTGGTATGAAGTCCACCACCGTCATTCCCCGTCATTCGGATATGTAAGGACTTGTCTTCATCCGAACACCCGATTTCAAAGAAGATATGTCCTTTGGTTTTTGGGCTTAACTTGGGAGCTTTGGCATCCTTAACTAGTAATGTGTACCCGATAGCATCAACATCCAAGCGAGATGGTTTTTCTGCTTGCTGCGAATCTGTCTTATCTTTCGGTTCAGTAGGCTTAGCCTTGGGCTCTACTGGTTTATCTTGTACGGTTTTTTTGCGGTTTGTACTGGTCATGGTCATGACTCCTTATAGGTTACGGTATTCAAGCTTGGCTTGATGATGGTGAAAAGGCTTGATAGCACTCGACACAGCTGTAATAGCACCGCTCATCACAACAATGTCATCTGCTAGTATCAGTGGATCGACACCAAGTGGGTCTGCGGGATTGATAAGATAAGCAAGAGCAACGACGACGATTCCCTTCACCCATGCAGGTGTACGCTCATCACTGAGCACGACAAAAAGCAGTAAGGCTTTTATCACCACTTCCTTAGCGCCTTTGACTTGTTTAAGTTTTTTCCAGAACTTACTGGTTGAGATGGTTTGCATTGGTTAACACCTCCTTGAGCTTGGTTTGGTCGATACTGGTATGACAAAGCAGGTAAACCCCACCTCCTTCATCATTGGTAATCGCAAGGGAAAGTTCGTATTGACCAATAGCATCAATGTATTCGGGATACTCAAGGGCGTAGAGCACTTGCTCTCGTGTGCTTGGTGGCATTAAAACCCATGCTTTAGACTCATCACTCGCTTCAATGATGACTAGAGCGCATGAATAAACTTGCCAGTATTGACTAGCTTGTTCAGCATCATCGAAAGGTTGGTGAATATGGCTGATAACGTCATCAGCGATCGAGGTGGGTAGGTCAAGTAGTTCAGGTAGGCCAGTTAAGATTTTCATTTCTCTTCTCCAAAAGAAAAGGCCATACCCCGAAAGGTATGGCCTTGTGACATGTTATTGGTTCAAGGTATTAATATATGCTTAACTCTCAGCAGACACGGCTACAGGGCAATAGACTACTCCTAAATTGTTTCTAAACAAAATGACACATCACAATCAGAAGTTTTTGTGGTGTATGCTGCTTTACCCATAGCCACCTCATTGATATATAATGACTTACAGTTTAAGTCATTAGGTAATGAAACATTGAATACAATACGGGTTACTAAAATAAAGCTTCATCGCTTTAAGCGTTATGACAATAAGAAATTTAGTTTACCCGATGGGTTTTGCCTGCTGGCGGGCGGCAACAATTCAGGAAAATCTAGTTTCATGCAAGCGTTTGCTGTATGGGAGTTTTGTAAATCCGTAGTAACTCTTCAGCAAGGGGAGAACAGCCTTCTACCAGGCAACATTGGTAAAAAACAAGGCGTTGGTGTCAACTCGGAAGATTTTCTGCCAATAAACCTGCCCTCTCTTAAACATTTATGGACAAACCTTAAAGTAAACAAGTTGTACGACGATGAAACTGATGGCTATACACTATGGCTTGAAGTGAACTGGGTAAACGATGATTTTCCAGAGCCAAGAAGACTAAGATTCTCATTATCACTAGCGAATGAAAGGCTGTTTATAAAAGTAACAGGCTCGAACTTAGTTGAAAGCGAGGAAGTACCAAAGGCCGCATATATTCCACCTTTTGCTGGAATTTTACACCGAGAGCCTTTCCACACGACGGCAATGCGTTCTAGGCTTGTTGGTCAAGGGCTCAGCGGTTCGGTGATGCGAAACACGTTACTGGAGCTACACAGATTAAACACAGTAAAGCGCTCTAAACTCAAAGGTGACAAACCCAAAATTCCAACGGCAGAGTTAAAGAAGCTTCGGGAAACAGATCGCTGGGAGCACTTAGTTGAGATTATGAGGAGAATATTCGGCGTCGAGCTTATTGTTCATGACTTTGATGAAAGATTCCACAGTTACATAAAGATTGAATATTGGAAAGGCGCATTCAACGAGAAACGTACAAAATTCGAAAAGTACAAAGGATTTAATCGAAGAGATATAATGGTTGAGGGTAGTGGCTTTTTACAATTACTAAACGTCCTATCTTTGGTGTTAGACCCACAATATCGAATAGTCTTTCTGGATGAGCCAGACGCTCACTTACACCCAAAACTTCAATTTGAACTTCTCTCAGAACTTGAAAAAATAGCAGTTAAATACAACAAACAAATTTTATTTGCCACACACTCCACAGAGTTAATTGCATCGCGTTCCCCAAAACAAATTATGAGATTTGAAAATGGAAAGGCAAAACTTTTGTCTCAGGAAGCACAAAAAATAGCCTTAATTGCAGGACTAGGTGCTGACTACTCCCCTATTTTAAAAAACCTTCAGCGTTCCAAAAAAATAGTATTTGTAGAGCATGAATCCGATGAAAACGCACTAAAAATTCTTGCAGAAAAATTGGGGGGAAAAATTTCTGAAGATATAGTTTTTTGGGCATGGACAGGATCACATGCAGAAAGGCTTCACTTATTTAAACAACTTCGCAGTCAGATTGGCTCACTTAAAGGAGTCAGTATAAGAGATCGAGATGGTCAAGACTTCAACACTGTATCTGAGGCACTTTTTGATAAGCAAAATAATGGTTGTGAAACTGAGGGCTTAAAACCTTTAACATGGCGTTATCGTTACATTGAAACTTACTTCCTATGCGTCCAAGCAATCGCTCGTTCCACATCAAAATCAGTTGAGGATATAACCAAAGACACAATAGCTTGGTTTGGCATTGATCTAAACTGCGCTAAAACTGATTCTATTGCGACTGTACTTCAAAACCTAGAGACAAAAGAAATGCTCAATGAAAGTAACCAAAGCATTTGTAAAAAGTACTCCATTAGCAAATATGACGTTATCAAAGCGATTGAGCCTTGTGAAATACATCAAGATATCAAGACAGCTATCGATAATATAACTGCATTGTAGTTATAAAAAGCGTACGTCATTTCTGTTTACAGGTTTAAAACTCTGCCTTCGAGGTAACGTAAAAGTTCAGAAAGAGGCACACCATTGTTTTTGGAGTTATTGCAAAATGCGTGTGTTAGTTGAAGGTTAGCAAACTCATTACCTCCACCTCGAGAGTGTGGAACTTTATGGTCAACTTGAAACTGTCCCCAAATTAGTTCATGGTCACAAAGGGGACATTTTCCATTCTGCAGATGGAAAAGCTCCATTAACTGCGCTTCAATCCATGCCTTTCGTTTTATTGGAGCTATTTCTTTTAGGATCTGGGCAGCCTCCCCTAGAATAAACGCAAACTCATAATCGCTAGTTTGATTTTTCCTCGCCGCCTTATCTTTTAAACTTGAAAGACGTTGCATTTTTTCATTCATGCTCTACGCTGCCTTTCTCGCTTTTAAAATACGAGTTTTATTATTCTTGAGGCGCTTCAACATCGCCTTAGCTCTTATGATCTCTTCTTGTGAAATAGCATCCCTTACTAAAAATTCACAACTCTCAATTAAAAGATCGATCTGTTGGTCCATGAGCTTCAACTCACCTTCGGAACGGTCTTTATACTTACCAAATGTTCTCATTTGGGAATTCATTTGTTGAAGACTTTGTTCAAGGCTAGTAACACGAGCCTCAACACTTTTTAATCGTTTCTCAATTTCTATTATTTGACTTTCAATTTTCATTGGCTCCCTCTCCATAGACTATGTAACGCCACATTTTAATATAGCTTAATTTTCCACCACCCCATAAGTACACTCAGTGTACTGACACTCAAAATTTAAATAAAACTGAGTGCAATAACCCTCGGTTATTGAAACAGAGGGTCCTATATTACTCACTGATCAAGTTAGAAAAGCTCTCACAAGTATTCCGTTGTCGCTCAATACTCAACTTGGCATACCGCATCGTACTGGACAGACTCTTATGGTTAAGCATCATCTGAACTGAGCGTGTATCTGCTCCTGTTTTGTCAGCATGAGACAAGAGCAAACTCGCTACACTATGTCTTGCAGTATGCAAAACCACCTCCTCTGGTTTAGCAATTCCAGCTCTCTGCTTTATCACCTCAAACGCACCCTTTGATGTACCGATTGGCTTACCTTTCAGTCGTCCAGGAAGCAAGTAAGGATTACCTGCTTTTCTTGGAACCTCTTTCAAGATCTCAATCATCAAGTCAGTCAGGTAAACGATATGTGTCGTGCCATTCTTAGTATCAGGAATCGTTAGGGTTCTTGTTTCCCAATCAATATCGGTATGACGGCGATAACGCATTTCAGACACACGACAACCAGTCAGAAACAGCATTGCTATCAATCCACCAGCACTTTTGTTTGGGTGCTTTCGGGCTTCTCTGATGATTGCCTTAGTTTCCTCGATACTACAGAAACGCTGACGAATGTTGTTCTCCTTGAGTAGGCTCACACGACTAGCCACATTGGGGATATCGAGTAGACGCTCAGCTAGCCCTCCTAGCGTTTTTAACAAGGCCAAGACCCGATTACATGTAGCGGGTTTGTAGGTACCACAACGCCCCACACTGTTGCTCATGGTGATTTGTATCTGCTGTACATCAGTAGCTCTAAGCTCGTCGTATCGAATGTTAGCGATACTCTGGCAATGGCGATTAAATCGAGCAACATCGTCTTTCCATGTCTTCTTTTTCTTAGCGAGTGGTAAGAAGGTATCCCAGAAGAACTCTTTCACGGTAGGTGTGCGCTTGTACCCATCACGCTCTTCTTTTGGATCTACCCCTTCTGCAATTTTTGCCTTGTGCTGGCGAGCAATCTTTCTTGCCACACTTACATCAATATCAGGAAAGCGTCCTATCGCAATACTGCGCTTACGCCCTTCAAACGTGTAGCGCAACAGGAAGCGTTTACTGCCACTTCTGCCCGATAGCAGTTTTAAGCCAACACACTCGGTATCACTAAACTCTAACTCGGTTGTCTTGTTGCTTGAGGTATTGGCAGGCAGGGATTTAAGGTTGGCATTGGTGAACTTGAATCGTTTTTTCATAACTCCTCCAAAGTGTATGGGTTATACAGTTCAAAGGATTAATATCTGTTTGATGCTGGTTTCATCACTCTATCGGCTGAGAGTTTAAGATGAGTTCCCCTGTCCTCTTCATGTTCCCCTCACCGATCCCCTATTTTTTCGCCGTCCAAACCTTATTCCATATAGTGTTGCTCCTAAAACCCCTAAATTTTTCACGCATCATTGAGTTTTTTACTCACGCATACCCTCTTCCCTTTTGACAGGAGAGAGGCAAAAACTTAGATCTTAAGGGGGATCTAACGTTATTTATCTAAAGACTTGATTGAATGCCCTCTTCTTGAGATCTGACTCAAACAACATAAATGAAAAGAATGAAACTCCTAACACCAATATACCTGCGCTTGCATAATAACTCCCATTGATATTGTATTCAGTACATCAATCACTCTTACCCGAACTTCATACATAATCGATAGGAAGCCACAATCTATGAACACGTATCAAATAGCAACGAAAAATGGAGTTTTTATAGCTGTCGATATACTTAGTGATACTGCTGGGGAAGAATTGCGATCGTTTAAGGATCAAGGGTTCATTCTTCATAATGACCTAGTGACTTCTCCTGACAGTGATTCTGCAATATCAATATTCAAAGCATCAAAGCCAAACTTTATTTACAAAGTTAAAGCGTTTTCCAAATCAAAAGCAGGAAAAATGACCTACGGATTAGTATTTGGAACAATCATAATGATATTGCTAGCGTCCCTATCAGAAGGAGGTCAGTTATGGTGTAACAATAAAGTTACTGAGTTGAAGAATAATCCAACAAGTTTTAATTGGGATGAAGCTAAAGAGCTTACAAGACTTTGCTCACAATATATTAGAAAATAACTAGAAAGTAAGTATCCATAACAAGCGCCTTAAGAAATTCAGCCAATGCCATTAGGCTTTGGTTAGGTTTCATAACAGAGAGTACGCATGGTGATAAACTACAGCTTAAATGGTTACAGATTAGGCCAGCAAGTTTTACTGGCATCTAACCGAATTTTGCTTCCTGTGTATTGCTATATTAAAAATGGGCAAGAAAGTTAAAAGCTCTAGTGTATTCCTATCAACTCCACTTCAAACACAAGAGTGGAGTTTGCAGGTATATCATTAGATCTCGATTCTCCGTAAGCTAATTCAGGAGGTATTACGAAACGAAATTTTGAACCCACAGGCATCAATTGCAGACCCTCGCTCCAGCCAGGTATAACATTTCTTAACGGGAAGGTAGCAGTCTGATTTCTATCATAAGAGCTATCAAACTGAGTACCATCAATTAGACTACCTTTATAGTGCACTTCCACTGTATCAGAAATTGTTGGCGTTCTTCCTTCAGACGGAGTAATCACTTGATATAGCAATCCTGTAAAAGACTTCCCTACATTAGCTCCTTGTTCAAAGTTATCTCGATATGATTTACCAGCTTCTTTGTTCTGCTTTGCTATCTCTTCGAAGTGCTGTTCAGAAATACGCTTCCATACTGACGCCTTCTCTTCATTTAAATCCCACATAATCGTTCTTGCTACGGGAACCTTAGCATCAAGAGCATCCTTAATACCTGCGAAAACTACTTCATCATCCAAATTAACTCCATACTCACCCATTTCAACTATATCGTTCAACCAAGTATTGGCACTATAAGCACCATATGCAAAGGCGATGGCATCAAGGTCTGACTCAAACTCAGCTTTCGCTGCTGAAGATATTTCTTCCCTGAAGCGAGGAGCAATTTTGTCAGCAGCGTCTTCCTCCAGCAATTCATCAGAACTAATGGTAGAATTTTCAAGTTTAATTTTCAGCACATTAAAACTAGCTTCCAATGCCTCGTCGCTGATAGTGAACTCTTTATTCCAATAAGCTTCAACTGAATCCCTAAGTATATCTGAGTTGAGAGCCACTCCACTATCTAGCTTCCACTTTCTAAGGATTTCATTTGTTGCTTCAGCGTAGCTGACACCTGCTACATAGGAATACTGGTCTTGCCAATCAGAAAAACTAACACCCTCTATCTTTGCTAACTCTTCCCATTTCGTGAGCTTTTTCTCGTAACGGCGCACAGAGTCATTTGCACGATCAATGCGTTCCTCAACTTGCATGATAAGAATTTCATAATTGGGCTCGTTCTTACTAATTCTTAACATCTCTCTTTTGATGTCAGTAATCTCATCAGAATCCTCGACAAACCGAGCCTCTGCAAGTCTCTCATTGAGTTTCGTTAACTTTATAGATTGTTTTTGGAGTTCTTTTTTTAGGCTTGGTAATTTAGCGGATTCTACCTTGACAATTTCCTCCTTTGCAGCGATATCGGCTTGAATTTCTTCTATCATCGCAACTCTGTAGTCCATTGTTTCGGATATAGGTGCAGAGGGAGAGTTATTTGAGTTTTGAATTGAAGAGCTTTTATCTGAACTATCAGCAGGCGTTGTTTCAGGTGAACAGCCGGCAGTTGACAATACCGATAACAAGGTCAGAAATATGGCACTTAACTTAGTATTCATGTTGTTCCTTAGTTCAATTCCATTAACTAGTAAAAAATGGGGAAGAGCATCGAATCGAATTTTGGTTTGAAAGTAGCACAAGTAAACATGCCTAGGATCTCTCCATTCATTCGTGATTTTGTGATTACTTGATTGAACTCCTCTAGTCCTATACCACCCTGTCGAACAAAATCTGAACGCATCCATTTGTATATAGCATTTAGCTGAAACATCGTATCCATACCACAATAGTTGGCAGTCCCTATAAAACTTGCGTATCGATACTGTCGTAATCGTAAACTTTCAACATTTTCTATGATTACATCATTTAGATTGACAATAGTCGTATTTACTTCATCCACATTGAGTCTAGAAGCCCCTTCCAAACCATCTCTAATTCCCGATAGAACAACTTCCTTATCAAATTTCGCACCCCTCAGAACACCAATAGAATCTAGCTGTATCAAAAATTGCTTTGCGTTATCAGAACCAATCGTATATGCCCATACTTCAGGATCCTCTTTAAAAACATTGTCTGCAATAACTGAATTACTAACCGTGAAACCAAGCAAAAAACCTGCTATTACATACCCAAACTTCAAACTCATATATAATTCCTTTATTAAATTCCTGAGTCACTCTCTTACCTTACGAAAGAGCTAAAAGAGTTCAAGAGCGTGCTATCTTCGACCAATAATTAATATTTGGGCTTTCTCTAATCCCAACTTAACCGCTTGCATCTGATTAGCAGCTTTCGATAATTCGACAGATGAGGGAAGTACAATAAAATACACTTCTGGCTGAGCGTTTATTGCCCCGCTTCTCTGTGTCTCTTTACTCCACCAATACGCATCTACATTGACGCTTAGTATCAAACTCTTCCTATCTGCAAAACCGCCAAAGAATGTTCCCAACTCATGAACGCTTCCAAAAGCTGAACTCAATGGGGCTTCTTTAGAGCTTTTAAGGTATGTATGAAAACTGACACCGTTAGTTCTATCATCTACATTTGCCTCAATACGGTTTGAAGTAAACTGCCCTGAAACAAACGGCATTCCTTCTCTTTTATTCTCATCTAGAACAAAGCCGTTACAATCTTCGGTAGATGGTAATCGATTTCTAAAGCGGTATTCTGCGCATATAAACTTACTGGTAACTTCGGAAACAGAAGTTATGAAGGCTTGAGAAGCAACTTTTTCTATATTATATGAAGAGCCAAAATTGTTTTCGGGGAAGAGGAATCTGCGTGCACCTATAAACTGAGAATTGAACTTAAGGTCAATAGCGTTCCCATTCTCTATCGCATAAGCAACAACGTTACGCTTGGCATTGACTGCCTCACCCGAACTGAACAACTTGGCAGTAGCAAACTTTGGGTAGTTTCCCGACTGATAAGCACTTGCAGAAAAACTCAAAAATAGTGCTACAAGGCTTGCTACGAAATAGTAGTTAAATCCTTTAATCATTATCAATTCCAGTTCGTTAGAGAAGCACCAAGAGTACACGTTCAACTTTTAACCAGAATAAACAACCTTAAATATGCAAACAAGACAGTATGTTACTCACAGACCGCTTACCAATTAATATAAAAACCAATAAAAACAAAAGGTTAAAGATTTCCTTGCGAGCAGGTTCACAAAAGAACCATACAATTTATCTATTGTTCATATCAATTTCTCGCATTTTTGTGATTTATATTGCTTTCTATTTTTGATGAGTCGAAGCAACGCTTTCTTAGATAGAAAACTAGCTTTAGGCTTTTCCAAAGACGGCACTCCAGAAGGTGAGCGTCATATTTTTCCATCGGTAAACTTAAATTAATTTCCACATCATTCCATCAAACCAAAAGTTCCCTGTCCTCTTCCTATTCCCCTCACCGACCCCTGTTTTTTCGATCGTCCAAGGCTTATCCCGTATAGGGTTGCCCCTAAAACCCCGAAATTTTCACACCACATTGAAGTTTTTATCTCACACTTACCCTCTTCCCTTTTGACAGGGGAAGAGGGACAAAATCAGCGAGTTATGGAGCATGAAAGACCGTAGAAGGACAAGAAATACGACCAGAAACGGCTACTACAAGGCTTGTTGCGTATGTTGATTAAGACGGATGATGTTGGACAGAATTAGCTGACCATCTGCACAGATTCGACACAGACAAAAGACCAGATATGAACAGGGAGTACATTGCCGAGTAGCAACAAGGAGGTAAAATGTGGGGATTTATGAGGCTGTGAATGCCAATGGCATTGAGCTAAGTGTTTGATAACTCGAGATACAACAAAGCCCCGACTTTCGTCGAGGCTTTATCGTTTAAATATGGTACCGGTGGCGGACTTGAACCGCCACGCCCGAAGGCAACGGATTTTGAATCCGTCGTGTATACCAATTTCACCACACCGGCATCTTGGGGCATTGCCCTTTGATGTTTGGCATTATACGTAAGCGGGATATTCGTGCAAGTACAAAAATCTTAAATCACAATCGTTTGGCGATAAATTCGCCATAAAAGCCTAAGCTGTGTACTGGCTCTCTTTTCACCTCTTCCTCAACACTATATCCTTGCGCCAATTATGTATGGAAATTTTCAGGTTATGACGACAACTCAACCTCTACCAAACGCAGGATTAATGCGTCGCTTGGGTGCATTGTTTTACGATGCGTTGATAATTCTTGCTTTAGAAATGATGGCGGCAGGATTAATTATCGCTTTGCTACAAGCATTTGAAGCAATGAGCATACTCAATGTTGCACCTTATATTGATATCAGTGACATGCTCAGCAAACATCCAGTTTGGAGCCCACTGTTCACCCTTTATCTCGCCGTTGTTTGGATCTACTTTTTTGTATTCTTTTGGACACGTGCTGGGCAAACCCTCGGGATGCGAGCTTGGAAACTACAGGTACGTAATCAAGAAGGTGGACGAATTACGGCTACGCAGGCACTGATTCGAATCGCGACATCTGCCTTTGGCCTAGGGAACCTCATCGTTCTGTTTGATCCAAAAAATCGAAGTTTCCAAGATATTTGGGCGAAAACCGATGTGGTTGTGCTGCCTAAAGCAAACTAAACAACTCAATCTATCCCAATAAAAAAGGAAGGCTAATTGCCTTCCTTTTTTGTTCGTTAAAGCTTTCTTCTCAAAAGCATCACAGCGACCGACAAGAACACTAAACTCGGCGCGACAGCTCCAAATACAGGCGGTATGCCATAAACCAAACTCAGCGGCCCAAAAAACTCACTGGAAATATAGAAGGTAAAGCCCGCAACCACGCCGGACAGTATTCTCGCGCCCATAGTTACGCTTCGAAGTGGGCCAAAGATGAACGACAGTGCCATCAGCATCATTACTGCAATCGAAAACGGCTGAGTCACTTTGCGCCACAATGCTAATTCATATCGAGAGGAATCTTGTTCTGATGCATCCAAGAAAGTCACATAATCGTACAAACCACTGAGTGATAACTCCTCAGGTTTCACGGTTACCACTGCTAACTTGTCGGGTTCCAGTGCACTGGTCCAACTGTATTCCGGGTAAGTCGTTTTCGACAAAGCAACATCGTCTTGCATGTCTGTAACTTGAACATCCTTCATTAACCATTGGTTGTCCGCCACATAATCCACTGAGTCCGCGTAAATCACTGTTGTTAGCTCTTTATCACGATCAAAACGCCACATGTTCAAACCGTACAGCTTGTCGTCATCAATTTTGCCGATAAAGATGAAGTCATTTGCATCACGCGCCCAAACACCGGTTCGTACCGACATAATTGCACCGTTAGACGTTGCAAATGCACGTAGGTCACGCGCCATTTTTTGAGCTTGCGGCGCACCCCACTGGCCAAGTAGCGTCACTATAATCATCAGCGGCACAGCGGTTTTCAACACCGACATACCAATGTTCAGCTTCGAGAAGCCAGAAGCTTGCATAACCACCAGCTCAGAGCTTGATGCCAACATCCCTAACCCAATCAAAGCACCCAAGAGTGCTGCCATCGGGAAAAACATCTCGATATCACGTGGAATACTCAACACCACAAACATAAGCGCTTGGAACAGGTCATACGTACCCTGCCCGACTTTTCGCAACTGCTCTACATATTTGATGATTGCCGACAAACCAACGAAGGTGACTAGAACCAAAGAAGTCGTCGCGATAATGGTTCGACCGATATATAAATCGAGAATCTTAAACACGGTTTGCTACCTTCTTCTGTCTTAGTTTGTCTTTAAAGCGTCTGACTGGAATGCTGTCCATAGAGTTGGCACCGATAGCGGTTAGAAGTAGTGCAATATTCACTGGCCACATACCAATGATGGCAGGAATAGTACCATCCTCTATCGCCGACTTGGTTGCACTAATGGTTAGGAAGTAAGTCAAATAAATCAGGATTGCCGGGCCCATTTTGGCAAAACGACCTTGTCTTGGGTTTACCGCAGACAGTGGCACCACCAACATAGTGAGCAATGGAATACAGATAACTAATGAAACACGCCAATGAAGTTCAGCCTTAGCGTAGAGGTTATCACTAGAAAACAAATCTCGCGTAGATAAAGCTTCCCAGTCTCGCCCTTTCTGCTTGACTTCACGCTGGCCAATCAGGCCGTCATATTCGTCGAAATCGGTAATCATGTAATTAACTGAAGTTGGAACGCCTTCGTAACGGGTTCCATCAAACATAGTGATAACCTGACGGCCATCACTGGTTTCTTTTACTTCGCCATGATCCGAGTACATCACACTTGGTAGGATTGAATCGCGCGGACGCAACTGAGCAACAAACACGCCTTCAAGTCTCTTATCCTTAATATCGTCGATAAAAATCACCGACGACCCATCAGGAGTGCGTTGAAAATGGCCTTTTTGCAACAGATCAACCGTGTTTTCTGACTCTAACTGTTCCATCAAAGCTGCTTCTTTATCTTGTGCCCAAGGCGCAAAATAGAAAGAGTTAAAAGCAGCAATCGCACCAGTGATAATCGCCAAGTATAAAGCAGCTTGAATCAAGAACTTATTACCGATGCCCGTGGCATTCATTACGGTAATTTCACTTTCAGCGTACAAACGGCCAAATGTGAGCAAAATACCAATAAACAAGCTCAAAGGTAACATGAGCAGTCCCATTGCCGGCATGTTCAATGCCACAATCGACAAAATCATTCTCGCTGGGATTTCACCATCGGAAGCTTCGGCCAAAACTCGAATGAATTTTTGGCTGAGAAACACTAAAAAAAGCACGAAAAAGATCGCTAACTGGCTCTTGAGTGTCTCGCGGATCAAATATCTAACAATAATCACGCTGAAATTACCTATACAAAACTTGTTTTTTTGATTGAATCACTATAATTTCCCGTTGAACCTTTTATTTTTAAAATTTTCACTAACTGTTAGTCATCTTATTTTAACGGCAAATCCGACCTTGGATTCAACAAGTAAGAGATCATTATCTAACATTTAGTTCTATTTGTCTTCAGGATGTAGGAGTACGCATGGAGTTCAGTGTAAAAAGTGGTAGCCCAGAGAAACAGCGTAGCGCATGTATCGTGGTGGGTGTATTTGAACCACGCCGCCTTTCTCCAGTAGCTGAGCAGCTCGATAAAATCAGCGATGGCTATATTAGTTCATTACTTCGCCGTGGTGATCTAGAGGGTAAACCGGGTCAAATGCTATTGTTGCATCAAGTGCCAGGTGTTCTATCTGAGCGCGTTTTACTGGTTGGTTGTGGTAAAGAACGTGAACTGGGTGAGCGTCAATACAAAGAGATCATTCAGAAAACCATCAGCACGCTTAATGAAACGGGCTCAATGGAAGCGGTATGTTTCCTAACTGAGCTTCACGTTAAAGGTCGCGACACGTACTGGAAAGTGCGCCAAGCGGTTGAAGCAACCAAAGATGGCCTGTACACATTCGATCAGTTCAAGAGCAACAAGCCAGAGACTCGTCGTCCACTGCGTAAGCTGGTCTTCAACGTACCGACTCGTCGCGAGCTAAACCTTGGCGAAAAAGCGATTGCTCACGGCCTTGCGATTGCATCAGGTGTGAAGGCATCCAAAGATCTTGCAACATGCCACCAAACATTGCAAACCCTGCATACCTTGCCTCTCAAGCTCGCCGCCTAGCAGACGACTTCGAAACAGTAACAACGAAGATCATCGGCGAAGAAGAGATGGAAAAATTGGGTATGACTTCTTACCTAGCGGTAGGTCGTGGCTCTAAGAACGAATCTATGATGTCTATCATGGAGTACAAGGGCAACCCAGATCCAGAAGCAAAACCAATCGTGCTGGTTGGTAAAGGCTTAACCTTCGATTCAGGCGGTATTTCATTGAAGCCAGGCGAAGGCATGGATGAGATGAAGTACGACATGTGTGGTGCTGCATCGGTATTCGGTACGATGAAAGCGCTAGCGAAACTGAACCTACCAATTAACGTTGTGGGTATTCTTGCTGGCTGTGAAAACATGCCAGGCAGCAACGCGTACCGCCCAGGTGACATCCTAACGACTATGTCTGGTCAAACGGTTGAAGTATTGAACACCGACGCAGAAGGCCGTTTGGTTCTCTGTGATGCCCTGACTTACGTTGAGCGTTTCGAACCAGATTGTGTTGTCGACGTAGCGACACTGACTGGCGCATGTGTGATCGCACTGGGTCACCATATTTCAGGTGTCCTATCTAACCACAATCCACTGTCTCACGAGTTAGTTAACGCGTCTGAGCAAGCCAGTGACCGTGCATGGCGTCTACCTATGGCAGACGAATACCACGAGCAACTAAAGAGCCCATTTGCTGACATGGCGAACATTGGTGGCCGCCCTGGCGGTACGATTACGGCAGGTTGCTTCCTATCGAAGTTTGCGAAGAAGTACAACTGGGCACACATCGACATCGCGGGTACTGCGTGGAAGTCGGGTGCAGCGAAGGGCTCAACAGGCCGCCCAGTCTCAATGCTTGTCCAATTCCTGCTTAACCGCAGCGGCCAAGAGACAGAGGAATAATCCTCACAATGTTAAAAAGGGCCGCAAGGCCCTTTTTTGTATCTCCTAAGTCGAGAAATCAGTATGGCAAACGCAACCTTCTACATCATCAAACCGGACTCTCCTCAAGCTGAGGCGCTTGGGTTTGGCTTGTACGTTGTGTTTCTCGCCCACCACTTTGCCAAGCAAGGTGCTAAGGTTTATCTCAACTGTGAAGATAAACGCCATGCAGAATCGATTGCTGAAGCGCTTTGGCAGGTGGACACGAAAGACTTCCAAGCTCATAACCTCGTTGGTGAAGGCCCCAGATATGGCACTAATATTGAGATAGGCCATCAAGGTGTGAAACCCTCTTGGAATAGACAACTGGTAATAAATTTGTCTAATAATGAGACAACCTTTGCGAACAAGTTTGCTGAGGTGGTAGACTTCGTCCCTTGCGAAGAAAAAGCCAAGCAACTGGCGCGAGAAAGATATAAAATCTACCGCCAAGCAGGCTACCAGCTACAAACGATCGAGATCGAACACAGATAGGGTCTGTTGACCTCGCAACAAAATATGCAACCGGTCAATCTTTATAGTTAAGCTCTCCACTTAGAGAGTTCACTTATAATGATTGACTACGATTACCATCAACGTATCCAGTAAATGAGTACTATGGAAAAGACATACAACCCAACTTCAATCGAACAAGCTTTATACCAAGCTTGGGAAGAGAAAGGCTACTTCAAGCCACACGGTGACACGACTAAAGAAGCTTACAGCATCATGATCCCGCCACCGAACGTCACTGGTAGCCTACACATGGGCCACGCGTTCCAAGATACAATCATGGATACTCTAATCCGTGCTGAACGTATGAAGGGTAAAAACACTCTTTGGCAAGTAGGTACTGACCACGCTGGTATCGCAACTCAGATGGTTGTTGAGCGCAAGATCGCTGCAGAAGAAGGCAAAACTAAACACGATTACGGCCGTGACGCTTTCATCGACAAGATCTGGGAGTGGAAAAACGAATCTGGTGGCACAATCACTAAACAGCTTCGTCGCCTTGGTGCATCTGTAGACTGGGACCGTGAGCGCTTCACGATGGATGACGGCCTATCTAACGCGGTTCAAGAAGTGTTTGTTCGCCTATACGAAGAAGACCTAATCTACCGTGGTAAGCGTCTAGTAAACTGGGATCCAAAACTGCACACTGCAATTTCTGATCTTGAAGTTGAAAACAAAGACAAAAAAGGCCACATGTGCACTTCCGCTACCCGCTAGCAAACGGCGTGAAAACTGCTGAAGGTAAAGACTACATTGTTGTTGCAACAACTCGTCCAGAAACCATGCTTGGCGATACGGGTGTTGCTGTAAACCCAGAAGATCCACGTTACAAAGATCTTATCGGTAAAGAAATCCTACTTCCTATCGTGAACCGCCTTATCCCTATCGTAGGTGATGAGCACGCAGATATGGAAAAAGGCACAGGTTGTGTAAAGATCACGCCTGCGCACGACTTCAATGACTACGAAGTTGGTAAGCGCCACCAGCTACCAATGATCAACATCCTAACTTTCAACGCAGACATCCGTGATGCGGCTGAAGTCTTCACTACTAATGGTGAAGCTAGCGATGTTTACTCGACAGAACTTCCTGCTAAGTACCACGGCATGGAGCGTTTTGCTGCTCGTAAAGCGATCGTTGCTGAGTTTGAAGAACTAGGTCTTCTTGATGAAATCAAAGACCACGATCTAACAGTTCCTTACGGCGACCGTGGTGGCGTGGTTATCGAACCAATGCTAACTGACCAATGGTACGTACGTGCTGCACCTCTTGCTGAGCCTGCTGTTAAAGCGGTTGAAGATGGTGATATCCAGTTCGTTCCTAAGCAGTACGAAAACATGTACTTCTCTTGGATGCGTGACATTCAAGACTGGTGTATCTCTCGTCAACTTTGGTGGGGTCACCGTATCCCGGCATGGTACGACAACGACGGCAACGTATATGTAGGCCGTACTGAAGAAGAAGTACGTGCAAACAACAACCTTGCACCAGTCGTTGTTCTTCGCCAAGACGACGACGTACTTGATACATGGTTCTCTTCTGCGCTTTGGACTTTCGGTACTCAAGGCTGGCCTGAGCAAACTGAAGACCTGAAGACATTCCACCCTTCAGACGTGCTAGTAACTGGCTTCGACATCATCTTCTTCTGGGTTGCGCGTATGATCATGATGACCATGCACTTCAACAAAGATGAAAACGGTAAGTCGCAAGTACCATTCAAGACAGTTTACGTAACGGGTCTAATCCGTGACGAGAACGGCGACAAGATGTCTAAGTCTAAGGGTAACGTTCTTGACCCTATCGACATGATCGATGGTATCGACCTTGAGTCTTTAGTAGAGAAGCGTTGTGGCAACATGATGCAGCCTCAGCTAGCGAAGAAGATCGAGAAGAACACGCGTAAGACTTTCGAGAACGGTATCGAACCATACGGTACTGATGCACTGCGTTTCACTCTTGCTGCTATGGCTTCAACTGGCCGTGACATCAACTGGGACATGAAGCGTCTTGAAGGTTACCGTAACTTCTGTAACAAGCTATGGAACGCGAGCCGTTACGTACTGATGAATACAGAAGAGCACGACTGCGGCATGTCACTATCAGCTGAAGACCGTGCAAACATGGAATTCTCACTAGCAGATAAGTGGATTGAATCTCAGTTTGAGCTAGCAGCGAAAGAGTTTAATGCTCACCTAGACAACTACCGTCTAGACATGGCAGCAAACACGCTGTACGAATTCATCTGGAACCAATTCTGTGACTGGTACCTAGAGCTAACTAAGCCAGTTCTATGGAAAGGTACAGAAGCTCAGCAACAAGCTACTCGCTACATGCTGATCACTGTTCTTGAAAAGACGCTGCGTCTTGCTCACCCAGTGCTTCCTTACATCACTGAATCTATCTGGCAGAGCGTTAAGCCGCTAGTAGACGGTGTTGAAGGTGAGACGATCATGACTCAAGCGCTTCCTCAGTTTAACGAAGAGAACTTCAACGCTGAGATCGTAGAGGACATCGAGTGGGTTAAGACGTTCATCACTGCTATCCGTAACCTACGTGCGGAATACGACATTGCACCTAGCAAAGGCCTAGAGGTAATGATCAAAGTAGCAGACGAGAAAGATGCAGCGCGTATAGAAGCTAACAAGGTCGTTCTGAACTCTCTTGCTAAGCTAGATAGCCTAACTGTTCTTGCTCAAAATGCCGAGACACCAGCATGTGCAACTAAACTAGTTGGTAAGTCTGAGCTGATGATCCCAATGGCGGGTCTAATCGACAAAGACGCTGAACTTGCTCGTCTAGACGGCGAAATAAAGAAAACTCACGGCGAAATCAAGCGTATTGAAGGTAAGCTGGGTAACGAAGGCTTTGTTGCTAAAGCACCTGAAGCGGTTGTCGCAAAAGAGCGCGAGAAGCTAGAGGGCTACAAAGAAACTCTAGTGAAGCTTGAAGAGCAAAAAACAACGATTGCTGCTCTGTAATTGAGAACGCATTGAAGAAGGGCTAGCCAATTGGCTAGCCCTTTTTTTGTCTCAGCTCGGGATAATTTAATCGCGCATCATATTTATTCGAACATCAAACTCAGGATGGGTACTCATCCAAGTTGGAATCAAATCATCAGTATCATCGGTTTGATAATGCAGGTGCAAATGCTCAAACATCTTCACCATTTCCTCGGTACTGCCATACACCGTTTTCATGGCCTGAATAGCATACTGATCCGCTTCCGTTTCAGCCTCTCTAGACATCCCTGTTTGAAGTACAAACACCCCTAAACCAACCATATTATCAATAATGCCTGAACTCTCTCCTGTGAGAAAAGCCACCGAAATCGACAAGATACTGGCCCTCACCAATTGTTGCATCACATGCTGATGATGAAGGTGGCCAATTTCATGGAGAATAATACTATCGAGCTGCTCTGGTGTTTCAGCCATCAGCACTAACTCATCCATTAAGATGATCGTACCGCCAGACAGAGCAAATGCGTTAACCACACCTTTACTTGCTCGAAATTCGACTCTCAGCGGATAAGGTAATGGAGCAAGATTTTCAAGCAACTCTTGAGAGTGCGCTCTGATCATCTGTTGCTGAGCAATGGGTAAGGTTGAGCTTTCAAACTGTTTGTCCAAGTGCTCAAGGACATGATCCGCTACCGCTAAGACGACGGTGTCTGGCACCCAGTGAATAAAAACGTTCTTGGTTGCCCATGGCAACACATATTTGTAGCTGCCAATCAGAACCAAGACAGTTGCAACAGCACAAACTAAAGCACTCAATAAGTTTCGTTCAAGACACCTTAGCCAACGTCCAGATTGCGAGGCCGGAAAACAGCGCCCTATCTCATCACTATTGTCTGCAAGAAAACCCCAACCATTGGCGAGCGTCACTTTTACAGGCAACCGCCCAACCCGTTCACTAAATCGCAAAGCGGCCGTTTCACACTCATGGCTAGCATGCTCTAATTGCAGCGTGACATGCTTGTCATCACTAACGACAAGCACGGCACGCTGTTTCTTTGAACTTCGTGGTGGAAAAGCGTAACCAGACAACTCCATTAGCCAATTCCAATGTCGACACTAAAGGCCTCAGCGATCTCATCACCCACGGCAGATTGATCGAATGTGCTCTTATCAAACACATCTAGCTTATCGAGATCGCCCAGTACATAGGTGTTATTAGCTAGGTAGTGCTGGGTACGCACCATAACCCAAGGGCGAGCCAAACCTAACGTGCACACTTGAAGAACAAAGTTGGTCGCAACCAACTTAACGTAGCCTGCGGTTGAAAGCGTCGATGAAAAGCGGTAACTCACCTGCTCGTTTTGAATCTCACCGAATATCGCTAATTGAGAAAAGGTGTAGTTGCGAATTCTTGAAACCACAAAAGCCATACCGATCAAACCAGATAATAAGAACGCGCCATAAAGAGCGATAAAAGAAATGAGAGTTCCTGCTCGAGAGCCGAAGCTGTCAAAACCTCCCGATGCAAATAGGTCCGATGATACAACCCCGGTTAAGTACAACAATAACATGCAAATAGCGATACCTGAGGCTGTAATTAATCCGCCTAAAAGATAGGTTTTAAAGAAGACCTTCGTATCGAGTTCGGTGCAAAAAATCTGGTCTGCATAACGGTATCCGTTAGCGATATAATTAGAAATGCCGCACATGACCCAAGCTTGTAACCAGATAACCGCAACAAAAGTTAATACGGAGCAAAGCACACCAACAATTGGCGAAGCCGACCAGAGAATAGACGTGACCACTATAAGAACAAAGATCGAACAGAATGCTGCTAGCCCACGACCTAGCATCACGCTATAAGCACTTCCTAAAGTGCCAGCAAAAGAGAATCGGACGTTCTTATAGCTGGTTACTGACGCGTCAAACCGTGTGTTGCTGTGTATCAACATCGGTAAGAGTAGATAAAATGCGAGCATTAAAAACAGCGCAAAGGCAGGAGCAAAGCCATTGGCAAATGACCAAATCAATACGCAGACAAATGCAACCAATCGCCCTTTAAGTATTTGAGTTGGCTTGGCATGGTACTCAAAGCTATCTCCGTTGATTTCTGTGTTGCCATAGAAGTAACGCTTGGTGCGTACTTTTGCCCACGCCGAGTAAATGCCTAACGTGACAATTGAAAGCAGTATATTGACGATCCATATCGAGAAAAACTCGCCAGCTTTCCCGTGAAACTTAACCGGATTTTGGTTATCGCTGTGTTCCATTTAGCACCTCTAGAATGGTATTTTTTGAATTAAAGTCATTAATATCAGCATGATACCCAAACATTATTGATTCCCATCCAGTGCCATTTTTTTAATTTCAAAAAAGAAACTAAACTGCGATACATTTCCCAACTGCACCCATAAAAATGAAACTTATTACATATTAAGTAACCCACCAACCACGATTTGCATTTATTTTTTTTATAAACACATGAATTCCTTAAATTTAAATTCCAAAAAACAAACAAAAATCAAAAACTAAATCTCAAAAATAAAAACAAAAGCGTTACAAATGGTAACATATAAGCCCAGATCGCAGAATAAAGGATCGCCAATTCCTATAATCCTCGCGATTCATACCATATAAACAACAAAAGTCTTTTTAAAACAAAAGCTTTAACTAGGAGTTCTACTATGAACCTCGTTGCTAAACTTGTCGCCGGTATTGTTGGTGGCACACTCGTCGGAACCTTCGCTCCCGACATACTTGTTCGTCTATTCCTTACTTTCCAACAGATTGGTGGCCAGTTAATCGGTTTTGCTATCCCGTTAATTATCCTATTTTATATTGCGAGCGGTATTGCTAGCCTGCCAAAAAACTCTGGAAATCTATTAGGTAAAACCGTTGGCTTAGCTTACGGTTCTACTATCGTTGCAGGCTGTCTAGCCTTCCTAGCTGCAACGATTGTTCTCTCTGGCTTAGAGCCAAGTGTTGCACCTAATGTTGAAGCTCAGCGAGAGCTCACAGGTCTAGTGAACATTGAAATCCCAGCGGTATTTGGTGTGATGACCGCGTTAGGTCTGGCTTTCCTATTTGGTATTGGTATCTCGGTAACGGGCAGTCAACCATTGAAGCAGTTTGCTGATGACGGTAGAGCAATCATCGACTTGCTACTGGCAAAAGTGATCATTCCAATGCTGCCAATCTACATTGCGGGTGTATTCGCAAACATGGGCGCAGAAGGTACGGTTTTCGCCACATTGAAAACTTTCGGCCTAGTGCTTGTGACAGCAGTCATCGTTCACTGGATCTGGATCAGTATTCAATATGTGATTGCAGGTATGGTTAGCGGCCAGTCCCCAGTTCGACTACTGAAAAACATGATCCCAGCATACTTCACAGCGCTTGGTACTATGTCTTCAGCTGCAACAATTCCAGTAACTTTAAAACAAACCAAAGAGAACGGCGTAAAAGAACCTATTGCCAACTTTACTATCCCACTATGTGCAACCATTCACCTGTCTGGCTCAACCATTACGCTCGTGCTTTGTGCCACAGCGGTAATGGCGCTAAGCACCAACATTGAGATGGTCTCTTTCTTTAGCATGATTCCGTTCATCATGATGCTAGGTATTACCATGATCGCAGCGCCTGGCGCTCCGGGTGGCGCGGTAATGGCGGCACTAGGTTTAATGGCTTCTATGCTTGGGTTTGGTGAAGCCGAGCTTGCGTTAATGATTGCTTTGTACATGGCTCAAGACAGCTTTGGTACCGCTTGTAACATCACTGGTGACGGTGCAATTTCAATGCTAGTTAACCGTACGGCAGACAGTAGTAATGCAAAAAAAGTTAAGCAGCCAGTAGCGTCAAGCTAATCCCGGCGACGCCCTCTTATCTGAGCCAGCGCAGTATTCCTATGCGCTGGCTTTTTAATACCTGTCATTCAAGCCTCTCACTTGTAAGATTTCCTATGCTGAGCCTCTTTTCTGCTCTTATATTCCTACGTTTCCACTGAATATCTTCTAAATTTAATAATAGAAATATTGATTGGAGATCTTCGTGTTTCGAACTCTACTGATTACATGCTTACTCTCTTTGCTGTTCTCAACTTCAATGCCTTATGCATCCGATGACCCAAAGGTTATCAAAATCGCGGCTGGGAATTGGCCACCATTTATTGGGCAAGATTTGGTTGATTTTGGCTCTGTAGGCCAGACCATCCAAAAAGCTTTTGCCTCGCAAGGCTATCAGGTGGAGTTTCACTTTTTTCCATGGAAGCGGGCTTACAAAAAAGCCAGTGAAGGGGAGTTTGTTGCCACAGCAGTTTGGATGTTTGCCCAAGACCGAACCGAGCACTTCTACTACAGCGACCCAGTTGGCCAGGAAAAGTTTGTCTTCTTCCACCTCAGAGAGGATGACTTTGATTGGCAAGACATTACAGACATTGAAGGTAAGCACTTGGGTGGCGGCTTAGGTTATAGCTATGGTTCTGAGATTGATACCATGATCGAAGAGAATACCGTTACCATCAATCGCGTTGACTCACCGAATCAAGCGCTACAACTCTTGAAATACAGACGTGTGGACTTGGTGCCAGAGGAGCGAGATATTGGCCTGTTTACGCTGCAGAAAATGCCGCTCGAACTTCAAGAGAAAGTGACCTTCCACCCTAAACCCTTTTTGACTAATGACAGTTATATGATGTTTTCCAAAAGTCACCCTCAAGCAAGGAAACTGCTCGAGGTATTTAATGAAGGCCTCAAGCAAGTGAATCCATAAACAACTAAACCACTCTGTTCTGCTCTCGACCTTCGACAAATGCGGCAATGTTATCCATTAAAATCTCTGCCAATTTACTAATCGAGCTATCACTTCCCCAAGCCACATGAGGCGTTAGCAATAAGTTCGGCAACTGCATATTTGCCAACAGCGGGTTGCTTTCATCAGCAGGCTCTTGAGTAAACACATCCACACCAGCGGCCGCAATGTAGCCTTGCTTAAGTGCATCCACCAGCGCTTGCTCATTGACTAATCCGCCGCGCCCTGTGTTAATCAAAATCGCATTCGACTTCATCATCGAAAGCTCTCTGCTACCAATAATATCCTTCGTCTCATCATTCAGTGGACAGTGCAGCGAGATAACATCCGCCATTCTCAAGGCTAAATCAAACGGTAAATAGCCTGTTCTAGCCAGATCTACGCCTTTACGTTCAGCAAAAATGACATCCATGCCCACGGCCCTTGCTAATGCAGCAGTTGCTTGACCAAGCGCGCCACTGCCCACAATCATCATGGTGCTTCCCGCGACATCACCAATCGGGTGAGTAAAAAAGCAGAACTGTTTATCGCGCTGCCACTCGCCGTTGGCGATATCTTGATGATAACCCGTTAAGTTTCGTCGAAGCGTAAATACCATCGCAATCACATGCTCTGGTACAGAGCGTGTGGCATAGCCTTGCACGTTGGTCACAGCAATATTGTTTTGCTCACAATAGGCGATGTCGACATTATTGAACCCTGTCGCAGAGATCGCGATCAGCTTAACATTAGGCGCATCCTGTAAGACACTCGCATCTAAAACCACTTTATTGGTTATCACAATGTCAGCGTTGGCAATTCGCTCGAGTACTTGCTCTGGCTGGGTAAAGTCATACTCCACCCAATCATGTTCAAAGGGTAATGATGGAAGGGATATGTGGGTAGGGATGGTGGCTCTATCAAGAAAAACAATCGTAGGCAGCGTCATAGTAATCTCCTTTGCTGCCTAGATTTGACAAGATTTTTTAAGGCGTTGGCAGCTTTTTGTAATCTGGCAATTTTGGCACAGGAGAGAAATAGTTAAAGAGGCACGGCTTCGCATCAGGATAGAAGTCACAAGGTACAAACTGATTCGTCAAATCCTGAGTTCTGGGATGGTAAAAGCTGAGCTCTGCAGAGTGGAGTTCAAGTCTGGTGGAACACTCAAATGCTTGTTTATGAGCATAAAATTCATCACCCACAATTGGGCAGCCAATTTGCTGCATATGCACCCGAAGTTGATGCGAACGTCCGGTAATGGGCAATAAACGAACGATAGAAGTTTTCTCTTCACGCTTCACCACTTGGTAACGAGTCTCCGCAGGTTTACCGTTATCAAAGCAAACTTTCTGTTTTGGCCTGTTTGGCCAGTCGCCAATAAGAGGTAGATCCACAACGCCCTCTTCATGTTCAGGCGTTCCCCACACACGAGCGTAATAGACCTTATGAGTTAACCGGTACTGAAACTGCTTCTTTAATGCCCTTTCCGCCTCTTTGTGCTTAGCCAATAGCATCAATCCAGACGTCGACATATCCAGCCGATGGACCACTTGAATCTGTGGATACTCAGCGACTAAACGGCTCCACAAGCTGTCGTAGTGCTCTTCTAATCGCCCGGGTACCGACAATAGCTCAGGCGGTTTATTAGCAATGAGAATATCATCGTCTTCAAAGGTAATGTCTAACCAAGGTTCAACAGGTGGATTGTATTCGTGCATTGGGACTCAAACTGGGTATAAACAAAGCCCAGCACTGTGGCTGGGCAGAATGTCAAAAATGATTAATTATGGCTCACAACAATTAAGCGCAAAGAATCGAGCTGAACTTGGGCTTTACCAATGTAGCCAGTTAGCTCTTTGATCTGCTCATCAATCGCTTCGACCTCTTCATCACGAATGTTTGGATTGACCGCTTTAAGTGCCTGTAGTCGCTCTAGCTCGCTGTTTAGACTTGACGCCATCTCTTGCTGAGCTTGCTGCTTAACCGCTTCCACACGCTCAACCACTTGCGCTTCACCCGCAGAGATCAAACCGTGTATGTCGTTTTGTACCGAGCTCACAAGCTTACTTGCTAGATGGCGGTTCACTGGGCTGAGCTGACGGTTAAATCCTTCAAATTCAACTTGCGATGACAAGTCGTTGCCACGAGCATCCATCATTAAGCGAATTGGCGTCTTCGGCAGGAAGCGTTGAATACCACTGCGTTTTGGTGCTTGTGCATCGACCACGTAAACTAATTCCAGCAAAATCGTTCCAACAGGCAGCGCTTTATTTTTTAGCAACGAAACTGCTGACGTTCCAACACCCTCACTCATCAGTAGATCGATACCACCTTGAATCATTGGGTGCTCCCAACTGATGAAGTTCATGTCTTCACGTGACAGTGCCGTTTCGCGATCAAACGTTATAGTCGCTCCTTCGTACGGCAGACCCGGGTAGCTTGGCACCATCATGTGTTCAGATGGAGTGACCACCAAGGCGTTTTCACCTTTGTCGTCTTGATTTAGGCCAATCGTATCAAACAGGCTAAGCGCAAAAGTCACCAAGTTGGTATCACCGTCGGTAGATGAAATGCGCTCAACGATTTGCTGCGCTTTTTCACCCCCATTCGAGTGCATTTCTAGTAGGCGATCTCGACCTTGCTCTAGCTGAGCTTTCAGCTCTTTGTTCAGCTTCGCAGACGCTTCAATGATCTCATCGAGCTCTTGCGTTTCGCCGGATGCTAACATTTCAATCAAGGTGTCTGAGTATTTGTCGTAAACCGCGCGACCCGTTGGGCATGTTTCGCGGAAAGCATTCAAGCCTTCATCAAACCAGCGAGCTAAGATAGCTTGCGCGGTGCCTTTAAGGTAGGGAACGTGAACATCAATATCGCGACTTTGACCAATACGGTCTAGGCGGCCAATACGCTGCTCAAGCAAGTCTGGGTTGAACGGCAAGTCAAACATCACCAACTGGTTGGCAAACTGGAAGTTGCGGCCTTCTGAGCCAATTTCGCTACATAGAAGCACCTGAGCACCGCCCTCTTCTTGCGCAAAATACGCAGCCGCTTTGTCTCGCTCAAGAATTGACATGCCTTCATGGAAGACTGTCGCTCGAATACCTTCACGCTCACGAAGCGCTTGCTCGAGTTGCAACGCAGTGCTTGCGCGCGAAGCAATCACAAGGATCTTCTCGCTACGCTTCTCTTTCACTTTTTCGATCAACCAGTTCACACGTGAATCAAACTGCCACCAGCTTGCGTCATCACCTTCAAACTCTTGGAAAATCTCTTCTGGATACAGATTTTTCACGGCGCGAGCTTCAGCGCTCATTTTGCCGCCAATCATGCCAGAAACGCGCATAGATGTGGTGTACTGCTGAGGGATCTCCATCGGCATCAGATGAACATTACGCGTTGGGAAACCTTTGATCGCCGCACGCGTGTTTCTAAATAGAACGCGGCCAGTGCCGTGGCGGTCCATCAGGTTATCGATCAGCTCTTGGCGAGCGGCATCTTTGCTCTCTTCTGTGCTATCACTTTCAATAATACGGAATAGCGGTTCCACATCTTGCTCAGAAAGCAGCTCTGTAATTTGATTCTTTGCTGCGTTCTCCAATTTCTGACCGGAAAATAGCGCTGTCACCGAATCAGCCACCGGTGCATATTGTTCTTCTTCTTGAACAAAGGCTTCATAATCATAAAAACGATCAGAGTCGAGCAGCCTTAAACGTGCAAAGTGGCTTTCACGGCCAAGCTGTTCTGGTGTTGCTGTCAGCAGCAGTACGCCTGGTGTTTTTTCTGCTAAGCCTTCCACCACTTGGTATTCACGGCTTGGTGCATCAACGCTCCACTCTAAGTGGTGCGCTTCATCGACAACTAAGAGATCCCAATCCCCTTCTAGTGCTTGCTCTAAGCGCTTGCGACTTTTACGCAAGAAGTCGAGTGAACATAAGACGTATTGTTGGGTATCGAATGGGTTATCCGCTTCGGCGTAAGCTTCAACACAGCGCTCTTCATCAAAGATAGAAAAGTGCAGGTTGAATCGGCGCATCATCTCCACTAGCCATTGATGCTGCAGCGTTTCTGGCACCACGATTAAAATACGCTCTGCACGACCAGCCAACACTTGTTGATGAATGATCATACCCGCTTCGATGGTTTTACCTAGACCTACTTCATCGGCAAGTAGCACACGTGGTGCGTGACGACGCCCCACTTCATGAGCAATATAAAGCTGATGAGGAATCAAGCCTGCTCGCATACCACATAGGCCACGCATTGGGCTCTTGTGCTGCTCAAACTGGTTAGCCAAAGCGCGGTAACGCAGCACAAAGTTGTCCATGCGATCGATTTGACCGGCAAACAGTTTATCTTGAGGTTTATTAAATCGAATCTGGTTGCTGAGCATGATTTCACGCATAACAACGTCTTCTTCGGTATCTTCACGTTTACCCAGGTAAGTAAACAAGCCGTTATCTTCAATCACTTCATCGACAAGCAATGACCAGCCTTCTTGACTTTCAACCACATCACCTTGATTGAAAGTCACTCGGGTTACGGGTGCATCGTTGCGTGCATAGACGCGGTTTTCTTCTGATGCTGCAAACATTAAAGTCACAGTACGAGCATCCAATGCTACAACGGTTCCTAAACCTAAATCGCTCTCCGTATCGCTGATCCAGCGCTGCCCCAAAGCAAAAGTCATGAATCGACCACCTCGTTAAATTTGAGTAAACGTTATTATCTTAGTTGTTCTTGAGCCACTTGGAAGGCAACTAATTGGGAAAAATTCGATTAGTTTATGGCTCAGAAAAGGGGGCCAATCTTACTTGATGCTGTGATACAGGTCACGTGCATTTGGCTAAATCCGGGATATTTTTTTCCGAACTCTTGGCTGACATCAAAGTGTAAGAAATCCATGGCAATCCTAAACTCGTGTGTTATCTAATTTGCTTATACTTAATAGGAAAGTGCAGAAACCGCGTCAATTTTACGTTGGCACTTTTGATGCATTATTTAGCATACGGATCAACACGGGTTTGCAGTAAGTAGTTAGCGATGCCGTTATGTTTCTGATCATATTGGCGTCTTGGTTTGCATGCATTAGCTAGCATGCCTAACTACCCATGCTGCAAATGACCTTTGCTACGCAAGCCGCGCTGCGGCAAGGAGACGCTATGGGCGATACTGATCGGAAACTGTTTGTACTTGATACCAACATCCTTCTACACGAACCTCTTGCTATCTATTCCTTCCAAGAACACGATGTGGTCATCCCAATGACCGTCCTTGAAGAACTCGACCGAATCAAAGACAGTAAACGCGACGTTGCACGTGATGCACGCGTGGCGATTCGTGCTCTAGAAGACCTATTCCGAGATGCCACTCCCGATGAAATATCGGAAGGGATTCCATTCACCGACCAACAAGTATCTGGAACTATCTCTATTTTGGCTGATTTCGAGCTCACCGAAACGGTCAAAGCTTTTGCCGACAAAGAGGGAGATAATCGCATTCTCAACGCTGTGCTCTATTTGCAAAACAAACGTGCACCGCGAGAAGTTGTCCTTATTACCAAAGACATTAATATGCGCTTGCGTGCTAAAGGCGCAGGTGTTCGCTTTGTTGAAGATTATCGAACCGATCAACTGATCGATGATGTTCAGTATCTAACTAACGGCTTTCAGCAGTGTGAAGGCGAATTTTGGTCAGGAGTGGAAGAAGTTGAAAGTCGCACATTGGCGGGGAGAACTTTCCACACTTTAAGTCGAGAACCCTTTGAACCTACTTTCATCAATCAATACATCATCGATGAAGACAGCGACTTTGCCGCCCGCGTTGAAGAGATCGACTCAGAATCCATCACGCTGCGAGACCTCAGCCGTGAGCGCATGATGCACCGCAGAGCTTGGGACATCATGCCCAAGAATGTATACCAAGGCATGGCACTCGATGCCCTACTCGACCCAGATATCGACTTGGTAATCCTAACGGGTGCGGCGGGCAGTGGTAAAACTCTGCTAGCAATGGCGGCTGCTCTGGAGCAAACCATTGAAAGAGGCATGTTTGATAAAATCATTGTTACTCGAAACACACCAGATATTGGCGAGTCGATTGGTTTCCTTCCAGGTACGGAAGAAGAGAAAATGCTACCTTGGTTGGCCGCGATTACCGACACCCTAGAAGCACTGCATAAGAATGATCACTGCACGGAAGGCTCACTAAAGTATATTTGTGATAAAGCCAACATCCAGTTCAAGTCGATCAACTTCATGCGTGGACGCTCGATTCAAAATGCCTTTGTGCTGCTTGATGAGTGTCAAAACTTAACCGCTTCTCAAATCAAAACCATCATCACTCGCTGTGGTGAAGGTACCAAGATCGTCTGTTCGGGTAACTTGGCGCAGATAGATTCCCACTACCTCACCCCTGTAACATCAGGTTTGACCTACATGGTTGAGCGCTTCAAGAACTTCGAAGGCAGTGCCAACATTCACCTCAACGGTGTGGTTCGCAGTCGCTTGGCTGAGTTTGCAGAAGAGAATTTATAGTCACAAAAAGCGAGATATAATTCATATCTCGCTTATTTTTCAAAATAAATATTCACAAAACACCCTTTCTTGTGTTTTACTAGTCCCTTAAGCAGCACTTTGACTAGGGACTTCACTATGGCGTTCAACCTACGTAACCGTAACTTTCTAAAACTCCTTGATTTTACAACAAAAGAAATTCAGTTTTTGATCGACCTGTCACGCGATCTGAAAAAGGCTAAATATGCAGGCGTGGAACAAAAACGTTTGGTTGGAAAAAACATCGCCTTAATATTCGAGAAAGCCTCTACTCGTACTCGTTGTGCATTTGAAGTTGCCGCCTTCGATCAAGGTGCTCAAGTGTCTTACATTGGTCCATCGGGCTCGCAAATCGGGCATAAAGAATCAATGAAAGATACCGCTCGTGTGCTGGGCAGAATGTACGACGGCATTGAATATCGTGGCTTTGGTCAAGAAATCGTCGAAGAGCTTGGCGCGCATGCAGGCGTACCGGTTTGGAACGGTTTGACTGATGAATTCCACCCAACGCAAATTCTCGCAGACTTCCTTACCATGCTAGAACATGGCAAGGGCAAACAACTTCACGAAATGACCTTCGCGTACCTTGGTGATGCACGTAACAACATGGGTAACTCACTCATGGTGGGTGCCGCTAAGATGGGTATGGACATTCGCCTGGTCGCGCCAAAGAATTTTTGGCCAGAAGAAGAGCTCGTCGCGACCTGCCAAGCGATCGCTCAAACCACAGGTGCCCAAATCACGCTGACAGAAGATGTTAATGAAGGCGTTAATGGCTGTGACTTTCTCTACACCGATGTCTGGGTGTCGATGGGCGAAGCACCTGAAGCTTGGGATGAACGTGTTGCCATGATGACGCCTTATCAAGTGAACATGGACGCCATCCAAAAAACCGGCAACCCTGATGTTAAGTTCATGCACTGCCTACCTGCTTTCCATAACGATGAGACGACTATCGGTAAAGAAGTGGCTGAAAAGTACGGTATGAATGGCTTAGAAGTGACGGACGATGTGTTCGAATCGGACTACTCAATTGTGTTTGATGAAGCGGAAAATCGCATGCATACAATCAAGGCAGTGATGGTTGCAACGCTAGGTAGTTAACAGAGAAATACAGCCGTTATATTGCTTGTTTAAACCTTGATGTAATCGCTTGCGCTCTCACTTCTTCAGAGTATAATGCTCGGCAATTTGTCTGGAGATAGAAACTAATGCCACGAATGTTGTGCTCTACACTGTGCGCTCGAACTGCTAAGCCATCGTGCTTAATGGCTATTCTTTCTATCTCTATTGATTTTTAAAGCCTCCCACTATGGGGGCTTTTTTATGGCTCCAAGTAAACCAAAATAGGGAAGACGACCATGGCAAACTCGCTTTACCAGAAGCACATCATCTCTATTCCAGAGCTTTCTCGTGAAGAGCTGGAACTCATTGTCGATACCGCCGGTCAGCTAAAAGCTAAACCGCAACCAGAACTGATAAAGAACAAAGTTGTCGCTAGTTGTTTCTTTGAACCTTCTACTCGTACACGCCTCTCTTTCGAAACTGCGATTCAACGCATTGGCGGAGATGTGATTGGTTTTGATAGTGGTGGTAATACGTCATTGGCGAAGAAAGGTGAAACCCTATCAGACTCTGTACAGGTCATCTCTTCATACGTTGATGCATTTGTGATGCGCCATCCTCAAGAAGGTGCAGCAAGGCTAGCATCAGAGTTTTCTAACGGCGTACCAGTTATCAATGCCGGTGACGGTGCTAACCAACACCCAACTCAGACCCTTCTTGACCTGTTTTCTATCGCTGAAACACAAGGCCGACTTGATAATCTAAACGTCGCGTTTGTCGGTGACCTAAAGTACGGCCGCACGGTACACTCTCTCACTCAAGCGTTAGCCAAGTTTAACAACGTGCGTTTCTACTTCATTGCGCCTGAAGCGCTCGCAATGCCAGAGTACATCTGCGAAGAGCTTGACGAAGCAGGTATTGAATACAGCTTGCATACGGATATGGAACCAGTCATTCCTGAGCTAGACGTTCTTTACATGACACGCGTACAAAAAGAGCGCTTTGACGAATCAGAGTATGCGCACATAAAGTCAGCTTATATCCTAACCGCAAGCTTACTAAAAGACGCGCGTGAAAATCTAAAAGTGCTTCATCCACTGCCACGTGTAGATGAGATCACCATTGATGTGGATAAAACACCGCATGCTTACTATTTCCAACAAGCAGAAAACGGCGTTTACGCACGTGAAGCATTGCTTGCGCTTGTTTTAAACGAAACAGTTCTAAACGAAACACTTTAAGAAAGGAATGTCATTATGAGTAAAGAGACTCAACTTCAAGTTGAAGCGATTCGCAACGGAACCGTGATTGACCATATTCCTGCACAAATTGGTATCAAGGTACTTAAGCTGTTCGATATGCACAACTCTCAGCAGCGCGTCACCATTGGTTTAAACTTACCGTCTTCGGCGCTTGGCTCTAAAGATCTACTGAAAATTGAGAACATCTTCATTAGCGAAGAACAGGCTAGCAAGTTAGCTCTCTACGCACCGCATGCAACGGTAAACCAAATTGAAGATTATGAAGTGGTGAAAAAACTGCCGCTTGATCTACCTGAGCAGATTAATGATGTATTTGAGTGTCCAAATACCAACTGTATTACGCACAACGAACCTGTAGAAAGTAGCTTCAAAGTGTTCGAGAAAGGCGAGGATATTCGCCTTAAATGTAAATACTGCGAGAAAGTGTTCGATCGAGAAATCGTAACTGAGCGCTAAGCGTATCCCAGTAATAAAAACACCTCACTCTTGTGAGGTGTTTTTATTTGTGCCACCAAAATCTATCAATGCCTCTTTACGTGTTAAATGTTTAACGGCAAACTGAGTTCACTTTCTATCCCAGATAACCGTGGAATAATTAATCATGACTAAAGTACTTCACACAGATTCAGCTCCAGCAGCTATTGGCCCTTACATTCAAGGTGTCGACCTAGGCAGCATGGTAATGACTTCTGGCCAGATACCAGTAAACCCAGTAACAGGCGACGTCTCTTCAGATATCGCAGAGCAAGCTCGTCAATCGCTAGAAAACGTAAAAGCCGTTGTTGAATCTTCAGGCCTGACTGTTTCTGACATCGTGAAAATGACAGTATTTGTGAAAGATCTCAATGATTTCGGTACTGTCAATGAAGTGTACGGCGCATTCTTTGACGAGCATAAAGTCGCTCACTACCCTGCTCGCTCTTGTGTTGAAGTGGCTCGCCTTCCTAAAGATGTTGGCATTGAAATTGAGGCAATTGCGGTACGCAAATAATCAGCCTCAAGAAACAAAAAAAGGCGAACACCATCTTGAAGTGTTCGCCTTTTTTGTTACTCGAAATACTACTTAAAGCCTTTTACTTTCTTGATTAAGTCGTAGGCGTTCTGAATCTCTTGCGACTTCTCTTTCGCCACGTTCATCATCTCTGGCGGTAAGCCTTTAGCAATGAGCTTATCTGGGTGATGCTCATTCATCAGCTTGCGGTAGGCGCGCTTGATGGTTTTACTGTCTGCATTTTCACTCACGCCCAAAATCTCATAAGCGTCGGCTAAGTGATTGGCCTGAGAAGCCTGTTGCCAGCCTCCTCCAGAATGACGTTGCTGCCCACCTGAATGACCGCCAAACCCACCATCACGTTGAAAACGAAAAGCGGCCTCTTGCATGTGGAGGCGCTGTTCTAGTTGCTGAGAGGAAAAACCCAAGCCTTGCGCGATTTTATGTAGAACAGAACGCTCACTCGGATGGATGGAGCCATCAGCAAACGCGGCTGAAATTTGTAGCTCGAGGAAGAACTGCAATAAATCAAAGCGACCGCCAGAAGAAATACGAACTTTATTCAGAACCTCTTCTAGCGGGAATCCAGAATCTTTACCCTCACGAAAGGCATTTTGCGCAGCCACCTTGTGCTCGCCATGCAGATTCATCCGCTCCATCATGGTCGTTGCGAGTTCAATTTCCTGTTTAGTAACTTGGCCTTTCGCCTTAGCAACGTGCCCCATAACAGCAAATGCGGACTTAAAAAACTCTTGCTGCATCTCAGCTTGACTCGGGCCAGAGCCAAATGCCCCCGAGCTAAAGCCAGCTCTGGCTAAGCGACGTGCTTTGTCAAACTTATGGCCTAGGTACAAACCCAGCAATGCCCCCAGCGGGCCACCAAAGAGAAAACCAAAAAAGATGCCGAGGATTTTGCCAAAAATATGCATTCTGTGCTCTCAATCTATGAATTTTTTGACGCTAGCGCGGTCTGATAGTGCCGGAGCCGTCAATTTCCTTTATGATAAAGGCCGTTTTCTTTAAGAATGACCCATTGATGGCCCATTCAATCAAGTTCAACAGGATAGTAAAACTCGATGTCACGTTTTCCTCGCACCGCATTAGCTGCATCCATAGGTGCAATACTGCTAGCTCATCAAACTCAAGCGGAAGAACTATTGGACGAGAACGTTCAATTAATGCCATCCATTGGCCAATGTGCAATATTAGACCCTATTGACCAATGCTTGGTCAATGAGCCCGAGGTAGAAAACGCTAACCAGCTGCCGATTAACGTCGAAGCCGACGACCTTGAAGCAATCAATGGTGATAAAGCCGTCTACAGTGGTGAAGTAGTTGTCACCCAAGGCAAGAAACGCTTAATCGCTGACAACGTGACTCTACATCAAGTGGACAACGTTATCGTTGCAGAAGGAAACGTAAACTTCAGTGACGGCGAGTTTAAAACTATCTCCGATAAAGCGACCAACCACGTCAACGATGATTTGCTCATCATGGAGAACACTGACTATCAATTCCTATGTGAGCCAGGACGCGGTGATGCTGCCGTTATCACTAAATCAGGTAAGACCTTCTACGAAATTGAAGACGGATCTCTAACGTCTTGTCCTGTTGGTGACAATGCATGGCGCCTACGAGCGACAAGCATCGACATCGATCAAGAAAAAGAAGAAGCCACTTTCTATAATCCGCGCTTTGAAATTCAAAGCGTGCCTGTTTTTTATCTGCCATTTTTGACAGTGCCGATTGGTGATACGCGGAAAACAGGTTTCCTTTACCCTACAGTGGGCTACGGCTCTAGTGATGGTTTTGAGTTTGAGGTCCCAATCTATTGGAACTTAGCTCCAAATTATGATCTCGAGACCACGGTTAAATACATGGAAAAACGTGGGGCTCAACTAGATTCAAAATTCCGTTATCTATCTGACTTTGGCTATGGCGAAATAAAGTCAGAGTATCTGCCGGATGACAAAAAATATCCCGAACAGGGTGACCGTTGGGGTATGCAGTATACTCACAACGGAATTTTCAAAGAGGCTTGGAAGCTTGAAGTCGATTACTCCAAAGTCAGTGACATTCGCTACTTTTCAGATGTAAGTTCTGGCATCGGTAACCGAGAAGATGGCCAGCTAATTCAAGAAGGCCTGCTTACTTATCGTTCACAAAACTGGGATAGCTCGCTGCTCGTCCGTGACTTCCAAGTACTTTCTGAAGGAAATCAGCCCTATCGCTTAATGCCTCAAATTGACTTCAATTACTACGCACCCGAAGTTATGAGGTATCTGGACTTTGACTTAATCAGCCACGTTTCCCGCTTTGAGACAGACAACCCAAATAACCCATCGGCTACACGTGTTCACGTTGAGCCTGGGCTTAGCGTACCATTCGCTACGACTTGGGGGAGTTGGACAACCGAAGCCCGCCTACTTGGTACTTATTACCAACAAAACTTAGATAATGTTGACCTCAGTGCTTCACAATTCGAGGGATTTAACCTTCAGGAATCTGTTACTAGGGTCATTCCTGAGTTTAGAAGTCATGCTGGCGTTGTTTTAGAGCGAGATACCGTCATTTTAGACAGTTACACTCAAACTCTAGAACCACAAATTCAATATGTTTACGTGCCTGAACAAGATCAAAGTGACATCTACAACTATGACACGACTTTGCTCCAAACTGACTACTATGGCCTGTTCCGCAGTCGAAAATACAGCGGCGTCGATAAAATAGCTGCGGCCAACCAGTTTAGCTATGGTGCATCCACACGATTTTTCGATGAACGCTATCGTGAGCGCTTAAACATATCTTTTGGCCAAATTTTCTATTTTGACAAAGATAACAAACAATCCAACTTGAACTCATCGGAAGACAACAACTCTAACTACTCAGCTTGGGCGGTGGAAACAGACTTTAACTACAATGATAGTTGGTTCTTCCATGGTGGTATTCAATACGATATCGATACTAGTGAAGTTCAATTAGGTAACTCAACGATAGAGTATCGTTTCCGTGGTGGTTACATTCAAACCAACTACCGATATGTCACAAAAGAATATATCGAAGAAACCGTGGGCTTTGATACATCAAGCATCACGCGCGACGGTATTTCTCAAGTAGCTTGCTGTCTGCTTACCAAATTTCACCGAAATGGCATGCTAGCGCTCAGTATTTCTATGATATGACCGTCGACGAAGAACTAGAATGGCTAGCTAACGTTCGCTACCGCAGCGACTGCTGGTACATTGGCTTTACTTACAGTAACCAACTTCGCAGCTGGGAAGGCGATTTCGTAACCAATCCAAACGCGACACCTGTGTATGAGAACAACTTTAGCGTCAACTTTGGCATCGTCGGTTTTGGTACTACGATTGGTTCAGACTCTGGAGCCACTGGGGTGTCTAGTGCGGGTAACGCGCTTGGATACGGCCGACCATTTTTCTTAAATAACTAATTAATTATTGCTAGCTCGAAGTTAGCTAGATAAAAAGAAACAGGACAGTAAATGATTTCTTGGAAACCCACTTTTTGGGAACAAAGCTCTTGGAAAAAGAGCTTCATGGGCATCGCTATCGCCTTCAGCTTTTCTACAGCGCAGGCTACTCCAGTTGAACTGGACAAAGTCACCGTGATTGTTAACGAAGGTGTGGTACTGCAGAGTGATGTTGAATCTTCACTTATCACCCTTCGCGCAAATGCAAAACAAGGTGGTCAAACGCTGCCGAGCGAAGACATTCTAAAAGAGCAAGTACTTGAAAAGCTAATTATCGATACTTTACAGCAACAAGAAGCTGAGCGTATTGGCGTGCGAATCGATGACAACAGTTTGAACCAAGCTCTACAAGAGATCGCTTCAAACAATGATCAAACACTTGAAGAACTTCAAGCAGAGATCGCCGCAGAAGGCCTCACCTACCCAGCTTTCCGAGAGCAAATTCGTAAAGAGATGGCGGCAAGTGAAGCACGTAATGCCTTGGTTCGCCGCCGTATCAATATTCTACCAGCTGAGGTTGATAACCTAGCGGATATTCTTGCTCAAGAAACGAATGCGACCGTTCAATACAAGGTCAGTCATATTCAACTGCGCTATGTTGAGGGTGAAGACAAGTCCAAACTTGAAGAAAAAGCCAATCGCCTAGTTGAAGAGCTTAACGACGGCGCTGATTTCGCTACGATGGCTTACACCTACTCAAAAGGCCCTAAAGCACTCGAGGGTGGTGACTGGGGGTGGATGCGTAAAGAAGAGATGCCAACCATTTTCGCCGACCAAATCAAGCTACAAAATAAAGGCACTATCATAGGACCATTCAGAAGCGGTATCGGCTTTCACATCTTAAAAATCGATGACGTCAAAGGCTTAGAAACAGTAGCCGTTACTGAGGTTAATGCTCGCCATATTCTTATTAAGCCAACGGTAATCCTAAGTGATGAAGGCGTACAGAGGCAGCTCAACGACATTATTCGCCGCATTAATGCAGGCGAAGCAAACTTTGGTGACTTAGCTCAACAATACAGTCAAGACCCAGGTTCAGCCGTACAAAATGGTGAGCTGGGCTATCAAACACCTGATTTATATGTACCTGAGTTCAGGCACCAAGTTGAGACTCTCCCAGAAGGCCAAATCAGTGAACCATTCAAAACAGTTCACGGTTGGCATATTGTCGAGGTAATAGATCGCCGTGAAGTTGACCGCACAGACTCTGCGTTGAAGAACAAAGCTTACCGAATTTTGTTTAATCGCAAATTCAACGAAGAAGCTAGCGCATGGTTGCAAGAGCTTCGAGCCAGTGCCTTCGTCGAAATTGTCGAGGAAACTCAAAATGACGATTAAACGTATCGTTGTGACCGCAGGTGAGCCTGCGGGAATTGGGCCAGACTTAGTTCTGGCTCAATCAACGGAAAACTGGCCGCACCAACTGGTTGTGTGTGCAGACAAAAAAATGCTGCAGGCACGGGCGGAGCAACTGGGTATCGAAGTCAATCTTCTGGATTATAATGCCGAGTCTGCACCTACACCGCAGCAAGCGGGCACGCTCATTGTCGACAATATTGACTTAGCGGTGCCAGCGGTTGCAGGACAACTCGATGAGAGCAACGGCCATTACGTACTAAAAACGCTCGAAAGAGCCGCTTTGGGCTGTATGAATGGTGAATTTGATGCTATTGTCACCGGCCCCGTTCATAAGGGTGTGATCAATCGTGCTGGAGTAGCCTTTAGTGGCCATACGGAGTTCTTTGCAGAGAAATCCAATACACCGCTGGTTGTTATGATGTTGGCCACCGAAGGACTTCGAGTTGCCTTAGTCACCACCCATATTCCTCTTGCTTATGTATCCAAAGCTGTGACAGAGGAAAGACTGGAGAAAATTATCGATATTCTCCATAAAGATCTACGGGACAAATTTGCAATCGACAAACCGACGATTTATGTCTGTGGACTTAATCCACACGCTGGAGAGGACGGTTGCCTAGGTAGAGAGGAAATTGAAACCATTACCCCTACCTTAGAAAAGATACGCCAGCGAGATGGTATTAATTTAATTGGCCCATTGCCGGCCGATACCATCTTTAGCGAAAAGTACTTACAAGAAGCCGATGCGGTTTTGGGCATGTATCACGATCAGGTGCTGCCGGTTCTAAAATACAAAGGTTTTGGTCGCTCAGTGAATATCACTCTTGGCCTACCTTTTATTAGAACCTCGGTTGATCACGGTACCGCATTGGAACTGGCAGGAACTGGCACTGCGGATACAGGGAGCTTTAGAACAGCACTCGCTCATGCGATTGAGCTAGTAGACAAGAAAACTGATTAATACGTTAGCGAAGCAACTACACTTTCGATAGCGGTTAATTAAGCACTGAATTCGAGATAACTATGAGAAATGATGTCCATTTAGGGCACAAAGCGCGTAAACGTTTTGGTCAAAACTTCCTAAACGATCCTTACATTATTGACGGGATCGTTTCCTCTATCAATCCAAAGCCAGGGCAAAATCTAGTGGAAATTGGCCCAGGCTTGGGGGCAATTACAGAGCCTGTTGGGCGCGAAGTCGACAAGTTCACTGTAATTGAACTGGATAGAGATTTGGCAGAGCGCCTTCGCAATCACCCAGAATTAGCGGATAAACTCACCATCCACGAAGGTGATGCAATGCGTTTTGACTTCACTCAACTGGTGAAGCCAAATAACAAGCTGCGCATTTTCGGCAACTTGCCATACAACATCTCTACTCCGCTAATGTTCCACCTATTTGAATTCCATAAAGATATTCAAGACATGCACTTCATGTTGCAGAAAGAAGTGGTGAATCGTTTGGCAGCGGGCCCTGGTAGCAAAGCATACGGTCGTCTCACGGTGATGGCTCAGTACTACTGTAAAGTCACACCAGTGCTTGAAGTGCCACCAACGGCTTTCGTACCGCCACCAAAAGTAGACTCAGCGGTTGTTCGTCTAACACCATACGAAGAGCTACCACATCCGGCAACCAGTTTGAAGTGGTTAGATCGCGTATGTCGCGAGGGCTTTAACCAGCGTCGTAAAACGGTTCGTAACTGCTATAAAGGCCTGCTTGATGCTGAAACTCTAGAAGAGTTAGGTGTGAATCCGAGCTCTAGACCAGAGCAGATCACTCTAGAGCAATTTGTCGCGATGGCAAACTGGCTCGATGCGAATCATAAATAGTAGAAAATCTTGATTAAATTGAGCATGTTATCAATTTAAAGAGAACCATCTTTAAAGCCTCTAGCATTCACAAGCTAGAGGCTTTATATTTTAAAAGTAAGATGAGTTTTAGGAGTTCACATGGATGTATCTACCCCTTGCATCAAAGTTCAAGTCCACACCAAGTACATTGAAGAGCAATCTGAACCCGATAACAATCGATATATCTTCGCTTATATTATCACCGTCAAAAACCTCAGCTCTCAAACCGTGCAACTTATCAGCCGACGCTGGCTGATCCATGATGCCAATGGCAAGCAGCTATCCATCGAAGGTGATGGTGTGGTTGGCCAGCAACCTTTTATTGAAGCGCGTGACGAATATACCTATAGCAGCGGTACTGCAATTGAGACCCCCGTTGGCGTAATGCAAGGTCAGTACATTATGCATGATGAATCTGGTAAAGAGTTCATCGCTGAAATAGAACCCTTTCGACTCGCCATGCCTAACGTTTTAAATTAACTTTCTGCTCTCGTACTGCAAAATTAGGAAATACCGTGTCGAACTATATAGTTGGGGATATCCAAGGCTGTTTTGATGAGCTTCAAGCTCTACTGGCTAAGGCAGAGTTTGATGAGAGTAAAGACACTCTTTGGATCACAGGTGATCTTGTGGCTCGCGGCCCAAAATCTCTTGAAACTCTTCGCTTTGTTAAAGCGCTAGGTAGCGCTGCAAAAGTTATCCTCGGTAACCACGACTTGCACCTGCTCGCCGTTGGCTTAGGTGTCCACAAGGTCAAAGATAAAGATAAAACCGCAGCGATTTTCGAAGCGACCGACAGAGACGAGCTCCTCCACTGGCTACGTAAACAACCTCTTTTAGCCGAGCATGAAGAATTTCTTATCTGCCATGCGGGCATCAGTCCTCAGTGGGATCTGAAGCAAGCTAGAGAGTGTGCTGAAGAAGTGGAAGCCATTTTAAAAAGCGACGATTGGGCTTGGTTGATAAGAAACATGTACGAGAATCAACCTGCTCTTTGGGACAAGAAATTGAAAGGTATCGAGCGATATCGCTATACCATCAACGCATTTACTCGAATGCGCTTTTGTTTTTCTGATGGCCAATTGGATATGGCGTGTAAGCTTCCACCCGAGAGTGTTAAAAATAACAATCTAGTACCATGGTTTAAGACTCCAGGGCGCAAAGACATAGAGAAAACGATTCTATTTGGTCACTGGGCTGCGCTGAAAGGATATGAGAATAAAGACGTTATTGGTTTAGACACGGGTTGTGTTTGGGGTGGACAACTAACGATGCTGAGATGGGAAGACAAACAATATTTCACTCAGGATGCCCTGAGTTGAGCTCATAGCCACTCTACGCAGAAAGTTTTTCACTCAGAGTAGAGTGGCTCATTCGATTACTTCTCTAAAACCACAAAACGCATATTGTAGGTGTTCTTCTCGTCTGCCTCGTATGTTTCCGAATACGTTTCTTTAAACGACTCATCCACTGTGGAAACTGAGTATCACCCTCAATCTGTGCATCAATATGGGTGACGTAGAGCCTATCAGCCTTCGGTAGGCAAGCTTGATAAATCGCACCACCACCAATAATCATGACTTCCGGCTCTGACGAAACAAGATCTAATGCGGCTTCAATAGAAGTGACCGTCGATACCCCTTCAATCTCCAACGACTCATCTCGCGAGATCACAATATTCTGACGACCAGGCAACGGACGACCAATAGAATCATAAGTCTTGCGCCCCATCAGCACAGGCTTGCCTAACGTACACTTCTTGAACCAGCCAAAATCGGCCGGTAAGTGCCAAGGCATCTGGTTGTCCTTACCAATGATTCGATTTTCTGCCATTGCGGCAATCATACTAATGATCATTCACTGTCCTATTCACTTTTCAAACACAACTTACCCATTGCGTTAAACAATCGATTTTCGTCGGTAGAATAACAAGCCCGGCATCGCTAATCCAATAGCTAAGCTGCAATAATAAACATTGCCGTTAAGAAGTTCTCAATCAAATGCGCTAATAGCTCGGGTGAATAGCTTGATGGTTAATCTCGACCAAAGCAATCATGGCTCGGAAAGCAAACACCCCTGGCACCATAGGAATCAAAGCGGCAACAGTGAAAACTTTTGGGTGAGCTAAAAATCGGTGAGACCAATGAACTCCAATCATACCAACGATGGTTGCGGCGAAGAGTGTTGCCCATTCGATTGGGACACCATAATGCATCATCAGGTAGCGGCTACCATGCCCGATTGCGCCACCCAATGCACAATAAATAAGTGCTTTCTGAGGGACGTTAAAGACCAGAGCAAAGCCAACAGCAGGGATCGCGGCGAACAACATATCATTTAAAAGGCCTAAGAGTAGATCCATCATGCGCTCCACCCCCATACGCCAAGCAGACTCATTGCCGCCACAATACCTAGAGCGGTCGCCAGAGTAAGTAGACTGGCCATTACAAAACGAGCAATACCCATATTGATGTAGCCTTTGATCATATCCGCCACCGCGTTGATCAATGGGAAGCCGGGAACTAGCATGAGTACTGACGATGCCATAACAATGGTAGCTGATTGCCAATCGAGTAAATAACCGCTTGTGCTGAAATACTAGTTGTGACGAACGCAGTTACCGCAAAATTAAGCAACGGATTGAAATGGCGATGACCGATTTCTTGTCTAACTATCATCCCGATAGAAGAAGCAATAAACGTCATCATAAACACCAACCAATCACCGCCAGCGAGTCGACTGAAAGAGGCACATGACAGCCCTATCATAAGAACAACCAACCAGCGATTGTAACGCTCAGGGCTAATCTGATTAAGTTTCACCTGAGCCAGTTTGTAATCCAGTATGCCCTTTTCCAGCATGATGCAAATACGCTGCACTTGGGTGATAACGCGCATGTTAATACCGCGATCTGGCTTCGCCTTGCCGTAGTAATGCAATGATCTTGATAAACGGTGGTGACGACAAGCGAACTAGCCGACAGGGAGACTTCAACTTCATCCACGCCAGCGGCGATGCCAATACGGCGAGTAATGTCGCCAACTAAGGTACTTTCTGCGCCATGAGCTAAGAGCATTTGTCCCGCTTGGGCTATGAGGCGTGATATTTCACGCTGTTTCGAGGCCATGATTCCTTCCAGTAAGCCAATGCACGAATACTCTATTCTGCCCTAACTTCATTTTGTTATGTATGATTTAGACATAAAAAAACCGCAATCCATGATTGCGGTTTTTCAAAGTTCAATTTAGATATGGAAATTACTCACGAACGTAAACAACGTGGCCGTCGTCTTCTTCGTCATCCCAGTCATCATCGTCCCAATCATCTTCGGTTACGACGTTATCGCCACTCATCGCATCCTTGTGGTAGTCATCCCACATGAAGTCGACTTTATCTTCTTCAGAAACCTCTTCTTCTTCACGAGGTAAGTTCTCCATGAAGTCTGCTAGCTTGTAACACAGCTCTTTGGTACCCATCTTATTGATGGCTGAGATCTTGAAGTACTCATCTTCCCAGCCTAGCGCATCCAAGATCGCTTGGATCTGTTCATCTGCCTCTTCTTCAGGCATCAGATCGACTTTATTGAATACTAACCAACGTGGCTTATCCGCCAGTTTTTCGCTGTACTGCTCAAGTTCATCAATGATCGTGAGTGCATTTTTCACCGGATCCGATTGATCGATTGGCATAAGATCGATCATATGAAGAAGAACACGACAACGCTCTAGGTGTTTCAGGAAGCGAATACCTAAACCTGCACCGTCTGCAGCGCCTTCGATAAGACCAGGGATATCCGCGACGACAAAGCTCTTCTCAGGAACCACACTGACTACACCAAGACTTGGGATAAGCGTGGTAAAGGGGTAGTCCGCAACTTTAGGCTTCGCTGCTGATACTGAACGAATGAAGGTAGATTTACCAGCATTAGGTAAACCCAGCATGCCAACATCAGCAAGCAGCAATAGCTCAAGGCGCAGTTCACGAACTTCACCTTTGGTACCTAATGTCTTTTGGCGTGGTGCGCGGTTTACTGAAGACTTAAAGCGTGTGTTGCCAAGCCCATGCCAACCACCTTTCGCCACCATGACTTTTTTGCCGTGCTCAGCTACTTCAGCCACGATTTCATTAGTGTGAATATCAACGCTCGTGTACCTACAGGTACGCGTAATACTTTGTCTTTACCACGCTTACCAGTACAGTTACCGCCACGGCCATTCTCACCACGTTCACCAGCGTAAAAGCGCTGGAAGCGATAATCGATCAATGTATTTAGGTTTTCATCGGCCTCAATGTAGACGTCGCCACCATCGCCACCATCGCCACCATCTGGGCCACCTTTAGCGACGAATTTCTCACGCCAAAAACTGACAACACCGTTACCGCCGTCACCAGCTTCTACTTTTACTACCGCTTCATCAACGAATTTCATTTTTTACTCCGCATTTTGTGCGTTGCAATATCACCGTAAACGGGTGATATAAATTCTAGCAGATCCGAATTTAAGATCGATCACCTGGAATCTGTGTTCTTACTGCATCTGGAACAAATAAAAAGTAACCCTGAACCCAAACACTCATCTAACTGATTGTATCGTCGAGGACGTCTTGTTATTTGCACTTCATAAATAAAAAACCCCGCCGAATAGGCAGGGCTTTTAAATTCAGCTTGAAAGCTTAAAGGTAAATTAGCGCAGTGCTAAATTACTCAGCTTCGATGCTAACGAATTTACGGTTTTTAGGACCTTTCACTTCGAATTTCACTTTACCTTCAGTAAGAGCGAATAGAGTGTGATCTTTACCGATACCAACGTTAGTACCAGCGTGGAACTTAGTACCACGTTGACGAACAATGATGTTACCTGCAAGTACAGATTCACCACCGAAACGTTTTACACCAAGGCGTTTGCTTTCTGAATCGCGGCCGTTACGAGTAGAACCACCAGCTTTTTTGTGTGCCATTGTTAAACTCTCCTAAAATTAAGCGTTGATGCCAGTGATTTTCACTTCAGTGAACCACTGACGGTGACCAGCTTGCTTGCGAGAATGCTTACGACGACGGAACTTAACGATTTTAACTTTATCGCCACGACCGTGTTGTACAACTTCTGCTACAACTTTGCCACCCTCTACTAGAGGAGCACCAACTTGAATGTCTTCACCGTTAGCAACAAGTAGAACTTTATCAAATTCAACAGTTGCACCAGTTTCAACGTCTAATTTCTCTAAACGAAGAGTTTGACCTTCGCTTACACGGTGTTGTTTACCACCAGATTGGAAAACAGCGTACATATTTTACTCCGCTTTTTCCGCACAGCCTTATGCTACATATTTGTGCAATTTGGGTGTGCGCTAAACTAATCATCAATAGGGCGCAGATTCTACAGAAAGGGCGACCCTATGACAAGCCATATTTTTAAAAAATTGGCGAAAAGCTAATCGCCAAAGAAAAGTGCCGCAATCATGCCCTTTAGCCATGTATTAATCAACGTTTTTTAGTGTATTATTCAGCTAATAAAGAAGATAAGAATACCTTACGGGTACTAACCTCAGCCGGATGTACAATGGATTTTAAAGCTATCCAGACGCTTACTGCCGAAGATATGGCAAAAGTGAATGAAACAATTCAAGCTCAACTCAACTCTGACGTTTCCTTAATCAATCAACTCGGTTTCTATATTGTTAGCGGTGGTGGCAAACGCCTTAGACCACTTCTAGCACTTCTTTCTGCCCGCGCTTTGGGTTACGAAGGCGACAAACACATCATGGCAGCGGCATTTGTCGAGTTTATCCATACCGCCACCCTACTGCATGATGACGTGGTTGATGAGTCAGACATGCGTCGTGGTAAAGCGACAGCCAATGCTGCATTTGGTAATGCCGCTAGCGTACTGGTTGGTGACTTTATCTATACTCGCTCTTTCCAAATGATGACAAAACTAGGATCCATGAAGATCCTCGAGCTAATGAGTGACTCGGTTAATGTGATCGCAGAAGGTGAAGTTCAGCAGTTGATGAACTGTAATGATCCTGACACTACTGAAGAAAACTACATGCAAGTCATCTACTCAAAAACTGCACGACTTTTTGAAGTTGCGACTCAAATTGGCGCGATTTTGAATAACGCACCGCAAGAAGTCGAAACCGCTTTGCAAAACTACGGCAAATATTTAGGTACTGCGTTCCAGCTAATCGATGACGTAATGGACTACACGGCTGATGGTAAAGAGATGGGCAAGAATGTCGGTGATGATCTTGCAGAAGGCAAACCAACCTTACCCCTACTGCACGCAATGCGTAACGGTAACGAAGTTCAAAGCTTAATGATTCGAGAAGCCATAGAAAAAGCCAACGGTATGGATAAGCTCGACGATATCCTTAAAACGATGGCTGAGTGTGGGTCATTAGAATACACCACCAATAAAGCCCTAGAAGAGGCCGACAAAGCCATTGAAGAGCTTAAAGTGCTGCCTGAATCAGATTACAAGCAGGCATTGATTACATTGGCTCACTTGGCAGTGAAACGCTCTAAATAGCCTCGTTCCAAACTAAGAAAACAAATATAGATGTAAAAAGGTGCCAATGGGCACCTTTCTAGTATTCGCTGTCCTAGTTCGAGCTAGGAAAGGACATATTAATAGTATCGGTCACAACTGCCGTGAAGCTGAGGGTTCTCTTCTATTTCATCGAACCCTAATGCAAGCTGCTCTTCGCCCCCTGCTTAGAAAGCAAAACGGTTTGCGCTTCATGGTCGACGACTAAAATAGTGCCCACACCTTGCTGGCACTCCACTACCATACCTTTGTGAATACGATTTGCTTCCATTGTTCTCTCCTTACACAAGCGTGATCATCTACATTGACTACGTGGAGAGAATAAAAAGGATCAAAAAAGCCGATCTAAAGATCGGCTTTTGAATGATTAATTAGGCTGCTAATTATTTCGCGAACTCAACGCCAATTTCGATATCACCGTTAAGAGTCTCAAGCATGCCATCTAGTGATGCTTTCTCGTAATCACTTAACTCACCGTAGCTCAAGATAGCTTCAGCGCCGTCTTTGCCCAGTTTCACTGGTTGAGCGAAGAATGGAGCGTGCTCGCCCTCACCTTCAACGTAAGCGCACTCAATAACGTTCTCGTCACCTTGCAGTGCTTTAACAAGCGCGAGACCGAAGCGACAAGCTGCTTGGCCCATAGACAGAGTTGCACTACCGCCACCCGCTTTCGCTTCTACCACTTCCGTACCCGCATTTTGGATACGCTTGGTCAGAGCTTCTACTTCTTCTGCTGTGAACTCCACACCTTCCACTTGAGAAAGAAGAGGAAGAATAGTCACGCCAGAGTGGCCACCGATAACCGGAACGCGAACATCGCCTGGATCTTTATCTTTTAGCTCTGCAACAAACGTTTCAGAACGGATTACATCCAATGTTGTTACACCGAACAGTTTGCGCTTATCGTATACGCCCGCTTTCTTAAGAACTTCAGCAGCAATTGGCACAGTCGTGTTCACTGGGTTAGTAATGATACCCACACAAGCACTTGGACAAACAACAGCAATCTTTTCTGCTAACGATTTAACGATACCCGCATTAACGTTAAACAGATCCGCACGATCCATACCCGGCTTACGAGCAACACCCGCTGAGATCAGTACAACATCCGCGCCTTCAAGAGCTGGTGTTGGATCTTCACCCGCGTAACCTTTAATAGATACAGGGGTTGGAATGTGGCTTAGGTCCGCAGCAACACCAGGTGTTACAGGGGCAATATCGTAAAGGGCTAAATCAGAACCAGCAGGAAGACGGTTCTTAAGTAGTAGGGCTAGGGCTTGACCGATGCCACCAGCGGCACCAATAACGGCTACTTTCATTGTAGTTCTCCTTGAGAATCTATTCTCTTATAAGTTTGTAGGGCATTACGATCAAAATTATCTCAATCACAACTTGATTACAATCAATTAACGTCAGCTTTGCGACCTTGCGCAAAGCAAGTAACACGTGCTACAAGAAAGCCGAGGATTATGCCGTTATTTTTCTTAAATGACAAAGACTTAAGATTTATTGTTTACTAAAATTTCTCATGATTAACAGTGACAGCCTAGACACATTTTTCTGAACTCATTGGCTAATAATGAATATCTATGCGAAACTATTCACCATAGAATTTGTAAATATCGATAGATAAGACAACTCATGCGAAACTCAGAAAAACAAGATAATCTCGTCCGAGCGTTTAAATCTCTGCTGAAAGAGGAACGATTTGGTTCTCAAGGGGATATTGTCGACGCGCTCAAACACGAAGGCTTTGACAACATCAACCAATCGAAAGTCTCTCGTATGTTAACCAAGTTCGGTGCGGTTCGTACTCGCAACGCAAAAATGGAAATGGTTTACTGTTTACCAGCAGAACTTGGCGTACCGACAGTATCAAGTTCACTTAGAGAGCTGGTACTCGATATTGATCGCAACAACGCACTGGTTGTGATTCACACCGGGCCGGGTGCTGCACAACTCATAGCGCGCCTACTCGATTCACTCGGTAAGTCAGAAGGCATTCTTGGTGTCGTTGCCGGTGACGATACGATTTTCATTACCCCTACTCTTTCGGTGACTACCGAGCAGTTGTTCCAATCCGTATGTGAACTATTTGAATACACTGGTTAATATAACTGGTTTATTACTTGGTCTTTATTCGTCATGGATTATGATTAATCCGTGACGAACTTCACAGGTTAAAAAACTCTTATTCGACACCTGGGCAATCCATAACCAGTTGAAATTGAAAGATTTATACTATTTTAACCCTGTCGCACTCTTTATTACAAATCAGCCAAATTCGCTACATACGTTAACATTTCAATAATTTTCCACCATTTATTTGCTATTATTCAGGCACTTTTTCAACATACGGATTGAAAAAGATGCCGTTTCCACGCTAGGAAACTCCCACAGCAACTACACTTGCTATGGGTTAAATAATGAATAAGGAAGGGAAATTCATGGCATTTAACAAACTTCTTAAAGTTGGTGCTATTGCAGCTGCTGTAATGGGTGCTGGCGCAGTTAACGCTCAAGAGTTCATCACAATTGGTACAGGTTCAGTAACAGGTGTTTACTACCCAACTGGTGGTGCGATTTGTAAGCTTGTGAACAAAGGCCGCAAAGAACACAACATTCGTTGTTCTGTTGAATCAACAGGCGGTTCGATTTACAACGTAAACACAATTCGTGCAGGCGAGCTGGATTTTGGTGTTGTTCAGTCTGACTGGCAGTACCACGGTTACAACGGAACAAGCAAGTTTGAAGAGCAAGGTGAGTACAAAGAGCTTCGCGCAATGTTCTCTCTACATACCGAACCATTCAACATCATTGCACGCGGCGATGCTGGCATCGAAAACGTTGCTGACCTTAAAGGTAAGCGCGTGAACATCGGTAACCCTGGTTCTGGTGACCGTGCGACTATGGGTGTGGTAATGGACGCAATGGGCTGGACTAACGATAGCTTCAAGCTAGCGTCTGAGCTAAAAGGCTCTGAACGTTCACAAGCGCTTTGTGACAACAAAATTGATGCGTTTATCTACATGGTTGGTCACCCAAATGGATCAATCAAAGAAGCAACAACTTCATGTGATGCGAAACTAGTATCGGCAACAGGTCCACAGATCGATAAGATCGTAGCAGACAACCCATACTACGCATACAGCACAGTACCTGCAGGCATGTACCGCGGTACAGACAACGATGTAAACAGCTTCGGTGTAGCAGCAACTATGGTAACAACGACTGCTGTTTCTGATGAAGTCGCGTACAACGTTGCAAAAGCAGTATTTGAAAACTTCGCAACATTTAAGCGCCTTCACCCTGCATTCGCTAACCTGAAGAAGGAAGACATGGTTCAAGCTGGTCTTTCAATCCCTCTTCACCCAGGTGCTGAGAAGTACTACAAAGAAGTTGGTTTACTGAAGTAATCACTCTTCTAACGCAATAAAACAAGGAGGTTTCGCCTCCTTGTTTGTTGTGATCTTTTGGGTTTTCACATTTGAAACACTCGCCTTTATTTAGCTCTCATTCTCTCATCCTCACTACTGCTTTTTATGAATAGCACTAAACTGATAGGTATGAGGAATTCGAGTTAGTCGTTATAAACAGACCATCGATAATAAGGATAAGGTACATGACGCAGCCAAACACTCCGTCTCAAGATGTGCAAGAAATGGTGGCTCAATCCGACACTGGAGCACGAAACCCGTCTGGTATTCCAGGCCGAATTTTATGGTTCGTCCCACTATGTTGGTCTCTATTTCAGCTTTGGTACGCCTCACCACTGCCATTTATATTCAATTTCGGTATCCTCAATGATACCGAGGCGAGAGCAATCCATCTTACATTTGCTATTTTTCTCGCATTCACTGCCTACCCTGCTCTGAAGACATCTTCTAGAGAACGCATTCCAGCTATTGACTGGATCCTTGCATTGGCAGGTAGCTTCTCAGCTTCTTACTTGTATGTGTTCTATGCTGAACTCGCTGGCCGCTCCGGTGCGCCGACAACATTAGATATCGTTGCTGCGGCAATGGGTATGGTGCTTCTTCTAGAAGCAACTCGCCGAGCTTTAGGCCCTCCACTGATGGTCGTAGCCGCTGTGTTCTTGCTCTACACATTTGGTGGTCCATACATGCCAGATGTTATTGCTCACAAAGGCGCGAGTCTAAACAAGGCGATGTCGCATTTATGGCTCACCACTGAAGGTGTCTTCGGTGTCGCACTGGGCGTTTCTACCTCTTTCGTATTCTTGTTTGTACTCTTTGGCGCCATGCTAGAGCGTGCGGGTGCGGGTGCTTACTTCATCAAAGTCGCATTTTCCCTGCTCGGTCATATGAAGGGCGGCCCAGCAAAAGCGGCGGTTGTTGCATCAGGCCTATCAGGATTGGTATCAGGCTCATCAATTGCCAACGTGGTAACCACAGGTACATTTACCATCCCACTGATGAAACGTGTCGGTTTCCCGGGAACAAAAGCAGGTGCGGTTGAAGTAGCTGCGTCCACCAATGGTCAGCTAACCCCTCCTATCATGGGCGCCGCGGCATTCTTGATGGTTGAGTATGTAGGTATCTCCTATGTAGAAGTTATCAAAGCGGCATTACTGCCAGCGCTTATCTCTTACATAGCTCTTATTTACATTGTTCACCTTGAAGCGTGTAAAGCGGGCATGACGGGGTTACCACGTCGCCGCACGCCAACCATTGTTCAAAGTTTACTGTCCTTTACAGGCACCATTCTTGGCCTTTGCATTATTAGTGCAGCGGTGTACTACGGTGTAGGTTGGACTAAAGATGTGTTTGGAGACGCAGCAACGCCAATCGTTACGGTTGCACTGCTTATCGCTTATGTCGCTCTCGTTCGAGTATCTGCTAAACACGCGAAAGAAGGCGGTATGGAAATCGATGCCGATATTACTGAAGTGCCAGAGCCGGGACCGACCATCAAATCAGGCTTGCACTTCTTGCTGCCAATCGTGGTACTGGTTTGGTGTTTGACTGTTGAGAGATTCTCACCGGGTCTATCTGCATTCTGGGCAACGGTGTTTATGATTTTCATCTTGCTAACTCAACGTCCATTGATTGCCTTGATGGCAAAAACAGGTGATATCGCTGAGCAATCAAAAGCAGGTTTCGTAGATCTACTTGAAGCGCTAGTTTCAGGTGCGCGTAACATGATCGGTATCGGTGTTGCGACGGCTGCCGCTGGTACGGTTGTTGGCGTTGTGACGCTAACAGGTATCGGCCTTGTGATGACCGACTTCGTAGAGTTTATCTCTGGCGGAAACATCATCCTAATGCTGCTATTTACTGCGATCATCAGCTTGATTCTAGGCATGGGTCTACCGACGACAGCAAACTACATCGTTGTTTCGACTCTAATGGCACCAGTAATTGTGACCCTTGGCGCAGCGCACGGTTTGATTATCCCTCTGATTGCGGTTCACCTGTTCGTGTTCTACTTCGGTATCCTAGCAGATGACACGCCGCCTGTTGGTTTGGCAGCATTTGCGGCGGCAGCGATTGCGAAATCTGATCCAATTCGCACCGGTATCCAAGGCTTTACCTACGATATCCGAACGGCGATATTGCCATTTATGTTCGTATTCAACACTCAGCTTCTTTTGATGGGTATTGAATCATGGTGGCATCTAACCCTAACGGTTGTCTCTTCAGTGATCGCGATGCTGATCTTCTCTGCGGCGACTCAAGGTTGGTGGTTTACTAAAAACAAATGGTGGGAAACCGTTTTGCTATTAGTACTGACTTTCTCATTCTTCCGACCAGGTTTCTGGTGGGATATGATCTACCCTGCGAAAGAGCTTTCACCGGGTGCGGAAATCGCACAGATCACCGAGCAACTGCCGGTTGGTAAGCCAATAGAACTTCGCGTCGGTGGTGAGAACTTAGAAGGTCGCTACGTTGAGAAAACCGTTCGACTGCCATTTGAAGATGATGCCATGTCAGCCGACGACCGTATTGCGTCTATGGGCCTCATGCTGATGGAGCAAGATGGCAAGATGATTGTTGATATGGTTGAGTTTGGCAGCCCTGCCGAAGCTTCTGGTATCGACTTCGATTGGGAAATTAAATGGGTGGTTCAAGAGGCTGATCGCCCAATGAAAGAATGGGTCTTTGTCCCTACGCTGCTGATCTTATTTGGTCTAGGCTTAAATCAAAGACGACGTGCAAAGAAGGACGAACTTAGCGCGTAGTAACAATGGACCATCCAAGCAAGCTTGGGTGGTCCTCTCTATAAAGGATATCAAACCTTAATTCAGGTAATAATATGTATAAACAAATCCTTGTCCCTGTTGACCTAAACGACAAAGGCTTTTCAGATAAAGCGGTTGAACAAGCAGTATGGCATGCAAAGCACGGTAACGCGGAAGTCCATCTTCTCACTGTTTTGCCTGGTATTCATATGTCTATGGTCGCAACCTACTTCCCCAAAGATGCTGCCCAAAAAATGAAGCAGGACGTTAAGTCTCAGCTAAGACAGTTTGCAAGCCAGTACATTCCAGAAGAGATCGTATACAAGGTACATGTTGCTGAGGGCAAACCTTACACCACGATCTTGGACCATGCTGAGAAGCTGGGTGCAGACCTTATCGTAATGCCAAGCCATAAGCGCTCAAAAATCGACAAAGTTGTCTTGGGCTCAGTGGCCAGCAAGGTCGTTCAGAACTCGCCGATCAATGTCATGGTGATTAAACCTCAAGGTTAAACTCACCATTGCTCTAATCAAAAAATCCCACGCTTTCGTGGGATTTTTTTGTTTATTAAACTCGTATGGAAGCAACCCGAGTGATGAGGGGGCTCTTTTTATGCAAACTTACCTATTGAAGCAATAGGAAACACCAACTTTCACTAATGAGAATAATTATCAATAATAAGCACATCAGATAAGACTGCCGTGTTCCATTAGACGTAAAGGCCTCATTATGAAAAAGACACTTAACTTTGCCGCAATTCACTTCGCTATCGCATTCACAGTTGCCTATGTACTTACTGGCGATATCTTAATTGGTAGTTTGGTCGCAATGATTGAGCCAAGCGTGAACACCATCGCGTTCTACTTTCATGAAAAAGTGTGGGAAAAGAGCCGATTCCTATCTCGCTTAGCAAACTCGGTGAAAATCAAAACAAGTAGCTTTGCCGTCGTGCATTTTAGCGTCGCTTTTAGTGTGGTGTACGTATTAACTGGAGACGCCTTTATAGGTGGAGTGATGGCTGCAATTGAACCAACGTTCAACACGATCGCCTACTACTTCCATGAAAGAGTTTGGCAACGCAAGCAGCCTACCGTGTCTTACGCTTGTTAAGCTCATACGTAGATTAGGCGTTAGTGCAGCATAGCTCTCGATTGAGCAGCAGTGGCATTTGCAACTTCTGCTCATCCAACGTCACCTCAATCAAGTAACGGGATTCATCGCTTGGCTGCTCTATATCCGCAATAATAGGGGCTTCCACTTGAAATACCGCAGTCGCTTTTTTTGCGCGCATATCTATCGGCAACTGCAAGGTCATCCCATTAAACTTCACACTTGCAGAGAGCAGTCCCGGCGAAAACACCTCAAAATTAAGGTGCACCAATACCTCACAGCCGCCGGCGTAATGCCACACCTGCTCCGCTTCAATGCTTTCTAAACGAACATGCTTAATGAAGTGCACATAAGGCGTACTCCAAATGCCCATTGCTCTATTAAAAACTCCGCTCTCAGATTCAATTATCTGAGAAGGTGCAGTATCGGTTTCTGGTATTAAATCTTCATCGAAGAGCAAATCTTCCTCTTCTTCTAAAAAGAGTATCTCTATTCGATTTCGGCCCAGCTGGAGGTACTCTTTGATGTTCTTTCGATATTCAGATTGAGTAGCATCACAATCAAACACAGCCACGCCATTGATGCGCACTTCTGCATGATGATCGACACCAGAAATGACAAAATCCGCGATAGGGTAATTAAGAAGAGATTCATCTACCTCAATATCATGCATTAGATGCCACTCTTGCTGTGCCACTTCCTCTTCCGATAGCGTATTGGGTAGCACACTGCTGAGCGCAGCCGGAAACGAAAGGTCATCTTGAGGGATAGATAGATCGGTCAATGGGGAAAGCTGCCAAAGGCCATCCAAGAGTATTTGCATGATTTCAATTATTTGCGCTAGATCAATTTCGGCGATTATATACCTAAAGGGCTGTATACCCAAGTAACCTCAAGGTGCCTGTTCAGCGAGAATTGCCTAG
>NZ_JYJP01000085.1 GCF_001012815.1 Vibrio mexicanus
CTTAGTATCAAGTTTGAAGTGCGACACTTTCTACAGGTGCGCATAAATATACTCCGTTGGTGTTCTATACCCAAGTCGTTTGCGTGGGCGCGTATTTAATTTGTGGGCAATTTCATTGCAGAGCTTCTGTGTCACATGCGACATAGACGTTCGTTTGGGTAAGTATTGCCGTATTAACCCATTGGTGTTCTCATTCGTGCCTCGCTCCCATGAGTGGTATGGGTTTGCAAAGTAAAACAAACAGTTATGAAATCGTTCTAACTGTGCATACTGGTGAAACTCCGTCCCGTTATCTGCTGTAATCGTCTTAAAGGGTAAGCTTGAGCGGCTCATTATCTTGCTCATTCTTATGTTCAAGGAGCCTGTCGTTCTATCGTCCAGTTGACCTATAAATGTGTAACCCGTCATTCGGTCAACTAACGTCACAATGCAGTGCTTGGTTCCCCGACCAACGACGGTATCAATTTCCCAATGGCCTGGCTCTTTTCTCTCCTTTGCGGCAACCGGTCTTTCCGTTATGTGACGCTTCGAGGCTAGGCGTCCTCGGCTGTCTTTTGAGTTGTACCTTTTACGCCTCATTTTGGTGGACTGACGCAGGTGTTTCCACAGTGTTCCGCCTCCGGCTTTATCCTGCCAAACGTGCTGATAAATCAGCTCGTGGCTCATCGTCGGATAGCCTCTCAACCGCAAATATCCAACCACTTGGTCTGGGCTCCACTCCAAGCGCAGCAAGGCCTCAACTAGCCTGAAATCAGACTTATCGTAGCGCTTATTGCGCCTCGAATAGCTTAATCTCGTTCGAGCTCGCTGTTGAGCTCTTGCAGGTTGATAAGAATACCGTTTGTTGTAACCACAATAGCGAGCGTTACGCTCAACTTCTCGATAGATGGTCGACTTGTGACGACCTAGCTGTATCGCTATGTTAGCAACAGTTGTTCCTTGCTTTCTCAGCGCAGAAATCATATACCTTTCATTCTCAGTGAGGTGTGTGTAATTCATGGTCTTTCACTTCTTGGCGGGAGTAAACTTATGAATAGCACATCTCACTGTTTTATTGGTGGTAAGTGTCGCACTTCGTACTTGAATCCAAG
>NZ_JYJP01000086.1 GCF_001012815.1 Vibrio mexicanus
AAAATTTAACCACGAAAGATCGACACGCCCTAGCAACCTTGATTAGTGAAGCTTCAAGTTTGGACGCAACACTCGATTGATTCGTCCCATAAGGATAATGAGTGCCGTTTTGAACATGCCATGAAGTGCCATCTGGTGCATTCGATAAAGAGAGATATAAACCACACGCGCGATTCGACCTTCAATCATCATCGAACCCTTAGTGAGGTTACCCATTAGGCTACCCACTGTTGAGAAACGGCTCAGTGACACCAATGAACCTTTGTCTTCATAAACATACGGTTTAAGTTCACGACCATTGATTTTTGCCACGATGTTGCTGAACGCACGACTTGCCATTTGGTGTGCTGCTTGTGCGCGAGGTGGTACAAATGAACCATCTTTTTGCGTGCACTGTGCTAAGTCACCAATAACGAAAATATCTTCATCACGTGTGGTTTGAAGCGTATCGTTCACCACTAGCTGATTAATACGGTTCGTTTCTAAACCCGCAATGTCTTTGATGAAGTCTGGAGCCTTGATACCGGCTGCCCAAACCATGATTTGCGCAGGAATCTTCTCGCCATCTTTAGTCGTTAGACCATCTTTATCCGCTTCCGTCACCATAGTAGCAGTGCGAACATTCACGCCTAACTTAGTCAGCTCTTGATGTGCAGCACCTGAGATACGTGGTGGTAGAGCTGGAAGAATACGCTCACCCGCTTCGACTAGGTTTACGTTTAGCTTAGATGAATCTAAGTCGCCAAAGCCATATGTGCGGAGCTCTTTTACCGCGTTATGCAGTTCAGCTGAAAGCTCTACACCCGTTGCTCCAGCTCCTACAATCGCGATATCGACAGTACCATTACCTTTCTTAGCATGAAGCTTAAGGAACTGGTTGTTCATCTCTGTGCGGAAACGGTGAGCTTGCTCTGGGCTATCGAGGAAAATACAGTTTTCACGAACACCCGGTGTGTTGAAGTCATTCGACGTCGAACCAATTGCCATGACAAGAATGTCATATTCTAGTTCGCGGCTTGGCATTAGTAGCTCGCCGTTATCGTCTTTTAGCTCACTCAGAACAATGACTTTGCGTTCGCGATCGATGTCAGACAGGCTGCCCATTTGGAACTCAAAACCATGGTTTTTGGCGTGAGCACGGTAGCTGAGTGCGTCAACACCTTCATCTAATGAGCCTGTCGCTACTTCGTGTAGCAAAGGTTTCCATAAGTGACTTGCTTTACGATCGACCAAGGTAACTTTGGCACGATTCTTACGACCTAAAGTACGGCCTAACTTGGTTGCTAACTCAAGTCCACCAGCACCGCCGCCTACTACAATAATTCGTGTCACAATAACAATCCTCAAAAATGAATAATCTAAGTATGACCAAGCAATCCGATCTTCAATCAAAAATGCTCAATCAAAAATTCTTAATGCGATGTTTCTCGCTTTAGTTAGAGGTTGTCTTTCACAACTCAATTGCTTTGCACGTAATTGGAATGCGTATTGCTACGCTTAATGGGCAAGTTTTTTACTCGCTCTCAACTTTTTTTTGATAAATATCAATTTTTTTATAGTAAAGCCATTATATAGGCGAAAATCTTTCTCGCAACACGCAATTCACGCCAAATCACTAATATCTGTACGGATTAGCAGCAGTCAATCTATTGGCTAAGCGCTATCTAGTTCTATTTACTGAATTTAAAAAGAAAAGCGGCCTCCGAATGGAGGCGCTTATTTTTCAGATAAGTTGCAGGGTTAAGACTCTTTAAAACGCCTTCATCGCCTGAAGGTGTTGAGAGATCTTCTTGAACTTGTGAGACTGGGTCTCATCCCAAACCACTTCATAGAAAGGTTCGAGCTCTTCTGCCGTCGCTGAGTTGTCGTGAATCTCATCCTCGCGCGACAAAATCACTAAGCAGCGATCTTTGTTCTTGGTTCTAAACTCTTCCACACACTTAGTCGCAATGTCTTCATACTCTTCAGGACGATCAATGCGACCTTGCATGTTCTTTTGCGGGCGAAGGTTGGGATTAAAAATGACTTGCTTAATTCCGCATAAAAAGCCGATACGTTCAGACCAGAAACCACCTAACCCCACACCACAAATGATTGGGTTTGGATCGTCAGACTGTTCAATGACTTTATGAACTTCTTTAAGAAGATGCTGCATATCATGCTTAGGATGAAGAGTGCTGTAATTAATAAAACGGACATCATCGTCGATGAATTGCAATTGCAGCACTTTCTCATGGTTGCCCGGGCTTGTTGAATCAAAGCCGTGTAAGTAAATAATCATAAAAATGTCCCCGAGTTCTTATAACTTCAATCTACCATGAACCTTAGTCAAAGGAAGAGAATCGAGCCAAAATTGAAGGCTAACAAGTTGAAACGTGATCCTAACTACAAAAAGCCTCTTTGATCAGGTCTGCTTGTGTCAGGTATTGCTCATCACCCCATAGCTGATGGGCTAAGCGATACCATAACAAAGCCATCATCGTTGCTCTTGGTTTCCATGCCATGACACCTTCAACCCAGTCGTCAACACCTTCCACACCACGAAGTCGGCAGTAATCAAGCACAGCCTGTGTGGGTTCGACCCCCATAACATCGATACTTAAGGTCAAGTCCAAGCGAGGATCAGCTATTGAGGCATATTCCCAATCAATCACTCGGTACTGGTGTGGGGTCGCCACCATGTTGTAACCGGCCAAATCAAAATGACATAGGGTCTGACCGACTTCTGCGAGATTCGGCGCATTTCTCCATCGCTGATAAATTGCTTCTACTTCCTTACAGCGATTCTCTGCAGACAACTTCATCCAATAATGGTCGACACGAGCTGTAAAACTGAAAGGGACGGCGGGGACTCGGGTGGTATCGAGCTGATGAATCTGAACCATAGTCTCAAGAAGTTCATCAAATGTGAGGGTGTCGGTTAAAGGTGAACCTTCTATCCACTCAACAAGCAGCCCTTTTTCATTAATGAACCAAGGTTTAGGGCCAATTTGACTATCTTCAATGGAGGAGAGAATTTGGTACTCTTGAAAGCGAGAAATAGAAAAGGCTTTCGTAAGGTGTGTTGTCGGACGCCAAACAAACGCAGACTCATCTGGCAGTACGATTTTCCAACATCGATTGGTAAGCCCTCCTGTCAGCGTTTGTGCATAAGAAGGGCTTGTCGAGAAAAAGTGTTCTAAGCCAACTAAGGTTTCATCAAGCTGACAGCTTCAGACCAAGACATCCTCGCCATAAAACACTCCTTCTCTTACAGGTCTATAGACCTCGTACTTTAAAGTCCCAATAAGCTTTTTGACTCTTGCTTACGGATTTCAGTTTCATCCGCCCACTCAATAAGACCTGTTTCAAGATCCATCAGGCGCATGGTCATTTTGTAGTAGACATCTTTGTCGCTGCCTGCAGATTTAGCGATACTGGATAGGTTGCCGTATAGCATGTACTGAGCACCAACCATTTTACCAAACTGAATTGCCGTGCTTTGATTGACTAGCTCATCGTTGTTTTGGAAGTTCAACTGATCACGAACAGACTCGACACGATCCATATCTACAAAACGGAACTTGCCAGAATTCAGCATCTTAGTACTGATACTATCGGTAATTGATTCCGTATCAATGTGTTCACTGGTCTTATTTTTGATGCGTTCCACAAAAACGATTGGACGCTCATCACGAGTAATCGCCGCCACAGAACCTGACATCATCATGCTATCGACCATTTCTCCAGCGATGGTTTGAAGGTCCGTTGAACCAAAATCAATCGTGGTCGTTTCTACCGCTTGAGCATCCCCGTAGCTCACTTTGTTAGAACAGCCGCCTAGTAAAACTGCTAGGCCAAGTAATGCAATAACGCTTTTTTTCATCATTGGTTCCTCAAAATTACCAATTTATCATTCAATAAGATGGGCGGGCTTCATGCATTGAAACCCGCTTAAATAATTACTGTTTTAGCTCACGAATCTGAACCCGGAAGTTTTTACCATTCGGATTAACCGACACTTCAGAAATTGCGATGCTTTCATGACCGCGGATAATCGCAGGCTTCCAAGGAGCTAGCTTAGTGTTAACCTCTAAGCCTTCTTCGTCGTACCAGTAGAAACGGTACTGAACGTTCTGGTCACCGTTATAGTTGCTGGTTAAGCGCACTACACCGCGGGCATAACCGTCGACCTCAGTGGTCGCGATATCATCAATAATCAAACGCGACGCAAGAACGTTATCTGCAAACCAAACATTTTGCGTTCCGCCGTCTATTCTTAGCCCTGAGGTATTTTCTGCACAGCCGACTAAGGCAATACACGCGGCGAAAGCCATCCACCATTTTTTCATCGTAAGTTCCCTAACTGTTTGTGCCAAATAGTCGAATTCTGACCTTGGCGAGATACCCATACCAACACGGTTCGGTTAGCATCAACGTTAAATTTGTATTCTTCACCACCCACTTTCAGGCTTTGTTCACCCGCAGGGACATGCATACTTGCACTTCTAACTTGCCCTGGTAGAGTTTGCCAACTGCGAGTGTCCGGCTGTTCCGTCAACGTGTTCCAAACGTTGAACAGTAAATTTCCGACATCATCACCCTTTGCGGCACTTTTCCGAATCTGATCTTTAGCGTAGACGCGTAAAGCCTGTCTGATCACAATGCTCGTCATGCGCTCGGAAAGATCATTCTGCGCCATTAAGTTAACATCAACTAGCTGGCTCGATGTCAGTGCTTGATTATTTAATTGTAGCGAGGAAAACTTTTCTAAGCCTTGGTCTTGATAGTATGGAAGCGCCAACGAGTAAATAGCGCCGTTACCTCGACTATCGTAAACAGGCAGCGATAGCTGCCAACCTTGCATCGCTTCAACCACGCTTTGTTCATCGATGACAATGACTCGCGCTTCATCATCGGCGAGTAAACGAAGTTCCCCATAGCGCTTAGTTAACAACTCTAAATCTTGATTCATTCCCAAGCGACGAGCGACACGCATCGAACTTTCAATAACTTGAAGGTTATCGGGTAAGACAGTCAAAGCTCTTCGATAGTCCACATACGCGCTGTTTAAGTCCCCTTCCGTTTCATACAATAGGCCAGACAAAAACAGTAGATACCCATTTTGGACAGCTTGCAGTTTTTCACCGGCATCTGGATAACGTGACAATACGCTGCCCAAGTTTGGTGAAATGCCTTGTTTTTTTAGCTCGCTTTCCGCGGCTTGGAGTTCTTTTTCTCGCGTTTGCTTCGCGCGCTCTTGAACTTGGTTTGCTCTTCGCATTTCAATCAGCGCACCTTCAAGATCATTATCGATCAGGTAACCTAGCCCCATATACAAATGCAAAAAGCCAAGCTCATAATCTGAAGGTTGATAATTTTTTAAGTTATCGTTGACCGCCAGCGATCCAATATCTGTCGCCGTTTCAGAAATGGAAATGGTCGCTTGATCTTGCCATTGTCTTACCGCTTGATCACTGACACTAAATGCGGCGCTACTTTCCTCGTACTGTTCATTAAGTAGGTAAACGCGCCCTTTTTCAAAGTTGTCGAGGATATCGCCCGCCATTGATTCGGGCAGTTGGCTGGCCGCTTTTTCATAATCACCGGCTTTCACTGACCTTTGTACTTTCTGATTTTGCACCGTGTAGTGGCTAAACAGATTACCTGCTGACAAGTTTGAACATGCGCTCAATACGACTGCTGAAACGATAACAACACATGAACGTAGTAATTTTTGCAATCCTTGCTCCATATAGATAATGAACGAGGTTAGAAGAGTCGTGCTAATAAGGATAACACGCCACCTAAAAAGGTGGCGTATCTATTTGATATAGACTTTTGACAGGGAAAATTGGAAAAAGTTGCCAAACCTCTATCGCTGGGTTAGCTCACTAGGATTGGTCCTAGTGGTCGGCCACCAACAAGGTGCATGTGTATGTGGTAAACCTCTTGGCCACCATGAGGGTTACAGTTCATAATAAGGCGGTAACCATCTTCTGCAATGCCTTCTTCTTTTGCAAGCTTCTTGGCAACAGTAAACATACGGCCCATTACAGCTTCATCTTCTTCTTCAATATCGTTTACCGTAGGGATGAGCTTGTTAGGAATAATCAAAATATGGCGTGGCGCGCGTGGATTGATGTCTCTGAATGCTGTCACCAAATCATCTTGGTATACGACGTCGGCAGGGATCTCTTTGCGAATAATCTTGCTAAATATGGTTTCTTCAGCCATGGAACTCTCCGTAATCTGGGTTTGGCTTGATTGTTTTCGGATAGTATGCGCCATGCTGTATAAAAGCTCAATTGAAAACCCAACCTAGTTAACACGAATGACAACTCGATTAATTTCGAGGCAAAAATTTGTATTGTGCGTCATAAAACGCGTATCTCAGATTCAATACAATGGCCGATACTTTGTTACCTTTTTTTTGAGACGGATTTGTCTTTTTTAGTTTTTAGGGAGAGTTGTTTATGAAGGGTTCGGTAATTAGGCGGATGTATGCCGGTTTTACCCTCATCATCATTATGTTCATTGCGACAACAGCAATGATGATGAGCGGTATGAATCAAATCCACTCAGACTTCGAGACAGTTTCAAACACATCACTACCGTTGGTGTCACTTTCAAATCAAACCAACGTCAGTTTGTTATCAGCAGACAAATCATTTAAAGATTTCCTGACAACGCAAGACCAAGAGCGCATGGCAGCTATGCGCGACGAGTTTGCTCAGTCGGAAAACGCGTTCAATGATGTTCTAGGACGATTAGAGCTGGCAAGTGCTAACAATCCGCAACTTGAGGAACGCATTGTTCAGTTGAAAGAAATGCAAGCTCGCTACTTCAGTGAAGCGCAAACAGCCATGGATAATTACCAGCAAATGTTTGTGTCACAAGAGCAAGTTCAACAATCCACTCGTCAATTCCAACGTTTGCATTCTGAGCTTAGCGTTGGCATGAAAGAGTTTGTTGATGACCAAGACAGCATCGCTGTAAAAGTAATGGCTAAAAGCTATTTCATTAAACTGAAAGATGCCGAGGTCATCACCTCAGACGCGCTGGCAAGCAGCGATGTGGCATTTGTTGATGCCGCAGTGAAGAAGAACAAAAAAGCGGTCACCCACTTAAACTATGCCTTCCGAGGTCTGGCAACTCAATTGCCTGCATTAAAAGATGCGTTTGATGAGTCGGTTAAACAGTTTACTATCGACATCGGCCAAAGTGGCGGTGTATTGGATCAGCACAACAACTACCTTATTGCTCGCGCTGCGCTGTATGAAAACATTGGCAACCTTGCCGCTGAAGTGGATACGGCTTTGGCAATCTTAGACTCTTTCAACCAAGTCGCGACTGATGGTCTAAACCAATCACTTGTGGCTGCTGGTAAGGTCTACGATCAAGGTGTTATCAAAGCGATTGCTATCGGTATCGTCATGGCGCTCTTTGCGGGTGGTATTGGTTACCACATTGCACAAAGCGTGCGTGAGCCGCTTACTCGCATTCTGTCAACGCTAGAAGGATTGACGGATGGTGATATGACTCAGCGTATCGACATTCGTTACAACAACGAGTTTAGCCGCGTCAGTGGTCACATCAACTCACTCGCTGACAACCTTCACAACATCTTAGTGAAGCTCAACGATGCGTCAGACAACTTAACGTCGACGGCAAACAGCAACCAAGAAACCTCTAGCGGAGCGCAAAAGCAGCTTAATAGCCAACGTGAACAAACCGCAAATGTTGCAACGGCCATGACAGAAATGGCGCATTCAGTGCAAGAAGTTGCTCAAAGCGCTCAAAACTCACTGGGCATGGTTCAGCAAGTTGAAACTGCCTCTGAGTCTGGACGTCAGATCATGAGCACCAATATCTCAACCATCAATCAGCTTGAAGCTCGTCTTAACGAATCGGTCGAAGCCGTCTCTGAACTGCAGAAAATGAGTGGCCACATCGGCTCTATTTTGGATGTTATTCGCAATATCGCAGAGCAAACAAACTTGCTTGCGTTGAATGCAGCCATCGAAGCGGCACGTGCGGGTGAACAGGGCCGTGGCTTTGCAGTCGTAGCCGATGAGGTTCGAGTTCTCGCTCAACGTACCACTGAATCGACGTCTGAGATTGAAAACATGATCAGCAATCTGCAGTCTTCGTCTTCAACCGCCGGTAAAGTGATTGAAAGCTGTATGAGCGACATGGAACTGTCGGTCGAGCAAGCCTCTAATGCAAACAGTGCGATGGAAGAGATACAAGCGTTGATTTTAGAAATCAGTCAAATGAGTAGCTACATTTCTGAAGCGGCGGGTGAACAGAGCCATACAACTTCAGATATTGCTCGTAACATCGAAGAGATCAATTTAATCGCTGGCACCAGTTATGAAGCTATGTCAGAGATCGCAAGAACCAGTGCTGACTTAACCGCACTAGCTAACCAGCAAGGTGACTTGGTTCACCGCTTCAAACTATAGAAATAACTAGGGCGTGTTGATCTTTAGTGGTTAATTTTTGTTCGAGATAAAATCGGTTTAGGCGCGGCGAAGACTGTTTAGCCTAGTTATTCTAAGCAAAGAGTCTTCAACAAAGCATAAAACGATTTTAGCCGAACCCTTCGGGCAGCCTTTGCGGTTCATTTCTACTGCGTTATCGGCTTCTCATGTAGCTAGCTACACATCAATGCCTCTGCCTTGTATAAACTTCCCGCAAAGTGCTGCAAAAATCAGCTCGAAAGATCAACACGCCCTAATTACACACAATTACTTATTTAACCACTCTGGGCGACTTATTGATTAAGTCGCCCTTGTTTTTTTAATGCATGGGTATTATATCGGTATAAGAGCCTGCGCTATTCTTCTAACTATCACTCTGCAGGCCATAATTGAGGACGCTTTATGGCAGTACATGTAGGGATTATCGATCAAGACCCCATTCGATTAGTCACTCCACTTTTAGATAACCGCACCGTTAGCACCCATATTGTTTTCATTGGCGTAGAAAGCCAAGAAGAGATGTATCTACGACTGCACAAAGTCCTTGCACAACGGGACATTACTTCGGAGTTTTATCAGATCCCGAATGTAGCGAACACCTCTAAGATAAAAGAGTCTGTATCGGTACTTGCTCAAGATCTAAAGCTGCGCGGTGAAGAAATAAAGCTAAATGCGAGCTGCGGTTTACGACACCGACTATTGTCTGTCTACGAAGTATTTCGTACCTATCACTGGCCAATCTTTGTTGTTGAACCGAATAGCGACCGTCTGTGCTGGTTATATCCAGATGCAAGAGAAGACGCACAGGTTCAAGATCGAATCACCATCTCAGATTACCTGACTATTTTTGGAGCGCGGGGCGAGTTCAACGACGTCGAACTTCCACCTCAACTTGATAAGAAACTTTATGATCTTGGAGAGCGTTGGGCCAGTAACGCGCTTGAACTTGGCCCTGGCTTAGCGACCCTAAACTACCTCGCGACAACCTGCCGTAAAGAGCAAACCCTATCGGTTCAGTTAACGGAGAAACAGCAAGGCTATCGAGAGTTAAAAATGCTCATCGATGATCTGGTCGAAACGGAAATAGCCTCTTATGAGAACGGCTTACTAACTTTCGTCAGCGAAGATGCCAGACGATTCTCTAATGGCGAATGGCTCGAAACACTAGTCCATAGCACGGTAAGGCAGATCCAAGACGATATGCCGACCATTCAAGACCGATCATTGAACGTTCAAGTTTATCGCCAGCGCGGCGACAGAGAAGTAAGAAATGAACTCGATGTCGCTTCTGTTGTGAACAACAAACTCCATATCATTGAGTGTAAAACCAAAGGTATGCGCGACGATGGCGATGACACCCTATACAAGCTTGAATCGTTGCGAGATCTACTTGGCGGCCTGCAAGCACGTGCCATGCTAGTGAGCTTCAGACCGCTTCGCTACAATGACATTACTCGTGCTGAGGACCTGGGCTTAGCGCTTATTGGCCCAGATGAGCTGAAGCAGCTTAAAACGCATCTAACCGAGTGGTTTAAGGACGCGGGCGGCTACGAATAAGAGCTCGATTAAATGCAAAAAAACCCGCTAAGCAGCGGGTTTTCTTTCATCAAATCACAATAGCTCAATGACTAAGAGTCATCTTCGGTGAAATTCGTTGGCAGTGTGGTTTTCATTTGGTTCCAAATCTGCGCGCTTTCAATACCGTAATGGCGAACAACCACAGGTAGTTTATCTCTATCACCTGTTTCACACACCTCAAGCAACTCACGATAAAACTTCATTGCTAGTTCACGAGCTTCTGGGTTCGAGAAATAGTAGCTGCCTACTCGGTCATAAAGCTTTTTCAAGCCATTGAAAATTAGACCATAAATTTGGTTACCAGAGTGGAATGCCAAACGTTGGAACAACATGTAATCATAGAAATTAAATGTCTTGGCCACCAATGCTTCTTGGCGCGCTATCTCATCTTTGTTTCCGTCATCTTTCACATGCTGTTGGATTTTCTCAGCGTAAGGAGAAGACGCCATAAAATCATCCCAAGATGGCGCGGCTAATAACGCTTCACAAGATTCGATGACGTTATGAATTGTACGCTCAGACGTCTCTTTATTGGTTTTAAAGGCATAGCGCATAAAAATTGGGCTGATATTTGTGCGCGCTGCGAGAAGATCTTCAACGATCGATGTTGCGTTATCTGCATCAAGCGTCATCAACGTATCTAGGATATGCAATCCAGACGTTTCCATAAACTGATTTACTTTCGTCGGTTTGCCATGTTGAATCGTCAACCAGCCATCACGTGCTAACCTTTGAAGTACTTCTCGTAACGTTGTTCTCGTTACACCAATCAGTTCTGATAGCTCTCGCTCAGCAGGTAAGATTGAACCAGGTGGGAATCTGCCATTCCAGATACTTTCGATAATGTACTTTTCAGCAAATCCTGCTGGGCTTTTTGCCTTGATGACCATTCGGTATGAATCCAATTTTGTCTAATTACGTAGAATTAACTCATCATACCACTAGTTAAGCGCTATCGGAAACCTAGACACAATAAACTATCAAAACACTAACAATAGAGCAAAAGCTCTAAATGTTCATCATATGAATAGGTGATGTTTTTAATATCAAGCATATAAAATATCAAGTTTACTCCATTGTTATTAATAGGCACCTAATAACTGTAGGGGTTTTCACGGTCCACTGTTAGCTAAAAACCTACACTTTAGTATTATCTTTTTAGCTCATTTACATCTTATAAATTGCTCATGAGCATAGATTTAGTTCTCATAACTCACCCAATTCACTTTTTGGCAACTATGCATTCACAAATTCCCCACTTTGATCGCGTTTTTAGACAAAATATCATCTGCCTAAATATCTATATAAAGTTTTTTATTGACTATGAATAAACTAAGAGTAGAGTTGCGGGCGAAGTATGAGTGCTTGTCTTTCTCAGGGAGTGACTTGGCAAGACCACAATGGATTATGTGCAGCTGTTGTTTTTCTAAGTCACTGTTGCGTCGGAACTCGTAGCCCACCCGCCGACGAAAAAATTCAAGCCTTAGCGTGTCGAATATATAACAACAGTAAGAGTATTTTTTATGCCCATGTCTCTTGGAAATGCCTTTATCAAGAATTTCCTTGGTAAAGCGCCGGACTGGTACAAAGTTGCCATAATTGCCTTCCTAATCATTAACCCTTTCGTTTTTTTCTTCGTTGACCCTTTCGTTGCTGGTTGGTTACTTGTCGTTGAGTTCATTTTTACTCTGGCCATGGCCTTAAAATGTTACCCACTGCAACCTGGCGGCTTATTGGCCATTCAAGCGATAGCAATTGGGATGACCAGCGCTGAGCAAGTTAAGCATGAGTTGGTCGCGAATATCGAAGTTATGCTACTGCTGATCTTCATGGTTGCTGGTATCTACTTCATGAAGCAATTGCTGCTCTACATTTTTACCAAGATACTTCTAGGCATTCGCTCTAAGTCAACTCTCTCTGTGGCATTCTGTTTTGCAGCGGCTTTTCTATCTGCTTTCCTTGATGCCCTGACGGTTATTGCAGTCGTAATCAGTGTAGCTGTCGGCTTTTACGCTATTTACCACAAGGTGGCATCCGGCAAAGTATCGACGGTGTCTCACGATCACACTCAAGATGAACACTTGTGTGAACTTACTCGTGACGACTTAGAAAACTACCGCGCTTTCTTGCGCTCTCTGTTAATGCATGCCGGTGTCGGTACTGCACTTGGCGGCGTAATGACCATGGTTGGTGAACCACAAAACCTTATCATTGCAGACCAAGCAGGCTGGCTATTTGGTGAATTCATCATTCGTATGGCTCCGGTAACCCTTCCCGTATTCTTCTGTGGACTAGCAACATGTGTGGCGGTAGAGAAACTTAAAATCTTCGGCTACGGCGCTAAGCTTCCTGAAAATGTGCGCCAAATCCTTGTAGACTTTGATCGCGAAGAGCGTGCTAACCGCACCAAGCAAGATGTTGCCAAACTTTGGGTTCAAGGTTTCATTGCGGTATGGCTCATCGTTGGCCTTGCGCTTCACCTTGCAGCAGTCGGCCTAATTGGTCTATCTGTCATCATTTTAGCGACTTCTTTTACTGGTGTTATAGAAGAACACTCGCTTGGCAAAGCTTTCGAAGAAGCGCTTCCATTTACCGCCCTACTCACCGTGTTCTTTTCAATTGTTGCTGTAATCATCGACCAAGAACTGTTTAAGCCTATTATCGATGCTGTTTTAGCGGTCGAAGACAAAGGCACACAGTTAGCGCTGTTCTATGTGGCAAACGGCTTATTATCCATGGTGTCGGATAACGTTTTCGTGGGTACGGTTTACATTAACGAAGTTAAAACTGCACTCGTTGAAGGCATGATCACCCGTGATCAGTTCGACCTGCTTGCCGTTGCAATCAACACTGGTACCAACCTACCGTCGGTAGCGACGCCAAATGGACAAGCGGCATTCCTGTTCTTGTTAACGTCGGCACTTGCACCGCTTATCCGACTCTCATACGGTCGCATGGTCGTCATGGCATTCCCTTATACCATCGTACTAGCGATTGTTGGCATGATTGGCATCGTGTTCTTCATCGAACCAATGACAGCAAATTTCTATGATTGGGGTTGGATTTCTCATCACGTTGGTGACGTCAGCAGCGCCAGTAGCTCGACTGGGCACTGATTTGACTAGTAACTAATTCGACAGAGAACAAAGTTTTTAGTTGAATGTGAAACTAATCCAAGATAAAAAGCTCTGAGTTATCAGAGCTTTTTTTATAGCAAGGACCATCTGTGAAATACCTTTCTCTCATCAAACTTTCTCCAAACAGCGTGTCGCCTGGCTTTTGCTGTTAGGCTTCGTCGTATTCTTTGAGGCTGCAGCCCTGTTCTTTCAGCACGTCATGATGCTACCACCTTGTGTGATGTGTATTTATGAGCGCATCGCTATGTTTGGCATTGGTGGAGCCGCTATCTTTGGTGCTATTGCCCCTCAGAATACAATTGTGCGTTGGCTAGGTTTAGCCGGTTGGGGATACAGCGCCTACCGAGGTTTGTCGCTTTCTGTCGAGCACGTCGGGTACCAATTTAACCCTTCTCCGTTTGCAACGTGCGATCTGTTTGTCACTTTCCCTGATTGGGCACCACTTAACGAATGGGCCCCTTGGCTATTTGAAGCTTACGGTGAATGCAGCAAAGTCGTTTGGCAGTTCCTGTCACTTTCTATGCCTCAATGGCTAGTAGTGATCTTCGCCGGTAACCTTATTGCCCTTGGCGTGATTGTTTTAGCTCAGTTCGCTAAAAGTAAATAAACCACTCTCTAACCAGCAGACAAAAAAAGGAGCATTCAATGAATGCTCCTTTTGCTGTTAGTCTAATTTGATTAGTTCATCTCTCGTCCCGGTGCGGGTGCCAATACTTCACGGTTACCATTATGACCCGGGGCACTCACGATACCCTGCGCCTCAAGCTGCTCAACAATACGAGCGGCTCGGTTATAACCGATCTTAAAGCGACGTTGTACTCCAGAAACCGAACCGCGACGTGATTGCACAACGTGCTCAACCACTTGGTCAAATAACGGGTCCATCTCTTCTTCACCTTCTGGCTTTTCACCCGGAAGTAGAGTATCTGCCGATTGATCACCGCTGGTGATCTCATCAATATAATTCGGTTTACCACGTGCTTTCCAGTTATTTACGACCGCATGAACATCGTCATCAGATGCAAACGCACCGTGCACACGAGTGGTGTGGCTCGAACCTGGTGGTAAGTAAAGCATATCACCCATACCTAGCAGCGACTCGGCGCCGCCTTGATCGAGAATGGTACGTGAGTCAGTTTTCGTTGAAACCGTAAATGCAACACGAGTTGGGATATTCGCTTTAATCAAGCCGGTGATCACATCAACCGAAGGTCTTTGCGTCGCGAGGATTAAATGAATACCTGCCGCGCGAGCCTTTTGAGCAAGACGCGCAATAAGCTCTTCAACTTTCTTGCCCACCACCATCATTAGGTCGGCAAATTCATCGACGACGACGACAATATAAGGGAGGTTTTCCAATAAAGGTGGCTCTTGATCCATGCTGTCCCCTTCTTGCCAAAGAGGATCATGAATCGGATGACCCGCTTCTGCTGCCATCTTCAATTTGTCATTGAAGCCTTTGATGTTTCTTACCCCAAGAGCAGACATCAGCTTGTAGCGACGTTCCATCTCGCCAACACACCAACGAAGAGCATTGGATGCGTCTTTCATATCCGTCACTACTTCTGACAGAAGATGTGGAATTCCTTCATATATCGACAGCTCCAACATCTTAGGGTCGATCATAATGAAGCGCACTTCTTCTGGTGTCGCCTTATACAGCATACTCAGAATCATGACGTTCACACCAACCGACTTACCAGAGCCTGTCGTACCTGCTACGAGCACATGCGGCATTTTCGACAGGTCAGCAACTACAGCTTCACCCGCTATGTCTTGACCAAGCACAACCGTAGTCGGTGATTTAGAATCAATAAATTGCTGACTGCCAACAACATCCGAGAAGTACACTGTCTGTCGGCTCATATTTGGCAACTCTAAGCAACATAAGGCTTGCCAGGGATCACTTCCACAACGCGAACCGCCATTGCTGATAAAGAGCGCGCGAGGTCCATCGATAGGCCTGAAATACGGCTTACTTTAACACCTGGTGCCAGATCTAACTCAAAGCGAGTAATAACCGGCCCTGGGAAAATATCAACCACTTCCGCTTTAATTTTATAATCTGCTAGCTTCGCTTCTACCAAGCGAGCAATATCTTCAAGAGCGGCGCGGTCGATAAAATTCTCACGTTTCTCTGGATGATACAGCAGCTCAAGCGTCGGCATTGGCTCCGCCGGTTTAGGCAGATTTGGCTCTTTCTGTACAAGGAATGGGTTTTGCTGCGCAGCCATGTTGGCTTGCGCGTCAGACACCATTGATTGAAAAGCTTGTACGTCTTCATCTTGTTCTTCTTCTGGCTCGTAAGGCTCTGCAACCACAGGCTCTTGAAAAGAAGATCCTTCCTCTGACAAAGGCTGTTCGACAACCTCTTCGATATCAACGGTGTCTATGTCCGATATCGTTGGCTCTACGTGCTGATTTGGTTCGACTTGTTCAGTGATCTGCTCAAGAATTTCCTCACTGATCATCGGCTTCTGCTCGTCAGATTCTGTATCTTCGACTGTTTCACGCCGCCAAGGCAGATCTCCCGTCTGCGGGTTGGATATATTATCTTGGTTCAAAGCTGCAGGATCTGGCATAGAAGCGTACTCAAGATGTTCTTGCATCTGAGGCTCTATAGGCTCTTCTTGTAACGGCATATCGTCTGCGGACAATGCAGCAGCCTCAAGCTCTTCGATTGTCGCTCCCAACTGAGTAACTCGCTCAGGCTGATTATCAGCAAATACGATGTCTTTTTCTTCTTTTGTCTCTGTTGTAAATTCTTCAACCTGAGCTTCTTGGTTGCGGAGCGGTTGAATAGTGTCCTGCTGATGAGATTCTGGCATGTGAATATTGAATCGACGCGGCTCTTTCGACGGAGCTTCATCTAAGTCACCGATAATGGGTTCTTGCTGCGCCGACACTTCTTGAACGACGCTATCCTCTGCTGGCTCTTTTAGAACAGGCTCATGGACTTCATCTTGCTCACCACGAAGTTTATTGATCAGTGAAGTAAACAGAGCAATTGCACTGGAGCCGACCCACTCCACAATAGTTAGCCATGATACTCCGGTGAGAAGCGTCACGCCCGCTCCCCACAAAAATAGAAGTACAAGTGTTGTACCCAATACATTCAATGTTGGTAACGCTAAACTCGTTAACACGTCACCAATTACGCCACCTGAGGAGAAGTACCAAATATCATCGAAGTTGATATCTGCAAGGCCACAACTGGTCAAAATAACAATCACTAAGCCGAGAAGACGAGTCCCCCAAAGCATAAGATCGATCGCTTCATCTTCTTTTCGATTCCTTAAAGTCACCCACGCAAAAACGACAATGATCGCCGGAATGGGATACGCCAATGAGCCAAAGGTAAAAAATAGAGTATCGGCAATCCATGCTCCGACAAGGCCACCTGCATTTTCTATCTCTCCGCCCCAAGCAGTCTGCGACCACGAAGGATCCGCCGGACTAAAAGACATCAATGCAACAGTTAGGAGCATAGCGAGAAGGACAGATAAAATTAGCCCACACTCTTTAAGACGCTGAGGGCCTGATAAACGAGAAGGCTGAGACTCTTGACCCGTTTTCACAATGGTTTCGACTTTAGAACTCGATGAGCCTAATAGATTTTTGGTCTGCTTAAACATACACCAACTTGAATTCGTTACGCATCAACAACCTATTGTGACGGTTGATAGCGGAAATACAAAGAGATAAAAACAATCTGAGCGGCAAAAGCCGCTCAGATCGATTTAACCATATCAAAGTCAAAAACCCAATTGTCTAACGTCAGAATATGGACAGCTATCCTGACTGCGTTAGCAATTAACGAGTTTTAATAACAAGCTGATTGGTTTGTTTCACTTCTTCCATAACCACGTAGGTTCTTGTGTCATTGACACCCGGAAGACGTAATAGCGTATCGCCAAGTAGCTTACGGTAAGCACTCATGTCCGATACACGAGTCTTTAGAAGATAATCAAAATCACCTGATACTAGGTGACATTCTTGAATATCATCCAATTTTTGAACCGCGGTGTTGAATTGCTCGAACACATCAGGCGCACCACGATTCAACGTAATCTCAACAAATACTAATAGAGAGGCATCAAGGTACTGCGGATTGAGTAGCGCAGTGTAACCCGTAATGTAGCCTTGACGCTCTAGACGACGAACACGCTCTAAACATGGTGTTGGAGATAGCCCCACACGTTTCGATAGTTCAACGTTAGAAATACGACCGTCTTTTTGCAACTCGTTTAAGATATTGCGATCGATACGGTCTAGATCCTTGGACGGCTTCTTGTAGTTGTCTGCCATGTTTTATTCCACCTTATTACTTCCTTGCAAAAAAATATACTACAACTTCTTAATATTTAGTATCAAATTCTGATAACTAACTTCTATACTAGATATTAATTCGACAGAATTACCCTACACATAGATAATACAACCAAAATAAAACGAGGAGTCAGGATGATCATTGGCGTACCTAAAGAAATCAAGAACCACGAGTATCGTGTCGGTATGATTCCAGCTAGTGTGAGAGAACTAATCTCACATGGTCACCAAGTATTTGTAGAAACCAGTGCCGGTTCGGGCATCGGCTTTTCAGACGATGATTACATCGCTGTAGGCGCATCCATTCTTCCTACTGCTGCTGAGGTTTTCGCCAAAGCAGAAATGATTGTAAAGGTTAAAGAACCTCAAGCTGTCGAGCGAGCTATGCTTCGAGAAGGGCAAATATTATTTACGTATTTGCACCTAGCACCAGATTTTCCACAAACTGATGAGCTAATCAAGAGCAAAGCTGTCTGCGTAGCATATGAGACTGTAACAGATAATATGGGTCGCTTACCACTACTTGCGCCAATGTCTGAGGTCGCAGGTCGCATGTCTATCCAAGCTGGTGCTCAAACTTTAGAGAAATCTCACGGTGGACGTGGTCTATTACTTGGTGGCGTACCGGGTGTAGAGCCCGCAAAAGTGGTTGTTGTCGGCGGCGGTGTTGTGGGTGCTAACGCTGCACGTATGGCTGTCGGCCTACGCGCGGACGTCACTATTCTAGACCGCAATGTCGACACGCTCCGTCGCCTTGACGAAGAGTTCCAAGGCCGCGCAAAAGTCGTTTACTCAACAGAAGATGCTATTGAGAAACACGTGTTAGAAGCGGATCTTGTAGTAGGCGCGGTTCTTATCCCAGGTGCAGCGGCACCGAAACTAGTGACTAAAGAACATATCGCTAAAATGAAGCCAGGCGCCGCCGTTGTTGACGTTGCCATCGACCAAGGCGGTTGTTTTGAAACATCGCGTGCAACCACACACGCTGATCCAACTTATATTGTTGATGATGTCGTTCACTACTGTGTAGCGAACATGCCAGGTGCTGTAGCACGTACTTCAACATTCGCGCTTAACAATGCAACACTGCCATACATCGTGAAGCTCGCGAACAAAGGTTACAAATCTGCTCTATTGGAAGATGAAGGTTTCTTGGAAGGCCTAAACGTTATCCACGGAAAAGTGACTTGCAAAGAGGTTGCAGAGAGCTTTGATTTAGAATACATCGACCCTAAAACGGCGATCGAAATGTTTAACTAATTCAGCTTAGACCCAACAAAAATGCCGCTAGTTAACTAGCGGCATTTTTTATATCTAAGTCGAAAAAATTCTATTGCTGATATACTTCAAGCAGCTGTTGGAAGCGTGAATCGATAATAAGATAAGTCGCTAAATACATTCCTGAAAAAATCAGCGCTGTGACCCCAAGAATAAGCTTTGGCGGAATTACTTTCTTAAGCGGCTTTTTCAAGTACTTCGCTTTTAAGTCGACTAAAGTCAACTTTTCGTTATCTGCGAGTCTATCGTCGCGTACCAAGCGATAGATCGTGCTCGCAATATCTGCAAGCTTTTCTCCACCGCGCTCCTCGCGCCCATACTTCCCTTGGAATCCAAGCTGGATAAGTAAATAGAGAAATTCAATCAGGTGGCGATACTTGCGCGGGTCTGCTTTTAGCCTTTCCAAGATAGTAAAAAATTTATCACCACCAGACGTTTCATTATGAAACTCTGAAAGTAAGCTATTTTGGCTCCAGTTGCTGTTGCTCCCCCACTCTTGACGACACACAGCTTCATCAATAGCCGCACACAAGCAATACCGGATGACGAGAACCGACGCTCGATCTACTTCCATCTCATTGAGCTTTCTTTCGCCCTTGCGAATCTCGCGCCCTACCTGCTCTCTAAACGGCATAGGATCATCAATCCAAGGGATAGAAGGTAAACAAGATAGCGTAGCAATCAACCAACTAAATTGGTCCACTAATGGGTTAACACCCATTTTGTTGATCGATAAGTCTTTAACTGCAATATTGCGCGACAAATCCGGAGCGGGCATAACCTCCATTGGCTTGCCAGGTTCGGGCTGATAGAGGACAACGGTTACATCACCGTCTACATAACTCATTGTCTAACCGCCCAAAGCTGCAACGAAAGATTACTAAAGTCGCCAGCAACATGAATCGCGATCGCGGCTGCATTCGATAACGCTCGCCACTCTTCTGAACCTTTATCAAGCTCAAAATAAGTGTAGCCAGCATGATATGGCAGCGCTCTAGGCACGACAGGCATTGGCTTAATTTCAATCCCCTGAAGCTGCAAATTAATCAAGTCACGAATATTGTCAATTGAGCCAATTTTAGTCTGACTCACAAACTGGGTATGCAGAATATCGAGTGTCACATCCGCTTTAACGGCTAGGATGAACGTAGTCTTCTCAACGATCGAGCTATCAGAAATAGGCGCGGTACGGATACCGTATCCTTGTTCTTTAAGCACTAACGGCATTGCTCTCTGCTCTGACATCACACTCAAAGTCATCTTCGAGGTAGACAACAGTTCAGACAAACAGCCCGTTAGGTCTGAATGATTATACTGGGTAAACTCTTTTGGTCGTTTCGTTGCTGAACATAATGTAGCGAGCTCGCCCTCAGCTTGCAGCAGAGTTTGAAATAAAGACTCCGGATGAATACCCTCGGCGGAGGAGTAATGCCAAAAGAGAGGCTCATACCTATTCAACGTTTGCAATAACATAAAGTCAGATACTGTCGAGACGCCCTGTTGATCAACGACGCCTAGCCGTGACACGATTGTTTCTGCCCGATGTTTCAGCATCGCAGCGAACTCGGTCGTGAACTTGGAGAGTACTTTCGAAGCTCTAATGTCAATACACGTTGGTATGTAGTTCTCATCTAACTCTACACTACCATCGGGTTTCACTTCAGAAATCTTGGCGATAGGAATTGAGGTGAATGCGCTTCGGTCTTCGTGATCAAACATCAGTCTGAAGTTCAGTTGCCCAACAAAGATGCTAGCCGTATCTTGGCTGTCGTAACAAGCATCGATTGCTTCCTGACTTGTAATGGTATAGCGAGATCCGCTACCATTTTGACCGAAAACTTCACTGCGTTCAGAGGGGAGTGGGCAACACAAAAAAACAATTTTGTCTGTAAAAGCTGCATCAACTTCTCTTACTTCTGGCAGCTCCGCAAATTCGGGCAATTTAAACGGTGTTCGGTCTTGTAAAATACCTTCCACACCACTAATACCAATTTTCCCAAGACTGAGCAGCTCATTGTTGAGCTCAATTCGTTTTACGCCCCAATAAAGAGGCGAGGTATTAGCGCTCAACAAACCACTAAACTTATGCTGTGAGCGATCGAGTTGCTGGAAATGTTGCGGCTTCATAAACATGCCGTCTTGCCAGACTACAGGGTTGTATAGAGACATTTTGAATCCTTAGAAGTAAGTCTGTTCGATACCACGAGTAGCGTCAGTACTTAACTCACTACCTTTTAATTTCAGTTTCAGATAATACTCAGTTTTTTCTTCAACTAATTCGACTCGACGCCAAGAGGAACCACTAATATTTCGAAATGCTACGGAGAAACCTAGCGCTCTTGTTTCAGGAGTAAGTTCGATAATTTCATGAATCGAATCTCCGGGCTGTAGTTGATACTCATAACGTTTGAGATATTCATCTCCCAAAGAGGCCTTATCATTTTCAAACAAAGCGAAGAAATCTAAGCTTCTGAACAATACTGGAGAGCTGAGCTCATGTATCCTTAATATGACAGGAGAGGACTGTCCCCCTTCCCTCAAATTCAACACATCATCGGCCTCAATAATGAGCTCAATTGAAGACGTTGTAGGAGTCAGACCTGTCGATTCTTTTAGCTGACCCCACATGGTGCATCCAGACATAATCAGGCTAATGATTAGAATGGAAAGGGCTTTCACTTTAGACATGCGCTTCTTTCACCAATCTTTGGTATTTATTCTTGATTAGGGTATTGATACTCTGTGTACTGTTTGAGCTTGCATGCTCGTTGTAGTAACGGCAGTAGTCTTTCCAAAGGCCGCGCTTTGTCATAAATCGCGATTCTGAACTCACCTCTTTTGCAAACTCCTTGGGATCCATTTGCATCATATGTTCATCAAGAGCTTCTTTCGTCGCTCTTTGATGATGTTGTTTATGCTCCTCAAGCTCATCAATTACTTGCTCAATAAGATCTCTAGGGGATAGCAGACTTTGCTGGTTTAACGTAAGCATCAAAGTCGTCAAATCAGATTCAGTTAGTTCAGACTCCTCTTCCCCTTTCGCTTCGACAACTTCTTGGAGCTGAGACTGAAAGTTCTCAATACAAAGCCTTAAACACGTCCCCATCTGAAGGTAAAACTCATCTTTATTACTAAACAGACTCGGATCTTCGATTCCGAGCCCTTTAAAAAAAGCAAGTCTTGCATCTTCTGACGCGCTACCCGTATAGCTCAGTGCTGGTGAATCTAAGTTGTCTTTACGTTGAGGTTCTTCGGTGGCATCGTGAGCACTTTGGCTAGGAGTAAATGGGCGCGTCACTTCTTCCCAATGCGGTCTTTCGTTTTGAGCATTTACTGCGGTCGCAGAGCCTTTCAAATTCGAGTCTACTTTTGCAGAATACTCAACGTCTTTAGGAGGCATTTCATCACTCGAAACAGAACCGCTGCGCCCAGCAAGGATGTTAGAATTTTCAGCCGCATCAAAGTCGATATCATGATTCGCAGAGCCAGCACTTCCAATCCAATCTTCAGGAATTAAGTTTGGCACATCAAACTCAGAATCAATTGACAAACTATCATCCACCCACTGCTGCGTGGATGGTTCAGCAGTGGACTCAACACTGTTACTTGCACGATGTTCTTGGTCATCCGCAATCAAATGCTCACTTTCATCCCCCATAGAGAACTGCAAATGCGTTACAGGGTCTAAGCTAGGGTCCTCGGCTTGAGATGTTTCTAAAAACATGTCTTCTAAAGCACCTCGAGACTCTTGAAGAGATTCTGTAGGTGCTTTACCAAGTGAAACGAGTGGATCAATAGAGTCACGTTCAGGTGCGATATCAGAGGCTATATCCACAGTGGTGCTAATCGATTCAAATGAAACAGAGAAATCATACTGTCCGAGTGATATTGAATCACCATCGTGTAATGAGACAGGTTGATTCTTTAATATTTTCTCCCCATTGATCAACGTACCGTTCGTACTAACGTCACTTAGATAGTATGTGTCTCCATAAACCGATATCAGACAATGTGTACCGGAAATAAAACGGTTATGATCGACTAACGTTAGCGTACAACCATTGTTTCGGCCAATTGATCCCCCGCTATCGGGCAACTCAACCTGCTTTGTTCCCAAATATTCTTCAGGGCACCGATCAACTACAAGAATAAGCTGTTTCAATTGCATAGAATAACCTTAGAAAAGTAGCGAAACAGAAAGCTCTAACCCACCAATACCATCGTTATAAACAGGGAAGAGATAAGAGACCTGAGGAATAAATTGCAAATGAGCATTAGGATTACTGCCCAATTTAATAACAGTGCCAACGGATCCAACTAAACTCACCTCAAACTGATCAATATCGTCGAGCTGGTCACCATACTTATAACCTTCGTCATCAACGACCCAACGCCGAGAATATTGTGAGTAACCCAATGACACGCCTGCACCAATATATGGTGTAATAAATGATACATTTGTTAATGCGTACTGAGGAACAACTCGAAATTCGAAATTCGATACCTCTTGATAGACGCCATTGTCCGGCGCCTTTACTGATTCATTCAAATAGTTGGCACCAAACCACCAACGCCATCGATTGTTGTTCTCGTCAATTGGGCGTGTATAAGTTAAGCCATAGCGCAAAGCATCTACTTCACCACTTTTACCCTGTTCGTAATCGATACTTTCAATACTGAACTGGCTGATTGTACCGCCGTATCGGTTACCTTTTGCGTTTACTGCAGACGAGAGCAAACCAATCAATAGTATTGCACTAACATAAATAGTCTTCTGCATCATATATCCTTAATTCCAACTAAAGACCGTCACTTTTAGCGCACAATACCGGAAGATATTTCATTTTCAATATACGTAGCGCATTGGAATTAACTTTAGGCAATTTGACCATCAATAAGAACGTTATGACTATTGAAGTCAAAAAAATAACCACGAAGGAAATTAATAACATTTTTAACAGTAATAATTTCTAAAAATAATAGCCAGAAAAGCCCCATAAATATAAATAATATAAAATAGACTTACACTTCAATGACCCTATAGTTTATTACAAATAACCTCAATATTTTTACAAAATGTTACATTCAAACGGCAGGCAACAATAAATACAGATTTTGCCACCTAACCTACTCATTATATTTTGCGACAAAACAATCAATCATAATGACAATACACTTGCATACAAGGATTAGATCCTTGAATGAATATCACAAAAATCAATTTAAGAAAATAATATACCTAATTACATATACCATTTGTAAAATATAGATATAAAATCCAAAAACTGTAAACCCCACACCTAAATAAAGTTATAAAAATTAATTTAATCACTCATTAAGTAGCGGTATCTATATGTATCTTTCAGACTTTGCCAGGAGACCAATTATTGGTGATATTCCTCAGGGAATAAATCCAACTGAACTTGAAGAGTTTGATGACATTAAAAGACAGATCAACAACATTAGCAAAGTGACCGCTACTGTCTCTTGGAAGAAAGTTCACAAATCAGCCAAAACGCTTCTAACGCATCACAGTAAAGATTTTCGTGTCGCCTCCTATTACGCCGTCTCGGCAGCCCACCTTGACGGTATCAAAGGCTTCATCGAGGGACTAAACGCTATTCTTGACCTTACTGTTGTATATTGGACTACAGCCTACCCTAGCGCTGAGAAGTCTAATGCAAGAATTGGCGCGATTGAGTGGCTCACCGAGCACGGTGAAAAAAGAATCAAACGTCTGTCTGTCACTGAAGACGACCTGCCATTACTCGAAGCCGGCCATCAAATTTGTCTCCGAATCGAAGAAGAGATGAGACTACATTACGGCATCAAGGCTCCTTCACTTGGTTCAATACGTCGACAGTTCGGACAATGGATTGACGATATCCGTGATCAGCAACAGAAAAAGAAACTACTCCAACAACCAAAAACTAATGAAAAGCAAGAAGCAAGGCCAGTAGCACAAAGAGCGAACTCGGACGTTTCCGTTATGATTAAAGCATCAGAGATCAGAACGGAAGAAACGGCTAAGAAACTACCTAAACAAAATAACGTTCGACTGCGCACTTTCACTATCATATTAGTGATTTTCTCTATCGCACTTGCCGCACATTTTGGAGCTAAATACTATCAAGTATCCAGTTTCAAATCTCAAATCACAGGTGCAACGCTTGACGAACTTGGTCCATTAATCTCTCAACTACCTAGATATGAAGAGCCTATTTTGGAATCCTTACTACCTGTCATTATTTCCAATCTAGACGTCAGATTAAAAGACTGGAATCTGCGACCAGAAACTGTAACGAAGGCAGATGATATCGAGGCGATTTTTACATCCTTAAACGCAGTTTATCCTTCTTCATCGGCAATCAATCTTCTCGAAAGTGACTTTTCAACCAAAAAGCAGCAACTCGATGACAACTATCTGCAACTTAGCAATCAGTTCTCTCAAGCACGAACAGTCTTCGCCAATGTAATACGTGATGATGAAAGTCGGCAAGCGAAACGTGCCTATCAATATAGCAATTCGCTGTTCCCACTATTGGGTCGTATTGAATATGCTGAGAGCAATCAAGATTCTGCGGAGTTGGAACGTTCACTTACAATCGTCAATACCTATTTATACAAGATAACCCAGCTTCATCAGCGCATGAATCAAGAACCGCAGGAATAAAGGCCAGAAAACTTATGCTAAGAAATTCATTAACAAGAAACCCTGTGATTATCTCGTCATTATGCGCTTTGATCTTGCTTCTATCATGGACTGCAGCTCACTATTATTGGCTCGATACTCTTGGCACAAATATCTTCTGGATAGGCATTGGGGCGATAGCACTCATTTACTTAGCCTTTATCACATCACTGATTTTAAAAAGAAGAAAAACTAAACAAGATCAGCATATCGAAACAGAAGAAGAAAGCTTAGCTATGGTTATCGACCCGCTACTTTCAGCTTCTCGAAAAAAGCCTCTGTATTTACTATTAGGTAACAAAGGTTCAGGCAAGGCTCAGTTTCTTAACCATTCTAATGCTATCAAACCCGTCGACAAGACACGCACCATCAAAAATGACTTCTTTGAATGGTATGAGTCAGACGATGCCGCATATTTGAAACCAAACCCACGTTTAGTCTTTCAAGAGGTATCAGCTTCCGATGCTGGATTGTGGAATCGCTTAATAAAAGAAGTTATAGCCTTTAGGCCCCGAAAGCCTTTCTCTGGTTGCCTACTTTTTATTGATTTCGAGTTCATCATCGTAAATGAAGAAGATCAATATGACTATGTGCTTTCTTCATTGACAGAGCGCATCCACAGTATAGGTAAAGAGACATCGATGTCTCTACCCCTTTACCTATTCATGAATAAACTCGACAAACTCGATGGATTCAAAGAGTACATCCAATACAGTACTTTAAAATCTACGTTAGAGTTTCTATCTATACCGTTAAAAGAAGCCAAAGGGGCTTTAGTCGACTATTACACTGATAGCCATAACAACCTGGTGCGCGTCATCGAAAGTAACGCATTGGACACGGCTTCCCACTCCAACAGCACTTCTGAACGCCAATCAATACTGACCTTCTCAAAACAGTTTGAACTATGTAATGATAAGATTGGCAAGATTATAGAGCGCCTGAACGACATTAACAGGGGCATTTATACAATAGATTTCCGTGAAGTTTTCTTTTGTTCCGGTTTGCAAGGTGGTCGAAAATACAACCTTTTAGCTAAAAGTTGTAGCAACTACTTCAACCTACCAATAATCGCTTCAGAGCATCGTCAACTCACGGAAACTCCCTATTTTGTTCGTTTCTTGGTTGACTCCAAAGTACTTCCTGAAGCTGAATTTGCAGGCGAAAACAAGAGATATCTCAGGAAGATCCGTAGAAACAGTCATTTAGCTATGGCGGCGTCAATCACATTGCTCGTTGGTGGTGGTTACTTGCTAAGCCAAAATCTAGTCAGCAACTTGTCAGTGATATCGCAATTACTCGACATCAATGACGATACACTGGCGGATAGCCGTATCAATGATTTTAATGCTGACTTCGAACGTGCTGTGGCAAGCATAGCGCCGACCTATCAGGCTTGGATCGATGGTAACCTCGCGCTAGACGAAGAGATGTTATCCCTGAATGTGAGTCGTCTAGAGCCAACGACCAAGCAGGCTTATCAAGCATTAATCCATCAGATAACTCAAGAACTTATGCCGGTCGTCGAGTACGGTTACCAACTGCGCCTATCGAATACTCAATCTGAACAAGCGAAGTCGTTGCCCTTGTTAAAGGCCTATTTGATGCTCAACGACCCTAGTAAACGTGATACTCGCTTTCTTAGAAAACAAACAGAATCCACCCTCATGCGTCTCAGCACACAGACAGATTCTGTTAATAAGGCAATGAACTACTTGGATGCACTCTTTCGGACTGAATTCCCCGCTATTCCAATAAGCATGGATATCGTTCGAGCGACACGTCGAACCCTTTTAGCAGGATCCAATGTCGACTTAGTATATAACCGCTTGCTTGATCAAGCTGATGAGGTTGATCTAGGGACCTTAAGTATCCAAAGAGCCGTTGGTTTCGATTTCAGCAACATTTTCCAAGACGACGTCGAAACAGAAATTTTGGATATTAACCGAGTCTTTACTTCAATGGGCTTTAGTACATTCTATCGCCCAAGACTAGATTTGATGTCCGAGCACGTCATTGCGGATAACTGGGTACTCGGTTTATCGAATCATGTTGTACCAACCAAGGAAGAACAAGAAGTATTCAAAGACACCGTCAGAAAAAGATACACCGACGATTATATATCGATGTGGAGAAACGCTCTCAGTGAACTGAAGGTAAAACGTTATGACAACATCGGTGAGCTCTCGAATGCTATTGACTTGATCTCTGGACCATCTTCTCCAATGACTGCAGTGCTCAATCAAGTTTATAACAATACTCGTTTCTCTCCACAAGGCGGTGTGGCCGCTATAATTCCGGGTGGGAACAATCCGTTAGTTGCTGGTGCTATTGAGGCTGCTACAAGCACCGCTGAAGAGACGATTCAACCCGATTATCTGCTAATGCAGCGAGTCGAGCATGCTTTCCAGCATCTTAATCAACTCCAAATTAGCGAAACAGCAAACAGTCCGACGCCTTGGGAAGAGATCATAACGGCTCTCAGTCGTTTAAGAACCTATATCAAGGATATTGCCGATTCTCCAAACGCACAAATGGCCGCACTAGAGGCGACAAAAGCACGAATGACCAGTGCGGAAGCGGATCCAATCATTAGGCTAAGACAGATTGCTCAGAAATCTCCAGAACCAGTGCGAAGTTGGCTATTGGGTATCGTTAATCAAAGTTGGTCTGTGATGATGGCTGAATCCGCGAAAGGTATTCAAGACCAGTGGTATAGCGAAGTATATGCAAGATTCAGAGATATTGGTCTTAATCGATATCCATTCAATCTTAGCGCGTCAGATGAGATATCTCTTGAAGACTTTGAACACTTCTTTGCTCAAGGTGGTGTACTAGATAGCTTTGTAGAGCAAAATCTTGCTCAGTTCTACGACACAAACCTCTGGGTCCCTAAGCGCGTAGATGGTGAAGTCATGCCGTTATCACCTGAACTTTTAGTGCAACTACGAAACTACAATGTTATTCGCGATACTTTGATCAACAAGAGCACGAACAGATTCTATATACCATTTAGTGCCAAAGTTTTGGATTTGGATTCGAGTGCGATACGCGCAAACGTCCAAGTCGCTGATTCCAGCATTAACTATTATCACGGCCCAAGTCGAATTCAAGAGCTGCAGTGGCCGCCACAAAGTGGTGACTTCTCAGTCAACATTACGATTCAAGATGTGACTGATGAAGGGAAACAGCATGTACTCTCCCATAGCGGACAATGGGCAGTGCATCGATTATTTGGCGCATCAACGTTAACCAATAATCACAATGGGAGCTTCGTTAGCGACGTAAAAGTATCCGGACGCGATATCAGTTTGAAAATCACGCCGCTTACTCAAAGAAATCCGTTCACTTTGGCTGAGTTGTATGGATTTACGCTCCCAGAGAACATTATTTAATTAAACACAATACATAATAAAACAACGCAGAGGCACAACTTATGATGTCAAACATGAGCCTACAGGGCTTAGATAAACTGGACCGTAAGATATTATCCAACCTACTATCCAACGGTCGTGAATCGATCGCAAACCTTTCTCGTAACATAGGTTTATCCCGTACAGCCGTAGCTGAACGGATTAACCGACTTGAGAAAACTGGAATCATTAAAGGGTATACCGCTCAAATTCGCATTGAGAATGAAGGAAGAAAAGCCGCAAGCTACTTACTTATCTCATGTGAAAAAGGTCGTAAAAACGACGTCAGCAATGCACTGAAAGAGTTACCAGAAGTAAGACTAACCAGCATTGTGGGCGGCACCTACGATATTATTGCGCTCATTGAGGCGCCTGACCTTCAGTCAATTCACAACCTATGCAATGAAATCGAGTCATTTGATGGTATCGGCTCCCTTAATACCACAGTTGTCTTACACCAACCGATCAGACGCTAGCCTCTATAGACAGTGTTGATGAAAAAGCCGCTCTGAGAGCGGCTTTTCCTTATATATTGCCTATAGCATGGATACTCATATCATGAGACGTAGGGTTCCCAAGCCAAAGGGTTTGACCTAACCTGTTTGCTTCTCCGTGCCCTAACTTGTTTTTCGGTACAGTTTTAACATCCACGGTAAGGACCAAATCCCAAGACATGGGATCTCGAAGAATAAAACGCATTAAACCAAGTAAAATCTCGTGGTTATCACCACCTCTGGAAAATTGAACGAACTGACGAAAGTCGATACCTCTAATATGCAGGTTAAACTTGCCATTCAAGTCTTTTAACCGCTGCCCTAGGTGTAGATCATGACCTAAAATACAATTTACTTGATTCAATATATTTCTTTGTGAGGGAGCAATGGATACCCGCCGCAGCACCCATTCTTCTATCTCTACATTTTCCAAAGTGAAATAGTGAGCAACAATACCGGCAATCATTTTTGGTGAACGCGTCCGAGTGGACAATTGGTTCACATAAGAAAGCAGTTTGGCACGGTCAAGCTCGACGGTTTCTCGCTCCTGAATAACACTCGACAGACCAGCCAAGTGCAACATCCTTTCTGAAAAACGATCCTTTGCGCCTGATTCATACAAGACGTGATAACGGTATTTCTTCCACACCCGATAAAGTAACGATACATACCGGTTATGGAAAAAATCAAAAAAGTCCTTTACCGGGTTATCTTCAGGGTCCCTACCTGCCAATTTCTCTGTATAAGAAGTTGGCAGTGGCGAACTTGATCCATGTAAACCCAAAAAGTTAACTTCGATATTCGTGTAGTCAAAATCAGCAATCGATAAGGTTTCGATGCTATCTATATCTGCTTTTGGAAAACATAGATTTGGACTAACCGAAAACCGAATGTACTCCTGATGAAAATGTTTGTTCTCTCCAACCGCTTCGAAATCATGGTCAATGGAAGTTTGATAGTGTTTTTCTAGCAAGGAAACCGCTTGGAAAAAGCTAAACTCATGAGTCTCTTTTACTAAAGTTTCGATCATAATATTGTTTGCTGCCCCACCAAACTTGACCAGAGGTAGGTTTCTCCAGTTTTTTCGTCGAACACTTTGAGTTCAGTGAAAGAGTTAACACTGGAGTACAAACGAATAAACTCGTTGAGTACACTTGCCATCAAAAACATATCTCCCTCATTGACGAAGTAACTGGAGTCCGCGTTAATAGTTAACTGACTACCTCTAACTGAGACACCTCGAAATACGCGGTCAATCGGTTTTAGCGTTGTAGATCGTATCCCTTCCAGTCGGTGCAATGACGCTCGATGTGCTTGGCGATTAGCGCGCGAAGGAAAGTCGTAAGTTGACAATAGTATTTTGAGTACATCTTCATTCGCCAATGACAGGTAGTTCAGTGACATATTGGCGATTAACTGCCACTGGAGCTCACCTGATGTCTGTGGGCTTACCGATTCAGTGGGCTTAGTCAGATTTGTAAATGACGCAAACGCGGGAGATTTATGCGTGGTATAAATAATATCCCCAACCGACAACCTTTCACTGAGGTCAGCGTTACTGCATAAGAGTTTCATCAATACTGTTTCAGAACCTAGGCTAGCAACATCGCTATTATGGCTGTGGAAGGAAATATACCTTTCTAATCCTCGTCCATTAATTCGTTCTGCCACTTTCGATTTATAGAAATCCTGCTGACTTTTTTGGTTGATGTGGTGCTCGAACGATTCAAATTCAATGAGCTTTTTACGACGCCTCTCCTCTTTGTTCCAACTGTCGACTGACTCTATTGAATACACTTCGTAGTGCTCTTGATTTTCACTTTGAGGGCGAACTTTGTACTCATTGCGGCGATGCTCTAAACGTATCGGGTCGCTGTCCTGTTCGAAAAGATTAACAATCGGCGTGCAATGCAAACGGAAGTGTTTTTGCTTAACGATGACTTCTGAGGGTAAAGCTCGGTTAAACACAAAATTAACCGTAAGGTGGGAACGTTGTGGTACCCCTTTCAGCCACTCCAAGCCTTCAATATCGACAAACATAAATTTTTCAGGCAAAGAGAAATACTCTTGAAGCAACCGATATCCTGAAAACGAATTGTCACCGTAAGGTAACATTGCTTCTTCTTCCCTGTAACCCACAGGCTTTATCTGATTTGGCAATAAACGATGTGTGAAGCCGCCACCAGCGTCAAGTTCGATACAATCAAGATAGCGAAACAGCCATAGAAAAATAGGTCGAGTAATATGCAGTTCACCGTGCAAATGGAGCCTAAGCGTATTCAGGTTGATCTTCGATATGTCTACCCCATTCTCTCCGGCTAAGGAAACTGATATCGTTGAATTGGAACGGCTATTTGTTTGATTCACCTGATCAATTCTCAACGGATAGATATCCACATCGTAACACGTCCTAAAAAGACACTGGGTTCCCTCGACTTGCTCGCTTGCCATTTCAGCACCCCGAGCAATAGTCGTCCGCTCGGTCACACTCCCTGAATGTGGTTTCAACTCGCTAATCGACATTGACGGAACCGAGCGCATGTAATGCGGCCACAACAAGTTCACTAAAGATTGAGTCAACTCTGGAAGCTCATCATCGATTTTTTCACGAATGCGGCCTGTCAAAAAAGCAAAACCTTCTAACAAACGTTCTACGTCAGGATCAAACGTTCCTTCAGATAGAAAGTGCGTTAGCTTAGGATGATATTTTGCAAACTCACTGCCCGATTCTCGTAGGTAGGTCAGCTCGTCTTGAAAGTACTTACTACTACTCACTGGAGTCCTCTTTTATACATTGAACTGGCCATCAGTTCCTAAAAACACATTAATGGCCAACGGGACATTACCTCCGTTATGTGTAACAACTCCGCTGATCCCGAACCCAAGTTGCAAGGGGTTATGATGATCCTCTCGGTAATGGACAGACACGTCTTGTAGGCGTGGCTCAAATTTGGCGATGGTCTCTTGAATGTTTTGTTGAACGGTACGCACTAGGTTGGAGTTACTAGCAAGTACATCATTAAAGTCTGGCAGGCCATAATCACCATCTATCATCGCGTTGCCCGAGTGGGTATTGAGTAGATCAGCTAAATGATTGTGTACAGACTCGATCAAATGTTGATGAGAATAAACTCGTTCGTAGGAGTTCTTCGGCTCTCCTAATTCGATTCTCTCCAATAAACGGAAACCTTTTTCCATGCTGAATCACCACGTAAATTCCAAGAAAAACAGCCAGGCAAAGCCTGGCTGTTTGTCGACAGCGAGTTACTGCTGGTCCAATTTACCCACAAGCGATAAATCGAAACTCGCGCCCATGTACTTGAAGTGTGGACGAACAGACATTGATACCTTGTACCAACCTGGATCGCCCTCTACGTCAGAAACAACCACTTTCGCTGCACGTAGTGGGCGGCGTCCGCGCACTTCTGCTGGTGGATTCTCTTGGTCTGATACATACTGACGAATCCATTTATTCAGCTCGATTTCTAGATCCGAACGCTCTTTCCAAGAACCGATTTGTTCACGCTGCAGAACTTTAATGTAGTGAGCTAGGCGGTTGATAATAAACATGTAAGGTAACTGAGTACCCAACTTGTAATTCATTTCCGCTTGCTTACCTTCTGGTGTATTGGCAAAAATCTTTGGTTTTTGTACTGAGTTTGCTGAGAAGAATGATGCGTTGTCAGAGCCTTTACGCATTGTCAGCGCAATAAAGCCCTCTTCTGCCAATTCGAACTCTCGACGGTCTGAAACCAAAATTTCCGTTGGGATCTTAGTTTCAATTTGGCCCATAGATTCGTAGTTGTATACAGGAAGGTCAAATACTGCACCACCACTTTGCGGTCCGATGATGTTTGGACACCAACGGTATTTCGCAAATGACTCACTAATTTTTGAAGCCATTGCGTAAGCGGAGTTACCCCAAAGGAAATTATCGTGAGAATCCGTTACCATCTCATCGTAATCAAACGCTTTGATTGGATTATCTTCCACTGAGTAAGGTGTACGTAGCATGAAACGAGACGTACATAAGCCTAGGTAACGTGCATCCTCATGCTCACGTAGGCCACGCCACTTGGTGTACTGCGGCCCTTCAAATACAGACTTAAGGTCTTTTAGATTTGGAAGCTCTTCGTAAGTATCAACACCAAAGAACTTAGCGGACGCTGAAGTCACAAATGGTGCATGTGACATTGCGCCAACATTCGCCATGTACTCCATCAGTTTAATGTCTGGAGAAGACGCTGATAGTTGGTAGTCACAGATAACTGCACCAACAGGTTTACCACCGAACTGGCCATACTCACGCGTGTAGATTTGCTTGTAAAGCCCAGACTTCACCACTTCTGGCGCATCCTCAAAATCATCCAGTACTTCATCTTTCTTCGCAGAAATCAGCTCAATCTGAATGTTTTCACGGAAATCTGTATGGTCTACCAAGTACTTTAGACCACGCCATGTTGACTCAACAGCTTGAACTTCATCGCTATGAAGGATTGCGTCAACTTGCTTAGATAGTTTTTGATCAATTTCACAGATCATTAGGTCAACCAATGATTGATCGACTTTCTCAGTGTTTGAACTGCTCAGTAGCTCGCCAATGAATGCTTCAACACCGCGTTTTGCAATATCAAAACCTTCATCACTTGGCTTCAAGCGTGTTTCGTTCAAAATACTGTCTAATAGAGAGCCTGACTCCGCTAGAGAGGCTTGCTGTTCAGGCGCTTGTGCTTCTACCGTCATGATATTCCTTACTCTTCTTTAGCTTCTTTTTCATCGCCGATGCTTAGCTCAGCAAGAAGTTTGTTACGTGCTTCTTCATCCTGAAGTACTGAGCAATTTTCTTGCGAAATGCCGGTACGTTACCTAGGGGCCTTTTAATGCCACTAAAGCTTCACGAAGCTCTAGCAGACTATTCAGCTCAGGAACTTTCTTCGCAATCGCCTCTGGCGAGAAATCACTCATGTTCTTGAACGTTAGATCGACGCCTAACTGCGCACCTTCTTCTTCAGACAAGCGGTTATCAACGTTAACTTTTACATTTGGCGCATAGCCTTCTAGCACTTCGTTAAAGTTATCTTTGTCGATGTTAATCGGCGTGCGATCTTCAATTGGCGTTTCGTCTGAACGAGCAGAGAAATCACCAACAACCATCATACTTAGCGGCAGTTCTACGTCCTCTTGCGCATCTCCTGTCGCTGGAACATAACGGATATTGATTCGCTCTTTTGGAGCAACCGAGCCATCACGTGACATAATTAGTTCCTTATCTAATTGTGTTTATTAATCAATTTAAACCCCAATCTTGGTACTTTTGGGGCCGCTGTTCGTCTGAGGGATAGAGCGCTTTTAACGTCGCTTCTACTAAACCATTCAACTGGGCAGCTAGGTGAGGTTCCCATTGGGGAAGATTCGACTCTTTGCAGATATCTAAAACGCTTTCCAGATATGGCATACACAAGGAGTACAAACCGACTTGGTGATAGATTTTCACCATTTTCAAATGCAGCAAAAATCGCCCTCTCCCCGAGCCTTCTTGGTCCAGTTTGGTGGCTAAATCTGCTACATGTTCTCCCAAATTGTCTAATGTCACGCAGCTCACATCCTCTTCGTCATCAACAAAAATGCTGGTTTGTAGACTTGTCGTATTTGAGGTTGCGCTTGACTCAATCCATCGCAGAGTTTCGTCGCTAGCAAATGGGAGTTGATCTTTGAACTTCAGCGTTTCAATACCGTTTAGGCCTTGTGTAAGGGCAAATACTTCTTGCTTTACTGCATCCGCCGCTTGCTGGTAACCCAATTGATTCAACATACTGAAAACGTAATAGTGGCCGGTGAGCCAAAACGGCGCATCGGTAAGAATTTTCTCAAGGCGCTTGACTGTCGCTAAATCGCCGCCTTGTTTGGACTTTTCTTCAAACTCAGCTTGCTGATCCGCTGACACGGCTAATCGAAGTTCGGTCACTTGTTCTCGATCGTCAGGAAGAGAGTCAATATCTTCCCAAGTTAAATGCCGATAAACTCGATACGCCAACGGATCACTAGGCTTTGTTGATAGCAGCATTTCAGCAACATTCTTCAAGGTGCGTTTGGCAACCGTGGGAGACGAGAAATCAACATCAAGCTCAACCTGAGGCCTTTCCTGTTTCGCCTGCACTGTAGGCTGAGCCGTTTGCTCTTGAGTTATTGATGTGGATGGCGATTCGGGTAAATGTTCATCGTTTGGTGTTACGGATGGAGGCGTATCAATTAAATTTGGTTTAGCTTCTGCTGACTCTTGCACAGCACTTTCTTTGATCGGTACCGTTTCAGACATTATTGCAGATCGTTCTTTGATCTCGTTTAAGACACTTCTAATTTCGAAGAAGTCGACGTCTGCATCTGGAAAACACTCATCAAAGCGCTGCTGAGCCTCTCCAATCAATGTTAATGATTGTTCTAGTAACTGGGACGCTTCTTCATTGATCGATAGTTTCCTTGCCGCCAGTTCAATTTGATGGTTAAACCATTCAATCGCACCGTCACGAGCACGCTTTCGCTTTGGATAAAGAGTATTCCCAAAATCATCCAGTAGTTGATTAAAAAGCCTCAAACCTTGCACTAAACCTGAGAAGCCCAACTCTTCCATAAGAGCGCGGGTTAAGTAGCAGATCGCTTTAATATCTTTACTGTGTTGAGATAACACTTCTTTTGAATGCTTTTCGACAACAGTCCAGCTAACTGTTTCACCAAACAGAGAGCCGAACTTTTTGACCTCCGCTTCCATCATCTCGTAGCAAAACTCGTAGCGAGCATCATCACCAGATGGAGAGTTTTCAGTGATCGGTAATGTAAGTGCGGCTAAATCTTGAATACTCATACTCAACCCTCAACCGATGTTCGGTAATCACGTAAAGCCTTCTGTACCGCAATCGCGCCTTTAGCTGGTGCAAATTTTTGATGACTTTTATCAATTGAGTCTGTAGCCATCTTATCTAGCAAGTCTTTTACTTCACTGAACTTTTTCGGCGCATTGTGTTCAAGGTCCACTAGAGACGCATTGAGCTTGCTCGCATCGAAGATCGATTTTTCAGTCACAGTACTAAATAGAATAAACTCGCTTCGTGCTACTTTCAGGTCACGCACTTTCTGCTTTAGCTCGGGCGTCTCACCGAAGTAGCCCATTGCAATGGTTACATTGTCAATTGCTCTCGAGTAATAATGTCGATTCACGTCCTCGTCAATCACTTTACCCAAAGCTTGACTTAACTGTTGAGGAAGCGCCTGGCTGTACAAATATTGATTCGCCGTCGCTTGATGCCAAGATGCTTTGATATAATCTGCCACTTGAGCACCATGGCCCTTCAGTATCAGCTCCATCAACTGATCTTCGGTATAGCCTACCGATCGAGAAATTTGTTCAGTGTCCGCATTTAAACGATTGAGTTGCGACATGACGGATATTAGAAGTTCATCAGTCTTTGGAAACAAAGCACCGTCACTCGCTAGCGCCGTTCTAAGTGAGACAACATCTTGACGTATGGCCTGTATAGAGGCTGGTATTTCAGACGCATAGATCTGCTTCTCTGCAATCGATTCGCGCCAAGAGTTATAAGTCTTTTCAAGGCTATGCTGCTGAACCTGATATGCCTCGTTATAGGGAGCCATTGACACAAGATCTTTTGACATTTCAGTCAGTGCTGTTTCTATTTCCCAAGGCGGCTGTGCTAAAAATGAAGCGGCTTGTGCTGGCTTTATAGAGCTAACAAAACTGTTCGCCGGATTATTCTCACGTACAATAGACTTCCATTCTGGTTGATTGGATTGATATACATACGAACCCGTCACTACACACAACGCCGCGACTAGGGAGGCTTCTAAATATCGCATCCGCACGAACCGAAAACCGTCTAAACGACTTTTTGGCCGAAGCACCAAGTCAGCATTTCGAAGGTTATTGAAGATAGGCGCGCATGCCTCATTATCAAGTGCTTGAGCATCAATTTGAGCAAGCTGCTGTGCAAACGTAAATGCGCTATAACCGTGCCCACGTGGATTTCTGATAACTTTGCGAAGGATGCGAGCAACATGTTTTGGTATGACTTTAGGGTATCGCCTAGCCTTGAGCTGCTTTAACCATCCGTCTCCAAATACAGCGCCAAGGAATAAATGCCCAGCTAACAAGGCTAGTGAGTAAACATCATCTTCTGGGCATGCGACACCAGAGTCTAAATAATCCGGTGAAGCATATTTAATACTTGCTTCAGAGTAAGGTTGCTTTTCACCAATATAACGGGACGCCCCAAAATCGATAAGCTTAACGTTATCTCCTTCGGCAATTATGATATTGGCAGGTTTAATATCAAGATGAGTTACGCCCCTAGTGTGCATATATTCTAGGCCGCCCGCTAATTGGTATATTAGCCAAGCGATATGATCATGCCTAAAACCTTTCTTAGAATGGCGGGCCATCTTCTCGGCTAGGCTTTCTCCCTGAATCCACTCATACATTAGATAAGGGCGATCAAACTCAGAGCCAATTTTTATGAACTCGGCAACGCTCGGGTGCTGAGACACCTCTAACCGACTAGCTCGTTAATTAGAATGGTTTTACTATGTTCAGGAGCACCTTCGTTCAGTACTTTGCAACAAATCTGTTTTGTAGGATCATCTTTCTTAGCGAGGTGATATAGCGTCGTATCACCGCTTTGAGAAGGAATTGTGTCGAGAACATCAAACTGAGAAAAAAGAACGTACTCTAGCTTTGTCTTACTATGACTAGAAACTTTTTTTTCTCGTTTTTTAATGGCCTTAACGACTAGTTGGTTAATATAGCTAGTCGACGCTTGCGAATTATCTGACACTATCTACTCTTTACCGATTTACTGAAGTAAGCGGCATATTAATAAGGCCAGATATCTATTTTCAATGCTGGAAAATAAAACAAACACTATCGCTATAAATTTAGTTATAACAACTAACTCGTATAAATAAATAGTATTCGCTTTGTCGGTATTATTCGTGTCTAATCTTTACATATTAATGTGATCTTCAGTCGCAACTTAATCAGATACGTTTCATCAATATTCAATAAATAATAACCCTCTGTGAAAACCTTGGTCGAACATCATCAACGTTGTTCCCTCTTTATCACTGTCTTGACTGGCAAAAACACACATGAGCGCCAATGATGAACATTTACCCATAGTGCCCCAAAGTTTATCAATCGCTAATGGTTGCTGTGGAGCGGCAAACTTTTCAGCCCTTGCTCCAAGTGCAAAACTGTAGTCTTCAGTATGCGAGCGTGAATTTGTTTTGTTGGTATAAATCCGCCCCAAGTGAGCCATGTTTCTCGACGCATTTCTCACCAAGCTCATCAACGCTTGACGAGAGGATCCCGAGTAATCAACACTAAAATAGTTGAATTTCGCCTCGTGGTTTAGTTTCAAAGTCTCGACTAAATTTCGCCGAGCGAGAATAACACCGGCTCCACCTTCACTCGGAACCACGCCCCAAGGGACACCAGAGGTTAGAACCTCACCTGCTTCAAGGAGCCCCAAACGCGCTTCAAACAGCGAGTCTAACCCGACGACAAGCACTGCATCATGTCTATCTAAACTCTTGATAGCTTGCTCGACCAATGCGGGCCCAGAGTCACAATGAATAACCTCATAGTGAGAAATTAAGTTTGAATTACCTGAGGTGGCAAACTTTTCATTAAACTCATTCTCCTTCACCGATTGGGGTAGCGTAATTAGCATCGGTATTGGTTTTAGGCTAGGTGGAATTTGTTGCAATAAAGAGTCAAGTAGCAAATTCGTCACTTCAACCCATTTTTCTTCTAGCGAATCAGCTTTTATAAAATCAATCGAAGCGCAAGCATACTTCTTGTCAGTCGTTGGACAAGTCTGACTAGCGAAGCGCGATAGTTCAGCCTTAGCGACAGACATTGATATCGAAGAGTTCATACCTGAAGGAGTGACTAACTCTGAAGCAATAATAAACTTTTCTAAAGACACGCTGCCTCTCTCTCTACGATTTTAGTGTTAGCTAACAGGTGTTCCTTACCCTTACATACAACAGAGCCTGTATAGGTCAATGTGATAACCGCTTCGTCTGCATCAATAAATACCGTATGTAGAGGCATGTCTGATAAGTGGTCAACACCATCAATTTGTGCAATGGCTGAAAATGCTTGGCTTGGAATTCTAAAATCCAATACTTCGTCATGAGAAAAGCCACTGAGCATCAAACGTTCTCCGCCCAAAAGAAACCCCTTACACTGCTGGTCACTAGGCGCACATTGATAAAACCGCATGTCAAAGTCTTTAGGTAGCAATGGACGTCGATTCTCCTGCCAATCTTCATCATAAGTTCCTAAAAACTGTGTTCGCTCTTCAAAGAACGCAGGAAGCGGACCAAAACCTGCGACGCGAACTTTATTGGTGTTCAGTTGCCAATTCTCGTCAGGATAAAAAACACTAGGAACTGGACGCTCTTGGTAACCTTTAAGCGACGTTGCTACCCCTCCTCCCGCTCGATTATAGTGCTCACCACCTAATGCATGGGAATAATCCGTTTCACGTTCAATAAACTTTTGAGACGTAGAGACTGTAATAGAACCTGCATGAGGTACCCAGTGCCTTTGACCAACAATCTTGATCGTTTTGTCGACATGTTCATCAACTAATAAGCGACATTCCATGGTGTCTACTGGCTTTTTTGCATAACTTCTAGCCCTGCCTACGACAACCACATCAGTATTTTTCTTACAAAAGGCGAAGTCATCTTCGTATTTTAATGCAGAAATGCCAGGCTCACCCATGTACTGAGGTGCTTCAAAGATCTCGACATCGTCTAGCTTGTTCCACTTTTCGCCAGACCACTTCCACCCCTGCTTTCCCGTGATTAACCAAACAGCTTCACCTTCTAGATCTCGCGATAGTCGTCCCTTTGTCGACAGCTTTTCATGGGGTTTAACGGACCAAAGTTCCATCCTGGCTCCTCATATTAAATCTCTCTCCAATACCCTTGGTCAGTTCAAGCGCTGATAAAATCTCCTCTTGACTGCTCAATGGTAAATAAGGCTCCAAGGCACATAGATGCACCCCAGTAAACAAATCTGTCGCCACAACCACTCTCTCGTTCTAAATCCAATATGTTCAGACCTCATCGCTTCTATAGTACTGGAAAAATTCATCGCATCTCCCATTCGTAACTGACCACTAAAGAGATGTCCGCCTTGCTCGATCCAGTCTTCTATTTTCAAACACACTTCATCAAAATCGTAATCAATATCTAGTTGAGAAGGTCGACAGGGCAATTTATCGCCATAGATAACATAGAGTGCCTCTAGCCAAATTTCTGGTTCACTAAGCTGTTGAAGATGCTCTAGGACTAGGGAACACCAATCAAACCTTGCTCCAATCACTAAGTGCATGGGCGCACCTTGCGAGTCAAGGTCAAAATGTTCAAGCTCTCTAAAGTCAAGCATTCTCGCGTAAAGCCCTTGCTCCTCGGTAAGATAAGAAATCTCAAAGTTTCTGCGCATCCACGCTCGTTTTTCCTGCTTTGCTAACAGTAACTCGAATAAATTGTCACTTAAGCTATTCTCTTCCAACCACTCTGTGCTTTCAGAAACCCCATTGAGTGATAAAAATGCATGCCCTTGCTTCTCCGGCATTTTTTGAGTTCTAACCCAATGTTTAACCAAGGATTGACTGAGGCCTTGGCGAGACGCAAGATACATGCAACCTTTTGTTTGTAAGCCGTCTCCACCTTCAATCCACTTAGCCAGCAATATGTTTATTAAAGGGCCAGGCACTTGAGCAAAAATAAAAGTCACGTAATGAGTTGGTAATTGGTTTGCTACTTGAAAAAGAAAAAGGTGGATTAACCTATCGCGCTCAGTTTCAATGCGTTTGCCACTAAAAAGGAGATTTTGAGCGTCTAGAACGAACCACAACAGAACGTCCGGTGCTGAAGACTCTAACTCCCAAATCAAACCGGGCTGATAGTCATAGAAAGCGCGCAAAGCCTTAAACTGGGAAGTTAGCTTATCAGCAGATAATTGAAGAACGGGGCTCTTTGAACTTGGGTACCCTTGTTGATGATGGATAAACGACTGCTTCACAAAAAACGTTATGTTCTCCGCAGCTAATTCAATTTTACTCCGACAGAAATGTAAAATTTCTTCTGGGCAACCATCCAGTTCTAGCTGTTCTTGATGAATAAGTTGCTGAGCTAACTCTATATCCTCTGACGAGAGAGATTCATCAAGCTGCATTAGCTCAATTCGTTGCTGCATATAGACCCTCTTGTATTAGTTTAGAGCGACAGTTGCACCTAGAATTCTCAATCCTTTGGATGCATTGACATCAATGGCTTTGGCTCGATAGAGCAATCGACCTGACTGTTTAGAATAAGATTGAAGCGCTTCTCGACTTTTGACGGTTAGAAGGTCTTGTGCTTCAAGTAATACTCGGCTTGCCTGCAAGCAAAGCTGACTTTTTTCGCTAGCCACAAAGAAAATTTGTTCAACGATTGGTAGCGTCAAGTCTCCGTTATGAAATTTGATATGGCAACCAAAACGGCCCTTAGCGGCGTGTTGAAGTTCATGTCGCAAATAACGGTGTTGGAGCTTTGCAGGTATAGGGTGACGGAACGGGTTCCCTTTAAAGTCTACTTTTATTAAGTCAAACTCTTCGCACAAACCTTGAACATTACCAAAACAAGAAAAGCAAGCTGGTTTATCAGCTTGCGTTGTGGATAAGGCTTTCTCTATAACTAGAGTGCGGGTCTCTAAAGGCTCCATTAATTAATCGCTACGTTGCCGCCCTTAACAATGACTTTCGCGCTGCCTTCGATGGTAATTGCGTTACCCGTAAGTTTGATCGAACCATCTTTGTTCATAACAAGCGAAGATCCACCTGTTTTTAGAACAATCTTGTCGCCGCTAATTACTTCTGTCGCCTGTTCAGTGCTGTAGTTCGTATTGCCACCAACAGACACTGTAAGATCCTTGCCGATAGACGTTGTATCATTTTTTCCAATATCAACACTTCGTGATTCTCCGACCTTTAAGGTGCTGTTGTCGCCAACATCAAGAGTATCGTTTTTGCCAATTTGGGTGTTTCGATTCTCACCAATAGTTAGCTCAACGTCTTCTTTTACCGCCTGAGTTTCATTGGCGTTATATGTCACCGTGACGTCTTGCTCTACCGTTTCGGTAAATGTGCTGTTAACTTGAGTTGTTTTATGCCCATCGATGGTTTCAGAGTGATCTCCGTGCACTTCGTTTGTTTGATGTCGGGCTACCTTTAAAAATTCATCATTGCCAATATCTCGATAACGGTTATTTAAAACCTTTGTCGACATATCTTTTTGAGCATGAATATAGATTTCTTCTTCATCTGACTCATCCTCAAAACTCAACTCGTTGTATCCCGTACCCTTGTGAGTTTGCGTACGGAAAGTTGTGCGTGTTTTATTCTCTGGCAAAGAATAGGGAGGGAAATGTAAGCCGTTATAAACAGCCCCGGTAACCAAAGGTCTATCGGGATCGCCTTCTAAGAAAGTGACGACGACTTCATGCCCAATTCTTGGTAGATAAACCGCTCCCCAAGTTGGTGCGGCCATTGATTGACTCACGCGAATCCAACAGCTTGCATGCTCGTCAAAGCCTCCATACCGGTCCCAATGGAACTGAACCTTAATGCGCCCCATGGGATCGGTGTAAATTTCTTCGCCTGCTGGACCAACGACAACAGCAGTTTGCGGGCCATCAACAACAGGAGCTGGATACTTAGGCGCTCGGAAATCAACGTTTCGAGGTATACAAACAAACTGGTTGTGGTAGGTCGTCGGCATACCATTAGTTTCGTCCTCATGAACTTGAGGATCATGACCCGAATGGCTGACAGACAATAGCAGATAATCTCTGTTCAATGAGCCTCTCGGATGCTCACTCAAATCAAAACTGTGCCCAGGTATTAAACGCATGATATCGCCAGCTGCTTCTACCTGCTCACGCTCGACCAAATGATCTGACATCCATTCAGTGGCTCGCGTTCTACCAAATTCTGGGTCGGTATATCGCCCTGGGTAATCAAACACTTTCAGATCTTGGTCTCGATCACCACCACTCTCCATCTCTTGAGGGGTTTTAGGATGATCATAGTTGTAATCGGTGTGGGTGACGTGACCTGTTCGAACCCGATTACAAAGCTCTAGATTTGACACGTGTTCGCGGTCAGGAACACCACCAGCATCTGAATGAAAGACTAGGGCCCCATATATGAAGAGTTCAAAGGGGTAGAAAGCAGCTCTGGGATGGCATCATTGCTATCAACAATAACCATTGTATGCGCTTCAATACCGTGTTCGAAGTAATACCACATACCGTGCTCGGCTAACATGCGCTGAACAAAATGGCTATCGGACTCTCGGTACTGCAGAACATAGTCTTTATTTTGGTAAGTACCAGATAGCTCCATACGATAGTTGGTCACCGCAGCTTCGTCGAGTACTTGGGAAATGATATCTGGCGCCGTTTGGGCTTGAAATATGCGGCAATCTTGTCTTTGTGATAAGAACCAAAACTGAGGCACTAACGTTAATTGATAACGGGCAAATCGACGCCCCTGACCTAAATAACGTACTTCATTGATCACACCATTGAATGTACGAGCAGGTCCTACTCCCTGCCCGAAAAGAGACAATACGCCTGGCTTTCTAATCAAAGATTCAAAACTGATATCTGCATCAAGTGAAAGTAATGAAAGACTAATATGAAACGGCTTAGAGAGCTCTTCAGACACCTGAAAGCTCTCCACTCGAAATTCATGCTCCACACCAGTGGCTTCAAATTTAAACTCTACGTCATTAACCATATCTTTTACCTGATGCTAATAATCAAAATAGGGCCAGCGATAGGCTGACCCTGACAACATATTGCTACTATTATGCTTCGCGAGGAGCACGCCAGTCATCGTTACCCGCAGTACCACAATTTTCGTGTGTAACTTCGATTGCACGGTAAGTGAACTTAAGCACTTCTTCAGTTACGCGGTCAGCAGTTGATGCGTCTTGGCAGTGAGCCATACGAGTTTCCATATCTACAAGCAGTGCATCAATCAGTTTGATTGTGTAGTAGTGCTCTTGCTTACCTTGTACAGATGTACGGTAGAAACGGATTTGACACTCAGGAAGCTTCTCACCAGAAACCAAAGCGTTGAATAGCAGTGGAGAGCTGCGGTCTTGAACTTTTGTTACAACAACTGGCTTATGAACACGCTGACCAGTTGGCTGACCACTTTGTGGGTCACGTGGAATCGTTAGTACGTGATCAAGTTCTTGTACTAGGAACTCATCTAGGTGAGCTTCCTGCCAAGAGTTACCTACAGAATCCGCTGAGAATGCATCTTTAGTGATATCGCCTTGAGTTTCACCTGTAACTGACATATATGCTGGAGTTGGCATCGTAATTTCCTTCTTAATTCAATCTATAAAATCGTTTAATCACCAAATCGCTTATCATCGCGACTTGATACCTCTAATACAATTCGCATGCCAACTTTTAAATTGCTTTAAATACAATAATTTACACTAAAATCATCAAAATCAAGTCAATTTATTAAATTAACAAATTGTTATTTTATACAAATTATTGGTTGAGATTTTAATTTATTAGATCCGAAATAAAAAGGTATTTTAACCATGAACAAAACCCTTAAAAAAGTCATATAAACTGGCAATATGTACATTTTAACTATTATAAAAATCGTTCTAGTGGCAATATTTACAACCATTAACACTGTATTGCTTAACGAAATAACTAAAATGCCTAATTTACAATAGTAAAAATAACTCATTCAAAAAATTGTATGGCCATATTTTGTATAATTCTTGCCAACTTAGATCCTCACTAATTAGACAAAGTAGCGAAATACAAGATTATGATAAACATCAACCTATCTTCTTTAATTGAAAGGCTTCATCCTATAGCAAAGGTAGCGCTAGAAGATGCTGCTGCTTTAGCTGTCGCCGAAAAAGCAACAGAAGTTCAAATTGAGCACTACCTCCTAAGCTTATTGGAGCGACCAAATAGTGACTTCGACGTGTTACTAGGCCATTTTGAGTGTTCAGAAAACCTACTCAGACAGTCTATTCGTTCAACTTTAGACAACAACAGCAGTGGAAGTGGTGCTAAGCCAGTTTTCTCTTCGCTGTTAATCGAGTGGCTACAAGAGAGTTGGCTAGTTTCATCACTCGACTTGTCTCAAACCCAAATTCGTTCAGGCGCACTATTGCTCACCTTAGTCAGCAATCCACTTCGCTACGGTCAACATGGCTATGCCTCAATTCTTGAATCTGTGAACTCCGATTCGCTAAAACGTAACTTCGCCGAACTCACTAGCCACTCAATTGAAGCACACGTGGCAACATCGGAAAGCAAAGAAGCGCGTGAAGAAGGTTCAGCGTTAAGCAAATTCACCACCGACTTCACAGGTAAAGCTCGTAAAGGTGAGATAGACCCTGTTTTTTGTCGTGATCAAGAAATTCGCCAAATCGTCGATATTCTTGCTAGAAGACGTAAAAACAACCCTATTGCAGTGGGTGAACCTGGCGTAGGTAAAACGGCAGTCGTCGAAGGGTTAGCCCTAAAAATCGTTCAAGGTGAAGTACCTGACAACCTTAAGGGAGTGGAGCTCTTTGGGCTGGATATGGGATTGCTGCAAGCAGGTGCCAGCGTTAAAGGTGAGTTCGAGAAACGCCTTAATGCCGTACTTGATGAAGTAAAAAATTCACCGACACCTATAATCTTGTTCATCGACGAAGCGCACACCTTAGTTGGTGGCGGTAACCAAGCAGGTGGCAGTGATGCCGCAAACTTACTTAAACCGGCTCTTGCTCGCGGTGAAGTAAAAACGATTGCAGCAACCACTTGGTCCGAATACAAAAAGTACTTTGAGAAAGATCCAGCGCTTGCGCGTCGCTTCCAACTCGTGAAATTGGATGAGCCATCACCAAGTGAAGCGGCCTTGATCATACGTGGTCTTCGCCCTGCCTATGAAAAAGCACATAACGTCTACGTTAGAGATGACGCTATTACGTCAGCCGCCGCTCTTTCTGCACGTTACATTTCCGGTAGACAACTGCCAGACAAAGCGATTGATGTGCTTGATACAGCCTGTGCGCGTGTAAACATCAGCTTAAACGCAGTACCTGCGGCAGTCGAAACCTTACAACAAGAGAAAGCAGCTCTAACACGTGAACTTGAAGCACTTGAACGTGATTCTCTTCAGCAAACAGGGGATAAACACAGCCTAGCAACGATCCCTGAGCTAAAAACCAAAATCGAAGGTGTGAGCGAAGAACTCACTACGCTTGAAAGCCAGTGGCATACTGAAAAAGAACACATCAACCGTATGATTGCTCTGCGTTCTCACTTACACGATTTGGTTCTCCCTCCACAAGCTGACGAAGAAGTAACAGAAGAAGTGCTCGATGACGTTGATGTCGAAGCTTCTGAGTTCTCGCACTTAACTGAAGAAGAAGTAAGAATTGAGATCGCAGCTTGCCAAGAGCAACTAGACGCGACTCGTCAAGGAAACCCACTTGTTCATTTCGAAGTAGGCCCAGACGAAGTCAGCCACGTCATCTCTGACTGGACAGGAATTCCAATGGGTAAAATGCTTCAAGATGAAGCAGAAACCACTCTTAAGCTTAAGGCGAATCTTATTGAAAGCATTAAAGGCCAAGAGTATGCCATTGATGCTCTAGCAGAAGGAATTCAAACCGCGAAAGCAGGCTTAGGCAATCCAGACGCTCCAACTGGCGTTTTCCTTCTAGTCGGTCCAAGTGGCGTAGGTAAAACTGAAACCGCGCGTGCGATTGCTGACCAACTATTTGGTGGTGAACGTTTCATGACCACCATCAACATGTCGGAATTCCAAGAGAAACACACCGTTTCTCGCCTAATCGGTTCACCTCCGGGCTACGTGGGTTACGGTGAAGGTGGCATGTTAACCGAGGCTGTACGTCAGCGCCCTTATTCAGTCGTGCTGCTTGACGAAGTTGAAAAAGCAGACCCAGAAGTACTTAACCTCTTCTATCAAGTATTTGACAAAGGTACTCTGAATGATGGAGAAGGTCGCAGCATCGACTTCAAAAACACGCTGATCATTATGACCAGTAACCTTGCAACCCATGAGATTGAGTCACTTGTTCAGCAATCTAGCGATATTCAAGCGGGTGTTATAGCAGAGGCCATTCGTCCGACGCTAAATCAACACTTCAAACCAGCTCTGTTGGCGCGTATGTCAGTGTTGCCATTTGTTCCTCTATCCGATGCCGCAATGACAGACATCATCCATCACAAACTGCGTAAGGTTTCTGAGCGCTTAGAAAGCCACCATAAGCTAGCACTTCGTTACAGTGATGATCTTGTTGAATTCGTACTGGGTAATTGTCGTTTAGCAGAAACCGGAGCGCGTAACATTGACGCAGTAATCAATCGTCAACTGTTGCCGCAGCTTTCAACCCAGCTGCTAACACACGACAAAGATGAAGAACACAGCCACATCGACATCTCTGTGGATGAACAAGGAACCATCAGTTATGCATTCAGCTAGTCAAAACGACTTAAGCGATGCACTACTTGCGATCAGCCAGTCTTTGGCTGATCGCAGCCAGCTTTCCCAAAGTTTGGATGCAGTACTCACCGCGGCTCGGCAAATTACGTTTGCCAGCCATGGGGTGATATACGTACTCGACCAAACGGGAGAAGCCATGATTCCAAGTGCTGCGCACAACAACGAACAGCCGTTGGCTAATCACCCATGGCAACCGCTGGCTTTTGAACACAGCAGCGAAACTGACCCATTTAGCTTCGCAATCCAAAATGGTGAAGTTGTGCTCATCAACGACTTGTATCAGTACAATGGCTATGACTGTGAACTTGTCTATGGCGTTGAAAAATCACTGGGTCAAAAAAGCCAAAATCTACTCGCATGGCCACTCGTTGATGACAACCATAACACCGTAGGCTTATTGGTACTTATAGACCTTAAGGTGATAGACAACGAGGCGGTACTTACCGAGTTTGTCAAAATTGCAGCAAGTCATATCAGACAAGCGATTTGGCTAGAGCAGCACGGACAAGTCATTCGCAATCTGAGCGCAGATAACCAAGCCCTTCAGCGAGAAAACTCCCAACTAAAACAGCGAACTCAAAAACGCTACAACGGCCCGATTGCGGAGAGCGAAGCAATGCTAAATGTCTTGCAGCGTATCGACAAAATCTTGGCTCTGCCGGTCGATGTCCTCATTCGAGGCGAAACAGGCGCGGGTAAGGAAGTAATTGCAACTTACTTACACGAAAATTCCGACCGTTCGAAGCAGCCCCTGATTGTGCAAAATTGTGCGGCGATTCCAGAGCAGTTGCTTGAATCCGAGCTATTTGGCCACAAAAAAGGCGCCTTCACTGGTGCTGATAAAGACAAAGTCGGTTTGTTTGAGGCAGCTAACGGCGGCACACTGTTTTTGGACGAAATTGGCGACATGCCGATGCTTCTGCAAGCCAAACTGCTGCGAGTACTGCAAGAGCGAAAGTTCAGGCCAGTTGGTGCAAGCAAAGAAGTCTCTGTTGATGTACGTGTCATCGCCGCGACGCATTGCCACTTGATGGAAAAAATCAAGAACGGAGAGTTCCGTGCTGACCTATTCTATCGCCTTAATGTGTTTCCAGTCACTCTGCCGCCGCTGCGCGAAAGAGTGGAGGACATACTTCCTTTGTCGGAGCATTTTGTTAGCCAAATGTCCGCAAAACTAGGGCTTTCGCAAGACCCTGGGCTAAGTGCTAATGCCCGAAAACAGCTCAGTGAATACGTCTACCCCGGCAACGTAAGAGAGCTTAAAAACATCATCGAACGCTCGGTATTGTTATCTGACTTTGAGACCATTTCTCACATCGAATTTGGTGAACAGGTACCTGAAACCGCGCCACTGTCTACGACAAGCCAAGCAGTATCACCTGAATCGACTCAAGCTATACAACCCCCAATAGACAGCCAGCCAACAAATACGACTATGAATGACGATGGGTTAATAGATAGCAGCTTGAAGGAAGCCGTGGGCAACTATGAACGTAACGTTATTCTCGATTGCCTGCAGGCCTGTAACTGGCAAACTAAACGCGTTGCCGAACAGCTTGCACTGCCATTGAGCACCCTGAATCACAAAATGCGTAAGTATGAGATCTCAACCACTGAATAACAATCTCTCAGAAATTGACTCACCGTTAAATAATAAAAATCCCCTGGCTAAACAGCTAGGGGATTTTTGTTTACTCCACGCGATTTGTTAAGGCGTCAGCTTAATCAAGTTGCTTTAACTCCAAACTTGGTGCGCCACGCGAGTGTGAATGCTTGGTCAACCACTCCTTAAGGTGTTCGATTCTTTCTTCTTTCGTCAGTGTATTCCAATACTGCGCTGCACTTGGGTCATCGGCAGAACCCACATCTGTATCCCCTGACCAAGGGTTGTTTTCGGATGCTAAATCATTAACAGCCGGAACCAGCAGCTTGCTGGATGGAACGTCATAATGTTTCGCCAAACCAGCTTGCCTCAAAGTCGAAACAAAGAGATGCGTACTGAACTCTTCCGCTTTACCAAATGGCCTTAAACCAACTATTTTCTGACCGGTTGGTGCAATGTAGTCAAGCTCAAATTTCATCACGTAAATAGCTTTGGACTTCCCACCTTTTAAATTACCTGCATAGTCTGAGAGATTCTCATTGATGTGTTGTAAGGCTTGTTGAACAAACTCACTCTTAGAAGAATCATCATCGCCATTGCTAATGGTCTCGCTTAGCTCCAAATGGTAAGTGTTAGTTGAAGTTAAACTTCCCTCTCTATCCTGTTTGTATTCTGTCTTCTCATTCGTTTCAACACGTCCAAAATTATGCATTTTGGTATGGAAAATAGGGCCAGTATCGGAAAGCTGCATCTGCATTTGAACCGAATCTGTGTCGAGCGACATCTTACTGTATGCGTCGGCATTAATTTCATCAGCCAGTATTGCGATATAAATACTTTCTTGTTTATTGGTGGCCCAATTAAAGTCAAACGCAGATTCGGTACGATTGCTTTCCGATAAGAATCGGCGCTTACCTGCTAAGTCTATAGCAGCAACAGTAATAACCTGTCCCGTTAGAAGTAACGTCGTATTGTCTGCCATTGAAGAAGAGGTACTACGGACAAAGTCCTCAATCATTAAATCTTCAGCAGAGAGGCGCAGCTGTTGATTATGCTGACCATTGTATGTCATTTGATCATGTAGTTTACTATCAACCCCTACACTGAAAACACTTGATGGAACGATGACTTCAAACGTATTTTTATCCCCATATACGCGACGTTGCTGACTAACTTTGGCAATCTCAATATCCACCTTATCCAGCCTAAACTTATACTCCATGTCTCTATGATGTTGCTCTTCAAGCCATAACTCGAAGACTGACTTATCTGAAAAACGACTTTTGATACCAAGGAATATGGAGTCCGAAGCATCTTTTGGAAACAAGGGTTTCACACCCTGAATTTCGTGCCTGCCAAACCAGTAACTGGGTTCAAATTCACAACCTGTTAAATACTTCGGTTCGCCGCCACTTGTTACGCCTTCAGTAAATTGGGTTTTAAAATAGTTAGAAATTGCACCATTAGGATCGACCGTGAAATCTGACTTACTTTTCTTCATAAACAGAACTTCAAATTCCGGCCCGTGTGCGTCCCCCACGAGGCAATTGCTCGATATTTCAGGGTTTGGAAGAACAAGGACTTAGACTTATCTGAAGCATTTTTTTTCAATATAATCTGTAGCTTAACTCGGGTAAACGGAGAAATAATTCTCTTACCAGAATCAAGTAATTCTTGATAGGACTGCCAATTCTCCGTGCCCGTATTCCAGACAAGTAGACGAGAAAATCCGATATCTCCTTCACGAATAGTTTGCTTAGTAATATCAAAGTCACGGGCAAACTGAACCAGCGGATTTTCGTATTTGCTATCAAGGTGAAGCTGAGTTTGAACTGGGAAACCGCTATTAAAAATACCACCTTGAATCTTCTTACCCAAATACTCATAACCGGAGATACCCCAGTAACTTCCCCCTGCCGACTGTTCTATTCTATTCACCCAAGACTGAGCTAAAGAATAACCCGAGTACAAAGGCATATCCCAATCTTCCGACATGACATACGTTTCAATAAACTCTTTTATTTTGTACTTCTTAACCTGAGACTCCAAGTCACGTGCAAATAATGAGGTGCTCGATTTAACGGATATCGTTGCTAATAGCTCCGTTAAGCAGTTAAGGGCGTACGCCCTTAAAATAAAGCGCTTGATTAACTCTTCTTTCGTTAAACTGCTTTTCAAATGCTTCGCGGCTTCTTCTGCACTGAGCGCTTTAGCTTCAATATCAACGTTCACATATTCATATTTTTTCAGCAGCACTTTATTAATGCGGCCCAGAACGGCTAAGTCATGTTTGTTCGCGAACTTTTCCTTGATCTCTTCAAAGATCTTATTGCCATGAAGATCGTCCATAAAATCTGCAGCGCTCATCATAAGCGAACCACTGTCTTTGGCCATAAAGTACATGGCCGCATAAGGCGCTGCGGGTGTAAATAACGCCATACCGCAAAGCACATCGATGGTCGACATGATCATCTTGTTCTTGGCATCGTTCGCTTCAATACAATGAGATTGCCAAATTTGGTGAATGCTCTCTAACTTCATTGCACCCGTTCGACTTGGCGGTAGAGCAACTTTATAGTTTGGTATCACTAAGCGAACGTCAGCACGACGGTCCATAGCTTGTTCAGCACTGTCTGAGCGATCATCGTGATCCGAATAGTTCGCTTCATTCCCCTTCACTAATTGGGACTTACCATAAAAGCGCACAGCGATTCGTGATTCTAGCGCAGCCTTGTCATTGGCATTTCCTAAAATGTTGTCACTAACAAATTTTGCTCTTGCCTCAGAGACTCGCATATTGGCTTCTGCCGTGCCAATCAGCCCCGCAAAGCCTTCAATCACAACTTGGTAATCAAGGTTATCTTCTAGGAACTGGCATAAGCTTTCGCAAATGGCTTCGAAATTGGTGTTCGTGACTTCGATCTGATTTTCTTTTTCAGCAGAATTAAACTGAAAATAGAGACTGATGGCGACGCCTTGCTGATCGACGAGCACAGTGGCCTCTTCGCCAAGGGCATTAGTCACTTCCTTAGCCTGCTGTTCCCATTCGTCTACGTTGTCGTACTTTTGAACATAAGTCAGATGTTGCAAATATTGCTCGGCCATGTTTTCTAGTTGAGCAAAAGCCGAATCGGCATCTTCAATCGCTCCAGTGTAGCCTTTATAATCTTGGTACATTTCATACGCACTTTGCGCAGTTTCAATGGCCTTGATGCGCTTAGTTAGGTTACCCCGATACCAAGACTCTGACATCCTACCCATGGTGCGAGAAACTTGGTTTTGACCTTCAGCCAACTGCCCCATTCCGTGTAAACGACGAAAATAGTCCATATTCAGCACATTGTTTTTGAAAATCAGCTTAGCCGATTCAGCAGCGCTGATACCTCTGCTAGCCAGAACTTTTGCGTCATTAAACTGCTTTAATGACTCTTTAGACGCAGCGAGTGCAGATCCCAATGCCAAGCCACTCATCACAAACGAAGGAATTTCACTTTTATCCGAGCTTTCCCACAATGCAAGGCCTATTGTTTCTGCGAGTTCACTGGTAGAACCTGGAATATTCGGGCCGTTTAACGTCACAAAATCACCCATCACTGATTCTGCTGTTTTCATCAAAGTACCCGTGAGAGACATGGCCGCCAAGCCCGGTTTCACCGCGTTCTGGTCAGTGAGCCCTTTGGTAGCAAAGTCGGCATAGCTTGGGTGTTTTTCAGGAAACTGTTGAATCAGTGTCTCTTCAAGAGAAACCATGTCACCGCACACACAAGCAATCTTGCCAATACCGGGGGCAGGCTTAAACTGCAGTTTCTCATGCAATTCATAGCGATAACGTCGTTGTGGGGCAGAGTCGTCATCTTTTACCGCCATGGAGTAATCCACATTCGCATGTATCACGCTCTGAGGTAACTCTACATCTATTTCACCTTGGTCTTGATAGAACTTCTTATAATCCTCTTCCCAAAACTCGACTTTAACAAGGTAAAAACCATCATCAATGGCTGTTGCATCAAAATTCAGCAAAGCACATGGGAGTTCACCTTTTATTTTCTCAAAATCTTCGGTTAGCGTTTCTGGTAATGACACCGTAGTCTGAGATAACATTTTTTCAGGAATAACTGTTTTACCACCGTCTAACACTTTTTTAGGGCGAACCAATGAAACGGAAGCTCCGGCATACAGCGGATCACTAAAAACCACCGCTACAGAGTGCATGTAGGGCATCATAAAGCCCTTTAACGGCTTACCTTGCTCTACCTTCTGTTCTCGCCACTGATTGTACTCTTGTTGCTCTTCGGTTAAAGACTCTTTTTCATCATATTTCGCAAGCTGGCTAGGCAATATTTGAGTTAGCTTGAATGTACTGTCTTTACCAGTAAACTTCGCGTCAACTGCCTGAGAAAATTCGGCAAGGTTTTTCGCTAATGTTTTATTGTCGCTCGCACCTTCTTCGCTGCCTGGTTCACCAACCATTTGAGCCAGCAAATTCAGTGGCGGAATCGTAAACTGCAGGCTTTCATCCGGTTTTATTCTCTCTTTACGTGCACTGTGGCGTAACACCACATTTTCTGAATCAGTATCCTCTTGGTTATTGCCGCCCGTTACCGCACACAACAAGTCGGGTTTACCCAAAGAGACTTCTTTTAACTTACCAAACTTATCACTACCCCACAGCTGTTTCTGTTTATCTTCACCAGCAAAGGCGTTGATCATTATAGGGGTGAGAGGGATTGGGCGGATTTTTTCAAATAATGAACCTTTTTCTTCTAGACTCGATTCCAAATGGTACTTTGGAAACTGGTTCGTTCGCCCATCAAATTCTGCTTCAAAATAACACCCAAAAAGGAAAAACTCATCTGAAACTGTGCACCTCATCACTCCCCCTCCTTAAACCACAGGCCCATGTTGGCAAAAGCATTATACAAACTACTTTGCTCCAATGAGCGATTCATTCCTAAAGGGCGCCATTTCCATGCTTGCTTGGTTTTGTTATCGCGCACATCCATCACCATAGCGTGACGTACTCCTGTAGCAAAACGGCCTTCAACTCCTAAGATGTAGGGCATATAGCTATTGGTTACTTCAACCAATTCTTTTTCTACATCGACAAAGAATCTGTGCTTCTTTGAAGCCGCCCAGGCGTATTTCCCTTCAGGCTTAAAGAGCGATATTCGGAACGCGCCGATTCGTAAGTGAGACCCTCATGCCAGATAAGAACTTTGAGTTCCTCATTGGTTTCTTCGTTTTCTACGCCAACTCCACCAAAATCAACTGTTGTTCTAATACCATCAATAATGAGACTAGTGTCATTAATTACCACATCAACCTGAGTCTTCTCATGAGTCTCTGCATCCCATTTATGAGTAGAGTGGCCTCTCTCGTCATGGACTCGGTAGTACAAATAGCTGCTGTCTTCTGCCCATAAAAAACCTATTGGACCACGGTAATCTAGACGATGTGTTTCGCCAGTTTGAAGGTCATACACGGCTTTCCCAGAGCCAGAAAAGCCAAAGGCGAGATAGCGCATATTCGGCGAACGAACCATTTTCCCAGAACCTGATGCGGTTGGCGCAGGAAACTCATCTAACACCAAGCGTAAATCCGTACCATCTGTTTTCATGCTCCATACTTTGACTTGACCCTCATAATCGGTGTACATCGGGTGGCTTTCATCAGACATATTGGCCCAGTAGAACTGGATGCGGGGTAAATCGTAAGAACTGGCATCGCTTAGATCTTCTCGCGGCCACTCATTGGCGCGATAAATGTAGTAGCGCGGAAACAGCTTCTCTTGATAGTCAAACGTGCCCTTGTATTCGCTCACTTCACTGGGTGCCATCACGTAGTAATTGTGCTCTCCTACGTAAATT
>NZ_JYJP01000087.1 GCF_001012815.1 Vibrio mexicanus
AAAGCCTCTGTCTTGTATAAATTTCCCACAAAGCGCTGCAAAAATCATCTCGAAAGATCAACACGCCCTAATAAAAAGAGCTCTTCGGAGCTCTTTTTTTATGGGGCGTTTTTCAAGTCGCTATTTTTGACCCGCGACTTACAAGGTGGGTGGTTATTCAGGGATAATAGAAAAGACCATTCCTGTTCGGGGTTTTCGGTTAAACAGATAGCGATTTTTGCAGTGACTTCGTATTCGGCGCCGCAAGCTGTCGCTAGCTTTAGGCTAGGCTGGTTATCTGGATCGCAGACAACTTCTAAGCGAGTTAAGTTAAGCTTAGAAAAGCAAAACTCTACTAACGCGTTAAATGCTTCTTTAGCGTAGCCTTCACCTTGATACGCATCGCTAACCCAATAGCCTAAACTGGCCATATTGAATGTATGGTACAGCTCATTAATGGCAACCATGCCAATCAGCTTGTCATCTGATTTTCGAAAAACACCAAAACCATAAGCCGTCCCTTTTACCCAATTTAGCCGTGTTGCCAAGATGAACTGTTCGGCATCCTTGTGCGTAAACGAAGGTTCACACCAGTCTATCCATTGATGCAAACTTTTAGATTGCGATACTGTCGTTGATAGCTCATCAGCGTAGTCGGGTTGTATTAGCCGCAGGTGTAACCTTTGGGTGAAAATTTCAAAGCTTGGACTCATTGATAGCCTCCATACTACTATATACCCAAGTAACCTCAATATGTGTGGTTCAGCAAGAGTTGCCTAGTTTGCATACGCGGCAACGACTCGACAATCTAGTGGTTCTAAATTGAGAATCGTTAACAAAGTATGCGAGCTAGGCAGACTTGCCCTTCGGGAGCGATTCACTGATTCAATTGCTGCGTTAAATGACTTGGAAAGAACTCGTTATTCCACTGCGTCATTTGCCTTGCACTTGAATCAGTGACCACGCTCTGAACCCTGCATCTTGAAGTCACTTGGGTATATTGGAAAGCATATATTAAAACGCCCTCTCATGAGGGCGTTATCGCTATGGTTTTGTAACTTGCAGACTACTGTGCGACGCGACGTACCTGGATGATCATTCCCATTAACGGGTGATCTAGGAAGTGCGTTTCCGTGCTTCGCATGCGACGCTTCTGGTCCATACGGTAGCTTTTCAGGAATCGTTCAATTTCAACGCTAGGGGTGACATCTTCCAAATGACCTAGCTGAACATTGCTCTCTTCAGTTACATCCTCCACGTTTGATTCTAGATCGATAGGTGCGTCTTCCATTATGACTTTGCGCACGCTTGGCGATTTAAGATCCAACGTAGTGTCTGCGTATAAGTAGTGTTCTACATAAATTTGCAGCTTGCCATCAAGTTCGTACAAAGGAGAAGGGATACTCTCTTCTACAATACCGTCGAGTGCCTGCGGTGCATCTTCTAAGCTACGTTCTGTGCCATCTGGGTTGAAGTTTTCGGAGTAGTCTTTACCTGCTTGAATGTGGAAGATTGGCGCACCAAAGCGGCCTTGGTCACCCTGACGCCATGCCGTGTGCATTAACACGTTAAAGCCTGCGTGTTTTTTAAGGGAAGCAACTTGATCGCCGAGTTCGTATTCTTCGAACGGCAGCATAGTCACGCCTTTCTTATCTCGGTAACTGGCATCAGAAAATTGACCAACGCGTTCCATACTGATTTCTGGTTGCGTATTTGGCCATGATTCAGAGGTTTGCTCTGCATCAACTGCGCGTTTAAAAATGATCACTTCTATATCGAATTGTCTTTGTGCCATCGATGGCAAAGAGACAAAAAATAGTAGCAGTGGGATCAATTTTTTCATTGTGACTCCATAGCAGGGAGGTTCTCTCCCTTTTGTAATTAGTGATTACCCTTTAGGTAATGTATTTTGTTTGAATTCGCCGAGCATATCTGCCACAAATTGAATTCTCTTCCTTCTGTCGGCTAATGGTACCGTAAACTTAAACTTCGTTGGGCCTTCCATTGCGAATTTTTGAGGTTGAGATTGCAATAGTTTAACTAAATACGCCGGGTTAATGTCAGCATCAGGATAGAACTCAATGTAACCGCCTTTCTCTTGCGCTTCAATCTTCTTAACCTTGATTTGGGCCGCATCGATTTTCAGCTCAGAAATAGAGAGCAGATTTTTGGTCGCATCTGGCAAAATACCAAAGCGATCGATCAGTTCGACTTTAAGTTCAGACAGTTCATCGCTGCTAGTGACACTCGCAATTTGCTTGTACATCGATAGGCGAGTGTTGATGTCAGGAATGTAGTCGTCTGGCAATAGCGCCGGTAAGCGCATTTCCACTTCGGTCTGTTCACGCAGTAGATCATCTAGCGAAGGCTCTTTGCCCTCTTTGAGAGCTTCAACGGCTTGCTCTAGCATCTCCATATAGAGAGTGAAGCCAACCGATTGAATTTGACCACTTTGCTCATCACCAAGTAGCTCACCAGCACCACGAATTTCTAGATCGTGCGTCGCTAGCGTAAAGCCTGCGCCCAAGTCTTCTAAGGATGCAATGGCATCTAGACGCTTAATCGCATCTTTAGTCATGGCTTTAGGATGCGGTGTGAGCAAGTAGGCATAAGCTTGGTGATGAGAGCGACCTACACGACCACGCAATTGGTGTAACTGCGCGAGGCCAAGATTATCGGCTCTGTCCATGATGATGGTATTGGCAGTTGGAACGTCGATACCCGTTTCAATGATGGTGGTACACACCAGTAGATTGAATCTCTGGTGATAGAAGTCGTTCATAATGCGCTCAAGCTCTCTTTCACGCATTTGACCATGAGCGACGGTTACTCGAGCTTCTGGTATGAGTTTCTCCAAATCGGCAGCCACTTTCTCAATGGTTTCGACTTGGTTGTGCAGGAAGTAAACCTGACCACCACGCATGATTTCACGCAGTACCGCTTCTCGAACCACGGCATCATCACTTTGGCGAACAAAGGTCTTGATCGCGAGTCGCCTTGCAGGCGGCGTTGCAATGATGGAAAGATCACGCATCCCGCTCATCGCCATGTTGAGCGTACGCGGAATTGGCGTTGCAGTTAATGTCAGGATGTCGACATCGGCACGCATCGCTTTGACTTTCTCTTTTTGCCTTACGCCGAATCGATGCTCCTCATCCACTATGAGCAAGCCAAGATCTTTAAACTGAATGTCGCTAGAAAGCAGCTTGTGAGTGCCCACAACGATATCGACTTTACCATCAGCCACATCCTGTAAAATGGCTTTCTGTTCTTTGGCGGATTTAAAGCGAGAGAGAACTTCGACGCGAATTGGTAAGTTGGCAAAACGATCTCTAAAGTTTTCGAAATGCTGCTGAGCGAGCAGGGTAGTTGGAACTAAAACCGCTACCTGCTTACTGTTGTCGGTACAAACGAACGCGGCGCGCATTGCGACTTCGGTTTTACCAAAGCCTACATCACCACAGACCAAACGGTCCATCGCTTTGGCTTGGCACATGTCCGAAAGTACCGCATTGATGGCTGTGGACTGGTCATCGGTCTCTTCAAAAGGGAAACCTGATTTAAAGGTTGCGTATTGGCCTCTATCTAGATCGAATTTGTAGCCAGGTTTAAGCTCACGTTTTGCGTAAACATCGAGCAGCTCTGCGGCAACATCGCGTACTTTCTCTGCAGCGCGGCGTCTGGCTTTAGCCCAAGCCTCTCCTCCCAGTTTGTGTAGAGGCGCAGACTCTTCTGCGCCGCCAGAGTAGCGGCTTATGAGATTCAAAGAGGCGACGGGAACGTAAAGCTTGGCATCGTTTTGATACTCGAGTGTGACATATTCGGTTGTCATACCGCCGGCTTCGAGGGTTTGTAAGCCGATATAACGTCCAATACCGTGGTCGATATGTACCACAGGCTGGCCGGGTTGCAGTTCTGCAAGGTTGCGAATAACCGCATCGCTGTTGGTGTGCTTACGATCTTTCTTGCGACGCTGAACAACGCGGTCACCAAGCAGATCACTTTCACAAATCAGTGCGACGTTCTGTTTTGCATCGATAAAGCCATGTTCAGAGGAGCCTAGAACAAGCGTAAACTTCTCTTGGCTGCTGAGTGCATTTGCAAAACCATCAACAGGTGATGGTCGCAGCTTGATACCTTGCAGTAGTTCGAGGAGTGCCTCGCGTCGGCCTTCCGATTCAACAGAAAAAACGACTTTGCCTTGGAAGCTTTCACAGAATCGACGTAGATCCGCAAGTGGCTCTTTGTTTTGATGTTGGGCGGCAAGCTTCGGAAGCGATTCAACCAGTGAGTTAATACGTCCCGCTTTCTCCACGATAGCATCGGCGGATAGTGAGACTTGCGGCATCTCTTTAAACGATGCAAACAGCTCATCCTTTTTCAGCCATAACTCTTCAGGCGGTAGTAAAGGACGCATCGGGTCAACTTTTCTTTGGTCGAAACGGTAATCCACGTCATTAAGAAAAGAGTCAACGGATGCTTCGATATCACCAACTGTCAGTAATAAGCTGTCATCTGCGATGTAATCAAAGAGCGTTTCCGTATGTTCAAAAAACAGCGGTTGCCAATATTCAATACCCGCTGGCCACGTGCCTTTTGATACCTGCGCATAAACAGATTCCGGTTCACGTCGAGCTTCAAATCGTTGACGCCAGCGGATACGGAAATTTTCGATTGCAAGTTCTGTGGTTGGGAACTCATGCGCAGGAAGAAGACGGATCTGATCCATATCTTCAATTGAGCGCTGGTTCTCTGGATCAAAGGTACGAATAGTATCAATCTCATCATCGAAAAAGTCGATGCGATATGGAGCATTGCTACCCATCGGGTACAAATCAAGAATTGAGCCGCGGCTTGCGTATTCACCTGGGCCAAATACTTGATCAACGTGTCGATAGCCCGAGTTCTCTAGCTGAATTCTCAGCTTCTCCATCGAGAAGCTATCGCCCGTTTTGACCATTAACGTGTGCTGTAGCAAATAATCTCTTGGAGACTGGCGTTGAAGCAATGTGCTGACAGGAACAATGGTTATGCCGCTCGTTTGCGTTGGTAACTGATACAAACGTGCAATACGATCTGAAATGATCTCTTGATGAGGAGAGAAGCTATCGTAAGGCAAGGTTTCCCAGTCTGGGAAAAGTGCGACTTCTTCTTGGCTGAACTGTTCAATCTCGTGCTGCAGTTTAAGCGCAGTTTGAGGATCAGGCACCGCTAGAAGAGTGTGGCTTGAGTGCTTGTTTGCCAACTCGGCAATGGCCAGTGCTAAGCTTGCACCTTGCAAGTTACCAATATATTTTTTGTCTCCGGCACCTTTAGGTTCAACCAGAGTAAGAAGTGAAGATGTTGTCATTGTTTTGGTTTTTATCGGTCTCGATTTAAAGAGCGTTGGCGCAGTAGTTTTTGTTGCTGATGAAGCGCCGCTTTAATCAATAGGTCTTGGTCGGGCTCACGGATCAGTTCGTAGTGTAATGTGACCAAATAATTTTCTTCGTCTGCTTGGCAATCGGTCACCTTGGCATAGCAGTATATGGCTGCTGCCGGGTGTTCCAAAAATAGTTTAACTCTCGCGTACGACTCAAGCCCAACAGATTCAGATGAACGGTAAGTAAATTGGCTGGCGCCAAAAGAGGTTGTCTGAAATCGATATTTCGGGTCGTCCTGCTGCGATAGCATAAAGGTAAGCAGCAGATTGAGTTTTGAATTTTGGTTGTCGAGTAGCTGTACGACGTGCTTAAAATCGCTATTTTTCAGTTCGAGTCGTGCATTTTCATTTAGGTGATCTAACTGACTGAACTCGCTGGCGACAATAAAGGGAGCAGGGATTTCACCTTCAAATAGCTCTCTAGATGGTAGCGAAAACGCTTTACCAAGGGGTTCTATGTTGGCTGTCATCGTGTGATGGACGGTAAAATACTCTTGATCTGTCATACAGTTTTCCCTTACTTGTTAATCTGATTATCGTCATAGTTGGCAACTAATCAAGGTATGTCCTTGTTAATCACACATTTTGACGCTTATTTAGCAAATTAGGGCTACAACACTTTAACGTTAATCGGTAGAGTTAGGTGCATTAATCATTCGCGACATTTAACTCTAGGCAAAGACTATGTTTCACCCAATTTCGGCCTTTATCGGATTGCGCTACTTAAGAGGGCGTTCCGGCGATAAGTTCAGCCGATTTGTTTCTTATATGTCGACAGCAGGCATTACCATTGGCGTTATGTCCTTGGTGACGGTGCTCTCAGTCATGAATGGCTTTGAAGCCAGTTAAAAGGTCGCATTCTCGGAGTTCTTCCTCAAGCTGTTGTCTCATTTGATGATGGAAAGACGTCCATCAGCCAAGCGCGCCAGAATTTCTTTCTTCCTATGGTTCCATCCGAGAGTCTGAGCCTATCGTGCGCAGTGAAGCCATTATTCAAAGCAGCTCTCAGTTAACGGCAGGTTTAATGATTGGTATCGAACCAAGCGGTAATGACCCCATTGGGGATTATTTGATTGCCGGCCGCTTATCATCGCTTCAGCCTAGCGAGTATTCGGTATTCATTGGCCATTCGCTTGCTCGAAAGCTTAATGTCACTTTAGGTGATAAAGTTCGTTTAATGGTGACCAGCGCCAGTCAGTTCACTCCGCTAGGGCGTATTCCTAGCCAACGTAACTTTATCGTTGCAGGAATCTACAATACTGGCTCGGATGTCGATGGCCTATTGATGGTGACCCATATCTCTGACGCATCTCGCTTAATGCGCCTGCCAAAGGATACAGCGACGGGCTGGCGACTGTTTTTTGATGACCCTTTTATCGTGAGTGAGCTTCAAGATATTGAACGACCAAGCAACTGGCATTGGAGTGACTGGCGAGCGGAAAGGGGTGAACTGTTCCAGGCCGTTAAAATGGAAAAGAACATGATGGGCTTAATGCTTGGGTTGATCGTGGGTGTAGCGGCATTCAATATTATCTCGGCCTTGATTATGGTGGTGATGGAGAAACAGTCTGAAATCGCCATTTTAAAAACTCAGGGAATGAGCGACGGGCAAATCTTAGCTATTTTCATGGTACAAGGTGCGAGTAGCGGAATTTTAGGCTCGATAGCTGGTGGTGCTCTTGGAGTGGCTCTGGCGTTAAACCTGAACAACTTGCTCGATAGCATGGGCGTTGCGCTGTTTTCTGTCGGCGGCAGCCTCCCTGTAGATATTAACTACGCTCAAATCATAACGGTTGTTATTGGCGCGATATGTTTAAGCTGCTGGCAACCTTGTTCCCTTCTTTACGTGCATCTTCTGTTAAACCTGCTGAGGCCCTTAGGTATGAGTAACCTTCTACAATGTCACAATGTTTGTAAAACCTATGTTGAGGGTAGCCTTGATACTCAGGTTCTCAAAGGGGTGAGTTTCGAGATCCAAAAAGGGGAGCTAGCTTCCATCATTGGTACCTCTGGTTCAGGTAAAAGTACTCTGCTTCATATTCTTGGTGCTTTGGATGATGCCACCGAAGGCCATGTGACATTTGAGGGGCAGAACTTGACGGAGTTGAGCTCCAACAAGCAAGCGAAGATCCGTAATCAACACTTGGGCTTTGTTTATCAGTTTCATCACTTATTGAGTGACTTCTCCGCACTCGAGAATGTCGCAATGCCGCTGTTGATTGGTGGTCAAAGCGCTTCAAAGGCGAAGCAAGAAGCAAAAAATTTACTAGAGCGAGTTGGTCTTGCCCATCGAATCGATCATCGACCGTCAGAATTGTCTGGTGGTGAACGTCAACGAGTGGCGATTGCACGTGCACTGGTGAATAAACCTGCGCTCGTTTTGGCTGATGAGCCAACCGGTAACCTCGATCATAAAACCGCGCTTTCTATTTACGATTTAATGCGTGAGTTGAATAGAGAGTCTGGGACGGCATTTTTGGTGGTCACTCACGATGGTGAACTTGCGGCTAAGATGGATCGTCAACTTCACATGCAAGATGGCTTATTGGTTAATGTAGGAGAGCAATAGTGTTTTCTTCATTAGCGCTTTTTATCGGCGGCCGATTCAGCCGCGCTAAAAAACGAAACAAAATGGTTTCGTTTATCTCTTTGTCTTCAACTATCGGCATCGCAGTAGGCGTAGCCGTAATCATCATTGGCTTATCCGCGATGAATGGGTTTGAACGCGAGTTGAAAAACCGCGTGCTCTCTGTCGTTTCACATGGTGAGTTTGAAGGTATGCGCGGCAGCATCAGTGACTGGCAAACAATGTCAGCCACAGCGCTAAAAAACGATCAAATTGAGGCGGTCGCCCCGTTTGTTCGTTTTACTGCATTGGCGGAGAAGGGGCAAAACCTGAAAGCAATCGAAGTTAGGGGTATTGAGCCTGAGTTGGAGTCGCAAGTATCCTCTATCACTAACTTTATTGAGCAAGATGCATGGGAAGGGTTCGCTGCAGGCGAGCAACAGGTCATTTTAGGCAGTGGGGTTGCAAATCAGCTAGGTCTTGAGCGAGGGGACTATCTCACCTTGATGATCCCGGATAACAATGGAACAACTCGAGTTCAGGCACCGCGCAGAGTCAGAGTTAAAGTCGCAGGACTTTTGACCCTGAATGGGCAGATAGACCATAACCTTGCCTTGATACCGCTAGAAGATGCTCAGCAGTATGCTCGTCTTGGCGATGAGGTATCAGGCTTGTCTTTGAAAGTCAGCGATGTCTTTAAAGCGACAGAGGTGGTTTACCAAGCTGGGCGAACCATCGATGTGCCCCTTTATGTCAGAAGTTGGCAGCAGAAGTTTGGTTACCTGCATCGGGACATTCAGCTGGTTAGAACCATCATTTACTTGGTGATGGTGCTAGTGATTGGTGTGGCGACTTTTAACATTGTTTCTACGCTGATGATGGCGGTAAAAGACCGAGCAGCAGAGATTGCGATTCTGAGAACGATGGGCGCTAACGATGGTTTGATTAAACGTATCTTTGTTTGGCAGGGCGTGTTTTCTGGTGTGTCAGGCAGTTTAATCGGCAGTGTGTTTGGTGTGGTGGTAGCGTTGAACCTTACCCAAATTATAAGTCAGATCGAGAGAGCGATTGGCCATCAATTCTTGTCAGGTGATATCTATTTTGTGGATTTTTTGCCTTCACAAGTGATTTGGCAGGATGTGATATTAGTGTCGCTGACGGCGGTTATTTTGAGTCTTCTAGCGACTTGGTACCCAGCTAAGCGTGCGAGTAAGTTAAATCCGGCGACGGTATTAAGTTCTAAATAGTTTGCTATTGGGAGTTTAGCCGAACAGGCTGTCTTGTCGAAAATCACAAGTCGAATGTCGAATCAGAACTTTCAACTTGAACTCACAAAAAAAGGACCGTATCGGTCCTTTTTCATTTGTGCGTTACATCATTTCTCAAAAGAATGCTCGCCTCAATTGAAACCTAACGCTGCACGTCTATTTTTTGCGGCGGCAGATGGCTAACTTATTGCACTTACCTGATAGCAATTATCTCAAGCGACGTTTTTGCCAACTTCTTACAACCGAATAGCGCCATAGCCCTCTGATCCCAAAGTAACCTGCCATGCTGCCAAAATTCCACAGATTAGGCAACCGAGTAGGAATGGAGGGCCAATGGTGTGCATTTGCTGCAGAATAAATTCCCAAGAAAGTTCGAAGTGAAAAGGCTGTGGGGGAACATGCATTACCATCGCACCAACTTTGTATGCGAAATAGAAGAGTAATGGCATGGTGATTGGGTTACTAATCCAAACAAGTGCCACCGATAGAGGGAGGTTTACACCGCAAACAATCGCCACACCCGCCGACATGATCATTTGGCTTGGCAGCGGCACAAAAGCCATAAACAAGCCAACAGCAAAAGCGCCCGCAGCGGAGCGTCGGTTTAAACACCACAAGTTTGGGTTGTACAGCACATTACCAAAAACCTTTAATGCCTTTTGACGTTTGATGACGTCGTGGTTAGGCATGAAACGTTTTATAAACTTTCTTGGCATAGGGAATTATGGTTCTCTTTCTAAACTATCGGTTACTTACATCGTTTGCTTTGGTGGTTGCTAGCTCACCGTATTGGCGCGCCATACCGAGTTTGACTGTATGCATCCCCCTACTTGTCGTAGTCATTGGCTGCATTAAGTATAGGCGTTACCATTTATTCGCTGGAGCTTCCCTTGCCATCACCGTCGTCGTCTTACATGGACAGAGCCTAATGCGACAGACAACACATCTTTTCCAAGACGGTCGCGATATTACCATAACTGCGGAAGTAAACAGCTTTTTTCAGCAAAATAGTAGAGGCTATCAGGGAACTATTTTAGCTCGATCAATCAATGGTCAAACTTTGCCCGCATTCGCTCAAGGTTACATTAGACTAAATAGCCCGATTTTGCTGTCTATTGGCGATCAAATAACGGCTCGCGTCACCTTAAACCCAGTCAGGGGAAGGCTAAATCTAACGGGTTTTGATCAAGAAAAGTATTTTCTTGGTCAAGGTTGGGTGGCGAAAGCAACGGTTAACACCAAGCATTCATGGCGAGTAGACAGCGGTTCCTCTTTTCGTCAGGCACTTTATAACAGAGCAAATGAACACTTGCAGCAGCTAAATAGTTTTAGTTTGTTAATGGCGTTGGGATTTGGCGACCGTTCCCATATTACTCACCCGCAATGGGAACAGCTTAAGTCTAGTGGTTTGAGCCACTTAGTCGCGATTTCAGGATTGCATATTGGTATTGCTTATCTATTTGGGCACGCAGTAGGCGCTTTGATTTATCGGGTTGACTCTAGGCTGATGTTAGCTCCATTTCTAACGGGAGTGATTGTCGCGAGTATCTATGCGTGGCTAGCGGGTTTTTCTATCCCGACGCAAAGAGCTCTGATTATGTGTTGTGTCAGTGCAGCCCTTTTATGGGTGAACTTGCATTTAGCATTTTGGCAACGAGCGTTGATCGTTCTCAGTGTTATCTTGCTACTCGACCCTTTTGCGGTTGTGTCGGTGAGTTTCTGGCTCTCTTTTCTTTCGGTGTGCATCGTATTTTTTGTTGTGACGACCCAATCTCGCCAGTCCTTATTTTCGCGCCTACTCGTTGCTCAAATCGCTATCACAGTTATGACGCTGCCGCTTATCGCCTATTTCTTCAATGGGGTGAGTCTTTCCGCGATCGTATACAACCTAGTTTTTGTGCCTTGGGTTAGCTTGATCGTGCCTATTGTTTTTGTTGCTTTGATAGCGACGGCTCTCGATGCGTCATCAAGTCATTATATATGGCAGTTGTGTGACTTTCTGATGCTGCCCATGCTTCGCACCATAGAGTATTCCACCCATTCTTGGTGGTCGCTCAGCTTGGGAGAAACTTGGGTATTGATCTACTGTGCAATTGCGGTTGTCTTGTATCGATTACTCAGTCGGTATGGGCGAATTCTGATGTGTTGTTTTCTGATGGTACTTTCCTTGTCGAGGCTGACGGGCAAGCCTGAGTACGAGTGGAAAATGGATGTGTTTGATGTTGGACATGGCCTCGCGGTGCTTATCGAATCCAACCAAAAGGCGGTTCTTTACGATACCGGCAATCGCTGGGAACAGGGCAGTTATGTTGAATCTGTGATTGCGCCAAGCCTCAATCGAAATGGCATTGATGAGCTCGATGGACTGATTATCAGCCATGATGATTTGGATCATGCTGGTGGACGGGAAGACGCTTATCGCTTGATTCCACCGAGGTGGGAGAAAAGCAGTCAAGCTCTGGAACCAGACAAGGGTTGTCTAAGAGGTTCTAAGTGGCAATGGCAGAGCTTAAGTTTTCACGTTTTGTGGCCTCCTAAACAGGTAGCGAGGACTTACAATCCCCAATCTTGTGTTATCTCAATTAAGGATGGCGAAGGTCATACAGTGCTACTCACGGGCGATATCCCTAGTCTCGTTGAGTGGCTTCTGGTTCAGAGGAGCCTCGAAGATCTTAAAGCGGATGTGTTACTCGTTCCTCATCACGGGAGCGATACATCATCAAATGCTACGTTCATCGAATCAGTCTCTCCGACATGGGCCATTGCTTCTACTGAGTATGGAGGACGATGGCGATTACCAAACCCAGATGTCGTGCAGACATATCTTGAGCAAGGTGTTTCTTGGTTAGATACTGGCCAGAATGGACTCATTTCGGTTAAGTTTTCTCCAAGCAACATAGAGTTCGAGACGGCGCGAGTAGAATCGAAGGAGCTTGGTATAGGCAGATGCTACGTAAGGGAGTAGAATGATGAGAATATTGTAAGAAAATAAAAGCACTTATATGTCACAACAACATGATGAAACAACTTGGCAAACCTTTAAGCGCCTTTGGACCTACATCCGTTTATACAAGGCTGGTTTGGTTGTTGCTGTTATCGCTCTTATCGTTAATGCTGTTTCTGAAACTTATATGATTTCTCTGCTAAAGCCTCTTCTTGATGAAGGCTTTGGTGACGCAGAATCGAACTTTCTTCGAGTTCTTCCATTTATTATCTTTGGCATGATCGCGCTACGGGGTTTAAGCGGCTTCGTATCAAGCTACTGCTTGAGCTGGGTATCCGGTAACGTCGTAATGCTGATGCGCCGAAAGATCTTTAATCAGTTTATGCACATGCCAGTGCCATTTTTCGACAAAGAGTCTACGGGTGGTCTGCTTTCCCGAATTACTTACGACACCGAGCAAGTTGCCGGAGCGACTAGCCGTGCCTTAGTCAGTATTGTTCGTGAAGGTGCGAGTATTATTGGCTTGCTGGCGCTGATGTTTTACAGCAGCTGGCAACTGTCGTTAGTTCTGATTGTGGTTGCGCCAGTGGTGGCGTGGGGCATCGGTATTATTTCCAAGCGTTTTCGTAAGATCTCTAAGAATATGCAGACGACGATGGGGCATGTTACCTCGTCAGCGGAGCAGATGCTAAAAGGCCATAAAGTGGTGTTGAGCTACGGTGGTCAAAAGGTCGAGACAGAGCGATTTGATGATGTGAGTAATCACATGCGTCGTCAGTCGATGAAACTGGCAGCCGCTCAAGCGATTGCAAACCCAGTTATTCAGTTGGTTGCTTCGGTAGCACTTGTCGCGGTTCTATTACTGGCGAGCGTAGAGTCTATTCGAGCGGAACTGACTCCCGGTACGTTTACCGTTGTATTCTCTGCAATGTTTGGTTTGATGCGCCCTCTAAAAGCCATCACCAACGTCACTTCTGACTTCCAACGCGGTATGGCGGCGAGTCAAACGTTGTTTGCCTTGATTGATCTCGAAACTGAGCAAGACAATGGCAAATTTGAAACCGATAAAGCAAAAGGCGACATCGAAGTAAAAGATGTCACTTTCACCTATCAAGCAAAGAAAAGCCGGCGCTGTCCAATGTGAGTTTCTCATTGCCGCAAGGTAAGACGATAGCCTTGTGGGGCGTTCAGGGTCAGGTAAGAGTACTATTGCTAACCTGTTTACTCGTTTCTACGATGTTGATAGCGGAAACATTGAGCTTGATGGTCATGACATTCGTGACTACAAGCTCAAGAATTTGCGTTCTCACTTTGCCTTGGTTTCTCAAAACGTGCACTTATTCAACGACACGATTGCCAACAATATTGCTTATGCGGCGCAAGAAGAGTACACCCGTGAGCAAATTGAGCATGCCGCACAGCTTGCCTACGCAATGGACTTCATTAATGAGATGGATGACGGCCTAGACACCGTGATCGGTGAGAATGGAGCAAGCTTGTCTGGTGGCCAACGTCAGCGTATTGCTATCGCACGTGCATTGCTTCGTGATGCACCTGTGCTGATTTTGGATGAAGCCACTTCTGCACTAGATACTGAATCTGAAAAGGCGATTCAGGCGGCGTTAGATGAGCTTCAAAAAGACAAGACGGTTCTTGTTATTGCGCACCGTCTGTCGACCATTGAAGAAGCCGATGAAATTCTAGTGGTCGATGAGGGTGAAGTTATTGAACGTGGTAACCATGCAGAGCTATTAGCTGAAAATGGTGCTTATGCTCAACTTCATCGCATCCAATTTGGCGAGTAAATCCAAGTGATTGAGAAGATCTGGTTTAACAACCATCCGCTCAAATATCTGATGTGGCCACTTTTGTGGCCATTGAGCTTAGTATTTGCTCATATCGCACGTAAACGCAAAGCGGGCTATTTAGCGGGCAAAAAGACCTCTTACAGAGCATCTGTGCCTGTTATCGTCGTTGGAAATATTACCGCAGGCGGAAATGGTAAAACACCGGTTGTTATTTGGTTGGTGGAACAGCTTCAGGCATTGGGATACAACCCTGGAGTAGTTTCACGCGGATATGGCGGTAAAGCGCCGTCTTATCCTCTGGTTGTGACGAATGAGACTCCAACCGATTACAGCGGCGACGAACCCAGCTTGATTCACCGTCGCACTGGTGCGCTTGTTGCGGTAGACCCGAAACGACCAGCAGCGATAAGAGCTTTAGAAGCCAAAGGCGTGGATATCATTATAACCGACGATGGGTTACAGCATTACCCTCTGCAGAGGGATATTGAAATCGTTGTCGTCGATGGTCAACGCCGATTTGGCAATCAGCAGATGTTACCGTTAGGCCCACTTAGAGAGCCCGTTTCTCGGTTAGACAGCGTCGATTTTATTATTACTAATGGCGGAGAAGCGCAGGAAGGCGAGATGGCGATGTCTTTGACTCCATCAGACCCTGTTAATCTCCATAATGGCGAAAAGACCCTGCTGTCTGAGCTCGATTCGCTTGTCGCATTTGCGGGTATTGGTCATCCTCCGCGATTTTTTAAAACGCTAGAAACCATGGGAGCAAAGCCTGTTTACACAAAAGCCTTTGCAGACCATCAAGCCTACCATCAAAATGAATTAGAACAGCTTGCTCAGCAAGGTTCTCATCTTATAATGACAGAAAAAGATGCAGTTAAGTGTCACCAGTTTGCTCAAGCCAATTGGTGGTATTTGCCTGTCACTGCGACGTTTTCAGAAAGTGATACTCAGCAGTTACTCAATAGAATTAAAAAGGTAATGGAAGAATATGGATCATCGTCTACTTGAAATTGTGGCATGCCCAGTGTGTAAGAATAAGCTAACGTACGACAAAGATAGCCAAGAGCTTATTTGTAAAATTGATCGCTTAGCGTTTCCAATCAAAGACGGCATCCCTGTTCTAATCGAACCAGAAGCACGCGCAATGTCTATGGATGAGGGTCGATAATGTCTTTTACGGTTGTTATACCGGCTCGCTATCAATCGACTCGCTTACCGGGCAAGCCGTTGGCGGACATTGCTGGGAAGCCAATGATTCAATGGGTTTACGAGCAGTCACTGCAAGCAGGTGCTGACCGAGTAATCATTGCCACAGATGATGAGCGTGTTGAGCAGGCAGTGAAAGCATTTGGTGGCCAAGTTTGTATGACCTCGCCAAACCATGAGTCAGGTACTGAACGCTTAGCTGAAGTTGTGGATTTGATGCAAATCCCAAGCGACCACATCGTTGTTAATGTGCAAGGTGACGAACCTTTGATCCCACCAAGCATCATTCAACAAGTGGCGACTAACCTTGCGAACAGCTCCGCGCCAATGGCTACGTTATCGGTTGAGTTTGAAGACGAAGCGGAAGTGTTTAACCCTAATGTCGTGAAGGTCGTGACGGATAAAGAGGGTTATGCAATGTACTTCAGCCGCGCAACCATACCTTGGGACCGAGATAACTTTTCTCGTCAAGGTAATGGCAACAACACTGTTGTTCAGCCGCTACAAAGACACATCGGTATCTACGCCTATCGCGCGGGTTTTATCAACACTTACATTAATTGGGCGCCTTCCGCACTCGAGAAAATTGAGTGCCTAGAACAACTACGTGTTCTTTGGTATGGCGAAAAGATCCATGTTGAAGTCGCTAAAGAAGCGCCGGCAGCAGGCGTGGATACCCCAGAAGACCTTGAAGTGGTTCGTAAGATCTTAGGCCACTAATCGACTCGTGTCTTAAGCAATTGAAAAAGGCTCATCATGGGCTGTCTCTT
>NZ_JYJP01000088.1 GCF_001012815.1 Vibrio mexicanus
GCTTTAAAAAGGGTACGTATGTTCCTATTCAAAATCAATGATTCAAAAATGTCATATAGCTTTAAAGCATCGGTATTAAGTGCCTGTATTGCCTTTGGTTTTGCGTATTTGTATCATTTTTTAGTTGGTTTTCCTGAAGAAACGCCTAATGAGAACTTATCGTTTTCCTTTTTTGATGCGTTCGGTTTGATTCTATTCGCTCCATTTGTAGAAACGATACTAATAGTCCTACTCATATGGGTAGCTCAGAAGCTCATGCAAAATACACTATTGGTTGCTTGTTTGGTCGCCTTGTCTATTTCAGTTCTGCACTCTTTAAGCCATCCACTGTGGGGCTTGTTCACGTTTGCCCCGTTTGTTGTTTTTTGTCTTGGTTTTCAGGTGTGGCAAAAGGTATCTACTTCTGAGGGTGCAAAAGTCGCTTTCCTAACTCATGCCTTTCATAATAGTTATGTGCTAATTCTGGTGGGGCTATCAGGTTAAAGCTAACAAATTGTTCAACAGGGACTCCTAACGCTTGGCCACTTTCACAATAATCAGCTTCAGTGTTTAGGGCGGAAATTTTGGGTTAGGTGGCATGGCGTTGTCGCCCGTTAACAAGGCGTTATACATTACGGAGTTGCTCGTAGCGCAAAATATTTTCACAATAAATACACTAAGTACAAGGATAGAGTATGAAGCATTTACTAATTGTTGAAACCAACATCACGAATCAATCCTGGGTTCAGGAATATCTTGAAAAAGTAACTCCCATACTTGCAAAGTTTTCGGGCAAGTACTTAACACGAACTTCAAGCATTGAGCTCCTTGAAGGCGAGGAAAAACCACAATACTCCTTAGTCGCAGAGTTTCCTTCAAAAGATGACGCGCTCGATTTTCACTCTTCGGAAGAATATGCCCCGCTAAAGGCTGCACGGCAAAGTGGATCTGATAGTAAATTCTTATTGGTGCCAGTAGAGAATGGTACTGCATAACAAAGTGCTTAAGCCGACCAATTACACTTCGTTTGGTTTTGTGCGAAAAACATATTCGCACAAAATACAAACTCCGTTCCATGCCGGCTTAGCACGGCGTTATACCTTAAGAGGAAAATATGGACATTGTACTAGGTACTTATAAAGATCCTGCTTATGGTCTTGATTGGCATGAACAAACAGATGAAATTGAAAACTCAGTTAGAAAGCAAATTAACAAATTAGCACTTCCAGTGGAGTGTTCAATTCAAGAGCGCAATATCGGTCGTGGGGCTGACAATCCAGTTACAGTCATTCAAGTTCTTTCTATTCTTGGTTTAGTCGGTTTTGTCATTCCTGAAGCACATAAACGAGTTCGAGAATCTATAGAAGAATGGTTGCGAATTAAAGGTCATTTTACAAAGCTGTATACGTTTCTGTCTCGAAACTATCGGGTAATAGCTCTACCAGAAGAAGTTCTGTTTATTAAAGCAGTTGAAGCGTTGCTCAGTGAAACAGAATCTAGTGATGCCGCATTTGTTCGTTACGAAACAGTCCACAGTGTCGGCAGCTACGAAAAGTATTCTGGTCTAAAGGGCTTCTACTTCGATTGTAAGGGTAAACAATGGCGTGTTGTTATTGATGGTCAAGGTGAAGTGAAACTGATAGAACAGGTATAACAAAGCATTTAAGAGTGATTCTCAACGCTTGGCATTTTTCATTCCATCATTGAGTTCAGTGTTTACGGTGGTATGGTTGGGTTCTGTGGATGCGTTGTTCACACCTTAATGCGGCGTTAGGGCTCACTACACAAATTAGAACGGAGATTATTACAAATGGTGGAGCAATACTTATTTCTACTCCCAATAGCCGCCCTATTACTATTTGGAGCGATGACGCCAGGACCATCGTTTATTTTAGTTGCGCAAACAGCTATGGCAAAGTCTCGAATTGAAGCCATTTGTATTGCTATTGGCTTAGCCTTAGGAGCAAGTACGTTCGCTTTTATAGCATCAATTGGACTCATTACAGTTTTTCAATCAGTGCCTCAGCTTTATGTGGCTTTCAAAGTTCTTGGCGGTCTATACCTCTGCTACCTAGGGTTACTGATGTGGCGTATGGGCAAGAATAAAGTTACTTATGTAGATTCTGAAGTGTCTAGCAACCCTGCTCACATTAAGGCTGTGGCGCTAGGGTTAGCAACACAGTTAAGCAACCCCAAAACTGCAATTGTATTTAGCAGTGTGTTCGCCGCGATGCTACCTGTCAACGTTCCAGATTACACTACATCAATACTCGTTGTTGGTGTGTTCGTCCTAAATTTTTCATGGTATTTTCTAGTCTCTATTATGCTATCTATCTAAAAGCACAAACTACTTATTTAAAGTTAAAGTCAACAATCAATAAAGCTTCAGGTTTAATAATGGGGTCATTGGGCGGAAAGTTTGTAGCTGACGGTTTCAAGCCCTAACAAGTTGCTTAACAGGGACTCCTAACGCTTGGCGAACTCAATCACAATTTTAGATCCGTGTTTAAGGCATAATATTTAAATTGGGTGGTATAGCGTTATCGCCCGTTAGCAAGGCGTTATGTGCTTTGAAGGAAAGTTCACATGGAAGTATTAGAAGCAAGTCCAGATTTAGCTCCAATGTTAACAAGTTACGCAAGGGAATGCTTAGAGTCGGGTATTCCCAAATATTTGGGTGTGGAGCAAAGTCCTGAAGCTTATTTGTCAGATCTTGTAACACGCTCGAAAGCAACTTCTGAGCTACCAAATGGGTATTTGCCTAGTACAACTTATTATTGCGTATCAGATTCTGAAATCTTAGGTGCTATTCGAGTTCGTAAAGGTAGCAATGCCCATGTAGAAAATGCAATAGGTCATATTGGCTACGAAACTAGACCCTCTGCTCGTGGTAAAGGTGTTGCATCATATCTCCTTGCTTGGGTTCGGGACCACGTTGTAACTGATTCAGTTATTGTTACTTGTTCAATTGATAACCCAGCATCCCAAAAGGTCATCGAAAATTGTGGTGGTGAGTATCTAGGCATCTTCACAGATGAAAGCGAGGGCACAGTAAGGCGCTATCGTTTAGCACGCACATAACAATGCATTTAAGAGGGACTGCTAACGCTGCGTGAGTTCAGTTCACATTTTTGCATTGGTGTTTATGGCATTATTGGTCGAGTAGCGGGGTAGCGTCATCAGCCCCTTAATGCGGCGTTATACGTACAAAGTAGAATATCCATAGCCAAATCAGGTATAATTCAACAAGTTTTATAATGGGTTGCGACAATGATAATAAAAACATCGCATGAGATAGGGATCAAGCTCTGGGTCGAGTTGTTGATATTTGTCTCATCATATTACCCTTTGTTTCTAATCTTGTTCATTCGAGACATCGGTTCTGAATCTGCGACCATCCCGATTGGTTTTGTGCAATGGGGTACGAACGTAAGCTATTGGGCGGTAGGAGGCTTGTTAGTATCCTCTATTTGCACATTGGTTACGGCATTTTTAATGAGAGGCTTATTTTCTAAGGCGCAAGGCTCTGATGAGGTAGTGTTACTTGAAGTCTCGCCCGTCCGAGGCGATATGCTTAACTATACTTTGCCATTTCTAATCGGTTTGTTTGCTTTTGATTATCAAACTTGGCAATCGATCGCTTCATTGTTCGTATTTCTAGTATTTATGTTCGCATTCACTCGGAAAGAAAAAATAATCGTATTAAATCCTATGTTTCTTTTGTTGGGTATTCGGCTATTCGAAATTAAGTACCGAAAAGTTGGACAACCAAATGGAGAACATATCACTACAGCACTCTGTATGGGCATCGCAAAAGCGTCAACTACGAGAGTTCGTTTTCTAGAAAACTCAGGCATAAATTTTATTTCAACGTTAGGTGATAGGTAGCAGGATGACACAAGTCCAAGCAAATGTAGTCGAAGAAGTTCAGCAAAGACTGGATCAGGCATCTCTTGACACACAGCTCGCAGAGCTGCGTGGGCTCGAACTATCTGATTCAGTAGTGAACCTATGGGTTGCTGAAGTAAAAACAAGTAACAAAACTAAACGTTTTGGAGACATAAAGAACCTTAAAGTACATGATGATTACAAAGAACACTTTAGGCAGTATGTTATCCAGTGTATTCGTGGTAACGAACATATCGAAGAGCTGAAATCCATCCCCACAATTCAAGACAATCGTTTCTTTTACGTTGAGTCTAGCTCAACTGACCTTGACCAATTAAAAACAAAGGTTGAAGGTGGTGGTTTGCCAACGATTACAGAGGAAAGTGAGCTAAATGGCTACAACGCATATGTTATTCAATTAACATTTGGTGAAGGTGATGAAGAGCAGAGTATTTATGCTTTTCGATATATCAAGGGTGCATGGTCGGTAAACAACACTGCAGGAAAAAGCATATTTACAAGTATGCAAGGTAACCAGCTTGTTGTTAAAATCGATCAGAGTCCTCGCTTTCAAATAACGCCTTATATTGATTTCTTTCAATATAAGTCAGGAGTCTATATTGCTGATATCAAGCAGTTTGAAGTGGCAATGAACTTCCATGACCGTTTGGTTGAAAAGAAAGCTGAGGCAATTACGGCATTGGGTCAAAGTGCAGCCATGAGTTCTCAAGAATCGATAAAACTGACTAATATCATTGGTGAAGACAAACGAATGATGCGCCAATTGGCATCAGTATTAGATAAGCAATATTACAACAATGAAGTCTGGCTAAGAAAGTTAAAACAAGCTGCTGATAGAGCTGGTAATTGGCAAGTAAAGTTTGATTCTAATGGCAAAATCCTTATTGAAGACAATAAGGAATATGTAAAAGAACTCTTAACTCTTCTGCAAAATAAACGAGTAAAAACAGTTGTCGATGACCTTATGTTTGACGTAGAAGGTGAACTTATTGCCATCGAGGGCTAAGTACGTATAACAAAGCATTTAAGAGTGATTCCCAACGCTTGGCATTTTTGGTGCTAATCGTTGGGTTTTGTGTTTACGCTGGTATGGTTGAGTTTCATGGTAGCGTTGCTCACACCTTAATGCGGCGTTATGCCACTGGGAGAAATTCGTGATTGTAGTAGCAAGGTTTTCTTTTCCTCATGAAGCCCATATCGCAAAAGCGAATCTAGAAAGTGCAGGTATTGAAAGCTTCATTGCAGATGAGCATACAGTGAATACGCAATGGCTATACTCAAATGCCATTGGAGGTGTGCGCTTAATGGTTTCAGAAGAAAACCTAGAGGAAGCGACCGAAATTCTTACTAGTGATTTTTCTGAAAGCCTTGAAAGCCACTCTCAAGAAATGGGAGAGAAGCTAGATATTTGTCCTCACTGTGGAAGTAGTGACTTATCTGCCTATACAAAGGGTAAACGTCCAGCGTTTCTAGTGTTCATATTGTTAGGCTTTCCCCTGTTTTTCTACAAACAGGGTTATAAGTGCAATCAGTGTGGTGAGTTCAGCGAAAAACTTTGAGTCGTGGCATAACAAGGCGCTCAAGCAGACCTTCAACGCGTGGCATTTTTGCTTCGCAAAAGTCTATGCCACGGTTTGCGGCAGCTTAGCTTGGCGTTATGAAGCTTTGAAAATCATATGGTTGCTGGTTTTAATCTGTCGCAGAAACGCAGTTTTTTTAGCTTCGTTTATGCCTAGAAAATCTGTTCTGTATCAGCAAGTGTGCCGCGGAAAGTGAGGGTGGTCACGCCAATATGCCGACTAAGCTTTAGTCGTTATTCAAGCTCTGTTTCCGGCAATTGGCTATTAGTATGGTGCTGCGGCACAATCGCCCAAGCTTAAACTCTGTGTCAGGTTTTATATTGAACTTGGGCGCACTGTCAGGTTGTTATATCAGCAAACGTTCGAGCATCATTTTCTACAATTTCCTCAGCCAGTCGCCTCTACTGTGCTTTAAATCTGATGGTTCATATTGTGCATCGGCTCGTAGAATCAATACGAAACTTGAGTTAGGGTAAATGTTCTCGTTTGGCGTTATTTTTAGTTGAGTTCAGCGTTTAAGTTTATGTTTTATTGCTCATTTTTACATCCGAGCTTGCGTTAGGCTTCATAACAATTTGCTCAAGTGGGACAACCAACGCTGGGTGAGTTTGGTTTCAAATTCAGCATCGGTGTTTGCGGTGCAATAGGTAAGTTTCGGGGCAAGCGTCGGCTGCCCCTTAGCAAGGCGTTATGGCGCTTTTCAGATCTACGGAAAATAATAAGAAAGGAATTCTAGGAAATGATACGTAATTTTTACACTTGCGATAAGGAAGTGGATGAAAACAGTCATGATGGCGAAGGCTCAATAGATATCTATCGTGCGTTCAGGCGTAAAGATTTCGATGGTGCATGGGATTTCGCAATTCGTGTCGTTATGCCGCCGGGGAGCTCTATGGGCGAGCATACTCATGGAGACGATGAAGAAATGTATATCATTTTGAAAGGCGAAGGCACTATGACCATTGAAGGTATGGAAAGAAAAGTGACTTCAGGAGATATGATAGTCAATAAACGCTTTGGCACACATGGTCTGGTTAACACATCAAGTAATGAAATAGAGCTGTTAATAATTCAAGCAAGTCTAAAATAAATCGCCA
>NZ_JYJP01000089.1 GCF_001012815.1 Vibrio mexicanus
GGTCTGCAGGAATTTTAGTGGTTATGGCGCTATGCAGAAACAATAGTTGTGCGTTTCGGGCTACTTAATCGGGCGTTAAATGGCAAGAGGCAGTAATGATCGTGACAAAGTTTAAGTCCGAAAGGTCAGACGATAGAGAATTAAAATTAATGTCAGCGCAAATGGATGTCATTAGGTCTGGTGTCAGATCTTTGATCTATGCAAGGCAAATTAGTGAGCTAAAAAATAGTAATAACTGTTTTTGGGTATCAACTTGCAACGCGCATTATGGTCATTTCATTGAGTCTTGGGCTAAATGCTTTGGAAACTACAGTGAGGACACACACTGGAAAAAACTAGATGTTTATCGAGGTAGCTTCCGAAAAGAAATGTTCAAGGAACTTGATACTTATGAGGGTAAGTTCGTTGCTTACCTTAAGGAGGTACTTGCTTTAAGAAATGAGTTCTTTTCACACACAGATTTGTCGAAAGACTCAATTTCTTTGAACTTCCCAAAGCTTGATATAGCTTTGGACTCGTTTATTTTCCTCTACAAGGTTTTACAAAGACGTTTGTTAACTGCTGAGAGTCTGGTTGTAGACCGCGGACCACTTGATTTTAAAGTATGGATGTCAAATCTAGAAGAAGAGGCTGCTAAAGTAATTACGGTCGCTTATGACGCTAGTAAAAACATAGATGAGTACCAGTAAAAAGCCATTTAACAAGCAATTTAAGAGGGATTCACAACGCTTGGCATTTTTGCTTCTACTTCAAATTTAGTGTTTATGGCACAATGCTTTAAGTTTGGGTGGAGGCGTTGTTCACCCCTTAATTGGGCGTTAGTTTTATGGAGAAATATTGTGGAAATCTGGAAGTTATTGTTCTTTATACCTGCGTGTTTTGCGCTCAATATGACTCCTGGCCCAAACAATCTGTTGTCCATGAACAATGCGCGTTGTTACGGTTTTAAATCCGCTTTCATTGCTGGTATTGGTCGTATTGTGGCATTCGCTGTAATGATTGCATTGGCTGCTTCAGGCTTAGCTGTCATTCTCTATGCTTCTGAAACCCTATTTCTAACGATTAAAATTTTAGGCGCGGCTTACTTGTTATGGATTGCCTTTAACCTTTGGCGTTCAGAGGCCAGTCCTGTCTCTAAACGAGAAAACACACGCAACCGACTAGGTTTAGCAAAACAAGAGTTTTTGTTAGCAGCTGGCAATCCAAAAGCTATCTTAATTTTCACCGCTTTTCTGCCACAGTTCGTTGATGTCTCGGCTAGCGTAAATGAGCAGTTCTTCGCTTTAGGAATTACGTTCCTAATTTTAGAAATGGGGGCAATATCTGTTTATGCCTTATTCGGAATATATTTAAGACAATGGTTCACGAACCCAAAAATGGCAAAGCGCTTCAATAGGGTTTGCGCTACGTTTTTAGCGATGTCTGGAGCAAATTTGCTGCTAAGTCGCGAACAATAAACTAACAAATTGCTTAACAGGGACTCCTAACGCTTGGCGACTTAAGTCGCAATTTTGGCTCTGTGTTTATGGCACAATATTCAAGTTGGGCGGAGTCGCGTTATCGCCCGTTAGCAA
>NZ_JYJP01000090.1 GCF_001012815.1 Vibrio mexicanus
CTCTTCTGGAGTGAGGTAAAAAGGTAAATAAGCCAAGGGTAACTCCTGTTCCTATAAAACTAGCCAGTCAGACGTTATCGATGCGTCTATCTTCTTTTGTTTATCAGTATCTATGATGGAGGAATAAGATGCACTCTGTTTCACAGCGTGTTGGAACCAGTACGCATGATTTTTTCCTTGCTCATCACCTAATTGATATTCCAGATTAATTGATAAGTATTGTGGCAACTCTTTGGTCGATACATCGACGAAATAGCCGTTCTCGCTTCTCGCTATCTTAGCTGATTCATCGAGAGTTTCTAAGTTGGATTTTAATCTAATAGGTAGGCCAGTAGCCTGTTCTGGCACTTGGATATTGAGCTTAATACCAAGTGTTTCTTTATGAGTGTATTGTGGGTAGGCGGTAACCTTTTCGATAACCTCATGACTTATTGTTGGTTGCTTCACTATGGTTTCAAGTTTTGCAATTGCCTCTGAAACAACTTGTTGATTTTCGCGAGCGCTTTCTAGTAGCCCTGACTTTGTGCTCCATTCCGCTCTGTTTTTGCCCACTCCCCATGGCGTTTCTGATAACCAGATTTCGTATGCCCCTTTCTTAAGCTTATTGATTGATATGTTAACAATTATGTAAGTAATAGTTGCTACTAGAAGCATACCGGTAACAACACCGCCAACCATGAAATTAGCTGACAAACGGCCAAACGAAGCTCCGAGAGCTTGAACTAAACTAATGCCCCCTTGGGACAAAATGCTTAAGAGGCTAGTCACATGCAACACTCTTTCTCGGCCTGAGCTGTTATTTATATTTCTAACTATTCGTATTGATTCAAAACCTGCACCGATAAGACCGAGTGATGCCGTTCTAGCCAACCAGCGATTGAAATATCGTAAATCATTGACTGGGAGCCTCCTTTTTTTAAAGTCAGCATCGTCCTTAATAAGTTGCGATATAGCTCTCAGTGAATGACTTCTTAGAGTTTGGTTTCCTTTAACAGCCCCCAAGCTTTGCTGGTGGTCAGTCCCGTCCAGGCACTGGACGCATAAAAGAAGCTTTGTAGAATATTTAGGCCCTCATCGGTGCTCATGAGTCCTGTTTGTCGCAGCCCTTCTATTGCATCGTAAAGTGAGATGATATTGAAGATAAGTGCGATCGCGCCCAAACCACCAAGGTTGTTGTAGTGGCGATGAATATCTTCCACTTTGCCTTTTAATATGGCTAAGTGTGCCTTTTTCATGGATTCGGCTGCATCGGGTTTGATAGGAATTCTGAGCTTGTAGTCGAGTGCATTGGCATTGAGCGAACGGCTTAAACTTGCTTTCTTTTCAAGTGCCTTTTTATACTGATTGCGCGAAACTTTTCCCTCATTCGATTCAAAAGAGACGATGAGTGCATTCTGCTTTTTTAAGGCTACTTCGCTGCTATCAAGCCGTGATTTCCAACCTGAGTAATCAGACGCAAAGTTTTTGTTGATTGGAATGGTTGCGGCAGACGCTAAACGCTCAACAATTACTGCGCGAAAGCAAAAAGAGTACCGAGTTAACGGTTGATTCACTGACGACAGCATTAGAATCGTGGTTTTAGAAATGAAGTCTGCACCTAGCTCACTAATTATTCGGCCAATCGCGGCTTTGGAGGACATGAATATTTCATCCAACCGCATGAATCCACGCCCCAGATCTTTTAAAATCAGCGTTTCATGGGTGTTGGGGTTAGTCATGAAATCAACGACTTTAGAGTATCCGCCCACTCCCATTCCCCAGTTAACATGGCGGGCATTGAGCGCATTGCTGGCTTCAGGGTCATCAAACTCATTTGATTCGGGTAATTTCGTTGCAGCGGCAAGTGGTAGCTCAGGTAAAGGTTCGGGTAAGGCTTTACCAATCTGTTGAAAAATTGATTGGCTGAACCCTGCACCAGAAAGTGCCCATAGGCTAGTTGGTTTTTCCCATTGCCTATTAGCCCAAAGAGCATCCGATTCTTCACCGGCTAGTGAAAAGGCGTCAACGACGGTTTGATGCAGTTTAAATAGTTCAAATTGGGTTTCATGACCCCACAGGTCGACAATACGCTCTAAGTGATTCGGAGTTAGAGCATCCATAGCGGCAATAAAGTCGAGCTTACTGGCCAGTGCGGGCTCAAGTAAGCGCTCTTTCTCTGCTGTTAGCTCGCGCATGTCCGCCATCATGTGTTTCCAGTTAAGCTGTTTTCGCCACCGATCGGATGCTATCCAACTGTCATAGCGGTCGAAGCGTGTTTCTGAAATGCGATATTTGTCACGAATGGTCTGAGCAAGTCGCTCCTGGTTGGTTTGATGCGCCTCCTTGGCTCCTGCTGAGAACTTGGCAGGATAGCCGGTGCTTACGGCAGATTGATTTTCAGTGGCTCTATCGACATTCTGGCTCGCGTCATAGTAGTCCGCCATATCAGAATAGAAATCGATTTTTTCAGCATCCGTTTTTAGCGAGTGGGGTAGATCGGTGTCTTGCGTTGCACCGAACATGCACAGCTGCATTGTGGTTTGCATCAGCATCCACTGGTTATTGAACTGCTCTTCAAATACTCTGAATTGGCTGGCATAACCTGCAAAGTGCAGAGCCATGTCTTCGATGTCGGCCATGTGGTCATTAATGGCAACCACAAACGCGGTTTCATCTTCTGGTAAGTAGGAGATAAGATCCGCATGCACGGTGACTGGTTTGAGTGGCGCTTCGTCCTCTATTCCCTCGATAGGCTCGGGCTCGGATGTCTTGACGCAAGAAAAGGCAAACCGCTGGTCATCAACGGCAGACTCTTCGATATCCGCGACATCTGATAATGTGTCAAGTTCACCAAGGTGAGGCTGATAATCACCGGGTGTTAAAACGACAGTTTGCATTTTACTGATGTGTTTATCAGGGCTATTTGCGACCATTTCGAAGAAGGTCCATGACCAGCGGTGAGGTGAGAAACACAGTGAAAGCACGCTACCTTCTGGATAGCTTAAGTAAGGTTTCTCTTCCTGTGCAACGCCTCTGACAATATCAGTTTCTACATCTTCAGACGCACCAAGTTTGTAGTTTGTAAGTTGGTTACCTTCAACCTTATATTCATCGAGTGCTTTCGCTTTCGCATCATATACATAAAGCCATCCATCTCTTAACTGGCGAAGGGTGTAGTTATGGTTTTTGAGCTTAGCTGGGCCAGTTCCAACCCAACCTTCTGGTAGGTGGAATGGTTGAGTATTATCGTCAGCAAGTTCGTCAATGGCGTACCGAACAGGAATGAAGTGGACAGTCTCTACTTCCTGTTCGTCCTCTTTTCGCGAATAGTCACACAGTTCAGGTTCGGCTTCATTGGGTTCAATTTTTTCTGTACCGCCTTCCCAAAACATGCTGGTTTCGGGTGGTGAGCCATCAACATCGTTGGATTCTTGTTCGGACTTTTCAGTTAAGGAAATTAAGTTGCCATCACGCGCATAAATCGCATAACTTTCTGCAAAGGAGTTTTTTGAGTTCACCCACATCATGGATGTTTTAGGAGGAATTGGCATCTTCATGAAATAACCTAACTGACTGATATTATGTTTAAATTGTTTAGTTTTCTGCAATGTATTAAGCAAAAAGCAAGCCATTGTTAAGGCTATATTAATCAATGAGTTAGAGGGTGGTTGTGCAATGTTGGACAACTAATTGGATCGAATAAACAATTTTTTGGTGTTTCATCTAACTTATTGAAGCAAAAGATAGCTATGCCCTTCAAAACAGAAAAAGGTGGCAAAAGCTTTCAGAGAAGCTATTAGGCACTATTACTGCTTGTGATTGGCAAAGTGAGATTACGCCCAACTTTGATGAGTATATTCATCGTTCACATGACACGGTAATCAATCCACCGTATAAGACGCTGATGGAAACCATTGTTAGTAGCATTACAACCGATATAGAAACCGGTGAAAAGCCAGAGCGGAGAATTTGGGATAATGTATAAATATGTATTTGTCTTACTGGCGGTAACTCTGAGCGTATTAACCGTGCGTATTAACCGGCTGTAAACAAGAGCCACCTTTGATACAAGCGACCATTGGCAATGCGGGCAGTATTAGTGGCAACTATGAAATTAGAGATGTTGCGATACAAACCACCGGTGGCGGTTGGACGGGGTTTGGTTATGGTGGCGTCAATGGCTACCCTGGTGCGAGCGCAGATATTGGCAAGATGGGCGTTCCTACTCACATTAAAGGGACGTGGCGTAAAGGGAGAAGTGACAAAGGTGAAACGTTAACTTACTACCGAATTGATGCGCCCATTGACTCTGATTTAGCCGAGCAAAAAATGCGAACCCTGCAAAACTACTATCAAAACCATGAGCGAAAAAATGGTGTTATGCAGGTAGTGGTTGATGAGGAGCGGATTCAAGTGATGTTTACTAAGAAATGTCATGAGCCTTATGATGATTGTGCACCTACAGAAAATAGCAACCCACAAGGTGGGTAGTTAAGTCGCCAACTGGGCATACTGATGTCGTTGTTCTATTTGATGGTAAAGGTGAATCTTCTCCTGTCCCTTTTGAAGAGTAATGTCCGACTAACTGTAGTGGATGAATTTGTTGAGTTCGCGCGTAGATTGATAGGGTGGCCATGCTTGGCACATAACCAAAATGGATTCTTGCCCACTCTGCTAGAGTTACGTACATAAAAACCTCATTTATCTTATTGTTTAACTAGAGGTTAGGGGGAAGTCAGGACAGAAATACCAGATAAGCGGACAACTTTGTGTGTATCGGAAAATTAACCTCGATAGGGTGTAAAGTAGATAAAGAGCTGAAAGGGCCGTCAAAGGACTGAGTTAGAAAACTAAGAATGATTTAACTAGTTGTTTAAGTGAAGAAAAATCAGTAATCCTAATTTTACTGACTAGCTTATTTCAGCTATCACTCCAAAACAAAAGTCTAGATAGGAACTTGTGGGCTTAATATTCAAGACTGAGATTTTAAAGATTATATATTTCAACTACTTAGTGAGTATTGGTTTTAATCCACTAGCATAATGTATAGAAATTTGAGCTCAAGTTAGAAGAAAATCTCCCTCCAAAATGAAGTTTAACTCATTGATTTTAATGCTAAAATATTTTGTATGTTGGGCATGAAATTTTGCGATTTTTAAAGGCTAATTATATGAAAAATATAAAGAAACCATCAATACTGGTAGTATGCATGGGCAACATATGCCGTTCACCAACAGGTGAGGCGATATTGCGCGCTAAAGCCGCTGCCGCAGGAATTGACGTTGCAGTTGATTCCGCAGGAACCATTGGTTACCACGAAGGTGAAGGGCCTGATTCGCGTTCGAAAGCAGCGGGAGAAAGGCGAGGTTATTCGTTTAGGGGTATCACGTCAAGAAAGGTAGTTGATCAAGACTTTGAGCGCTTTGATATGATTTTAGCGGCTGATCGCGACAATTTAAGTGATTTATTAAGTCGGTGTCCAAGCCAATTAAAGCACAAAGTATCGCTATTTTTATCGCACTCGAACTCAAAAGAGCAAGAAATTCCAGATCCGTATTACGGTGGACCGAATGGATTTGAGCATGTTCTTGATCTGATTGAAGAGGCGTCAGATGAGATCTTAGCTAAGCTGTAGTCCTCTAGCTAACTTGAAGTCTATGCCTGAGCGGCCATTACTCTTCCACTAAAATACTCGTTAGAAACAATGTATTCTGTGTTTCTAATCAGCTCATCTTGAATCTCAGCCCAATGGTAGTCATCGTTACTACTGTGGCTTAGTGCGGGTACAACACCGCCAACTCGAATGTTGAAAGGGGTGAGTTGTTTGGCCCAGCTTTGGGTAAAACCAGCCACCATAGATGTTGCACTTTCAAAACCGGATAGATCCCTGTCTTCATGAGAGATGACATTCACGATCACGCCTTTTTTATGTTCTTGGCGCATTCGTTCGGCACTAGCCTGTCCAAACGCGAACAGCGTTGAAGCCATCATTGAAAACTGCTGAGTAAAGTTAGCGTGGTTCGACAGGTCAATCAGGCTTGGCATAGGACTGTTTGCCCAATTGTTGACGACCACGTCTGGAGAGCTTTGATATTTCTCTTCTACAAAGTCGAATAAGCGTTGAATAGAGCCAAGCGAATAGTCGTTAGTTTGGTAAAAATGGACATCATTGCTTAGTGCTTTGCAGCGTTGATAAGTTTGTGTCAAAGAGGTGAGATCTTGGTCGCAAAGTATCACTCTGGCCCCTAGGTTCACAAAGTGAGAGGCTAGGGTTCCACCTAGCACAGAACCAGCGGAAGTTATTAATATTACAGCACTTTTTATATTCATTATGAGCTCCATAGAAACAACTTGGTTGGTCAGCAAGCAAAAAAGTTGTCCACATAGGATGGTTGATGAATTGTTATTTAAGTGTGAATAACGTCAAATTAAGTGGCTTGTAGAGAAATGATTTGTTCATTTTTTGCTCTATTTCACGTTTCTTCATGTGACAAATGTATCTGTGAAAAAAGTGAGACTAAAACCTTACACTTGGGCTTGAATTTGGAAGTTTCTTTGAGCTACGACCAGTTGATTATAAAGATCGGCAGGCATGAGATTTCGAGGTTGTTTTTCTGCCAATGAACGTCGTTGGTGTCCAGACAGGTTGTGGTAAACCTCTTCAGGAAGATCGAAAGTTTCTTCGGGTAAGTAAGCTAAGACTTCAGGCTTGAGGTAGTGATTGAGTTTGGCACTCGGCAGTCCGGCTTTATGAAAGGCATCAGACTGGACAGCAGAGGTGGCATAGGAATTAGAATCGGAACGCAATTGTTGAGGTTCAGATAGCTCAAAGCGTTTCCTAAGTAACGCGTCTGTGATCTCAACTTCATCGATTTTTTCAACTGGCGTGTTGTCACGAACATCATCAGAGAACATGGACAAAATTAGCGCAAAGTCGGCCCTACGCCCTGCGTGTACAGCATGGTTAATCCCATTGCCGAACTGCAGTTCGTTTATAATGGCAGCTTTGTCTAAAGTATGTATCTGCATGAAACCCTCGCTTGATGTCTTATTAACGGCAAGAGTCGGAGAAGCTTTAGTGCGATCTAGAAAATACTGAGTGATTTAAAGAGCTTAGTGGTTATTTATTAGGCGGATGATGTTATGCGGTGTGGCGGGTGCATTAAAAAAGCCTGCGCAAGGCAGGCTTTTGAATAATGACTAAATGAGACCTAAGGGGAAAGTGGTCTTATTTTGCTAGGTTTTCTGCTACGAAGTCCCAGTTAACTAGTGCCCAGAAAGCATTCATGTAGTCTGGACGAACGTTACGGAAATCGATGTAGTAAGCGTGTTCCCATAGGTCAACAGTTAGAAGTGGAGTAGTGCCTTCTTCTGTTAGTGGCGTTGCTGCGTTAGAAGTGTTTACGATCTCTAGAGAGCCGTCTGCCTTCTTAACAAGCCAAGTCCAAGAAGAACCGAAGTTGTTGATTGCAGAATCAGTGAACTTCGCTTTGAACTCTTCGAAAGAACCGAATGCACCGTTGATAGCGTCAGCTACTGCACCTGTTGGTTCGCCACCTGCGTTAGGCGCTAGACAGTGCCAGTAGAATGTGTGGTTCCAGATTTGAGCTGCGTTGTTGAATACGCCGCCAGTAGAAGTTTTGATGATCTCTTCTAGAGATTTACCTTCAAACTCTGTACCAGGGATAAGGCCGTTTAGCTTAACAACGTAAGTGTTGTGGTGCTTGCCGTGGTGGAAATCTAGAGTCTCTGCTGAGATGTGTGGTTCTAGTGCGTCTTTTGCGTAAGGAAGAGCTGGTAGTTCAAATGCCATTACTCGATTCTCCGTTTATTTAAGAGGGGTTAACCTCTCGATTGCTTCCAATGTATATTATTATTTATCGTCGATACGACTGACTTGCGGACTAGTTTAGCAAGTTTTTACTTTATTAAAAGAGTCTTAGATAATTTTCTTTTGAATATAGCTTTCTAAACTGTGACAAAAAAGCATATAGCCGACATTAACCATAATGATTATGTGCTTTTTATTCTCCGTCAATGCTTTAGAATGTAAAGATTGACAGCAGTACATCCATTAAGAGGAAGCAATGGAAACGATCGACAAAATCAAACAGCAAATTGAAGAAAACTCTATCCTTCTTTACATGAAAGGTTCTCCTAAGCTGCCTAGCTGTGGATTCTCTTCTCAAGCATCACAAGCCCTTATGGCGTGTGGCGAGAAGTTTGCTTACGTAGATATTCTTCAAAACCCTGATATCCGTGCTGAGCTACCAGCATACGCTCAATGGCCTACATTCCCACAGCTTTGGGTTGAAGGTGAGCTGATCGGTGGTTGTGACATCATCTTGGAAATGTTCCAAAAAGGTGAACTTCAGCCGCTAATCAAAGAAGCTGCAGCGCGCACAGAAGGTGACGCAGAGTAATAAAATACTGTATATCTGAACAGTTTTTCTTGCTTTATTAGGCCACATTCGATAATGTGGCCCTAATTGTTTCTATCGACCCTACAATTTTATGTCTCGCCTTTTTATTGCTGAAAAACCGAGCCTTGGACGCGCGATTGCAGCCGCTTTGCCTAATCCTCAGAAAAAGGATCAAGGGTTTATTCGTTGCGGTAATGGCGACATTGTCACTTGGTGTATCGGCCATCTGTTGGAACAAGTAGAACCGGATGCTTATGATGACCGCTATAAGAAATGGAATCTCGCTGATCTACCCATCGTTCCCGAACAATGGCAATTAAGACCTCGGAAATCGGCAAGCAAACAGCTCACGGTAGTTAGAAAGCTCCTTAAAGATGCAACACAAATTATCCACGCAGGCGATCCAGATAGAGAAGGGCAGCTTTTGGTGGATGAGGTGCTGGATTACTGCAAAGTGCCTAAAGCCAAAAAAGCGTCTGCACAGCGGCTACTCATTAGCGACTTGAACTTACCAGCGGTTAAGCGCGCACTGAATCAACTGCGTAGTAATAGTGAATTTGTCCCGTTGTCGGTGTCGGCATTGGCGCGTTCACGAGCCGATTGGCTCTATGGTATGAATATGACACGCGCTTATACCTTGCTTGGGCAAAAAGGCGGTTATCAAGCGTGCTGTCGGTTGGCCGAGTTCAAACGCCAGTGCTTGGGTTGGTGGTGCGTCGAGATGAAGAGATTGAACAGTTCGTTCCTCGTGATTACTTCACTCTTCATGCTTTGATTCCTTACCAAGGAAATGGGCAGGCTTTTGATATTCGTGCGCGATGGAAACCAAGCGAAGCCTGCAAGCCTTGGCAAGATGAAGAAGGCCGAGTTCTTAATCGAAAGTTGGTTGAAAATGTGGCCCAGCGTATTGCTGGCCAACCAGCGAAAGTGGTGGAGTCAGAGCAAAAGCAAACCAAGCAATCTGCCCCTTTACCTTATTCTCTATCAGCACTTCAAATCGATGCTGCTAAGCGCTTTGGAATGAGTGCTAAGCAAGTGCTCGATGTGTGCCAAAGCTTGTATGAAAAACACAAGCTTATTACCTACCCAAGGTCCGACAGTCGATATCTGCCCAAGGAGCATTATGGGCAAGCACCAAGTGTGATTAATGCGATTGCCAATAATGCCAAAGAGCTGCAATCGGCGGCCAATGGCGCAGATACATCCTTGAAGTCTAAAGCTTGGAATGACAGCAAAGTCGATGCGCACCACGCCATTATTCCTACTCCCAAGAATGCGTCGATGAATGCACTCTCTGGCGATGAAATGAAGATTTATCAACAGATCGCTAGGCAGTATTTAATGCAGTTTTATCCAGCAGCAATATATGCTGATGCTAAGCTAGTGTTTGACATTGCTGGTGGCACTTTTATTGCAAAAGGTAGGCAGCTTGTCTCTGCTGGCTGGAAAGCTCTGATGGGCAAAAGTGATGACGAAGACACTGGTGTCGACAATGTTCCACCTCTCACTGAGGGGACGGTATTAACATGTCGAGAGGGTGAAATTAAGGATCGTAAAACCGAGCCGCCTAAACATTTTACAGAAGCTACTTTACTCCAAGCGATGACAGGAATTGCGCGTTTTGTCGAAGACAAAGAGCTGAAAAAAATCCTTAAGGAGACGGATGGCTTAGGTACTGAAGCCACACGTGCGGGCATTCTAGATACTTTGTTTAAACGCCAGCTGTTGAAACGGCAAGGGAAAACGATACTCAGCACGCCAGCAGGGCGAGGTTTAATCCATGCTTTGCCCAAAGAGTCAACATACCCAGATATGACTGCTCATTGGGAGCATCAGCTGCAAGGAATGGCCGAACGTAATCAAGCCTATCAACCGTTTATGCAAACCCTAGAGCAGCGTATTGATGGTTTGATGGATCAGGTACGAACCTCGCCAGTTCCAACATCACTTCAGCATCTGCCAAAAGTAGAGCGGCCTGCGTTTAAGAAGCGTCGTCGTAGTTCTGCCAAGGGGGCGAGAAAACCGAGTACAGCAAAAAGAGTAACCAAAAAGTGAGCCAATGTGGCTCACTTTTTGGTTATTGAATCCGAAGTTAATCATCACCTACCAAGCAGTAATGAACCATCATAGTTGATGAATTGACTCGAGTTTTCCTGAGTGGCTTGCTCAATCACTTTGATGAGTCCTGACGCTGAAGTCTCGGTATCAATCAAAGCATTTGGTCCGCCCATTTGGGTTTTGACCCAACCTGGGTGCAGAGCGAGAACCGTAAAACCTTGAGGGGAGAGGTCGTTGCTCAGGCTTTTCACCACTGAGTTTAACGCCGCTTTGGATGAGCGGTAGATGTAGCCGCCCCCGGAGGTATTTTCGGTCATGCTGCCGACTTTCGACGATATGCACGCAATCTTCTTAATTGAGCTTCGAGATAGCTTGGCGTGCAGCGCTTCAACCAGTTTAAGCGGCGCGATGGTATTGATTTCAAATACGCGTCGCCACTCTTCCACATCGGTATTGCCGAAGCCATAACCTTTAGGGCCGTAGTAACCTGCGTTGTTAATCAACAGATCAAGCGCGTTTATGCTTTGAGCAAAACGGTTAACGGCGTCGTAGTCGGTTATATCCAGTTGGTGACAGCGGAGATGATCTTCTTCAAGTGCCAGTAGTTCTTGGGCGCTATTTGGGTCTCTATACGTTGTTTCGACTTTCCAACCCATAGCCAGGTACTGCTTCACAAGGCTTAAGCCGATTCCGCGGTTTCCACCAGTAATGACAACGGTATTCATAGCCTCTCCTTACTTTTGTTTGCTCGTTGCTTTTGGGGCTGCTTTTCTTGAACCTAGCACATTTATCAAAGCACCAATCACAATAAGCGCACCGCCAATGAAGGTGTAGATGGATGGGATCTCGTTAAAGATGACTGCACCCAATAGCGCAGAAAAAACAATCTGAATATAGGAATAAGCAGACGCTTTCCCAGCAGATTGGGTTTTCATCGCTTTGGTCAAACCAACTTGGCCTATTTGAGTAAAAATGCCGACCAGAATCAGCATGAAGGTCAAAAATAGGCTAGGCCAAATAAAGTCATCCGCCACCAAGAACAGAGATGTTGGCAGGGCAATTAATGGGAAGTAAAAGATGATCACTGAGCTGTCTTCAGTTTGGCTGAGCTTTCTTACTATGACGTAGGCAATAGAGCTTCCCAAGGCGCCAATAATTGCGATCATGACACTAAACATAGGCAGTTCATAGTTCACGTCATCGATGATGTTCGGCTGAATAATGACAAACAAGCCAGCTAAACAAAACGCAATACACAGCATGGTGGAGCGTTGCAAACGTTCCTTAAGGAAAATGAGACCAAGTATGGCGGTAAACACCGGATGGACGTATTGCAATATAGTGGCTTCAGCCAATGGCAAACTGGTAATCGAGTAGTAGACGCACATCAGGGCGAGCGTACCGACCAATCCACGGGCAAACAGTAATGGCTTGTTGTGACCCCAAACCGATATACCTTTGCGTTTGACGTCAAGATAGCTGATCACTAATGAGACAAGGGCGCGAGCTGCGACGATTTCAAACACAGGGATGCCATAAGTACTGACGTATTTGACACAGGCCGACATCAAGGCGAAGCCAAGTGCTGATATCAGCATGTATTTCACGCCGTCGGGCAAAGAAAAGCGAGATATTGAATTCATTTGATTTTTTTTAGAAAGAGTGGGCAAGCGTGAGTACTTTATCATACTCAGCGAATAGCGGGTTTAATATTAGTGAGAGCAAGCGAGTGAGTGAAGTTAGAAGAACTTTCGGTAAGCAATCTAAAGGAAAGTAAGAAAAGGGACGCGATTCGCGCTCTCCTAGCTAGACATCAAAACTGAGCTAGGAGAGATTGATTAGCGAAATGTGGAGGGAATTCGATTTATGCCGACTTTGTGGTTTGGATAAATCCGCCGTCGAGCACAATGTTATGGCCATTTTGGAACAGTCGTTGAGTCGCTAATCCGAACGCTAATTGTGCGACTTCTTCTGGCTCGGCAAAGCGCTTGAGTGGGATACGATCAAACGCGCCTTTTTGTGTGTACCAAGGAGCTTGTTTGATCATCTCAGTGGCAACTGGGCCAGGAGAGATAGAGTAAGCGATAAGGTTAGGCAGCGTTTCGGGAGGGCTACTCGCCAAATTGCTTGTCCATTCAATCATCATTGCCTTCGCAGTGGCGTATGCTCCTTGACCTGCACGAGGCCGAACGCCAGAAATACTGCCTATGTTGATCACGCAAGGGCTGTCAGATTTCTCGAGCAGTGGTATACATTGCGTAAACAACCTCTGAGCAGCATAGAAATTTGTGTTCAGTATGCTTTGCCAATCTTCCAACGGTATTTGTGGGATCAAGTTGTCGCGCAGTATACCCGCGTTGTTTACGAGCACATCGAGTTTAGTGATAGAGCTTAGCGCCTGTTCAACTTGCTGTTGATCGTTGATGTCAAAAACGACAGGTTTAACGACTGCGCCTGCTGCTTCAAGTGATTCGATTTCTGCTGAAAGGTCAGGGGTTAATTGACGAATATTCATGTAAACCACAAAGTCTTTCTGGGCGAAATGTTTGGCGATGGCAGCTCCAATTCCCTTTGCAGCGCCAGTAATCAGTACAGTCTTCATAGTGAACTCTCCAAAGTTTGGACCCAGTTGAGCGATTGAGCCGTTAAATACTCAACGCCCGCAAGCTCGGTTAGCTTCATATAGTCCTCTTGAGTAAAGGATTGATCACCATGTAAAAAGTTGATGCGAGCTTTTTTACCTGCCAGCTCCATTGCGGATATTTGGCACAGGGCCTGCGCGCCTTTTTGAAGTGTGGTGCAGCCTTTCGCTTCCCAGTACACCCAAAATTGGCATCCGCGCTTTCTCATTAACGGTCGATAGAGCTGCTGCATTAGTAAGAACAGATCGTCTAGCGTGCTGGCGTCCTTATCCCCTGAAGCAACCAGTACCAAAGGTGAGTGCGTTGCAGAGATAGCCTTGGTGACTTCCCCGCTGAGTGGATCATGTCCTGTAACGGAGTAAATGCTCACATCCGATTCAGAGTGCTGAATGTAGAGATTGAGTTCATGCTTCATAGTGAGCCTCCAAATACTGTTGAATACGTTTATTGACGACCAGATGTGCTTCGATATTGGCGGCATGAGTGTTAATCGGTAAGCAATCCCATTCAAAAGATGGGTGTGAGTCAATCAACGATTGCTGCTGTTCAAGAGAGCAAATGATGTCTCCTTGAGTACCAATCAGCAGTGCTGGTGCAGTTAGCTTCTCTGGGGCGCTGGATGTCTTCTGGCTGATGGCATCCAAGAAGGCTAAGACAGACGGCCTTGAATGGTTGTACTCAACGTAACGTTGCAAGACTATGGTTTGAAAATCGTTGAGCTGGCGTAGATAGTCATCGCTGAAAAACCATGGATAAACTGAGAGGAAAATAGTCGAAAGATCCACATCAGTTTCCATCATGTGGCGCACGCTACCCATCATTTTTTTACCTTTGGTCGAGATATCTGAACCTGAGTTAATCATGATGAGGTGGTCGATATCGTTGGGATAGCGTTTGGTTAACTCCAACCCAAGAATGCCACCAAATGAATAGCCTATCAGTGTGACATTAGGCAGCTGCAGCTCTTTAATTAGAGCATGAATAGCTTGGCACAGCTGGTCATAGGTAAAGGGTTGGTATATCTCAGAGTCGCCACAACCGGGGTAGTCGATAAATACCAGTCTGTGCTTGTTCTTGATAAATGGATAACGGCTTTGCTTAATCCATGAAGGCTCCCCATGAAAAATCCCATTTAGGAAAACCAAGGTGCGCTCTGCCTCTTGATTACCTTTCAGTGTGTAGTTCATCGCGAACTCTGGCGTTGTAAACTTCACAGCGCTTCCTCTTCTTTGCGAAACTGCGCGAAATCTTCCAATAAGTTGGAGGCAGAATGTTTGTTCGACGCTCGACGTAAAGTGACGGTTTCGAGCGAAGCGACATTTCGGCCTTGATCATCTTCGACTACGAAGCGTGATTGCTGATCCTTATCGTCAAGCTTGTGATGACGCCGCTAGCAAGATAGTCAGTTTCAGGATTAAACGGTTCAAAGAAGTATGCATTTTCGAGCCTAATTGGCAGCTTAGCGTTGAACTCGGGCTTGGTTGTACTTTCGATTTGAATGCATTTAAGAACCGACAGCTGGAGCACTGAATCAAAGGCAAGCGGTGATACCCAAAACGGCAAACTTGGCTTGATGGACTGCCAGTTATCGAGTTGTTTCAAGTTGAACGTACCACCTATTCGCTCGAGTTCGGTATCGATATAAAGCTGGCCAGTGAGCGTTTGAAATAGCGGCCCATGAGTTGGGTGGATACATCGGTAGTATAACGCTGGTGGCATATCGAGAGCGTTCAGGCCCTGCGTATTAACACTTGGGCCTTCTTGGTTTATCTCTTTATTCGTCTCGATGACGGCGGTGGCAACGGTGCAGTCTTTGCGAATGACTTTGCCACTTTTGTTGGTCAGATCCATGACTAATCGAACTGACCAACTGCCATCATTAAGCTTTTCACAAGACACTTTCACCGGCTTGGTTGTGCCAAAAGGGATTGGAATACCGCGCAGCTGCTCTACTTGCTTTAAAAAAATGGGATAAGGGGATGAAACACCTGAGCAGTGAACAACCGTCTGAATCATTAGCTCCGTACTATAGGCAAATGGCACCAAGCAAACACCATTGAAGACATGGTGTTTAAGGCCAACCATTTTGTTTGGGTCGATAGTGATGTTCAGCTCAGCTTTGTTCTCGTGCTGCTCAATTGAATCGGCCCAGTGAATAAAGAAAGGTTCTATTGGGTTCATCGTGCTCGGAACTCCTGTAATTGATAGTTTTTAAACTCAGCAATGAGGCTATTGTCTTGCTCGTTTCTAAGCGTCATGTGTACATGCCCTTCATCCTTGCCCGGTTGGATTTGAGTCAGTACAAGGCGACCTTTTGGCAAGCCGTAGTAGCAAACTTCTTCTATTTTTGAAGGAATCGCAGGTCGCTCACAGAGCAGGCTGTAGAAGCAAGATTGTAAATACCCGAAATCAACGCATCGACAGGAGTAGAGAGTTGGACGTCGGCGGTGCTGCCCAAGTAGTATTTGGTTGTGTCACGCATGTCCGAATAACCAACCAAACATTTGTTTTCATCTGACCAACGGTAGTCATAATTTCGTGTATCAAACAATTGACCAATGAAGGTGAGTTTGACTCGGTTTTCGCCATTGATACGCGAAATAGCAACCTGTTCAAAGTTGTCAAAGTCGACGAAATCAGCGGATTCACTTCTGTCAAAATGCAAAGAGGCGGTAAAGGCGGTGACATTGGTACGAATCGCCTTACCGGATTTGGCTACCTTGTCACAGCCCACTATGATTTCGAATGTATTTCCGACTCTTGTTAGGCTGAGGTAGAGTTTGTTGTCGACGTCGGGATATACCTGCACGAGTCGCTTGGAATCAATCTCTCGGACAGAGAAACTATCTAGTTCGAGCGCATCCACAAGAGGGCTCTCGCGCAACAAAGTGATTGCATACTCGAGAAGAAACACTGTGGGAATAACCGCGATGTCTTGAACAATATGCGAGTACAGATAGCGGTGCTCCGTAAGGTTGATAGAGAGCTCATACTTCGCTTCGGTTTCATCAACCTGTTGAGAGACAATACTCTGGCTGATTAGGTTAGACGTCATTGCTGTCTCCAAAGCGAGAGAAAATGACCGTGGCATTTTGACCGCCAAAACCAAAGTTGTTGGACATGACGTGATCGACTTGCATCGCTCGCGCGCCTTCGCCTACGTAATCTAAGTCAAGCTCGCTATCAGCGTTCTGATAGTTGCGCGTGCCATGAATCTTGTTGTCGCGAATCGCATTGATACATGCCACCGCTTCAAGGGTGCCAGCTGCCATGATTCCGTGGCCAATCATCGATTTGGTAGAGGAAACGGGGATTTGGTAAGCGTGTTCTCCGAATACTTTTTTGATCGCCGTTGTCTCGGTTTTGTCATTCATTTTGGTTGAGGTACCGTGAGCATTAATGTAACTAATTTGCTCAGGATTCAGACTTGCTGTCTCGAGGGCACCAACCAGTGTTCTATAGCCGCTCTGCCCTCAGGATCTGGGTCAGTGGCGCGATAACCATCGGTGAAAGAACCGTAACCCGTTACTTCAGCGAGGATTTTTGCACCTCGGCGCTGCGCTGATTCAAGTTCTTCTAGAATCAAAACGCCACAACCGCTACCCATCACAAACCCACTGCGTTTCGCATCAAAAGGGCTACAAGCAGAATCTGGATCTGGGTTGGTGGTTAGCGCCCCAATACGGGTAAATCCAATCATGGTGTTGACGTCAAAATCGTAAGCGCCACCGACAATGGCAGAGGTGAGTCTTCCACGGCGAATTTTCTCAAAAGCTTCACCAATCGCATTGTTTCCTGACGCACACGCGGTGCCGATGCTTAGACTTGGGCCTGTGAGGTTGTAGTAGCGCGCTGCGAAATGGTTGATGCTATCGACATCGTCCAGAGCGGCTCGCTTATACATTTCAGGACTTCTTTTTAACTGTGCTAACCATCGATCAAGATCGGTGTTGCCATCAGGGCAGGCTAGGGCATAGTCTTTAATGTAGGTATCAACATCGAGCGTTGGGCTGTAGGGTCTGTCTGCGATCATACAGGCGCTCTCTTGATAGACAGGGTCATCAAAGTTTATACCTGACTGATTGACCGCCTCTTCGACGGCCAAGAAGAATTTTCTGATGGCCGGATCTTCAGTGTCGGTGTTAGCTAACTTCTTATTTGCAGCAATCTCTTGCGATAGTTCAGGCATTGAAGCCGCAATAGCGACTATGTCCCCTTTAAGTGGAAATTGTTGAACAGATTTGATGCCGTTTTCTCCGGCTAACAAGGCTTGCCATAAGGTTTCACTCCCTGAACCAAATGCACTGACTGCGCCCATACCTGTAACCACTACGCGTTTCATGATGTACCCTCCTTGGATAGAACTAGACTCACTTGGTTACCGAGATAATCAATGTGATGGCAAAGAATGTGTTTGGCTGGTTTTTTGAGCTTTGGCTGTATGACATAGCTGAGTTCGTCAACCAGAGGTTTGTTGCTGAGGTTGAGTACCGGCGCTAGATAGTCGTGCTTTAGCTGTAAGCAAGCGTAGAAAAGTGAACTTGCTCCTGCTGCGCCGAACGAGAAACCTGTGTAGTCGGTTGAGCTTGTTATTGGAGTGTTGTTGCCAAAGACGGCTAATGCAGCTGCAGTTTCGATGTTATCAATGGCTGGAATACCACCAAGAGTAAGATGAACCGAGTCGATGTCGTCTATCTTTAGGCCCGCTTTAGCAATTGCTTTTTGCATGTTTGAAGCAACCCGATCCGTCACGGATTTATGGTCATCTTTGAGAAGGTTAGGCAAGTAGTTGTTTTGGTAAGATGACACAATGCCGTACACGGTGCGCCCTTCGCTCAGAGCAATACCTGCGTTTTCTATGGCAAAACTAAAACCGCCTTCACCTGCGATGATGCCTTTATCTCCGAGAAACTGGGCAACGGGTAGACGCTGCTCTAGACGGTAGACATGGTCCAAACAGGCTTCACCTTCTGCTGCGCCCGCGAGTACCATGCTTGCTCTGTCGTCCTGAATCGCTTCCATCGCTTCACCCGTTGCGATCATGCCGCCAGCGGGGCCATTAACTACGCTGTAGCTCATGCCACGCAAGCCTTGCTGTATGGAGACTTGTCCACCAGCGGTGTTAGGAAGCTAGGTAGGATCCAAAGGGGGGGAACATGCGGTAGTTTTCATGGCCTAATAGATCATAATCCACGGTAAGATCTTCACGTAAGCTCGCCATGTAAGGCTCTGTACTGTTCAGAAAGCCTTGGCTGAAGAAAGAGCCATAGATAACGCCGCAAGTCTCTTGATGCTGTTCGAAGTAATCAGTGGTCATATTAGCGTTTTCGAACGCTAATGATGCACTCGCTACGCCTAACTTAACCTGATGGGTCATCATGCGAATCGACTTTCTATCTTTGATAAAATCTCTGGGATTGAAACTGGCAGCTGGACCAAGTGGATACGGAAATGATTCCGTATGGCTGATGCCTGTTTCGCCTTGCTGGTGGCTTGCAAGGTGATGTTCGAGTGCTATTCCGAGCGACGAAAGTCCGCCTAATCCGGAGATAACCGCAATAGGTGTAGACATTAAAATTTCCTTATTTAAGTTTTGTTCAAATGATGAAGCGCAAGAAGGTTGCCTAAGCAGTGTTCTCGGCTTTAAAGATCAGTGACGTATTGGTGCCCCCAATTCCGCTGGAATTGTTCATGCAGTACCGAACCGCTGTACTCATCGGCTTTTTCCCAACAAGATTGATATCGCACGCGGGATCGAGGTGCTCATAGTTTGGGTTGGCATGTAAGGTCTGGGATAAGAGGCTTTGGATGCAAACAATCGACTCGATAGCGCCGCTGGCAGCCAATGTGTGCCCAAACATAGTCTTACTGCTGTTAGTTAACGGGGTATTTGGGCCAAATACACGTTGGGTCGCGATGGCTTCCTCTCGATCATTGGCTAACGTTGAGGTGCCGTGAGCATTGATATAATCAATATCTTGAGCAGACAGCTTTGCATCTTCAAGGGCCCAACGCATGGCCTTTTCTTTGCCTTTCGGGCAAGGGTCTGTCATACGATAGGCGTCCATAGACGAAGCAAAACCACAGATACTGGCTAAAATAGTTGCGCCTCTACGCTCTGCGTGTTCACGACTTTCTAAAACGAGCGCTGCTGCGCCTTCACCTAAAACAAATCCGCTTCTCAGCTTGTCGAATGGACGCATCGCTCGGTCTGCATCATCACTTCTCGTGTGCATGTTAAGTTGGCTGAATCCTGACAAGAACGAAGGGGAAAGTCGGCTATCACTGCCACCGACTAACATTACGTCCGATTCACCATTTCTTAGCATTCGGTAGGCTTGGCCAATCGCTAAACTTGCACTGGTACATGCGTTAACGATCGTCGTGCCAAAACCAGTAATTCCGGTAATTAGAGAAGTTTGGCCGAGGGTAATGTTCGGATAAGTATCCAAAAACCAAGTGGGATTACGATCTTGAGTCGGCGTTGATTGGTGCTCATCACACAACGACGTGCCCGTTCCAATAATAATGCCGGAACGTGTCTCAGGTAAATCAGAGGGTGAGGCAAAGCCGGCGTGCTCCAGAGCACATAAAGCAGAGTAGCAAAACATGTTGCTTGCTCTACTCATGTTTCTTACAACCTTTTTATTCACATTCCAACGAGAGTAAAACTGTGAAAAATCAGATGAAGGCACGGCTTGAGATAAAAGATGTACGCCATGACCGGAAAGCCAAGAGTCATGAGGGATCAGTTTAACTCCGGATTGGTTTGCCAATATATCTTCCCAGACGGAGTCAACATTGTTACCCAAAGAAGAAAATACCCCTAAACCGGTAATAACGACATCTTTCTCACGCATATTAAGCAGCCTGAGCTTGTTTATGATCGATGAAATTAACCAAAGAGCTTACCTTGAAAAATACTTCTGCTGCTTGGTTATCGATAAACTCATTAATAGTTTCTGATGAAAGGTGAGGATATTCAGTTTCAAGGCGAGAAACGACTTCTTGCGAAACCTTACCTTTGGCGTCTAAAAAGCTTTCTTCTTGTAAGAAAGCTGGGAATATATCTCCGGCTGAGATCTTTAATTGATATTGTTGTTCAATTGAATAAATAATGTCGACAAAATCGATTGACTCAGCTGCTAGGTCATCGACTAGGTTTGCATCTACTGTTACTTCTTCTGGCTCAACGCCAAGAACTTCTACAAGAATTTCGCTTACTTCATTTAATGACATTTCAATATCCTTTGATCTGTTTGGGTTTCTTTAAATACGGCAAAAGTATGTTATTGATGCAATACTGGGTAATCACCTTGCGTAATATTAAAAGGTGATGGTTTATTTATAGAATAGACAGTATCGCAAGTTTAATAATCATTATTTTTACATTACTCTTTGCAGTTACATTTCCTCAAGAGTGGAAGTCATAAGCTTGAATTTACGTCGAAAATTCTTGGTTTATCAGGATTGTAATAAGGAAGTGGATCTCAAATAAAGTTTGAAATAATGAAAATGATATATATATTTTGACGTGTAAAAGCGTAATGATTTAGTGATTAATCTAACTATAGTTAATTATATATTTAAATGTAGTCTATTAATCTTATGAGCGTAATATTGAAGTGGATAATGTTTATTTGCTTCAGCTAGAGAAGAAAATGTAATTGCTCTTAGGTTAACTTTCTATATTTGTGGCTGAGTGCGGGGACGCCTAGTTCGGGTTGCACTCAAATAGGGATTTAAAATTTCGTTTTAAACTGCATTTCCCTAAAACGACGAAAGCTCGCAACAAGTGCGAGCTTTCTGAATGTGGCGGAGTGCTGGGCTTGCACTCAACTGGGCTTGCATCCAAGGAGGGATTTGTACAAATCCCTTTGAATGCACAGACGCAAAAAAGCCCACTAATTTCTTAGTGGGCTTTTTCTAAATGTGGCGGAGAGATAGGGATTTGAACCCTAGATACGCTATTAACGTATGCCGGTTTTCAAGACCGGTGCTTTCAACCACTCAGCCATCTCTCCGTTGGTGCAGCGAATAATATAGAGGTTGAGAAAACTTGTAAACCCCTAATTTTGCTGTTTGCTTTAATAATGAGCGCTTGAAGATAAAAAACTTGTCAAAGGTCGGTTTTCTGCCCTTTGTGAGGCGCATGAGTCGTTACATTTAGGTTCTTACTCAACGACTTCTATTCGGGTTAGGCCTTTCGAAACATGATGTTGGTAAAGGCATAGCATTAGGCTACAAGTCGACATTGTCATTAGAGTGGCTAGTGCTGCACCTTCTATACCATATAGGGGTATTAACCAAAGGTTTAGGCCAAAGTCCTAAGTTAAAGCGGACAACCCTATCCAAACCACCTTGGTGCCTTTCTTGAGATACTGCAGCCACGTTGAAGAAAATGCAGCGAGAGCCCAGATGCCATAAGTTCCGCATAATAGAGTCAATGAGGTAGCTGCTTGCCCGTACTCCGGATCAAACATCGCTAGTAGCTGATGATGGAATAACATAAGCACTAGGAATAGTGTTCCTATGACAACGCATATCGCCTTCTGAGCTCGTTTAAATACCGGTAGGCACTGGTCGCTTCCTTGGCTGACCGCGATACCAAGTATTGGGAGAAACAGGCCCGCAATTGTGGCTTGGGCGGTGGGAAGAATATGAGCGATGGTGGTAGCTGCAGCGAAGTATCCCACTTCTTGATCCGAGGCTAACCATTCCAACATGAATAAGTCGATTTGGTTCAATGCTAAGGTAACTAACACAGCAGCCATCATTGGAATCGACTGCTTGAGTACTTGGATGCGATCGATAGGAGTCAATTGATCAGAAATGGAGATAAGATTGAGTTTGCGCAACTTATACCATTGCCAACTAACCAAAATAAGTACCGATAGAGCCCCACAAGCTATGACTTGCCAAAGTTCAATGCTCCCTAGTAACCCAAACAGCGTGATAACAAACAGTGTTTTCATTGCTGGCAGGCCGATTCGCAAGGTAAGTTTGCGAGAATCAGCTGCTTGCCAGATTGCAGTATGCGGCTCAGCAGCGCCGCTGCCGCGATCAAGGGAAGGACAAAGGACATCAGCACCAATGGATGATGCTCGTCGTGGTCGTTCATAAATAGGTGAAGGTAACTGACTGCATAAGTCGCGGCAACAAGCAGAAAGGATAGGCCCGTGGCAATCAGTAAGTAAAAACGGACAAAGCTCCATACCGATTTATTGTTGCCTTGACTTAGCTCTGCCGAAAGTAGTTTGGGCGCGACTCTATCGCCTCCAAGTAAAATTAACATTGAGGCTAAAGCAGCGTAGGAATAGGCGACCTTATAATCTCCATACTCATGACTGGAAAGGCGACTGCTCAAACTTAAGTTAAACCAGTATTCGGCAAGAAAGCTTACCGGGATGGCGGTGAGTAAGATAAGGGCAGATGAACTTAAGTTTTCAGAGCAGTAAAGACTTTTGAGTTGTGTCAGGTTTTTCATTCAGTCGATTTTGCCACTAAAAAGCGATGTCACTAGTTTGGTTTGGTACAAGAAAAGATCAATTCAGAGTGCAGGCGAGGGCGATGGGTATATGTTTATCATTGAAAATCACAACAGATGTCACTTTTCAAAGAGGGTAGTCCAAGAAAAGCAAAAAGAGAGCCGAAGCTCTCTTTTATAGGTATGGTCGGACTGACTGGATTTGAACCAGCGACCCCCGACACCCCATGACGGTGCGCTACCAGGCTGCGCTACAGTCCGAATAAATTTGTATTAGTTGTTGCGGCTATAAAAGCGCTGAAGCTCGGTTAGGCCCTGCATTAGAATTGGCAGTGATGGATTTTCATCTTTCACCCGGCGGTACTGAGCATCGTATACCTTGTAGTTACCAAACTTATCAACCACAGTTGTTCGTTTATCGGTAATCAGGGCAAGCTCTCTCGCATCGCCTGCTAAAATCCATTTACGCTTTCTTTCGTCGAACAGATTTCGGCCACTACTAAACTCTGTCGGGTTTGAAGAAACACCGAGTAAATCTTGTAAAATCGTCACAGAGAAATCGAGATGGCTTGAGCGATGCGTATATTCAACGGCAAGTTTACCAGGCCAATGAATGATCAGCGGGACTTGTAATTGGTACTTGCTGTAGTTTGAATTCGCGCCCCAACTGTTGGTTTTAGTTTCATTAAACTCAGTACCATGATTGGAGGTTATAATGACGACGGTATTGTCTGTCATTTCTAATTCTTCAAGTTTTTGATACAGCGCACTTAGCTCAGTATCAGCAACATTAACCGCTTTATTGTAGGCGTTGCGAAGTTTCTGTTCCGCTGTGCCTTCGCCGCCATCTAGGCTAGATGCATTGGCAACGGTGACCAATTCAATGAAGCTAAACCAAGGTGTACCATCTGGGTTGAGTTTCACCCATTCTTCCCAGCGCTCAATGGTTTGAGAGTCTACGCTGCGGCTTTCATCAAAAGCGATGCCCGTAAAGCTCTGTCCTCGGAATATAGATTCCGCGTATAGGTTGTCTTCGAAGTTATCGCTACTGAACAAACCAAACTGATAGTCTTGATCTTTCAAGGATGTCACGAGTACCGGCAAAGAGCTCTGAGCTTTGATGCTATCGGCATAGCTGCTTGGTAGGCCGTAGAACAATCCAAATAGCCCAAACATGTCGTTACTTGAGCTGTAATGATTGGTGAAGTTAAGACTTTTTGAAGCGAACTGGTTGGTTTCTGGCATCAACGATGCGTTTAGAGAGTCCGCGCGTAAGCTGTTGACGCTTACAACCAGAACGTTAAGAGGATTAGCGCGACGACTAAATTCCAATGTTTCTAAAGGGTAACTAAGAATGTTCTCTGACCCAGCTAGCTCAGCTTGACGCTTCTGATATTCTTCACGATCCAACAGACCATGTTTCTCCATGAACGACTTAGCGGTCATCGGGTAGGAGAGTGGGAAGTTAGCTTTCTGAGACGTCACTGGGCCATAGAGATAGGCATCTGACCAAACATAAATCAGGTGCGAGGCAATAAAGCTGATAAAGAATACTGCCGTTATCGGGCGGCCAACATGTTTATGTGATAAGCGACGTTGCTTACGCCATACCCACTCGGATAATCCAAGTTGAAGTAAGAATATAAGAGGTAGAACAATGAATAAGTGCTGAAGATCGGCACTGATGGCATTGGTCCCATCGTTAAATAGAACCTCCCACACAACAGGAGTGAGGTGAAGTCCGATGGTTTGATACGCTTGAGTGTCGATCAGCAGGACGGTTAATCCGGCTGTCGCGAATATGACCGCGAGTAAGCGGAACAACTTCCTTGAGGGCACCAAGAAAGTTAACGGAAATAGAACCAACAGGTATAAAGCAAATACAAGAAAGCCAAAGTGGCCAACCCAAGACAGGGCTAAGTAAAACTGGCCAAGCAATGATTCCGGCCATGGTGACTGCACGATGTAGCGAGTACCAATGAGCATGGCTGCAATGATATTGAAGAAAGCAAACCAGTGGCCCCAGCCCACCAAACGCGATACACGTTCGCCGTATGTATTTCCTTTATCTACCATGTAAAGTTCTATTATCCATTACAAATTAATGAATGTTCTCATCGAGTGACGAGATCAATGCTTGAGCAAATTTTTCCGCAATTGCCTTGCGTTGTGAAGCAGCGACGTTCTGATTTAAGACATTGGTTGCGATATTACCAGCGATCATCAGTGATAACTCTGGAGTTGCTTGGTGTTTTTCAAGCACAGCAGCAACTTCCGCTAAGATTGATTCTACTTGGTCGTCACTGTATTTAGATGTAATCGGCATAAAGACTCTAATAATGATAGTAAAAGCGGCTTATGATAACCTACAATGCCAAACAACTGAAACCTAGAACGAACATAAATTCATTATGAGCCTTCATCTTTCCAACGTTATATTGCATCAACTTGTTAAAAATGAACAAGAAGAGCTTAAAGTTAACTTTAGACCAGAAGCACTAGAAAACGACGCTTCAAGTGAAAATTTAGTGGCCGAACTCCACCGAGTTTTCAACTCTAAAGCGGGAAAAGGCTTCGGTGCCTTTAAGTCTGACAGCGAATTTCAAATCTGGTTGCATGAACTTCGCAACAATGAGCGTCCATTTTACGATTTCTCACAAATGAGTGCGACTCGTCTTAAAGATGAGCTTGCCAAGTATCCATTTGCAGATGAAGGCATTTTAGTGCTTGCAGAGTATCAGTCTCTTGCAACCGACTATCTGTTTATCGGCCTATTGCCGTCAAACGTTAGCCTTAAAGTGACAGAAGGTCTGGGTATTGGCGCAACGGATTACCTAGATATCTCGAAGATGGATATTGCTGCTCGTATTGACCTTTCTAGCTACGAGACAGATAAAGAGTCTAATCGTTACTTAACCTACATTAAGGGTCGCGTTGGCCGCAAAGTCGCGGACTTTTTCTTGGACTTCTTGCAAGCGGAAGTTGGTCTAGATACCAAACAGCAAAACCAAGTACTGATGCAGGCGGTAGAAGACTTCTGCTCAGACTCGAAGCTGGACAAAGAAGAGTCAACAAATTACAAGAAGCAGGTTTATGACTATTGTAATGAGCAGATTAAAGCGGGTGAAGAAGTTCAAGTTCGCGAGTTGTCGGGTGAGTTGCCTCCGAGCCAAGATGGGACAAGCTTCCTCGACTACACTAACGAGCAAGGTTATGAGTTAGAGGAAAGTTTTCCAGCGGATCGCTCAACTGTACGTAAATTGACTAAGTTTGTTGGCGCAGGCGGCGGTCTGAATGTGAGTTTTGATAGCTTATTACTTGGTGAGCGTGTTTTCTACGATCCAGAAACGGATACCTTAACCATTAAAGGTACACCACCTAACTTGCGTGATCAGCTGTCACGAAATAGTTAAAAAAGAGAGCCGTATGGCTCTCTTTTTCGTTTAAGGTCATGTATTTGACCGATTTTGTTATATGCTAAGAGTTAATGGATTTAGAGAGTTAAACGGATCTTTTAATGCGAATTCAATGGAAGTGGGCGAGTGCGGTGTTTGTGGTGTGGTTGGCGTGCATGTCAGCTTAGTGGTAAGCAATCAACGTAATCAGACAACACTAGAAGCCGTTCAAGAGTTGAATCACTCGATTCAAGATATGCGCAATGCGCTGCAACTTAATGTTCCTTTCCGAAGTAATTATCTCGATGCTCAAGAGCTTAAGTTACAAATAGTGTACTCCTTGAGAATTCAACTTGAAGCCAATCATCAAAGTCGTTGGTTAACGCCCGATATCTATCAATTGTTGTTCACGACCGATCAGTTTATCGATCAAGCAAAAGCTTACCTAGCGCAGAAGTGCCGTTGGTGAATTTTTTAGATGAGATTGCTTTTATTCGTTCTAAATACGAAGTGGATGACTTCGAGCTGGGCCTTTACAATCAATTGAGTGCCCAAGTATTCGAGGCGCTTTTCAGTTCATCTCCCAAAAGCCCTGAAGTTTACCGAGCACTCGACCGACTGTATCTGATTTCTGAAACACTAGCTGATACGCAAAAGAAAGAGCTGCAGCAGCAATTGGGCGAAGCTTCTTCTGTGTTAAGCACTTATGCTGAAGGCAGTCATCTAATTGATAAACTGGTTACTCACCCTATTCATGAAGAGATGATCCGCTACGAGAGTCAGTGCATCTCGCTCGTCAATAAGCACCTTTATCTTGCAATGGTGATAAGCGCAGTTGGGTTAATGATACTGGCGCTACTAAACTTACCAAGACGCACTGTTATGCAGCCAGTTCAGAAGCAAGAAGAGCAGAATTTTCAAGTGGCTGAGGAAAGCCCTGTTGCCGAAGACAATCTGGTAGCTAAAGAAAATAGAGAAATCAGCCAGCCTGCGATGGAGACGGACCTCGTGTCTGTGAAAGCTGGATCAAGCGGTGATGCCGCTAAGGTGGTTGAAAAAGTGGTAAAAGAGAATCCTGTTATGGATGGCAAAATGATAGACATGAATAAGATGCTTGATGCTCTAAATGATGACCAGGAATCGGTGCAACTTCTGTTGTCTGTTTTTGTTCAAGATCACGAGGCTGATATTGAGCGCTTGCATAAAGCAATGGAAGAGGATCATGAGTTAGCCTGCCGAATTGCTCATAGTCTAAAAGGGGTAGGTGGCAGTATTGGTTCAGAGCGATTGAGCTCATTAGCTCTTCAGGTTGAAGCGCCTCTTAAAGCTGGTGAGAAAGTCGATGATAGTACGATAGAGGAGCTCGCGTCCGTGTTGGCAAAAACCATCGCAGAGGCGAAGTCTCACTTAGCTCAGGGAGCATGATAGAGTTGGTCTTTTATTTCTTACGGATTGGATTGTCTTAATTGTTAGTTTTCAGCTAATTATTAACTGAGTGACTTATCTTTATCTCGCAACATCATGCTCCTATCGTTAGAATGCGCCCGTACAGCGTTCGACAATAAGAGGTTTTCATGTACTTTAAAAAAGCTATCGGTGTTTTACTCACTTTCGCAGCCATGTTTCTTTCTGGTTGCTCTTTACTAGAGTTAAAAATCGACAGCCAAACTACGCCGCTAACCCAGCAAGAATTAAATATGCGAGTGCTCACTCGAGAGTATGCGCAGCAGTTTTTTATTAAAGTCGAACAGACTGCCGATGAGGTCGCCGCATCCTATCCACCAGAAGACACGCTTCACCAATCCTACGCATTACTTTGGAAAATTAACGCTCATCAAGGTCTGCAAAGCGCCGCTTATCAATCATCTCCGATGGCTGGTTTAATAGAAACGTGGGTGTTCACTTATCAAATGCGAAACTTTTTTGAATCTGATCAGGGCAAGGTGCTATTCGACTCTTCTTTGCCACTTGAGGCTTCGGAACAACTGGTCGCTCAAATTGATGAATTAGCGAAAGCGATTTTAAAATCGAGCGCTTTCTCATCTTCTCAATCATTTGTCGTCGAATTCTCCAAAGCTAACCCATTTGTCGACCTTTCCTTTACAAGGACGCCAGCCTATATGGCTTGGTTAGAGGCGAACAATATTAGTATCGATGAAGCCGTCACTACCATGGGTACTATGCCTGAAGCATTGGGCGATATTTCTGACCGATTAAGTCTTGTGTCTGAGCAGACTCCAAAGCTAATGAAGTGGAAGGCGCAAGTGGTGGCTTTGAACAGCACATTGAGCGGAGAGCAACTGACTCAGACTCTTGAGAGCTTGCAAAGAACGTCAATTGCTCTGCAAGATTTTATTGCCAACAACCCTGAATATATGGAAAACCTTGCCGCCCAGATGGCAGTGAAATTGCAGCCGTTGGTTAACGACATCGACGCGAAAACGGGAGAGAGGTTGCAGCAGCTTGGCGTTGAACGCCAAGCCCTTGAAGACATGGTGGCTCGTGAACGCATTGAGTTAATCAATATGATCGAGCGAGAGCGTACTGCGTTGTCAGAGATTGTTTCTCATGAGCGCAGGCAGTTTACGTTAGAGATGGATCAGCTTTCTCAAGATGTTGTGTCATTAGCAATGGATAAGTTGGTGGAGTTAATTAAGAGCACCATTATCTATTTCGTTCTGTTTATTCTGGTCATTTTCTTTGCGCCATTGCTGTTGGGTTATGCGTTAGGTAAACGTTCTGCCAACAAACCGTAGACTGCAAAGTTAACATTGTGGAACAAGCGCCCTTCGAGGCGCTTTTTTCGTATTCAGGTTCGCGAAAGTTATTAATTTTAGCGAGTTAGAGCCGTTTTAACTAGGTTTTGGAGTTTGTCGCAAGAAAAAGTTACAGGTTTGACCAATTTTCGCTTGAGATTTTTGTGTGAAAATTCAAATATGGCGTATTCACTTTTTTAAAGATTACATGGAGAGTACATGATGAGAGTAGGTCTAGTTGGTTGGCGTGGCATGGTAGGTTCAGTCCTAATGCAGCGTATGGTTGAAGAGAAAGATTTCGATTTGATCGAGCCTGTTTTCTACAGTACATCACAAGTCGGTATTCCAGCGCCTAACCTTGGTAAAGACGCGGGCATGCTGCAAGACGCATTTGACCTCGAAAGTCTAAAGCAACTTGATGCGGTGATTACTTGTCAAGGCGGTGGTTACACGGAGAAAGTTTACCCAGCACTTCGTCAAGCTGGTTGGAAAGGCTACTGGATTGATGCAGCTTCAACATTGCGTATGGCTGAAGATTCAATCATCACGCTTGACCCTGTCAACCTAACCCAAATTCAGCAAGGCATCCATGGCGGCACGAATACGTTCGTTGGCGGTAACTGTACAGTAAGTTTGATGCTGATGGGTCTAGGTGGTTTGTTTGAGAAAGGCCTAGTGGAATGGACGAGCGCAATGACGTACCAAGCGGCTTCAGGTGCCGGTGCACAGAACATGCGTGAGCTAATTTCTCAAATGGGTGTGATTAACGACGCGGTAAGCACTGAGCTTGCTAACCCTGCGAGCTCTATTCTTGATATCGATAAGAAAGTGGCTGATACAATGCGCAGTGGTTCATTCCCTACGGACAAATTTGGTGTTCCTTTGGCGGGCTCCCTTATCCCGTGGATTGACGTGAAGCGTGAAAACGGCCAAAGCAAAGAAGAGTGGAAAGCGGGCGTAGAAGCTAACAAGATTTTGGGCTTCCAAGATGCACCAGTGCCAATTGATGGTACTTGCGTTCGTATCGGTGCGATGCGTTGTCACTCTCAAGCTCTAACGATTAAGCTTAAGCAGAATGTACCAATGGATGAGATTGAAGAGATGATCGCAACTCATAACGATTGGGTTAAAGTGATTCCAAACGATCGCGACATCACTGCTCAAGAGTTAACTCCGGCTAAAGTGACAGGCACATTGTCAATTCCTGTAGGTCGCTTGCGCAAGATGGCAATGGGCGATGACTTCCTAAACGCATTTACAGTGGGTGACCAACTACTGTGGGGTGCTGCTGAGCCTCTACGTCGCACATTGCGTATCATTCTTGCTGAAAAGCAGTAATGAATTGATAGTCAGCATTGAGTCTAAAAAAGCGCCTTCCGGCGCTTTTTTTTATGTCAGTACTTTTATGTATCGGGAGTAAGTATCGGGAGCGGCAACGTGTTTCCAATAGATATCGTTATTGCTGCTGATATAAAAACCGTTCAAAGTTTGCACTTAAATCATCACTATCGAACACCGAACCTGATTTACCTTGGAGTAGAATACTTCGGGCTACCGTATACATGTCTGGTGAAAGCGGTATGTAGCCCGATCGGATGACCGACAAACGTATGTTGTGTGGTTGCAAATAGTGGTTAACGAATCGTTTGACTGAGGCGCGTTTATTGAGTGCAGACTTATTAACGTAAATAAAGAGAGGGCGGGAAAGGGCGCTATACTGCCCGCTGGTGACATTGTCAGCGCTTGGGAGAACGGGTTCGTTGTCTTCGTTTGAGATGGCAAGCGCTTTGAGCTGATTTTTGTTTTTGACGTAATATGCGTAACCGAGAAACGCTAAGGCAGTTTCATCTGCAGCAACTTCTGCCGCCATTGCCGTATCGTCTTCATTCGCGGCATAGTCTCTGCGACTGTCTTCTTTGTTTAATACAACGTTGACAAAATAATCATAGGTGCCGGAGTCTGGGCCGGGCCCATGCAAAGTTAAGGGAGTCGTCTGAAAGGTTTCGGAAACCTTATTCCAAGTATTGAGTTTACCTTCTGACTCAAAGCGCCAAATTTTGTTGAGCTCATCAAGCGACAGTGAGTCTAACCATTCATTGTTTTTGTTAACGACGACAGTGATGGCATCTAAAGCAATCGGTAGCTCCAAAAACTCGATTCCATTTGCTAAGCACAGCTCTTTCTCTGCTTTTTTTATTGGTCTGGATGCGTTTGAAAGATCGGTTCGCCCACGACAGAACTTTCTAAAACCGCCACCAGTGCCAGTAATCCCGACCACGACTTGTGTTTGCGATCCCTCTGCGAGCATAAACTGCTGGGCAATCTGATAGGTAATCGGATAAACCGTGCTTGAGCCTTCCACCTTGATCAGATCTTTTGCCCAAGCCGCTACTGGCGCGAGTGAAAGTAGAAAGTATGTGATTGGCAGAATCAGTTTATGCATAGTTTAGACGGCGTAGCACTTATCAATATAGGATGTGGACATATGGTTCGTATAAAGGCAAAAACTAAATCATAAAGTGAATTGATACAACGCAGGTGCAGCAAAATTCATCAAAATTTCATAACGGTAATCAATAGTTATCTCTTTCATATTGCTGAAATAATTATCAGTTAAGGTTGTCGACTTTAGAAAAGTAGATAACAAAGATTTCACTTAAGAACCGAATATTTATGAAGCGTAAGTTCCTATTCACCTCCCTACTAGCACTTCTCGTTATATCGATAACAACGGTGTTGGTTTCTCAGTCGACTCACCTATTAGTCAAGAAGTCCCCTTTGGCTGAGGCGGCAGCGGAGATCAAAGTGAATGGAACATTAGCCTACTTGTGGTTCGATGAGATTATGTCCGGAGATACTGCGCAATCTATTCAAGAAGTGTGGTATTACTTGGAAATTGCTGATTGGCACGTGGTTGCGCTTCTCGAAGGGGGAGAAAGCATCATGGGCAACTATCAGCCAGTGGATGATCCTGAAATTCGAGAGCGTCTTGTTGAGCTCCGGGAGATATTAGCGCAATTTCGAGTCACCGCGGAATCCAATTATCAGCATATCTTATCGGATCGAGCGTATGCGGTGAATGCGGTTGGTCGAGACGAGCAATTTCTCGAGTTTGCCAGCAAGGCAGACGATATTCAGCGAGTGATTAAAGCGAGTTATGACTCGGGTATTCAAAGTTACACCACCACAAGTATAACTCTAATCGTCGCTGTAATGGTGATTGCGGCTTATTCTATACGTCTTCAACACAAGCATGAACTAAGTCGGGACCTATTACTAAAATCATTAACAGATGCTAAAACCGCGATTGAAGAAAAGAATAACCAACTTCACAATCAAGCCTACTTTGATCCCTTAACTAATCTCCCCAATCGAACTCTATTTCTTGATCGGCTCAATCAGTCGATATTGAATGCAGAACGATCTAAAAAATCCTTTGCGTTGCTCTTTATCGACCTTGACCATTTTAAAGATGTGAATGACCAACATGGTCATGACATGGGGGATATGCTGTTAAAGCAGGTCGCTAAACGTATTAATCAATGCATTCGAGTCACGGATCTTTCGGCACGATTCAGCGGGGATGAGTTCGTAGTGGTGCTTGGACATATTCAAGATGTTAGCAGTGCGATTAATGTTGCAAGTAAGATCGCATCTAAGCTGACACGATCGCTGTCTCGGCCTTTCCAATTGGAGCGAGTCAGTGTGAATGTTTCGGCAAGTATTGGTGTTTCTATCTATCCGGAAGATAGCGCGAGCCAAGATACTTTGATTCGCTATGCTGACAATGCCATGTACCACGCTAAGAAGATGGGCAAAAACAACTTCCAGTTTTACTCGAAAGAGCTCAATCGCATCGCAATGTCGCACAAGCATACAGAGAATGCTTTGGCTGTGGCCATCGACCGTGATGAGTTTGAGCTTCACTATTTACCGAAGTGGAATCTCAAAACAGAGCACATCGAAGGTGTGGAAGCGTTAGTGCGTTGGCGTCATCCGCAGAAAGGATTGTTGTACCCTAATGACTTTATTCCAGTGGCTGAGTCTACAGGTCAAATTCAACAGCTAGACTTGCTCATCGCGAGAAAAGCGCTTTCTCAACAGAGAACTTGGATCAAACAAGGCATCGACTTAGGTATTGTCGGTATTAATATCTCTGCAAGCAGCCTTAAACACCCTGACTTTTTCGAGCGTTTGAAACAAATTATTGTTAACTCTGATGTACCGACGAGCAAGCTTGAAATTGAGATTACTGAAACCGTTATGGTTGAAAATATAAAAGTCGCTCAAGTGATCTTTGCAGAGCTTAAACAGCTCGGGGTGCGTATCGCGCTAGACGACTTTGGTACAGGGTTCTCTTCTCTCTCTTACTTAAAAGATTTTGATTTCCAAACCATCAAGATCGACCGCAGCTTTGTGATGGATTATGCAACCAGCAATACGTCTCAAGTTTTGCTTAAATCTATTATTCAATTAGGCAGTGAACTGGGAGTGTCTGTCGTCGCAGAAGGGGTGGAGACGGTGCAGCATCAGTCGGATCTCTATGAGATGGGCTGCACCACAGGCCAAGGGTTTTATCTGACTAAACCGTTGCAAGCGGAAGCCTTAGTTAACAAGCTGTGTCCTCATTCCGCGCTCAGCAACGTGGTTAAGCTGCAGCTGGCTACTTAGCTATATTATTTAACCGGATTGCTTAACCTTGTTTCCTAAGCATGTGACTTAAAAAAGTAGGCTTACTCTTCCGGTGTGACGACTCGATTATCAGGATCAGCAAGTTCGCTACCGCAATGTTTGCAATACATCGCATCCGACTCATGGCCTGCTTTAGAACAGTTAGGGCACTTAACCAGAGACTTATGTGAACTCATCTCTTGGTTGAGCTCGGCGGTAATAATGCCAGTCGGAACCGCGAGTATTGAATAACCAAGTAGCATGGTCATGGAAGCAATCGCTTTACCAATCGAAGTTTGTGGCACTAAATCGCCATACCCAACGGTTGTAATGGTCACAATTGCCCAATAAATGCTTTGTGGAATACTGGTAAAGCCATGCTCGGGCCCTTCAATAACAAAGATAAGCGCACCAAAAATGGTGACTAGAATCGCGACCGTACTGAAAAATATAAAGATCTTACGCTTCGCCATGAGAAGAGAGCGCAACAAGATGTTGGAGTCTTGTAAGAACCTCACCAGTTTGAGTATGCGGAAAATACGCATTACCCGTAGCAAACGAATTACGCCCATAAATGAAGCGCCCGGGAAGAACAGAGCGAGATAGGTGGGGAGAATCGCTAACAGATCAACCACGCCATAGAAGCTTCTCGCGTAGGCTGCTGGTTTCGGAGAGCAATACAGCCTCAACAAGTACTCAATGGTAAATATCGCAGTGAAGGTGTACTCGACATATCTTAAAGGCTCACCCCAACGAGAGAATACGGCTGGCAATGACTCAAGTATGAGTACGATTAAAGACAGCATAATTGCGATGATAAGGCCAATATCAAAAATGCGCCCGCCACGGGTGTGGGTGCCAAAGATAATGATATAGAGATGATGCTTGAGAGGGGGTTTATGCATGATATAACGACGATTAATACACGTCGCCATATCATAACGAGAAAGAACTTAACGAGAAAGTTTGATTGACCAAACTTCGACTAGCTTAAACCAGGGAATAGGTTCCTTAGACCGTTAGCTATAAACTCAATACCTAGCGCACCCAAGATCAGGCCCATGATACGAGTAATCACGTTGATGCCCGTTTGGCCTAGGAAGCGAACAATCAAAGGTGCAGAGCGAAACAGTAGCCAAGAGCACAAAGCAAAAGCAATGATGGTCAAGATAATACCCATTGTATCTAATGTACTCGGGTAGCGAGCGCCATAGACGATGGTTGAGCTGATTGCACCGGGGCCAGCCATGAGTGGCATCGCAAGTGGTACCACACCAATTTGCTCTTTGCTGACGTATTCTGACTTTTCCTGCTTGTTTTGTTTATCTTCACCTAGCTTACCGCTCATCATCGAAAAAGCGATGCTAAGTAAAAGAAGACCACCTGCGACACGAAACGAGTCTAGCGAGATGCTGAACATGTCCAGCAGTACCTGACCGGCCAGTAGCGAAACAATAAGAATCGTTGCAACGGCGATGTTGGCAGTCGTCGCTGTCTTATGTTTTTCTTCAAGCGTCATATGACCGGTTAAAGATACAAAGATAGGCATAATACCGACAGGGTTGACGGCGGCCACAAGACCAAGAAAGAACTGCAGAAAAATAGCGAACTCAATAGTTTGCATAGCGATTGTCCTAAGCAAAGAAACAAACAGAGGTAGGGTAGTTTTTAACCGCGCTAATGTAGTGGAAAAGAGGGGACAAATCGAATGAAAAAAACTAACACGAAAAGGTGTCACAAGTGAGAAAATCTAATCTTTTGGACCTTAAGGTTGGACCATTTTGAAGTTTTGTTACGTATAGTAGTCATGTAATAGTGATTGCTTATCAATGTTTGCAAATCGTTACGCAAATTTAATGAAAATTTGATTGAATTCGCGTGATTTTTTGTGAGAGGTGTATAGTATTAGTAGCACGTAAAAACACAGATAGTGTGGTGTTTTTAGTATAAAAATGAAACTTTATTACAGAATGTTGTTGTTAATTTATTCACTATAACTGTTTGCTCTTTTTTTGAACAAAATTATCACCAGAAATAAACTCATTAAAATCAGTTGGTTATGATTGTTGTTGTGGTAAACCACTACTAAAGGGTTATTTCGCGTGCGAGAACTGATCCAAGTCAATTTTTTTCATAGCATGAAATATTATACTCAGTCCTGAAAGCGGTTTACTAAGTATGATTGCTGATAATTTGCTAACAAATAGTTAAAACGACAAGCAGCAGCCTTAGTAAAAAGTTTTTAATATTTATTTATTTTAGGAGATTCACTATGCCTGTAACTAATCTGGCTGAACTAGATGCAATGGTAGCACGCGTTAAAGCGGCTCAAGCAGAGTTCGCAACTTTTTCTCAAGAGAAAGTAGACGCAATTTTCCGCGCAGCATCTTTAGCAGCTAACCACGCTCGTATCCCGCTAGCTCAACAAGCGGTTGAAGAGTCTGGTATGGGTATTGTTGAAGACAAAGTTATCAAGAACCACTTTGCTTCAGAGTTCATTTACAACAAATATAAAGACGAGAAAACTTGTGGCATCCTAGAAGAAGACGACAACTAGGCACAATGACTATCGCTGAGCCTGTAGGTATCATCTGTGGTATCGTACCAACGACTAACCCAACTTCTACAGCAATCTTCAAATCTCTAATCTCTCTTAAAACACGTAACGGCATCATCTTCTCGCCACACCCACGTGCTAAAAACTCTACTAACGACGCAGCAAAACTTGTTCTAGACGCAGCAGTAGCAGCGGGCGCACCAAAAGACATCATCGGCTGGATCGATCAACCATCTGTAGAGCTTTCTAACGCTCTAATGAAGCACGACGACATCGCTCTTATCCTTGCAACTGGTGGTCCAGGCATGGTTAAAGCTGCTTACTCTTCTGGTAAGCCAGCAATCGGTGTAGGTGCAGGTAACGTTCCTGTCGTAATCGACGAAACTGCTGACGTGAAACGTGCAGTTGCTTCTATCCTAATGTCTAAGACGTTCGATAACGGCGTAGTATGTGCTTCTGAGCAGGCTGCAATCGTTGTTGACGAAGTGTACGACGAAGTGAAAGAGCGTTTCGCATCTCACAAAGCTTACGTTCTATCTAAAGCAGAAGCTGACAAAGTACGTAAAGTACTACTTATCGACGGCGCGCTTAACGCGAAAATCGTTGGTCAACCAGCTCCAGCTATCGCTGAACTAGCGGGCGTTAAAGTTCCAGCTGACACTAAAGTACTTGTAGGTGAAGGCCTAGGTAAAGTGTCTTACGACGACGCATTCGCACACGAGAAACTATCTCCAACTTTAGGTCTATTCCGTGCTGACAACTTCGAAGACGCTGTTGCTCAAGCGGTAACTATGGTTGAAATCGGTGGTATCGGCCATACTTCTGGTCTTTACACTAACCAAGATACTAACGCTGACCGCATCCGTTACTTCGGTGACAAGATGAAGACTGCACGTATCCTGATCAACATCCCGACTACTCACGGTGGTATCGGTGACCTGTACAACTTCAACGTTGCACCTTCTCTAACTCTAGGTTGTGGTTCATGGGGTGGTAACTCTATCTCTGAGAACGTAGGTCCTAAGCACCTAATCAACAAGAAAACTGTAGCGAAGCGAGCTGAAAACATGTTGTGGCACAAACTACCTAAGTCTATCTACTTCCGTCGTGGTAGCCTTCCAATCGCTCTTGGCGACCTAGAAGGTAAGAAACGCGCATTCCTAGTAACTGACCGTTTCCTATTCAACAACGGTTACGCGGACGACGTAGTTCAACTACTTAAAGCTCAAGGCATCGAAGTTCAAGTATTCTTCGACGTAGAAGCGGATCCAACACTATCTGTTGTTGAGAAAGGTGCAGAAGCAATGAAGAGCTTCCAGCCAGACGTTATCCTAGCTCTAGGTGGCGGTTCTCCAATGGATGCAGCTAAGATCATGTGGGTAATGTACGAGCACCCAGAAACGCACTTCGCAGAACTAGCGATGCGCTTTATGGATATCCGTAAGCGTATCTACAAGTTCCCTAAAATGGGTCAAAAAGCTGAGCTTGTATGTATCACTACAACTTCAGGTACAGGTTCAGAAGTTACTCCATTTGCGGTTGTTACAGACGACAAGACTGGTGCTAAGTACCCACTAGCTGACTACGAAATCACGCCAAACATGGCTATCGTTGATGCTAACCTAGTAATGAACATGCCTAAGTCTTTAACAGCATTCGGTGGTTACGATGCAGTAACTCACGCTCTAGAAGCTTACGTATCTGTTCTTGCGAACGAGTACTCTGATGGTCAAGCTCTACAAGCGCTTAAGATGCTTAAAGAGTACCTACCATCAAGCTACGCGAACGGTGCAAACGACCCAATCGCTCGTGAAAAAGTACACAACGCAGCAACTATCGCTGGTGTAGCATTCGCGAACGCATTCCTAGGTGTTTGTCACTCTATGGCGCACAAGATTGGTGCTGAGTTCCACCTACCACACGGTCTGGCGAACGCACTACTAATCTCGAACGTTGTACGTTACAACGCGAATGACAACCCAACTAAGCAGACTGCATTCTCTCAATACGACCGTCCACAAGCACGTCGTCGTTACGCTGAGGTTGCTGACCACCTAGCCTAAGCCAAGAAGGTGACCGCACTGCTCAGAAGATCGAGCGTCTACTAGCGTGGCTAGAAGAGCTGAAAGGCAACCTAGACATCCCAACTTCTATCCAAGCTGCGGGTGTATCTGAAGCTGACTTCATCGCGAAACTAGATGAATTAGCAGTTGAAGCGTTCGATGACCAATGTACTGGTGCGAACCCACGTTACCCTCTAATCACTGAGCTGAAAGAAGTTCTACTGGCTTCTTACTACGGTAAAGCATTCGTTGAAGGTGAAACTTTCGAAGGCACTACTGTAATCAAGAAGAAAGCTGACCAAGTAGCAAAACCAGCTAAAGCGAAGAAAGAGAAAGCGGACGCTTAATCAAGCTTAAGTTATGGGATAGTTTTCGCTAGCGGGAAAACATCCTAAAGAACCAGGCCCCAACCGAAAGGTTGGGGCTTTTTTTTTGAACTCGGCGACCAGCAATGAGCTTTAGATAGTGGTTAGGCACATAAACAGTGTGTGGATCTAAGCATGTCTCTGGAATTTGTAATATTCCAAGATAGTTTTTATGACTCCCTATAATCACTTGCTTAGAGACTGTTCAATAGGAAGTTAAAACAATGAAACATGTGACTGTTTTTTCTATCGCAATGGCGTTCTCATTTGGTGCGAGCGCAAATCTCATCGTCGACAAGTCAGGTGTCGATGAAAAAGACTTTGTTTACGACATGCATCAGTGTGAAGAAATGGCTAGCCAAGTACAGAAAGACACGCGCTCGCGTGGTGCGCTAGGAGGTGCGTTAAGAGGTGCGGCGGTTGGTGCAGCAGGGAGTGCAATTGCGGGTGGTTCTGGTTCTCAAGGAGCGAAGACAGGCGCGGCAGTGGGTGGCGCTGTTGGGGTCGTCGGTGGAAGCCGTGACCGACGAGCGAACCAAGCAGATTACGAAGCCCAAGTACATCAGGTCATGCGCAATTGTATGACTAACCGCGGGTATACCGTTCTGAATTAGACTAAAGAATCCATAAAAAAAAGGCTTGAACAAATTCAAGCCCTTTTCTAAAACAGTTAGTATGTTAAGCAAGCACGTCAGTTGCAACCTTGTAGCTTGGGTCTTCCTTTACGTTGATTTCGATAAGGCTGCCCGCTTTATCGAGTAACTTACGACAGTCAGGACTCAAATGGCGAAGGTGCAATGTCTTACCTGCAGAAGAGTAACGTTCTGCCAACGTTTCAATCGCTTCAATGGCGGAGTGGTCAGCAACGCGAGAGTTCGCGAAGTCGACAATCACGTCTTCTGGATCATTCTGAGCATCGAACAGCTCAAGGAAGTTTGCCGCCGAGCCAAAGAAGATAGGGCCATTGACATGGTACTCTTTCGAGCCTTCTTCGTTAACTTTGCTGCTCGCGTAGATGTGTTTTGCGTGCTCCCAAGCAAACATCAGTGCAGAAACAATCACACCAACCGCTACCGCTACCGCTAAATCGGTTAGTACTGTCACCACCGTCACAAGTACGATCACAAAGAAATCTTGCTTTGGTACGCGACGTGCCAGTTTAAAGGTCGCCCACTCAAACGTACCAATAACCACCATGAACATAACACCAATTAGTGCCGCCAGTGGAATCATCTCGATCAGTGAAGATGCGAACAAAATAAAGAACAGTAGGGCAACGGCTGCAACGATACCTGATAGACGGCCACGGCCACCAGAGTTTACGTTGATCATTGACTGGCCGATCATCGCACAACCACCCATTGCACCAAACATTGAACATGTTACGTTCGCCATACCTTGGCCAACACATTCACGGTTTGATTGACCGCGAGTATTGGTCATTTCGTCCAGCACGGTGAGTGTCAACAAAGATTCAATCAGACCAATCGCCGCTAGGATAATCGCATACGGAAGGATGATTTCTAGTGTTTCAAAGGTGAATGGAACCATCGGTACTGCGAAAGTCGGTAAAGTACCTGCCAGTGTCGCTTCTGGGTTACCAGACATAGTGCGAAGGAAGTCGACAACTGTATTGGTATCGAGGCCCATTAGCTGTACAACTAATGTGATTGAAACAATCGCTACAAGCGAAGAGGGTACGGCCGTCGTCAACTTAGGTAAGAAGTGGATAATTGCCATGGTAATTGCTACTAAACCTAGCATTAGCCATAGGTCTGCACCTTGCAACCAAGTCATAACACCATTGGCGTCTGGGGCTTTGAACTGGCCCAATTGTGCTAAGAAAATAACAATCGCAAGGCCATTTACAAAGCCGATCATAACCGGATGTGGCACCATACGAATGAACTTACCCAGTTTAAAGATACCGGCTGTGATTTGCAGGATACCGGCCAGTAAGATAGCGGCAAAGAGGTACTGAACACCATGAACGGATACCAAGCTCACCATAACAACGGCCATTGCGCCAGTTGCGCCGGAGATCATGCCAGGACGGCCGCCAAAGATGGATGTAATTAAGCCAACGATGAATGCCGCGTATAAACCCACCATTGGGTCTACGCCGGCAACGAAGGCAAAAGCTACCGCTTCTGGAACAAGGGCTAAAGCAACAGTTAAACCAGAAAGAACGTCGTTTTTAACTGAGTGCTTAGAAAATTGAGGAAATTCGAACATGGGTGCTCAGTGCTAGTAAGTAATGTATTTATTCTGGACAATAAAACACAAAAGCGCTGAAAAAATTGCTGTTAGCAATAGAGAAATGATTGATTAACTTCCATGTGACTGTAGTGACTACTTAGCGATTGAACGAAGCGTAAGCTTGTTGTTAGGTGCGAGTAGAAAAGAAACATAAGTCAATTTGCTCACTCTAGCCATTTTAGCGCATTAAAATGTGTAGAGATGTTCAGATCGAGAGCCGAATGCTACAGAAAAGTGTGATTAAGTTCAATAATGAAACAGTCCTTCATCAATATAAATATGAATGAATAAAAAATGCCGCTGATAGTCAGCGGCATTTTGCAGTATGGATGATAATCCAAGTCAAAGCTTAGTTAGCGGATGGGGAAGCCATTGCTGCGCCAGCTTGGCTAGTCGCAACTTGGCTACCTGCGCCTTTTGGCTGATAACGCTCTGTGCGGAATGGTGCCGCTACAACAGAGATTTCCTTCAGTTCTTCTGGTCCAGCCGCTTTTGCCATCGGTGCAGTAGCGTGGCCTTTGTAAGTTGCTACTGCATCAGTTGTCGCTTCGACTTCTTTCGTAGTAGGTGCTTCAACTTTGACTTCAGCTTCAACCTTAGCTTCAGGTGCCACTGCTTCTTTAACAACAGGAGCTTCAACAACAGGTGCTTCAGTTACAGGCTTCTCAGCAACAACTTCTTGCGCAGCAGCTGTTGTATCTACAGTGTTTGATTCAACGTTAGTTGATTCAGCTTGAGTTGGCGTTTGTGCTACTTCTTCAACGACAGGTGCAGTTTCAACTGGAGCGATAGCTTCTTCTTTGCGGATGATCACTTTACCCATTGCCATTTCTGGGAATGCACAACCCGGCAGTGCAGGAGCTAAAGCTGCATTTACTTCAACTTGCTCTACAGGTTTTTGTTCGCGCTTAGGTTTACCTTTCTGAATATCGTAACGAGGCATCACTTTACCCATTGCCATCTCTGGTGACGCTACGCCACCTTTGCGAAGGCGGAATGGGTTAGGGCGACGATCACGTCCGCGGCGACGGCGTTGACCACTTGCTCTTAGGTGACGTGGTGAACGACGGTTACGACGCTGTTTAGGCTCTTCTGAATCAGCAGCTTCTGGTGCTTCTGCAGCTTTGGCTTTCTCAACGGCCTGCTTAGCTTGAGATGCTTTTGCTTCTTCGTCTGCGTTTGCTTGCTGATCCTTTACGCGAACTTGCTTGTTGAGCTTACGGCGTTGACGACGTTCACGTACCTTAGCTGCCTTCTCTTCAGCTGGCGCTTCAGACTTAGTTGATTGCGCTTCAGCAGCCAGTTGTTGACCTTCTTCTGCTAGCTTGTTTTGCTTAGCGTCATCGCGCTTATTGCGACGGTCTTGGCGTGGCTTACGGCTTTGCTTACGCTCTTGGTTATTTGAACCATTCTCTTGAGAAGCTTGCTCATCGCGAGCTGGCTTGTTGCGACGATTCTTATCGCGGCTGTCACGATTATCGCGGTTGTCTCGATTATTGCGACGGCGATTATCGTTACGGTTGCGACGTTGACGGTTGTTGCGATTTTGCTTCGGCTTCTCTTCTTCTTTCTTCTCTACTTCTTTCTTCTCTTCTTCAGCAGAGCCAAAGAACAGATTGCCTAGAGCTTTTAGAATGCGGCTAACAAGGCCAGGTTGCTCAGAGGCACCTTCTTCGGTTTTACCCTGTGGCTTCGTAACTGGCTTCGGCTGAGGAGCAGGCGTCGGTGCATTTTGAGCAGGTGCTGCAAAGCCTTTAAGAGCGGGTTCTTCAAGTTTCTTAGGCTTGATATCTTGCTCTGCTGGCTCTTTGCTTTCTGCTTCTTTCAGCGCATCTAGCTTCTTAGGAAGTAGGTAAGATAGCAGATCGAACTCTTCACCTTCACGAACACGAATTACCTCGAAATGAGGGGTTTCCATGTCTGAATTTGGAACGACAGTAATCTTAACTTCTTGAATACGCTCAATGTGGTTAACAGAACGACGTTTTTCGTTAAGAAGGTAAGAAGCAATCGGAACAGGAACAACAGCAAGTACTTGAGCCGTATTGTCTTTCAGCGCTTCTTCTTCGATCAAACGTAGAACAGAAAGTGCCAGTGATTCATTGTCACGGACAACACCCGTACCTGAACAGCGAGGACAGATATGGTGGCTCGCTTCTGCAAGAGACGGACTCAAGCGTTGGCGAGACATCTCTAGAAGACCGAAGCGTGAAATACGGCCAATTTGAACGCGAGCACGGTCTAGACGAACAGAGTCCTTTAGGCGATTTTCTACTTCACGTTGGTGACGAACTGGCGTCATATCAATAAAGTCGATAACGACAAGGCCACCTAGGTCGCGCAGACGTAATTGACGGGCAATTTCTTCTGCAGCTTCTAAGTTGGTGTTGAGTGCTGTCTCTTCGATATCGCCACCCTTTGTTGCGCGGGCAGAGTTGATATCAATTGAGGTTAACGCTTCTGTAGGGTCGATTACGATGGAACCACCAGATGGAAGGCGTACTTCACGTTGGAAAGCAGATTCAATCTGGCTTTCAATTTGGTAGTGGCTAAACAGTGGCACTTCGCCATCGTACTTCTTAACGCGATTAACAAAATCAGGACGTACTAAACGGATGTGGTTTAGTGCGCGCTCATAGATTGTGTTGCTATCGATAAGAATCTCACCAATATCACGACGTAGATAGTCACGAATAGCACGAACAATTACGTTACTTTCTTGGTGGATAAGGAAAGGCGCAGGGTTTGCGTCAGACGCTTGTTTGATTGCTCCCCAGTGGTTGAGAAGTACATTCAAATCCCACTCTAGCTCTTCTGCACTCTTACCAACACCAGCAGTACGAACAATCAGTCCCATACCTTTTGGTAGTTCAAGCGTGTCTAGAGCTGCCTTGAGTTGAGTGCGCTCATCACCTTCGATGCGGCGAGAAATTCCGCCAGCACGAGGGTTATTAGGCATCAGTACAAGGTAGCTACCCGCAAGTGAAATGAAGGTAGTTAAGGCGGCGCCTTTGTTACCACGTTCTTCTTTTTCAACTTGGATGATGACTTCCTGGCCTTCTTTAAGCACTTCTTTAATGCTTGGACGGCCTTGGTATGTGTAACCTTCAGGGAAGTATTCGCGGGCAATTTCTTTGAGAGGGAGGAAACCGTGTCTTTCAGCACCGTAGTCAACAAAAGCAGCTTCTAAGCTAGGTTCAATACGGGTGATACGTCCTTTGTAGATATTCGCTTTTTTAGATTCGTGACCTGGACTTTCGATATCAAGATCGAACAATCGCTGGCCATCAACCAAAGCGACACGCAACTCTTCTTTCTGAGTTGCGTTGATTAACATTCTTTTCATTAGAAATCTCGTTATATATTCTTTGTTTTAATTGCTCTTGCTACTTGTTGTCGTTGTCACGGTGCCTGATCCCATGGCTATAATTTGCAGCCTCCCGGCTGGAGGGGATGCTCTTGGGGCACTTCAGTCCTTACAAACGTATTTCTGTATCGCCTGTAAGCCGCAGTCTGGCGGTAAATACTCAAACATGATTGACGATGAGTAGAGTAACAAGACAACCCAGCTCAATGGTGTCTTACGCCATATGCAGCACGATGATTCTGGGTAACCTACTCATTTTATTGCTCTAAAGTGATTGGGTTTTGTATAAAATTCAACCAAAACACTTATCGCAGCTGTGAACTATAGCAGTGCAGGGTAAAGTCAGCAATCTGCTTTGTTATAAACAGGCAAAAAAAAACGGTACAAGTGTTAGTGTGGCTGAGTTAAGTGTTTGTTTATAATTGATTTTTGATGTGTTTTCTCCGAAGTGGTTGTTTGTTATCCACAGCTCATTAAAAAAACACTTTGATAAACTTAGTTTTGTTAAAAGATGCAAATCTGCATCAAGAAAATGTGAAATAGAATCACTTTGGATGATACAATCGCGAAATGAACGAAATCAGAACAAAAGTTCAGTTTGTCGACATTGATGAAGACATGGCTGGACAGCGTATAGATAACTTCTTACGCAACCAACTCAAGAACATCCCAAAGAGCATGATCTATCGAATCGTGCGTAAGGGGGAGGTGCGCGTAAACAAAAAGCGCATCAAAGCTGAATACAAACTCAAAGCGGGCGATTTGGTTCGTATCCCGCCAGTTACGGTAGAGGAAAAACCTGAAGAGGTCGCGCCAAGCGTTAAATTAAACAAGGTTTCCGAGCTTGAGAATAAAATTATCTATGAAGATGATCATATGCTTATTCTCAATAAACCATCAGGTACTGCGGTACACGGCGGTAGTGGTTTAAAGTTTGGTGCAATTGAAGCTCTTAGAGCGTTAAGACCAGAAGCGCGCTTTTTGGAACTTGTTCATCGTATTGACCGTGACACCTCAGGTATCCTTTTGGTGGCTAAGAAACGATCGGCGTTAAGGCACCTACAAGCGCAGTTTCGCGAAAAAACAGTGAAGAAGTTCTACTTTGCTCTTGTGATGGGGCAGTGGAAGCCAAGCTGTAAAGTCGTTAACGCGCCCCTGCTGAAAAACGAAGTCAATAGTATTGTGCGAGTAAACCCCAAGGGTAAACCGTCTGAAACGCGTTTTAAGATTATTGAAAAATTCGCAGATGCGACGTTGATTCAGGCAAGCCCAATCACTGGCCGCACTCACCAGATCCGTGTCCATACCCAATATACCGGGCATCCAATTGCATGGGATGATCGTTATGGAGATCGTCGATTTGATGCTTATACTGGCAAGGTTGGTTTGGACCGATTGTTCCTCCATGCCGCGAATATTAAGTTCCAACACCCATCTAATGACGAATGGATGGAAATTAATGCTCCGATGGAAAATAGGCTAGAGAAAGCGCTGAAAGGCTTGAGAGCCTTATAACTTCGATAGATTTTAGACAAAAAGGTTTGGATGGTACTCCAAATCTTTTCTCGTTTTTATCGTACAAGCGTTTTCACAGTTCAATAAGACTCTAGAAGGACTCTCCTAGAGGATGTACAGGCCTTGTTCGGCTAACATATCGATTAAATCGATAAGCGGAAGTCCAACTAGGGTATTCGGATCTTTACCTTCTAACCGTTCAAACAGTGAAATTCCAAGTCCTTCACTTTTGAAACTCCCAGCACAGTAAAAAGGCTGCTCTTTGTCGACGTAGTTTTCGATCTGCTGTTGGGTAAGCGTTCTAAAATGCACCGTGAAGGTGTCAACGCGAGTTTGAGTTTCGTTTGACGCAGTATTATGCACCGCAAGACCCGTATAAAAAGTGATGGAGCGGCCGCTTTGCTGGGTAAGTTGAGCAATCGCATTTTCACGAGTAAGCGGTTTGCCAATGATCATGTTGTCGATGACGCAGACTTGGTCACTTCCAATGACAAGGCTTGGCTTGTCGATGGTACAAGAGCGCGCTTTGCCTTCAGCTAAGCGTGTTACGAGCTGAGTCGGACTTTCATTGCTTAATGGTGTTTCATCAAAGTCGGGAGAAGCCGTGACAAACGGAATTGCGAGTTTATTGAGCAGTTGCTGCCTATATGGTGAGGTAGAAGCCAATACTAATTGGTAATCTTGCATTAATATTTACAATCTAATCATGGGTTAGAGAAAGCTTAATTCATATTATGTATCCAATACTAGCCCAGTTCGTTGGAAGGAAAAAAAGTCTAACTTTTTGCCCTTTTCCTTTGACTCTAAACAATTAGGAAGATAGAATTCGCGCCCTATGCAAAAGGTAAAAATACCGCGAACGGTTGATCCAGCCAAAACCGCTCAGAAACGTCTCGACTTCGATGGCATCATCCAAGTCAGTCTTTTTAAGCGCTTAGCTGACTCAGTCGAAGGCGTTAAACGCGACGCAGAAGTCTCAATATCATTTGGGCTTGATGAGCAGCGACTTGTTGTTATCTCTGGTAAAGCTAACATCGAAGTCGACTTAGAGTGTCAACGCTGTAATGAAGTTTTCACACATTTGTGTGATGTCCAATTTACTTGTACTCCTATTTATAGCGAGAAAAGTGAAGAGGAAGCACCGGAAGAGTACGATTTGGTAGATCTGAACGAGTACGGTGAGTTAGACCTCATTCAATTAGTTGAAGACGAGTTCATCTTAGCATTGCCTCAAATTGCTATGCACGACGAAGCGGATTGTAGCGTTAAATCAGACAATTTGGTGTTTGGTGAAATTCCAGAAGAAATTGTGGAAGAAAAGCCGAATCCATTCGATGTTTTAAAAAGCTTAAAGAAGTAACTTTTTCTAAAGTAGCTATATTAAGAATTAACATAGGAGTAGGGTCAATGGCCGTACAAAAGAGCAAGAAATCACGTTCAATGCGTGGCATGCGTCGTTCACACGATGCCCTAACTACAGCTGCACTATCTGTAGACGCAACTTCAGGTGAAACTCACCTACGTCACAACGTGACTGCCGAAGGTTACTACCGCGGCAAAAAGGTTATCAACAAGTAAGGTTGACCTTTGCAAACTATTACCGTTGCGCTTGATGCAATGGGCGGGGACTTCGGTCCTCGTGTTACAGTGCCTGCCGCCGTGCAGGCACTGTCGTATTTCCCAGAGCTGAAAGTTATCCTAATCGGTGATCGGACCTCGATCACAACGCAATTATCCCAACTCGGTATTCAAGCGAATGACCGACTCGTCGTCGAACATAGCGACCGAACCATTTCGAATTCAGAAAAACCATCCTTAGCGCTTCGCAACAGCCACGGCAGTTCCATGGGCATGGCAATTGATCATGTTGCCAATAATTCTGCGGATGCGTGTGTGAGTGGCGGCAATACTGGCGCTCTAATGGCATTGTCGCGTTTTCGTCTTAAACTTCTCCCAGGCATAGAAAGACCTGCATTGATTTCCGCGTTGCCAACAGCATCCGGTGGAAAAACGTGGATGTTAGATCTTGGTGCGAACGTATCCAGTGACGCCGATTCGCTGTTTCAGTTTGCCGTCATGGGCAGTGCACTTGCAGAGCAGTATCTAGAGCGACCAGCCAAAGTAGCCATCCTCAATATCGGCGCCGAAGAGATTAAAGGCAACGATCTTGTGAAACGTTGCTCAGAAATGTTGTCTCAAACCAAATCAGTGAACTTTACAGGTTATATAGAAGGCAATCAGCTGTTAACAGATAATGCTGATGTAGTTGTCTGTGACGGTTTTGTCGGGAACGTCTGTTTAAAAACCTGTGAGGGGACCGCGCAATTGTTCATCGAGAAACTCAGAGCATACTTTGCGTCATCTTCAATCAAAGGATGGATTGCGCGAAAACTCTTCTCTGGTCTGTTTGATGAGCTAAAAACACTGAACCCCGACCAGTATAATGGCGCAAGTTTGCTAGGATTGCGCGGCATTGTAATAAAAAGTCACGGAAGTCTGATGTAGATGCAGTCGTCAATGCGATTGGCGAGGCGCTACACGAAGTCAAGCGACAAGTACCCAGCCGTATAAGCGATCGCTTGGAAGCGGTTCTACTCGAGAGGCATTATTAGTCTTCATGTATAGCAAAATTTTAGGTACTGGCAGCTACCTGCCATCTCAGGTGCGTTCAAACGCAGACTTAGAGAAAATGGTAGATACTAGTGATGAGTGGATTGTTACTCGCACGGGTATTAAAGAGCGTCGTATTGCTGCTGAGAATGAAACAGTGGCAGATATGGGTTATCAAGCGGCGAAAAATGCTATCGAGATGGCCGGTATCGATAAAAACGATATTGATATGATTCTTGTGGCAACAACCAGCGGCTCACACGCTTTTCCTTCTGCGGCGTGTCAAGTTCAAGCGCTTTTGGGTATTAAACACTGCCCAGCTTTTGATATGGCGGCGGCGTGTTCTGGTTTTGTTTACGCACTATCGGTTGCTGATCAATACATTAAAACAGGCCACTGTAAGAATATTCTCGTGATTGGCGCAGATGCACTGTCTAAAACGTGTGATCCAAATGATCGTTCTACAATCATCTTGTTCGGTGATGCTGCAGGTGCCGTGGTGGTAGGGGCAAGTGAAGAGCCGGGTATTCTGTCGACAACCATCAATGCCGATGGTCGATTCGGTGAGCTACTGAGCCTTAAATTCCCTAATCGCCGTGAAAAAGTGCCAAGTGAGTCTGAGCATAGCGATGACATTAACAGTTGGCTACACATGGCGGGTAACGAAGTATTCAAAGTTGCTGTAACTCAACTGTCTCGCCTAGTAAAAGAAACGCTGAAAGAAAACGGTATGGATAAGTCAGAACTTGACTGGCTAGTGCCACATCAGGCGAATTTGCGCATCATTTCTGCAACCGCTAAGAAACTTTCAATGTCTATGGATCAAGTGGTTGTCACATTAGACCGTCATGGTAATACGTCGGCAGCAACGGTTCCGACTGCGCTAGACGAAGCGGTGCGTGATGGCAGAATCCAACGAGGCCAAACACTGCTACTTGAAGCATTTGGTGGTGGGTTTACTTGGGGCTCTGCACTCGTTAAGTTTTAATAAGAATTTTTAGATTAGAGTGGAGCAGGAAACTGCTTCACTTTTCGTTTGCTTTAAGGATAAGAAAATGAGCAAGTTTGCAATTGTATTTCCGGGCCAAGGCTCACAAGCTGTTGGTATGCTTAGTGAACTAGGCGAACAGTACGATGTTGTAAAAAACACATTTGCTGAAGCGTCTGACGCTTTAGGTTACGACTTATGGGCACTCGTTCAAAATGGCCCAGCGGAAGACCTTAACGAAACTTTCCGTACTCAACCTGCACTACTAGCTTCTTCTGTGGCTATATGGCGTGTATGGCAAGAGCTTGGCCTAGAGCAACCTGCTAACCTAGCGGGTCACAGCCTTGGTGAATATTCTGCTTTGGTTTGTGCAGGTGTTATCGATTTTAAAGAAGCAATTAAACTGGTTGAGCTTCGTGGTCGATTAATGCAAGAAGCAGTTCCTGCAGGTACGGGTGCAATGTATGCAATCATTGGCCTAGATGACGATGCGATCGCAAAAGCATGTGAAGACGCAGCGCAAGGTGAAGTGGTTTCTCCAGTTAATTTCAACTCGCCAGGTCAAGTTGTGATCGCAGGTAGCAAAGCAGCGGTTGAGCGAGCAGGTGCACTATGTAAAGAAGCTGGCGCTAAACGCGCGCTTCCATTGCCTGTATCAGTACCATCTCACTGTGCACTGATGAAGCCAGCAGCAGACAAACTTGCAGTGGCTCTTGAGGACATCCAGTTTAACGCACCTGCACTGCCTGTTATCAACAACGTTGACGTAGCAGCCGAGACAGATCCTGCGGCGATCAAGAATGCACTGGTTCGCCAGCTATACAGCCCAGTTCGCTGGACCGAAAGTGTTCAGGCTATGAACGAGCAAGGTGTAGAGAAATTACTAGAGCTAGGCCCGGGTAAAGTTTTGACTGGCCTAACGAAACGTATTGTAAAAACGATGACAGCTGCAGCGGTTAATGATGCAGCATCTTTAGAAGCAGCAAAATAATTGCTGGTAAAAGGAATCTGACAAATGATGAATCTAGAAGGCAAAATTGCCCTAGTTACAGGCGCTAGCCGTGGTATTGGCCGCGCTATCGCTGAACTTCTTGTAGAACGCGGCGCTACTGTTATTGGTACAGCAACGTCTGAGGGCGGCGCTGCTGCTATCAGCGAGTACCTAGGCGATAACGGCAAAGGTCTTGCACTCAATGTGACTGATGTAGACTCAATCGCGGCAACTTTGAAGACAATCAACGACGAATACGGCGTTATTGATATCTTAGTAAACAATGCTGGTATTACTCGCGATAACCTACTTATGCGTATGAAAGACGACGAGTGGAGCGACATCATCGATACTAATTTGACTCCGATCTACCGTATGTCTAAAGCGGTACTACGCGGTATGATGAAAAAGCGCGAAGGTCGCATCATCAACGTGGGTTCTGTTGTAGGTACTATGGGCAACGCTGGCCAAACTAACTACGCAGCGGCTAAAGCGGGCGTGATTGGTTTCACTAAGTCTATGGCACGCGAAGTCGCGTCTCGTGGTGTAACAGTAAACACGGTAGCCCCTGGTTTCATTGAAACTGACATGACTAAAGCGTTAAATGATGAGCAACGTGCGGCAACACTTGCAAACGTACCTGCTGGCCGTTTAGGTGATCCACGTGAAATTGCCGCTGCGGTCGCATTTTTAGCATCACCAGAAGGTGCTTACATCACGGGTGAAACTTTGCATGTAAATGGTGGCATGTATATGGTTTAATGCACAAACCAGAAGTTTAATGCGGTTTAAATGTTAATGAATTGCTGGATTTCTGGTCTGAAATGTGTGCGTCTGCGCAACATTTATGCATGAATTAAGGCTAAAATGAGTTGAATTTCGGTTAAAATCGCTAAATTTGTGGTTTGACCAGCAAGGACCCCCTTGCAACTTTCAATAGTTCGAATAAACTACGGAAACATCGCATTAGGCGACATCTGTAAAGGAAAAGAAAAATGAGCAACATCGAAGAACGCGTAAAGAAAATCATTGTTGAACAGCTAGGTGTGGACGAAGCAGAAGTTAAAAACGAAGCTTCATTTGTTGATGATCTAGGTGCTGATTCTCTAGACACTGTTGAGCTAGTAATGGCTCTAGAAGAAGAATTCGACACTGAGATTCCAGACGAAGAAGCTGAGAAGATCACTACTGTTCAAGCTGCAATCGACTACGTAAACAGCGCTCAGTAATTATCTCTCCCAGGCGGCCCTCTGGCCGCCTGTGTTTTATCTAACCCTTCTATACCTCTCATAGAATCATTTCAATTCCGGAGAATAAGATCGTGTCCAAGCGTCGTGTTGTTGTCACTGGCATGGGTATGTTGTCACCGGTAGGCAACACTGTAGAATCATCTTGGAAAGCCCTGCTTGAAGGTCAAAGCGGTATCGTTAATATCGATCACTTTGACGCAACCAATTTCTCAACTCGCTTTGCAGGTTTAGTTAAAGACTTTAACTGCGAAGAGTACATGTCTAAAAAAGACGCTCGTAAAATGGATCTATTTATCCAATACGGCGTAGCAGCGGGCATTCAAGCTTTAGACGATTCTGGCCTTCAAATTACCGAAGAAAACGCGCCACGTGTAGGTGTTGCGATTGGCTCAGGTATTGGTGGTCTGGATCTTATCGAAAAAGGTCACTCTGCTTTGGTAGAAAAAGGTCCACGTAAGGTGAGCCCTTTCTTCGTACCATCAACCATCGTAAACATGGTTGCAGGTAACCTATCTATAATGCGTGGACTTCGTGGTCCTAACATCGCTATTTCAACTGCGTGTACGACAGGCCTTCACAATATCGGCCACGCGGCGCGTATGATCGCATACGGCGACGCGGAAGCGATGGTAGCTGGCGGTTCTGAAAAAGCATCGACACCACTTGGTATGGCTGGCTTCGGCGCAGCAAAAGCTTTGTCTACTCGTAACGATGAGCCACAAAAAGCTTCTCGCCCTTGGGACAAAGGCCGTGATGGTTTTGTTCTTGGCGATGGCGCTGGCATCATGGTTCTTGAAGAATATGAGCACGCGAAAGCACGCGGCGCTAAGATCTACTGTGAGCTAGTTGGCTTCGGTATGTCTGGTGATGCTTACCATATGACCTCTCCAAGTGAAGATGGTTCTGGTGGTGCACTAGCGATGGAAGCGGCTATGCGTGATGCTGGTATCACTGGTGAACAAGTGGGTTATGTGAACGCTCACGGTACATCAACACCTGCAGGTGACGTAGCGGAAATCAAAGGCATTAAACGTGCACTTGGTGAAGCTGGTGCTAAGCAAGTTCTTGTTTCTTCAACGAAGTCAATGACTGGTCACCTACTAGGTGCAGCAGGTTCGGCTGAAGCAATCATTACAGCGATGTCATTGGTTGACCAAATTGTTCCACCAACGATCAACCTTGATGACCCTGAAGAGGGACTGGATATCGACCTTGTACCTCATACTGCTCGTAAAGTAGATATGGAGTACGCTGCTTGTAACTCATTTGGTTTCGGCGGCACGAACGGCTGTTTGATCTTTAAAAAGATCTAGCTGATTCGATATCTTCAGATAAAGACTTGTCATAGAACGGCTTGATGCATAGCATTAAGCCGTTTTTTTATTTTCAGGGAAAGCGCATGTTTTGGGTCAATGGCGTTAAACAAGATATGATCTCTTTGACGGATCGTTCCTTTCAGTATGGCGATGGTTGTTTCACAACTTTAATGACTGAGGAAGGGAAGCCGTTATTGTGGATGATGCACCAAGAACGTATCGAAGCGTGTTTAAATGTATTGGGAATTGAACACCCCGATTGGAGCTTGCTTCTTCAATGGATTGAGCAGGCGGCTTTGCCTAGTGGGAAAGCGGGGGTAAAAGTTCACATTAGCCGCGGAGAGGGTGGCCGAGGCTACAGCCCTACTCAAGTTGGCCCTTCCAATGTTACCATTAGCACTTTTGCGCTTCCCGAACAGTACAGTGCATGGCGCAAGGAAGGGGTTAAGTTAGGCGTCAGCCAAGTAAAGCTTGGTCTTAACCCAATACTTGCTGGGCACAAGCACAACAATAGACTCGAGCAAGTGCTTGCGAAAGCCGATATCGAAAAACAGTCACTTGTCGATGGTATCGTGCTGGATATCAATGGCAATGTTATAGAATCGACGATTGCCAATATCTTTTGGGTGATCGGTGACACTTTGTATACGCCCGATTTGACTTTGAGTGGTGTTGCCGGTGTTGCTCGAAGAAGTGTTCTTGAAGTTGCAGAAAAAACTTCCCAAGCCGTAGAAGTGGGTCAGTATCGGCTTGAGGCCTTAATGAAAGCAGACGAAGTTTTCATTTGTAATTCTTTAATGGGCATTGTTCCTGTGACAAGAATTGCAGACCAAGAATTTAAAATAGGACCATTGACCAAGCGTTATCAGGAGAAAGTGAACACGTGATTAAAAAACTTATATCGCTGCTGTTTGTATTAGCTGCACTTGCAGCGGGTGGTTTTTTCTACGTAGCAAAGCAAGTTGACAGCTACGTAGGTCAGCCTATTCAGATAGGGCAACAAGAAGTAGTTACCATTCGTACAGGGGCGAGTCTGACCTCAGTGATTAATCAACTCACAGATAAAGGCTGGTTTGAAGACGACGAGCTGAGCAGTAGACTACTACGACGATTCTATCCAGAGCTGACTCAGGTAAAAGCGGGTACTTATGTTATCGAACCTTCTCAAACGCTTTACCAAGTCGTTGAAAAGATTGTTGAAGGTAAAGAGCATCAATTCTCGATCACCTTTGTTGAGGGCAGCCGCTTTGACGAGTGGCTCGAAGCATTAAGCAAAGCCCCTCAACTTGAGAATCTTACTCAGGACCTGACCGAAGAGCAGATTGCTGAAAAGTTGGGGATTGAGAACGAGAAACTCGAAGGTTTGTTCCTAGCTGAGACCTATCATTACACGGCGGGCACATCGGACCTTGAAATACTCTCTCGCGCTTATAAGCAGTTAGATACGATTCTGACTAAAGCTTGGGAAGCGAAGCAGGCCAACTTACCTTTAGACTCGCCTTATGAAGCATTAATTCTCGCGTCGATCATTGAAAAAGAGACTGCTGTTGCCCAAGAGCGAGAGCGTGTGGCCGCGGTGTTCGTGAATCGACTCAATAAAGGGATGCGTTTACAAACCGACCCAACGGTGATTTATGGCATGGGCGATAAGTACCAAGCCACATCGGCCGTAAAGGTTTAGACACACCAACCCCATACAATACCTATATTATTAGAGGCTGCCGCCAACGCCTATCGCTATGCCGGGCAGAGCGTCGGTCTTAGCCGCACTGAACCCAGAAGACAGTGACTATCTGTATTTTGTTGCAAGCGGGAAAGGTGGTCACGTATTTTCAAAAAATCTTGCTGATCACAACCGAGCAGTAAGAGCCTATTTAAAACATATAAGAAGTAACTAATGAGCCAAGCAAAGTTTATCGTTGTAGAAGGGTTAGAAGGTGCGGGGAAAAGTACCGCGATTAAAGCGGTGCTTGAAACTCTAGCACAAAATGGCATCGACAAGATTAAGAACACTCGCGAGCCTGGTGGTACGGTCCTAGCTGAGAAAATGCGTTCCCTAGTCAAAGAAGAACATGAAGGTGAAGTACTGCAAGATATGACAGAGCTTCTTTTGATGTACGCCGCACGTGTTCAACTAGTTGAGAACGTAATCAAACCGGCTCTCGCTGATGGCACTTGGGTGGTCGGGGATCGTCACGATATGTCATCTCAAGCTTATCAGGGGGCGGTCGTCAGTTGTCTGCTAAAACAATGTCTTCGCTTAAAGAGACGACTTTGGGCGACTTCAAACCCGATTTGACCCTCTATCTAGATATTGATCCTAAAGTTGGTTTAGAAAGAGCTCGTGGTCGTGGGGAACTCGATCGCATCGAAAAAATGGATATCAGCTTTTTTGAACGCACCCGAGCACGCTACCAAGAGCTTGCTGCTAGCGATGAGAGCGTTATTACCATTAAAGCTGAGCAAAGCATTGAGCAAGTGGCTTTAGATATTCAAAACGCTCTTGTACGTTGGTTAGGCAAATAATATGTTTGCTAAACCCTATCCATGGTTAAGCTCGGTATGGCAGCGTTGGGCTGAGAATATCGAAGCGGATCGTTTTGCTAACGCCACTTTGTTGGTTGCAGAAGATGGCTTGGGTGTTGAGACGCTTGTCGATCATTTTGCTAAAGCGCTTATGTGCCGTGACCAAGGATCAGAGCCTTGTGGCTTTTGTCATAGCTGTGACTTGATGAAGTCCTCAAACCATCCCGATTATCACGTTATTGCCCCTGAGCAAGAGGGAAAAGCAATCACTGTCGATATGATTCGCCAGTGTAATCATTTCGCCCTAGAGTCTTCACAGCTTTCTGGGTATCGACTCATCGTGATTCGCCAAGCACATAGAATGAACGAGGCGGCTTCCAATGCCTTGCTAAAAACATTGGAGTCACCGGGCGAAAAATGTCTTTTCTTGTTAGTGGCAGAACAATCAAGCCAACTGCTTCCAACCATTGTGAGCCGATGTCAGCAATGGAACGTGGTTGCGCCGTCTAGTGAAACTGTCGTGAGTTGGGTTGAAGCGGAAACCAGTCAAACTGTCGCTAAGTACCTTGCACCACTCAATGGCAATGCACCACTCAAGACACTCGCTTTCATTGAAGAAAAGGAAGCGGAAAAATATCAAGAATTGACCAAGCTGTTTGTTTCGACATTGAGGCAAGATCTTTTAGCGTCAATGGATTTGGCCAAACTTATTAGCGAAGCGCCGATACGCAGATTGAGTTGGTTGTGGATGATCCTTGTGGATGCCCAGAAAGTTCATTTCAGACTGCAAAATGACTTCATGCAGCCGGGTGCAAAGGTTATTGCTAAGCTAGTAGAGTATGACTTACTGCATAAACACACAGAGCAGTTAGTCGAACTTATCAGCCAAATGCGCGATTTCACTGGTTTGAATAGTGAACTGATGGTCATGCAATGGCTTAATCATTTATCTGAGGATTTATGTTCGTAGATTCCCATTGTCATTTAGACAAACTCGATTATAACGATCTGCACAATGGTGTGGCTGACGTAATCGAAAAAGCCGCGCAAGCCAAGGTGACAGAGCTACTGTCGATTGGTGTGACGCTTGATGCTTTTCCAAACATGATTGAGATGATAGCGCCGTTTGATAACGTGCATGCTTCCTGTGGCGTCCACCCTCTTGATGTGGAGAGTGAGTTCGCGTTAGACGTTTTGCAAAAATACGCAACGCACTCAAAAGTTGTTGCGATAGGTGAGACTGGACTTGATTACCACTATCAACCTGAAACTGCTGACTTACAGAAATTAAGATTTGAACAGCATGTTAAGTTAGCCGTTGAACTAAACAAGCCATTGATTATTCATACTCGTAATGCCCGTGAAGATACCTTGCGTATTTTACGTGAAAACCATGCGGAAAAATGTGGTGGCGTGATTCACTGTTTCACTGAAGATTTGGAATTTGCAGAAGCGGCAATGGAGCTGGGCTTTTACATTTCTATATCTGGTATTGTCACATTCAGACAGGCCACTGAGCTTAAAGAAGTGGTGAAGCAAGTGCCACTTGAAAGACTGCTCATTGAGACAGATTCGCCATACCTTGCACCAGTTCCTCATCGCGGTAAACAGAACCAGCCAGCTTATGTAGTAGAGGTTGCTGCGTACATAGCTCAGCTGAAGGGTGTTGCTTTGAGCGAAGTGGCGAAAAAAACAACGGAAAATTACCGAAAACTTTTTTTTCGATAAAAAATGTTTCAACTAAGAGAAAAAGGGCGAAAAGCCCTTTTTTTGTGCTTCAAATCACCGGATGTTGCTTTAATTTTAGTGTTTACTAAATTTGTTGAAGATGGGTGGTTAAAAAGCGTCTAATGTAATTTTGTTACATGAAATAACAAGTAGATGTTTTTTATTTACGGGTCGAAATTAATTGATAAAGTGATAAAGAGCTTTATTAACAATGAGATAGGGTTAATGTAAAGCATTTCAAGGCGGTATGTTTACTGTGATCTATCTAGGGTTTTGAAACTTAATTTCGCGTGCCGCTAGAAAGTTAGAGAGACGTCAAGATATATTTGTATCTCGAAAATATAATGCAATATGTGGTTACATTTTCATTGGGTGCTAACATTTAGGCTACGGGGGTGTGCCGTTAGAACCCGAGAATTCTTATAAATTTATCAGGAGCATAAACATGTTTAAGAACCTTTTTGCTAACCTGCAGAAAGTAGGTAAATCGCTGATGCTGCCAGTGTCCGTTCTACCTGTTGCAGGTATCCTACTTGGTGTAGGTGCGGCGGACCTTGGCTTTATCCCAGAAATTGTTTCAAACCTAATGGAACAAGCGGGTGGTTCAGTATTCGGTCAAATGGCGCTACTATTCGCTGTAGGTGTAGCACTTGGCTTTACAAATAACGACGGTGTTGCAGGTCTAGCTGCGATCGTTGGTTACGGCATCATGACGGCGACACTAGGTGTTATGGCTGGTGTGATGGGCGTTGAAAAAATCGACACAGGTGTACTTGGTGGTATCCTTGTGGGTGGTGTAGCCGCTTGGGCATTTGACCGCTTCTACAAAATCCAGCTGCCTGAGTACTTAGGCTTCTTCGCTGGTAAGCGTGCTGTGCCAATCATCACTGGTTTTGCTGCTATCGCTCTTGGTCTTGTTCTTTCTGTAGTATGGCCTCCAATTGGTTCTGCAATCGGTGCATTCTCACACTGGGCTGCTGAGCAAAACCCACAAGTTGCATTCGGTATCTACGGTATCGTTGAGCGTTCACTAATTCCATTTGGTCTTCACCACGTTTGGAACGTACCTTTCTTCTTCGAAGCAGGTTCATGTGTTAACGCAGCAGGCGAAGCGCAAAACGGCGTACTAACTTGTTACCTAGTTGCAGATGATGCATCTCGTGCAGCAGGTAATGGTTTCGGTCAGCTTGCGGGCGGTTACATGTTCAAGATGTTCGGTCTACCAGCAGCTGCTATCGCTATCGCTCACTCTGCTAAGCCAGAGAACCGCGCGAAAGTAATGGGTATCATGGCTTCTGCAGCACTGACTTCATTCCTAACAGGTATCACTGAGCCAATCGAATTCTCATTCCTATTCGTTGCTCCTGTACTTTACGCAATCCACGCTCTATTAGCTGGTTCTGCGTTCTTCCTAACAAATACGCTAGGCATCGTACACGGTACTTCGTTCTCACACGGTCTAATCGACTTCACGGTTCTTTCTGGTAATGCTCAGAACATGTTCCTAATGGTTGGTCTTGGCCTTGTTTACGCTGCAGTGTACTACGTAGTATTCCGCGCAGTAATCAAAGCAATGGACCTTAAGACTCCAGGTCGTGAAGATGAATCAGAAGACGCTGTTGTAGCATCTGGTTCTGATATGGCTGGTGAGCTTGTTGCTGCATTCGGTGGTAAAGCGAACATCACTGGTCTAGATGCATGTATCACTCGTCTACGTGTTGCTGTTGCAGACACTGAAGCAGTTGACCAAGACAAGCTTAAGCAACTTGGCGCGGCAGGTGTTGTTGTTGTAGCCGGTGGTGTACAAGCTATCTTTGGTACTAAATCAGACAACCTGAAAACTGATATGGATGAGTGGATTCGTAACCACGGTTAATCCAAACGGTAATTGAAAAAGGAGCTAACGCCTCCTTTTTTGTGCTTGTTGTTTACGATATTACTTTTGGTTACACAGAGTTGATGGATAAAAGTACTGAGTTGACGAAGCACTGACAATTCTCTCAGCCGAAAAAGGTATAAATTGAACGATGTTTTATTGTTGCTGAAAGATCATGAAAAAGAATTTACCACTTGTCGGCTTGGCCGTGCTTACTTCCATGCAGGTTTCTGCTTCTGAGTCAGATACCCAACTCGCGGTTGGTATGGCTTTCGATCAAGGTTTGAGCGCTGTTGTTGAGCTCGATAATAAATATCGAATCACCGTAGGTAACGATGGTGGTGCGTTTGATATGATATTGAAACGAGGCGAATTTGAAGAAGGCTTGCCACTTACATGGTATGTTGGCGCGGGCGCTGGAGTGAATGGGATCATAAAGAATTTGGTGCTCGTATACCGCTTGGACTGAACTGGGACTTGAGCCGCGGTTGGGACATGTATGCCCAGATTCAGCCTGAGCTTAATCTGTATAAAGGTCCAGAGCTGCAAATTGGTGGCGCTTTAGGTATTAAATATTCGTTCTAGTTGCCTCCTTTGTTATGCGTTCAACCCTTGCTAATCCGCAAGGGTTGATTGTTTATAAATCGTTTAAAACTTGAAGTTGAGGCCTAGATTTGCAGAGAATTGATTCATCCAGTCGGTTTTGAATCGAATAATGCATTGTTCAGTGGATGATGGAAGGTTACAAATCCCTGTTGTTTCGTTATCGACAACCGTACCAAGCCAGCGCACTTGGCTTGTGAGGAAAACGGACTCCGAGACTTGATACTCGACCCCACCAAAAATACTGGCTGAGAAGCCGTATTTATCGCTCGCCCATTCCACATCGGCGTAAGAACCGCCTAACCCTATACCTAAGAAAGTTGAGACGTTTTGTTGAATGGGGTAGTAGATGCTGCTTTGAAACTGCAAGTAGTGCATGGATGACTTTGTGTTCAATGTTTCTACTTTGCTGCTTTGTGTGGCATAGAACAGACCAATTCGCCCTTTGTCAAAGTCAGTTTCTAATGCAATGGCATAGCTTTCACTAGCTTCAATGTCGTATTCGGTACCTTCTTGATTCTCAACGCTGCCCCCAGCTGTGAAGCCGACTTGTGGTGCAACGTAAAATGCCGCGTGAGCTTGAAAGCTGAACACTGCCAAAAGTGACGTAATAACAAGGTAGATGTGACGCATCAGTCTTCCCTCTTTAAAATATTTTGATCAAATCACTCTCTTGGTTCCAGAATAACGAGCTGTTTGAGTATTAAGGTTCCTAGAGTACAGGGTTCTCAGAATATGAGGTCTTAAGCATGTTCCGTACGGCGCACCCATATTCAATTGTGACCATAACTCCATAATTCCGCACAAAAAAAACGTATTAATTGAACATGCCTCACACTGATGTTATTACTTTGTTAAAGGGAGGGCTTATGGAACAAGATCTTAAAATAGCTGTGGTCATGGTTACTGTCATTTTTTCGGTTATCATTGGCTTCGGCATTATCGCAATTACCAACTAAAATCGGTGTAACGCGTAATGGAAAATAGTGGTCTCATTACGAATAGTACCTCGCAAGTTAGCCTTGAACGGCTATCCAAATACACTGGCGGAAAAAATACCTTAGTCGCCCAAGGTGGTGGGCAGAGAGGCATTTTCACCGCAGGTGTCTTGGACTCTTTTATCCTTTCTAATTTCGATCCTTTCGACGAGTTTTACGGCACCTCAGCCGGTGCACTGAATCTTTGTGCTTTTCTTTGTCAGCAACATGGCTTAGGGCGCGCGTTTCTATGTGAATTAACGACTCAGCCTGAGTTTTTCCATCTATTTAGTTATATCCGTAAAAAGCAATATCTTGGCTTAGAATGGGCGTTAGATAAAATCTGTGATTTTCCCTACAAGCTAGACTTGGATATGGGGCGTAGAGTATTGGGAGGGCGCCAAGCCTTTGCGGCGGTGACACATGAAGACAGCCTGCACGACCATTATCTTCCTATGCTGAAAGAGGACTGGTACAAAGTCATGCTAGCGACTTGCGCTATTCCTAGGCTGTATCCAAATTCGGTCAAGATTGGCCAAGATAACTTTGTTGATGGAGGAGTTTCGGCGGCGATTCCTGTGCAGCAAGCTTGGCGTCGTGGGGCGCGTTTTATTACCGTGATTCGAACTGAAGGGGTGGATATCGAGCTCGAGACTAGCGTTACTGAGCCAGAAGTGAAAACTGAGAGCGAATGGCTACGTGAACCGATAGATTCTATTCAGGGACAAATGAGACAAAAGCTAGATCAGTGGAAGTCCGATTGGAATGAGTTTTTTCAGCAACAAATCTCTCGCTCAAAGGAGCAGAAACATTCCAACAAGCATTTAGAACTCATTAATGGAGGGAGATGGCTATTTGGTGCAGACGATATCTATCGCTTGAGCCACCTACTGGGGATAAGTTCGATTCAGGCATCACCGATATGTTGATGGTCCATTACCAAACTTACTCATTGACCCAAGACTTTCTTAATCGCCCGCCGGATGATTGCTTTGTTTTGCAGATTAAACCTTCTCAACCATTGAGATCCAGTTCGTTGTTGAGCAATTTGGATGATTTGCGTTTTGATTATCAGTTGGGGATAGAAGCGGGGAATCGGTTTATCGATGCTTATCTTAACGCTACGCACTCCCAATAGAAGTGCGCAACGAAAGATTATTAAGTTAGGTGACTGGAAGGATTCGCATGCAGTTGGTTGAGCCTGCAACGTCCATAATGTCCCCTTGGGTAATAATAAGAATGTCTCCGAAATCCACCAATCGACGCTCTTTTAGTGATTTCAACGCTTCTAACGCGACGTCGAAGCCTGTTTCAACGTTAGTGTCAAAATAGAGCGGCGTAACCCCACGATAGAGGTTACATCGATTTAAGGTGGTCTCGTTACGGGAGAGTGCAAATATCGGCAACCCTGTACTCAAGCGCGACATCATCAACGCGGTTCGTCCAGATTCGGTGAGTGCCACCATGCCTTTAATACCTTCCATGTGGTTTGCTGAGTAGATTGTTGCCATTGAGATGGTTTCTTCTGCAGTGATGAATGACCGCTCAAGACGATAGCTTGAACTGGACTCTAGAGCCTTCTTCTCTGCGCCAACACAGACTTCTGCCATTGATTTTACGGTTTCTACTGGGTAAGCACCTGCCGCGGTTTCCCCTGAAAGCATCACGCATCGGTGCCGTCAAGAACGGCGTTAGCCACATCCATCACTTCCGCCCGCGTTGGCATGGGTGCTGAAATCATAGATTCCATCATCTGTGTTGCGGTAATCACTGTGCGGTTGAGCGCTCTAGCGCTTTTAATGAGTTGCTTTTGAACACCAATGAGTTCTGGATCGCCAATTTCTACCCCCAAATCACCACGCGCAACCATGACGGTATCAGAAGCAAGAATAATGTCGTCAATGTTTTCTTGGCTAGAGACGGTTTCCGCTCGCTCTACTTTAGCGACTAGGTTGGCCTCTAACCCCGCGTCTCGCGCTAGCCTACGCGCATATTTCATATCTTCGCCGTTTCGTGGGAAAGACACAGCAAGGTAGTCCACCTTGAGTTCAGCCGCGAGCAAAATGTCCTGTTTATCTTTCTCGGTTAGGGCTTCTGCTGATAGGCCGCCGCCTTTCTTGTTAATGCCTTTGTTGTTCGAGAGAGGACCACCCACCGTGACCACGGTATTTACTCGACTGCCAGAAACTGATGTGACTTTGAGCTGCACTCGTCCATCATCGAGCAGTAAGACATCGTCAGTGGTTACGTCATTGGGCAGTTCTTTATAGTCTAAGCCGACTGCTCGCTCATCGCCTTCGCCGCGGCCAAGCTCGCTGTCGAGTGTGAATTTGTCACCGACGTTTAACATGATTTTGTCATTCTTGAAGGTCGATACTCGGATTTTGGGCCCTTGAAGGTCACCAAGTATCGCGATGTGAACGCCTAGTCGAGCAGCGATGGCACGCACCTTTTGCGCGCGCATACGGTGATCGTCGGCGGTGCCGTGGGAGAAATTCATTCGAACGACATTGGCACCGGCTTCAATGATCTGCTCTAGGTTATTACCTTTGTCAGTGGATGGGCCTAAGGTAGTAACGATTTTGGTTCTTCTTTGCGTTGTAGCCATTTCTGCTTCCTTGCAATCAACGAGTTTTCGTTAAGTATAAGCAAGATATTGGATTTTTCTGTGAGACAGCCAATTAAATACCTGAAGTGTTGCATTACTAAGCTGCCAGGCCTTTACTAGAAAGTGCTTGCGTAAGGCTGCGTTTTTTTCTTTCAAGAATTAATGAAAGTTTAATGCTGTGAAATGTGCTGTGATTTGACTAGGTACGCAAAGATTTATTATTAAGCGTGATGTTTGTCACGGCAATATGGTAAGGGGCTTCACAATTACTTCGCAAAGTAAAAAAATTACTAGGTTGTTGATTTTTGGAGCGCACAATGTACATGGCTCAACCCGGCCATATTGATCATATCAAACAGGTCAATGCTGGTCGTGTATATAAACTAATAGACCAAAAAGGTCCGATTTCTCGTATCGATCTTTCGAAACAGAGTGAGCTTGCACCGGCAAGTATCACCAAGATTACGCGAGAATTGATTGAGTCACATTTAATTCATGAAACTACGGTTCAAGAAGCGACGAGCCGTGGTCGCCCAGCTGTTGGCCTGCAAGTCAATAATGAAGGCTGGCAATTCCTCTCGATGCGCTTAGGGCGAGGCTACCTGACCATTGCTCTGCACGAGTTGGGCGGTGATGTTCTTATCGATACCAAAATCGACATTCACGAAGTGGATCAAGACGACGTTCTGGCTCGTCTTCTCCATGAGATTGATGAATTCTTCCAAACCTACTCAGAGCAGCTTGATCGCGTTACCAGTATCGCTATTACCTTGCCGGGTTTAGTGAACTCAGAGCAGGGCGTGGTTTTGCAGATGCCACACTACAATGTTGAGAATTTGGCCTTGGGGCCTGAAATTTACAAGGCGACTGGATTGCCGGTGTTTGTGGCTAACGACACACGCGCTTGGGCCTTAGCCGAAAAACTGTTTGGTAACTCTCAAGATAACGACAACTCTGTTCTTATTTCTATTCACCACGGCTTAGGAGCGGGTATCGTACTTGATGGCCGCGTTTTACAAGGTCGTCACGGTAACATCGGTGAGCTAGGGCATATTCAAATCGACCCTAACGGCAAGCAGTGTCACTGTGGTAACTATGGTTGTTTGGAAACGGTTGCCAGTTCTCAAGCTATTCGTGAGCAAGTTGCCTTACGACTAGAGTCTGGCGAAGAGTCTTCTCTTGAATTGGGTGATAGGCTCACAATTGAAGCGATCTGTGAAGCGGCCGCTGCCGGAGATCCTTTGGCTGTCGACGTTATCGAGCAGCTAGGGCGCTACTTGGGCTCTGCGATTGCGATCGTGATTAACCTATTTAACCCCGAGAAAGTGCTTGTAGGCGGTGTTATCAATCAGGCTAAAGAGATTTTGTACCCAGCAATACAAACATGTATTGAGGAGCAAAGCCTTCCTGTGTATCACAAAGATTTAGAGCTGGTGGAGTCTCGTTTCTACAAACAAGCGACAATGCCAGGCGCTGCGTTGATCAAGCAAGCGCTGTATGACGGTTTACTGTTAATGAAAGTGGTTGAAGGCTAGCAGACAGACGCAAGCCTTAAATGCATACAGTTGATTAAAACCCATATGGCCGTCAAGTTATATGGGTTATTTTTTGTCTTAGTCCCTAGCTATAGGCTATGTTGTTAAAGATGATGTTTAGTGAGTAAGAATATGTCTGGTGTTTTAAATACTGTCGACCAAAGAACGAATTTAGTGGGTGAAAACCGACTGGAGTTATTGCTGTTTAGTTTGAATAGCAGACAGATTTTTGCGATTAATGTTTTTAAGGTCAAAGAGGTCATCAAGTTGCCGCCATTGACCAAAATGCCGGGCTCCCATTATCACATCACTGGCGTGGCTTCTTTGCGAGGGGAATCGGTACCAGTCATTGACCTTCGTTCCGCTATTGGCTTCCCGCCTTCTACTCTTGAGTCTCCAGAAGAGAACTTGATCATCACCGAGTATAACCGCTCGACTCAAGGCTTCCTCGTTGGTCAAGTTCGCAACATCGTCAACACTGCGTGGACTGAAATTCAGCCGCCGCCAACCTCGGCAGGTAGAGCAAACTATCTCACTGCCATCACTCAAATCAAAGAAGGTGATGAGAAGCAAATTGTTGAAATCATCGATGTAGAAAAAGTATTGGCAGAGATCATCGATTACGATGTGTCCATTTCAGAAGGGGTTCTTGATGAAGAGCTAGCCTCAGAAATGGTAGGCCGTACTATCTTGATCGTGGACGACTCCTCAACAGCGCGTGCTCAGGTAAAAGGGACGCTTTCTCAGCTTGGCCTCAACATCATTGAGTGCGTGATGGTTTAGAAGCGCTTCGTTTACTTAAAGGTTGGTGTGATGAAGGTAAGGCAGTCGCAGATGAGCTGCTTATGATGATCACTGATGCTGAAATGCCGGAAATGGATGGCTACAAGCTGACGCATGAAGTTCGTACTGATGATCGGATGAGTGCTTTGCATGTCGTACTCAATACCTCGTTAAGTGGCAGCTTTAATGAGGCCATGGTGAAAAAAGTGGGTTGTGATCGATTTATCTCTAAGTTCCAACCAGACTTACTCGTCGAAGTCGCTCAAGAACGATTGCGTGGCGTTTTGTCGAAATAATTTAGTTGATGACATTGCTCAGCTCTCACTTTTGGACTCTCAAAGGCTTTAGCGTACGGTAAACCTGATACAATAATTTTGGTTGTAAAACCGCACTATCTGCGTCCTTTTAAAATTCACTTTTAGGTAGTATCGAAAATGATTTTTCTTGCAACGACTCTAGCAATAACTTTGTTAGAAGCATGGAAGAAACGACGCATGGAAGCAAGGGTAGAGCTCTAGTTCATCTCTGTAGCGAAAGGGAGGCATTGCCTCCCTTTTGTTTTTTGTAATCAAAAGCTTTGGTTACAAAGCTCTAATGAAACTCCCTTGATTGCGTTTTTAACCTAGCCATTTTGTCTGTCATATCGATAAGTCGCCCTGCGATGATATGGGTGACTTCGCCTTCTCGCTCTAAAATCCCTTTCACCATAAGCACCTTGGCTGTTAGATAAGCTTGTTTTTGTGCGCGTGCGGTGGCTTTCCACACCACAACATTGTTATTGCCCGTATCATCTTCAAGAGTAAAGAAAGTCACGCCTGCGGCCGTCCCCGGGGACTGTTTACCCGTGACAACGCCGATAATAGTGACGAGCGACTTATGTGCCTTATGGATAAGATCACGATGGCGGGTAAAGCCGCGAATTAATCCAGCTTCCTCAAGCAAAGTGACAGGGTGCTTTTGCAACGACAAACGAGTCGAAGCGTAATCCTCAATCATGCTCTCGATTTCACTGGTTCTCGGCAACGCTGGTGGCGCAGGTTCGGATACATGCCCAAACAGAGGTAGGTCAGAGGCGTTGTCCATAACTGACCAACGCGCATGATAGCGATCTTGGGTGATCCCTTGAAATGCGTTGGCTGAAGCTAATAGCTCAAGGTCACGGCGGCTTAATCCAATGTGCTTGAGTTGGCTAACCTCGGTGTAGCCGTTGTCTGGCCGCGCTTTGAGTATCTGCTTAATGGCATCTTGGCTCAGCCCTTTTATTTGAGTTAGGCCCAGTTGAATTGCGTAATCAGTCCCTACCTTCACGACCTGATGAAGATCCAATGACTGGTTAACGCAGATAGGCAGTATGGTGACGCCATGACGCTGAGCATCCTGCACTAGCTGTGAAGCACTGTAAAAGCCCATAGGCTGGCTATTGAGCAGTGAGGTATAGAAAATATGCGGATAGTAATATTTGAGCCACGCAGAACAATACGCCAACACAGCAAAAGAGGCGGAGTGACTCTCGGGGAATCCGTATTCACCAAAGCCACAAATTTGATCAAACAGCTGTTCGGCGAATTTGCTGTCATAACCGCGCTCGCACATGCCATTAATGAGCTTGTGCCTGAATTTGGCTAAATCCCCATTTTTTTTCCATGCAGCCATGGCGCGGCGAAGTTGGTCAGCTTCACCACCCGTAAAGCCTGCAGCGACCATTGCCAGTTTGATGACCTGCTCTTGGAATATGGGTACGCCCATCGTTCGAGACAGCACCTCTTTTACCTCCTCTGAAGGGTAGGTAATGGGCTCAATCCCATTACGACGCTTCAAAAAAGGGTGGACCATATCCCCTTGAATTGGCCCCGGGCGTACAATAGCAATTTGGATAACCAGATCGTAATAACAACGCGGTTTTAATCGCGGCAGCATACTCATTTGGGCCCGTGATTCGATTTGGAACACCCCCACCGTATCGGCCTTTTGCAACATGCGATAAACATCGGGATCATCTTGGCGACGGGTTATTTCTGCAATCGACAAGGTACGCCCGTGTAAGCGCTCTACAAGCTCAAAACACTTTTTAATGGCGGACAGCATGCCTAAGGCCAAAACGTCTACTTTAAGCAGCCCTAGGCTCTCTAAATCGTCTTTATCCCATTGGATGACGGTGCGATTCTCCATCGTGGCATTTTCAACGGGGACTAACTCGTACAATGGCCCTGCTGAGATGACAAAACCGCCAACATGTTGGGACAGATGCCGAGGGAAGCCGAGTATCTCGTTAACCAAGTTGATGAACTGCTGCCCCTTGAGAGAATCCGGTTTGATACCGAGTTCAATAATCTGAGCCTGCCAACCTTGAGCGCGATCGCGACGATTAATATTCTTGATGAAAAAATCGAGTTGCGTTTCGGCAATGCCCAAGGCTTTACCTACGTCTCTAACCGCACTCTTAAATCGATAGGAAATCACAGTAGCAGCGAGAGCTGCACGCTCTCGGCCATACTTTTGGTAGATGTACTGAATAACTTCTTCTCGACGCTGATGCTCAAAATCCACATCAATATCCGGCGGCTCATTACGCTCTTTGCTGATGAAGCGCTCGAATAGGACGGAAATTTGCCTAGGATCGACAGAGGTGATCTCTAGGCAATAGCAGACCACTGAATTGGCTGCAGAGCCTCTACCTTGATAGAGAATATGCTGACGCTTAGCAAACATCACGATGTCGTGAATAGTCAGAAAATAATAGGGGTAGTTGAGCTCTTCAATGAGCGTGAGCTCTTTATTAATGGTTTCATTGATGGCTTCCGGCACTCCTTCAGGAAAGCGCAGCGCTTTGCCTTTCTCAACCAGTTCAATGAGGTGGTTCATAGGTGTTTTGCCATCAGGCACTAACTCACTCGGGTACTCATAGCGCAGTTCATCAAGGTTGAATTGGCACAGCTTAGCGATATGAACGCTTTCCGCTAGCCATTCATTTGGGAAGAGCTTTAAAAGCTTTTCCTTGCTGCGTAGGGTACGCTCTGTATTGGTGAGCATGTCACGACCAATTTGCGCGACACTCTTGCCCAATTTTATGGCGGTCAACGTGTGCTGAAGGGGGAGGCGAGTTGGTGTATGCATCAATACGCCACCACAGGCTGTGACAGGTAGAGAGAGCTCCTTGGCGAGCGTTTGGTAGTGGTGAATATGAGAGTGATCGTTACCTTGGAGATGCCTTAACGCGCCAATCCACAAGCGACCTGCATGATGTTGGCGGAGCCATTGTCCCCAATGATTGTCGCTGGCTTTCATACTAGGTAGCCAAATGAGCAGACAGTGACGTACCGACATCAAGTCCCATTCTGAAAGCTGATAACTGCCTTTTTCGGAGCGGCGCCTCGCATTGGTGATAATACGGCACAGCTCACCATAAGCCGCGCGAGTTGGGCACAACAGAAGTACTTGGCATTCATCATTGAGCCAAAACATGCTGCCAATAAGCTGCTTAATGGCGAGATCGTGCTGCTTAATCGCTGCGTGAGCACGAACCACACCCGCAACTGAACATTCGTCGGTAATGGCGATGGCGTGATAGCGAAGAAAGTCGGCTTGTATCACCAACTCTTCGGCATGAGATGCGCCTGAGAGAAACGAGAAGTTACTCTGAGAAAAAAGCTCAGCGTATTGCATTGAACGCCTGCTGAGCGAAAGAAGATAGGCTCATTATCGCTCCTAGATCTTGGTTGTGATGCGTGAATTAACTAAATTGCCCGTGGATGAACCACTGCTGTTCAAGGGTGCGAAATACCCACAGCCATTGCCCCGACGAGCTGCGAGCAATGAAGTAATCTCGAGTGATATTGTTATCATCCCACCATCCGCTCACGATACGCTCTGGGCCTAAGACGATATCGACTTTCTCGTTAAGAGGTTGCGGCTTAGGGAAAAGTACACTGGGTCGAAGTGGTTGGTTAGTCTGTTGTTTGAACTCTAATCCGTCGATCTGTTGGGTGTGATCGAGTGTTGGTTCAGGGCTTTGTGGTTTAACGCCTTTTGATTTATGGGAAAGCTTCTCGCTTGGTGCACATAAGCAGAGTGCTTTTTCAGGTCGAGGATCATCGACTTTTTTCACCTTACAGACTCGCTTTCGGCCTAATTTGGCTTGGAGCAAAGTGATCAATTCAAGCTCCGACTGCTGCCCCTTACGTCCAACAAACATATCTTCACTGTTTGATTCAAGTTCTCCACTGCGAGTGAGATTGAGTGTCAGTCCATGTACGGCAGAGTCGAGTGCTAGAGCTTCCATCGACAAACGACATAGCGTGAGCCATTTTGACGCTAAGTAGTCGCCACAGGCGGACGTAAAGATGACTTGGCTGTCTTCACTGTCGCGTTGGTGCAGTGTCAGCGTGAGTTCGTACCCAACTTGGTTGCGCAGAATCAAAAAGGCCTCCAGTTTATTGAGTAAAATGGTGAGCGGTTTTTCTAGCCACTGAACATTCTCAATATCAAACAGCAGCTCTAAGTAACTGCTGAACTTTTCTGGTGGATGATAAAACGTGACAGGGTGTTTGAATTGGCCAAGCAAGCGCCCGACATAGTTAACGAGGTCGATGTTGAATCGACGTGCAATTTCACGCATCGGTAGCGCCAACAAATCAGAGATAGTGTGAATACCCACACGTTGCAGCTGCCCAACCTGCTTAGCGTCGAGTTCTGTTGCTTCTAACGGATGGGTTTCGAGCCGTTTTTGTAGATCTTCTTTATCATCGCTAATGATATTAGTGGCAGACTTTGCAAGTAAAATGGCCGAAAATGGCGAAAACCCCGTCGAAAAGTGATAAGTCAGCTTTAAAGCATTAATGTGTTGTGAAAGCCTTTCCCAGTAGGGAGTTAGGCCGCCATACAGCGTTAGCATATTGGTTGCTTTTAGCAGCACACCATTAGGTGGTAGCAAAACAATGTCAGAAGTCACAACATACAACCACTGAGCAATATCCAATAAGGCTCGCTCTTCAACTTTTTCATCGTAGGGATGAACTTGCAGATCGCTGCATAGCGCAGCCGCACTACCTAGCCCCATACCTAAATGTATGCCTTGCTCAAGCGCTTTTGAATTGGCTTGCTGAATAAGGTATTTCCGGCCGTTAACGATCACCAAAGGAGAAGGACTCGCATGAGAAAATAGCGAGTCGAGTTGCAGGCTTGGAAAGTGTAGATAGATCCAGAGCTGCATGATTAACCCTGCTTGCGAATAGGGAACGGAATAACCACAGGATCGCGTTTTTTCAGCGTTAATTCTGGCCAGTACGACGCCATATCTAAGACAAACGAGCCGTGAGGCCATCCCCCTTACGTTTGGTAATGGTGATGTTAAGACCAACAGGGTGAGCGGTCAGCTTTAAACTCAGGCTCACGGGCAGAGAAATGACATTATTATCATCTTGAGAAGCGTGCGTTTGTTTGAAGATAAATTGCAGGCAATCCCCCGTCTCACTGGCAACTTGAAGTCGCCGAGCTTGATGAATTTCTAGCTCGCCATGCCACAGCATGACACTACTGCAAGCGCCACTTTTTAGGCATTGTTCCGCCGTCCATAAGGCTTCCTGGGCACTCTTAGGATAAACCAGTAAAACTTGATCAGGGTCGATCCCCTCTGCATAGAGGTGATCTGGGCACACGTAACCGGGTGGGTGGATAAACACCACCAACCCTTTTGCTAGGCTACGACGCAAATGAGGCGTTAAAAGGCGAAGCTCGCCAATACCAGAAGGCGATTGAAGCTCAATCACACCATGTTTGGGAAAGCCACCTTGAAGTTTTTCATCCAGCAGAGCAAACCCCGTTGGTTGGAAATCCTGCTCGACATGAGTGTGAGAGCCTTGCCAAATCAATTGCTTATTTTTAGATGTTCGATCAATTCATACATAACAAAATACCTGTATATATATACAGTATAATCAATGTATGAAAAGCCACAAGAGAAAAGTAAGGTACTAACGAAAATGCCCTGCAAAAAGCAGGGCATTTAGAAGTTAGATCAGGGAGATAGGCTGATTATTTAGGCTGGGCATCAATGCACTGGCCGTGAACTTCTTTGCCTTCTGGAGCCATCAAGTAAAGATAGAGAGGCATAATGTCTTTCGGTGTTTTCAACAGGTGTGCATCTTCTGCAGGGAAGGCTTTTGCGCGCATGCCTGTGCGTGTGCCACCTGGATTAATAGCGTTAACGCGAATATTGCTCTCTGTCACTTCATCGGCAATCACTTGCATCATGCCTTCAGTGGCAAACTTAGACATCGCATAAGCACCCCAGAAAGCGCGACCAACATGACCTACGGTAGAAGAGGTAAAGATCATGCGTGCATCGTCGGATTTACGCAGCAGAGGTAAAACGGCTTGTGACAACAAGAATTGTGACTTCACATTCACTTGCATCACATCATCGAAGGTGTCTTCACCGATTTGATCAAACGGGCTGATAACACCCAAGATGCTCGCATTGTGCAGTACACCATCAAGACGACCAAATTGCTCTTCAATGGTATCCACCATATCGAGGTAGTGCTGCTTCGTCGCACCTTTCATATCAAGAGGAATAATTGCTGCTTGTGGGTAGCCTGCCGCTTCGATTTCGTCGTAAGTTTCTTCTAGCTTCTTAACGGTTCTACCGAGCAAGATCACCGTTGCACCATGTTCAGCGTAGCTAAGTGCCGCTTGCTTACCAATACCTGCGCCAGCGCCAGTGACGAGGATAACTTTATCTTTGAGGGCGTCTGCAGAGACTGAATAATCCACTGTGTGCATCCTTATTGTTATGTTCTACTTTAAGTCTTCGTGACAAGGCGGTTACAATACACTAAATCGCATACTTGGGGATATGACATTGGAATTTTTGTTGGACTACGGCCTCTTTTTGGCCAAGATTGCGACTATCGTCGTCGCGATTATTGCGATTATTGTCATCGCGAAAGGTGTGAGCGGCAGAGGTGCTGGCGCGAAAGGCGAGCTTGAGATTGTTGATTTAACGGAGAAGCACAAGCAGACCGTTGAACAGTTGGAGCACCACTTACACGACGATGCCTTCATTAAAGCGCGTGATAAAGCGGAAAAGAAAAGCGAGAAAGAGCAAGCGAAGTCTCGTGAGAAAGAGATCAAGAAAGCCGCTAAAGAGGGCGATTTGGACTCAAAGCGCGAACCACATCTGTTTGTATTAGATTTCAATGGCAGCATTGATGCAAAAGAGGTGGCGTCGCTACGTGAAGAAGTGACGGCGATTCTAGCGGTTGCGCGTGAAGGCGATGAAGTCTTGCTACGTCTAGAAACTGGCGGCGGTATGGTGCATGGCTATGGCTTGGCATCTTCGCAGCTTGATCGCATAAAATCAGCTGGCTTACCGCTGACCATTGCCGTTGATAAAGTGGCGGCGAGTGGCGGTTACATGATGGCCTGTATTGCTGACAAAATTGTTTCTGCGCCATTTGCTATTGTGGGTTCAATTGGTGTTATTGCTCAACTACCAAACTTCAATAAGCTTCTGAAAAAGCATGATATTGAATTCGAGCAGCTGACGGCGGGTGAATACAAACGTACATTGACGATGTTTGGCGAAAATAGCGATAAAGCTCGTGAGAAGTTCAAACAAGAGCTTGAGGAAACACACGGCCTATTTAAAGACTTCATTCGCGACCACCGTCCAGACCTTGACTTAGATAAAGTCGCGACAGGTGAACATTGGTTTGGTACTCAAGCAAAAGAGCTAGGCTTAGTTGATGAAATCAGCACTTCAGATGATTTGGTTGTAGCGGCATGTAAAGACAAGACGGTCCTGTCGATTCGTTATGTGCAAAAGAAAAAGCTCACCGACAAGCTGGCTGGGTCTGCTGGGGAAGCCGCTGACAGCGTTCTGATGAAACTCATTAGTCGCGGCCAACGCCCGATTGTATAACGGCTTTATTATCGATTTCGAAAGGCTAACTTAGGTTAGCCTTTTTTATTGCATATTCATTCATTTTGATCTTCAGTTAAATGGCGAGTGTGCATAATGAATCTTGTTGTTAAAGCAATAGGTATTCACCTGGCTTATCTATCACTCTTCGTATAAACAACGACTAACCCCAAAAATAGAACGATTATTCCGAATATTACCTTCGGTTGTACAGAGTTTGCCTAGTAAAACTGGGTACGGAAACGTTTATCCTTGGTAAAAGCATGGATAAATGTTTCAGCGGTTACATTTTTAAAGTACCTGATGATTTTGAATTAATATACGATCACGCCCCTGAATTTTCTAGCACGTAAATTTATGCGCTAGTGGCTTGATCTGGTGTATTAATGGAAAACCTATCTTATTTGATTGCATTTAATCATTTATCTTTTGCGATAGTAGCCGTGGTAATCATGGTGCTGCTGTCTCGTACAATTGTAGCAAATACAAAGTACTCAGCAGTTTTAGTTATCGTAGTGCTTGGCCTATCTATAGGCACATTGTTTGTAAAAACAGGTTTAGCACAGCCAGGGCTGAAGGAGTTCCCTGCAATTGTACTACTCAGTCAGACGACCGTGATCGCTCTGATTGCGACGTTTTTTGTTGGTGGACAAGAAATTCGTCGCCTACTGATGAAGGAGTTTGGTAGCAACGAGAGCCTTGTTGTTGCTGCCAAAAATGAAGTCGTTGTTGGTACAACAAGTACTCAGCTGATCTACATCGTTCGAGCTTTCTTCCTGCTTATGGGCATTGAGATGGTATCAGCGATGCTGACGGGCCGTAGTGTGGATCATCCACTGGGCGACTCTTACCTTGCTCTAGCGTATCTGTGTATTGGTATTGCGCTTATCTTGATTGATAGTAAGGCACAAATTGCTGACAAGCGCGGTTACTTGTTCAAAGGCTTTATGGAAGTGATGGCGATCATCGGTATTTTGATGATCTCGCTAAGACTGTCTATTTGGATCTCGAGTGTGATTGGCCTGCCGCAAATATTCTTTGCTATGGTGATTTCATCAGGTTTAGGTATGGCAATGCCGAAATGGCGAGCGGGCCCTACGCTGAACGCATTGCTGTTTGCAGGTATTCCTGTTCTGTTGACTGGTACGTTCCTAGTAGGTGGCTCTCACATGCTTGAAGCCTTCTCCATTCCTGGACTACAGAGCGTGATTGTTTACGGGTTTGCAGGTCAAATGTTCTGGATGTTTGGCGGTCTGACGATTCTTATCTTCCTAGCGAAAGCGAATCATGTACGTAACCTTGCGCCGGGTATGGCGGGTGGATTGTCTCACTCAGGTCTTACTGGTGCGTGTACCGCAGGTGACTTTGGTGGTACGGCTGCTGCTCGTGCGCCAATCATGATTAACATTCCATTTATTGGTCATATTTTCGTGTTTACCATTCTTGCGGCAAGTGCTGAACGTGGTGTGCTGCTTGCGCATTGGACGTTGCCACTGGTACTGCTCGGTTTAGGGTTTGTGTACCTTGCGTGTAAAAACTTGCGTAAAGCGGCGGGTGATGATGCCACTGAAGTGAAAGGCTTAATGCAGTTCTCATTTGGTTGGCAGATTGTTGCTGTATTTGGCAGCTTTACTATCTTGCACTTCGCGGGTATGCCGATTGAGCACGCATCGATGGCTGCGGCATCAGGTCTATCTCACTTTGGCCTGTTTGCAGCAACGCAAGGCGGTATGTTTGGCCCTGAAGCAGCAGCAATGATTACCTTCATTTTCGCAACGCCATTCTTAGTGCATCCGTTAGTATTTGGCCTGTTTGGTAAGGCGACGGAGAACAACGGCGAGATGTCGAATAAAGCCGTGATGGTTATCTTTATTTTAGGAACCTTAGGTGTCCTTTATTCAGCATTTTCGGTATAAGTAAAGTATCAAGGATGTGCAAGGCCTAACATCAATGTTAGGCCTTTTTTAATTAGCGTGATGGATTTACCTGTTTTAAGAGGGTCCTGATGTTATCAACGGTACACTTTGTTATTACCACGCTTTTAGCCATTGTTTGTGTCAAAACGATGGGCGTTAGCCAAGGCGATATTCCAGTACTTGCGCTCGCTATTCCGGCATTGTGGTTGCTTCCACGTAAGGGATGGATAGGGCTAGCTTTACTTGCTGGCGTTGTCGCTTATGGAATCACTCTTCCACATCAACCTATCGAGCTTTCCGTGACTCAATGGGTGTTGTTTCCCCTTCTTATGGTGATGTTTTCGAAACGCAGCAGTAAGATTACTCTCGGTGTAATGGCATCCATCGTACTCATGTTGGAAGTGGGTATTATGGTGAGCCAATTTGTAGGTTCGTTGGAAGGTAATCCGCTTATTACGGCTGTGCAGGTGGCAGCAGTTATTTTGATTTGGTGGGCTTCTAAGCATAAAAGCACATCCAATCAGCAGAGCTGGTGGGCATTGGGCTTAATCGTCCCTTTATGGATTGCCGGACTTCCCCATGCGATTCTCGTGGCTCTGTCACTAACGGGAATTGTTTCTTCTATCGACTTCTTGTCTCGCATCAAAAACTTCCGCTGGGGAAACTGATCTACTGGACAGTACCATCTGTCGGATTTGCTGCGCTCGTGGTGTCACCAAAAGTCGATGTCCCGCACTCAGTTCTGATCGTATGGATGTGCTTATTAGGCACTGCTTGGGCTACGGATTACATCTTGCGCAGCATAGATGCAGAGAAACAAGCTAGCACTTGATAGCATGTCTTGCGTATCGGGCTCGTTGGGTTTACTTATGGGAACTTAGCCTTTGACGATAAAACGATAGTGCAGCGAGGAATAATCCCGTCGCTGCGCCAACCAGATGCGCTTCGGTGGCGACGGTTGCATTGATCATAGCCCCAATAGACTGTGATGGGCCTGAGTATTGTTCCCAAGCAATTTTAGCCAAGAGCCCGAGCACCAGAATGTAGCTGCTCTTTCTTCCCGATAGTGCTTCTTTAAACGCGAAGTAACCGAACAACCCGTGTAAAACGCCAGAGAGCCCAGCATAAGTGGTGAACTGGCTATACTCGGCAGAGATCCCAACAGCAAAAGCACTCGTAAACAATACGGCAAGCCAACGATGAGTTTGAGGTTTGAAGAGGCTGAGGATAAGCCACAGCCCAGCAAGGTTCATAGCAAGGTGATTGAAGTTGGTATGAGTAAAGTTTCCTGTTACGATTCGCCACCATTGCCCATTAGCAACGAGATCTCTGTGCCATATCACCAGACTGTGCAGCGGCTCAAATTGCAACCCTAGGCAAGCTAGGCTCAGTGTTAGTAATACAAGGTACAGTTTCACTTTATGTCTCGATATTGTTTACAGTGTGGTAAATCGCTTAAAGCATGCATTTGTCGATGGATTCAACCCCTTGAATCCGACGTTGAGCTGATCATTCTACAGCACTCTAGTGAACAACATAAACCAATGGGCACAGCGAAGATCTTGTCACTTTCGTTGCCAAACAGCGCGCTAATTGTGGGCGAAAACTTCTCAGATAATGACGTATTGAATCAGCTTCTTGCCGATGAAGATTACCGTCATTACATTTTGTATCCAAGTGATGCTTCTGAACTGGCAACTCAGGCATTGTTGAATCCGCAGTCAACGAATCAAGGCTTAGCCGGCGATAAGTCGCATGGCAATAAACGCGTTCGTATCATCTTACTGGATGGGACGTGGAAAAAAGCCTACAAGATGTGGCAACTCTCTAGCAATCTACAGTCACTGCCTTGTATCCATCTACCTAAAGGCTTAAAGGGCAACTATCGAATTCGTAAAGCACCAAGCGAAAACAGCCTATCAACTGTTGAAGCGGGTTTTCATATCCTTTCGATTTTGCAGCCTGAACGCAGCTTTTCCCCACTTTTAGCCGCATTTGACCAGATGATTCAGTTTCAAATTGATCAAATGCCGCCGGGCGTGTTTGAACAGAACTACATTAAAAACTAGCCCTGTTTTAACCATTGTTGACTCAACCCTATCAGCTATGAGACGAGAAAAGCTGTTGGTGTAGTCTTTGTGCATGGCCATCCGTCATTGAAGAGATGTAGTCACATATCACTCGCATTTGCTCTGTATCACTTCCCGCCAGTTGCCACTTTGTCCGCTCATTGTCGTATAACAGACGTTCAGGATCGGCGCTGAGCGCTTCAAAAATATCCATAATAATTTGCTGGCCCTTGTACTCAACAATTTGTACTTGAGGGATCTGAATAACGTAGTGGCTAACGAAGTTCTTCAAAATCCCCAAAGCCACCGCCATGCTAGGTTCCATCACCGCATTGTAAGCCAGTAGATCAGAATCAAAATTTTCATCGACACGTTGCACGGTAATGCTAGTGAGCAGGGCGTTAACCATGCCACCAATGGCATCTTTTCTCTGATACTGTTTACCAGTAAATAGCATGTCACTGACGGAGTTGATATGCTTTTCAAACCACGGGTCACCACACTCTGCTAGCTGCGCAGCAGCAACTTCATGCCACTGTTGACGAGTAACCATGCCGAGCACAATGGCGTCTTCTAAATCATGCACGCCGTAAGCGATGTCATCGGCGAGTTCCATGATTGAACAATCGAGAGACTTAAAGCGTGTTTTACTGTGGTCGGTGTCGTTACTAGGATTGTCACGCATTTGGCTAATGGCGTTTTTATCACGCTCAGACAAAGGAGCAAGCACCCAATCAAATACCTCTTTGTCACAGTCGTAGATGCCTTTAGCCGGTGCCCATTGTTTCGCTTTGAGTTTCTTTTGATGCGGAATCGGCTCGGGTTTTACCTTGGCTTGAGCTTGACTGATTAGAGCCGGATATTTGATGAGCCCAAGCAAAGTGCGGCGCGATAAGTTCATCCCATGATGTTCAGTGTATGGCTCAAGTTGGGTCACGATACGAAACGTCTGGGCATTGCCTTCAAAGCCGCCGTGGTCACGCATCATGTAATTCAATGCGACTTCACCACCATGCCCATAAGCGGGGTGGCCAATATCGTGGGCAAGACACAGAGAGTCGATCAAGCTATCTGATGGTAAGTAGTCGCGAAACTCGGGCTGCTTTTTTTTAATCTGCGCAACGATGCCGGTACCAAGCTGAGCGGCTTCTAACGAGTGAGTGAGGCGAGTACGATGAAAGTCATTGGCACTCGCGCCATGCACTTGAGTTTTGGCTTGTAAGCGGCGAAAGGCTGCGGAGTGAAGAATACGCGCACGATCGCGTTGATATGGGGTTCGGTGGTCATCACGGCGCAGCTTATGCTCGTCGTCATGTCGCGCGTGCCAAGCATCATCAATCGAAGGGGACATCCTTACTCCTAAATATTGGGCCGAAAATCCGTCAGTTGCTCGAGTGGTACAGGTTTAGCAAAGAAGTAACCTTGGCCTAGGTTGCAATGGTATTGCTGTAGTTTCTCAAACTGAGCTTGAGATTCAATCCCTTCCGCCACGACTTTGAGTGTATGGGAATCGCCAATCGCAATAATGGCTTTGATTAATCCATCGCTTTGCTGACTAGTCAGTAGGCGGTCAATGAAACTGCGGTCGATCTTAATTTCGGTAATCGGTAAGTTGCACAAGTAGCTTAACGATGAGAAGCCTGTGCCGAAGTCATCAAGCGCGATAGAGAATCCCATCTCTCTTGCTTGGTTAAGAATTGGCGTCACCAGTTCAAGATCGTTGATGAATACGTTCTCGGTAATTTCAATGGTCACTCTGTCTCTATCGATCTGATATTCGTCGACAGTTTGACTCAGTTTCTCGATAAATTTGTCTTCAATAAGCTGACTCGGTGAAACATTGATAGATAACCCAATCGCATCAGGGCCATTCGGGAAGAAACGGATCATCTCTTCGCAGGATCGGCGAATCACGAACTGCCCAATCTCACTGATCATACCGATCTCTTCTGCTTTACGAATTAACTCGATGGGTGACACAAAGCCTAAGTTGCATTGTTCCAGCGAATGAGCGCCTCAACGCTGACAAGTTTGCCGGTTTCCAAATGAATCTGAGGTTGGTAGAGCATGTAGAGCTCATCTCGTTCCATTGCGCCTCGAAGCTCTTCTTCTAGCGTGAGTTCGTATTGAACTTGCTGATTAATCGATTCATCGTAAAACAGAACCCCACCTTTCTGGCGCGCTTTGGAGGTGTATAGCGCTGTATCGGCTTTGGAGATTAAGTCCTCGGCGTGTTTGGCATCTTGTGGGAACAGTGCAACCCCTACGCTACAGCTAGACGCAATGCTTTTTCCTTTTATCGCGAAGGTGTCATGGAAAGCATCGTAAACAGCCATACCTTTATGCTCCGCTTCAATGGCAGAAGCGAGGCCGCTGAAGCAGAAAACAAACTCATCCCCACCAAAACGCGCCACAATCGAGTTTTGATCGAGCAGAGATTCGAAGCGTTTTGCCACCACTTTTAATAGCTCATCACCTGTTGAGTGCCCAAAGGCATCATTCACCTTTTTGAAGTCATCAATATCTACAAACATAATGGCTAAGCTGGTGTCTGTTAGCAGGGATTGCTTAATTTTCTGTTCAATGAAATCAATTAAGAAAAGGCGATTGGGCAAATCGGTGAGATCATCATGGAGTGCTAAATATTGGAGCTGGTTTTTGGTTTTCTCTAGTTCATTGAAATCGGAACGTATCTGAGACTGAAAGCGAATAAACCGACGGCCGACAGCTTTACCAATTACCCAAGAAAGTACCGCCAACATACTGGAAATAGCGGCGCTGATGGTGATGATTTGGATCAGTTCGTTGGCGTTGTTCTTCTCAATTTGGCTTTGTCTTTGGGCTAAGAAAGATTCGACACTTTGCGTGTAGATACCTGTACCAATAATCCAATCCAATGTGTAGGTAAGTGACGTAGCTTAGCTTGTGAGAGCTGCTGAGACCCGGAGGTGTGTAGCTTGAGTAGTATTCGAGAAAGCCACCCCCTTCGTTTGCTGTGGTGACTATCTCTTTGACATATAGCTTCCCGCTGCTGTCTCGTGCATCGAGTCGTTCTACATCAATTAAGGCTGGATTAGGGTGGGAGAGAAGCGCCCCCTTGCTATTCATAATGTAAACATAACCGCCATCACCGTAACGATAGTCCGAGATTCGTTTGAGCAATTTCTCTTGGATGTCTTGCTCCACGTCAACGACGTATTCGCCCGTACCAATAAACCAGTCAAGTGGTTCAAAGTGGGAAACGTAGCCAATCTTATCGAATTCCTGTTCCAAATAGCCCGGTTTACTCCACCACCAGCGATGAAAAGCACTGCCTTTGTGTTGTGCGAGCTTAGAAAGATCACGAATGACAAAACTGCCCCGAGTATCTTGAAGATCCCAAAGCATCTCACCCTCAATATTTTTGAGGATAGGGTGCATGACATTCGTACCGTCGAGTTTGTAGATAAAGAAATAGCCACGCCCTTGGTTGAAGCGGATGCCGCGCAGAGCATCGGTAATGACTTTCGCCACTTGTTCTTGGCTTAGGGTAGGGTTGTTGTCGTAGATGTTCTGCGCAATGGCAATCGCGTCTTCAACCCGCTCTTTGACGCTTGCTCTTAAAATTTCTTCAGTGCTTTGTCTCTCATATTCAATCTGCTCAACGATGTTAGTGATGCGATATTGGATGGACTTCTTCTCTTCAGAGTAGAAGTTTTGTTTGAGTGAACTGATGTCTTCTTCGAGGCTAATACGGTTCTCGTTGAGCATCACTGCAATGATGAGAACAACAAAAATACCAATGATAGCCATTGGTAAGTATTTAATTTGTCTTAGTAATTTCTCATCGCTAGAAAGAGTCACTAAATCCTCGAATTTACTCAAGCTAAGTGGGTAAGTGTAGTTAACTGGTTGTTGAACGCCATAGGGTTAACTGATTTCGTCGAGTGATAATTCAAAACTCGGCGCAAATGTATTTAAGAAGTACTCCATTTCTGAGGTGTAACGCTCTTTTAGGGTAATATCCAAGCGTTTTTTCGCTAAGGCGTACTCATGGTTACCTGCGCTAAGTTCTTCTAAACATTTCAAATAAGCACAAATAGTATCGGCCTGTTTTACGATATCTGCATCTTCGGGATGTGCTTTTTGTGAGATGAGGAAGGGGGCAAAATCGTCTCGAAACTCTTCAGGCAGCATGGATAGTAATTTTTGCTCTGCTGCGGCTTCTATCTTTTTGTATTCTTTTGCGATTTCAGGATTGTAGTATTTAACGGGAGTAGGAAGGTCGCCGGTGAGCACTTCGCTCGTGTCGTGGTACATACCTAAAATAGCGATTCTTTCTGGATTCAGCGTGCCGTTGAATTTCTTGTTCTTGATGACCGCTAGAGCGTGAGCAACAAAGGCGACTTGAAGACTGTGCTCAGAGATGTTTTCAGTGGAGACCGAGCGCATTAAAGGCCAGCGCTGGATGAGTTTCATTCGTGCAAGGTGAGCGAAAAAATGGCTTTCTTTCATGTTGTTTCTTCCCTGAAAGCAACTGCTTACATACAGTTAGGTAAAACAAAGGTACTCGATTGAGTACCTTTGAGTATATGTAATTGATTGAATTATCGCTACTGGCTGTAGGTCGATAAGAAGCGTTCAAATCGACCAATGGCCATTTCGAGATCTTCTACGTGTGGCAGCGTCACTATTCTGAAATGGTCTGGCTTCGGCCAGTTAAAGCCTGTCCCTTGCACTAGCAGTACTTTTTCTTGCTTGAGGAAATCGAGCACCATTTGTTGGTCATCTTTGATGTTGTACATCTTGGTGTCGATTTTTGGGAACAGATACATCGCCCCTTTAGGTTTAACGCACGAGACACCAGGGATCTGGTTGATAAGCTCATAGGCTTTATCTCTCTGTTCCAGCAATCGACCACCAGGCAAGATCAGTTCATTGATACTTTGATAACCACCAAGCGCGGTTTGTATCGCATGTTGCATTGGCACGTTGGCACATAAACGCATGGAAGCGAGCATTTCAAGTCCGTTGATGTAGCCCTGCGCCATACTTTTAGGGCCAGTCATAAACATCCAGCCGCCACGGAAACCACACACGCGATACGCTTTTGAAATACCATTGAATGTCACGGTCAGTACGTCGTCGGATAAGGTGGCGATAGAAGTATGAACCGCGCCATCGTAGAGGATCTTATCGTAGATTTCGTCGGCGAAAATGATCAGTTTGTGCTGACGGGCAATCTCTACCACTTCAAGTAAGAAATCGCGACTGTATACCGCACCCGTTGGGTTGTTTGGGTTGATCAGAACAATACCACGAGTCTTCGGCGTGATTTTTTTACGAATATCATCAAGGTCTGGGTACCAATCGGATTCTTCATCACACATGTAGTGCACAGCCTTACCGCCCGATAGAGCGACAGACGCTGTCCAAAGCGGATAATCGGGTGCCGGGACCAGCATTTCATCGCCATTATTCAGCAGCGCTTGCATCGACATAACGATCAGCTCAGAAGCGCCATTACCAATGTAGACGTCTTCCACATCAAGGTTACGCAGACCACGTTTTTGATAGTGTTGCACAACAGCTTTTCGGGCAGAATAGATGCCCTTAGAGTCACAATAACCCTGAGAAGTCGGCAAGTTACGAATTACATCGACCAAAATTTCATCTGGGGCGTCGAAACCAAACGGGGCGGGGTTGCCAATATTAAGTTTTAGGATTTTATGCCCTTCTTCCTCCATGCGCTTAGCATGTTTGAGTACAGGCCCCCTAATGTCATAGCAGACATTATCGAGTTTTGACGACATCCCGATATTTTGCATTGTTTAATCCCTAAAAATTATTCGATTTCTTTACTAAATTACATCAAAAATGATTTTTATAGTATAAAAATCTGCAATAACTCTCTCATTTGGATAGGGTTTGCTCGCTTTCTATCACAGGATTTCGCAAAACATTGAGCCCGTCCTTGATCTCAGTAAGGTCTATAAATACATTACTCATCTAATATAATTTTAGGGTCTGATGGCCTTTCGAGCTGATTTTTGCAGCGCTTTGTGGGAAATTTATACAAGGCAGAGGCTTTTATATGTAGTTGACCTACATGAAAAGCCGATAACGCAGTAGAAATGAACCACAAAGGCTGCCCGAAGGGTTCGGCTAAAATCGTTTTACGCTTTGTTGAAGACGATTTGCTTAGAATGCTAGGCTACATAGTCTTCGCCGCGCCTAAAACGATTTTATCTCGAACAAAATTTAACCGCGAAAGGTCAACAGACCCAAATGCTTTCAATGTGAACGAGGTCGATTTGTCACATTTCTATCAAGCCATTACAGAACTGATTGAACATGTAAAGAATGCAAAAAGCGGTACCCACCGTATTGTTCAACCTATTTCTGAGAAGCCAAACGTAGCATTTATTGACTGGCTTGAAGCACAACCTGTATTCCCTAAATTTTATTGGCAGACCCGCGACACTCGCGAAGAGGTTGTTGCATTAGGCCAACTGCATACTTTTTCTGACCCAGCGCCAGCATACACTATTTTGGCTGACGATCAGCGCGTGTGGGGCGGCCGTTCCTTCGATGGAAATACGGCTAAAAATCAACGCTGTATGGCGTCATTCTTCTTTCTCCCGCAAATTGAATTGATACGCTTCGACGACAACTTTTCCATTGCCGCCAATCTCAACAACGAACCGCATCGTACTTTGGCAAGCTTGTATAAGTTGCAAGCAGAAGTTGCGCCTATTCTGCCAATTTCTTGCCACATAAAAGAGATACAGCACACGCCAGAACAGCCGCAGTGGACAAGTTTGGTAGAACAAGTCCTAGAGAAGATTGAAGATAAAGAATTTGAAAAAGTGGTGTTGGCAAGAAAGAGCTCGGTTCAGCTAGATTCTCAGTTAAAGGCGAGCCAACTGCTGAAAGCCAGTTATGAGCAAAATCATCATAGCTTTCACTTTATGATGTCGCTTGACCAAAACCACAGCTTTATTGGTTCAACACCAGAGCGCCTTTATTTAAGACAAGGGCAAGAGCTGATGACAGAAGCCCTTGCTGGAACGATCGGGCGAGGCAGCAACGCAAGCCACGATATGGAGCTGGCAAACTGGCTGTCTCAAGACAAAAAGAACCTGAATGAAAATCAGTATGTGGTGGACGATATTATTGAACGTTTAACACCGCATTCAGAACTAGTGACTGTAGATGAAGACGCAAGCCTGGTGAGGCTTCGTAAAGTGCAGCACCTTAAACGCAGTATTCATGCTCACTTGAAATCAGGCACTAATGGCGTTCAACTGCTTAGTGCGTTGCAGCCGACTGCCGCAGTGGCTGGCCTGCCTCGTGAAGCGGCTATGAATTTTATTCAAGAGAACGAGCCGTTTGTGCGCGGTTGGTATGCCGGTTCTATGGGGTATATTAGCCATAAACAAGCTGAATTTTGTGTGGCGATTCGTAGCGCGTTGGTACTGGGTGAGCAGGTTCAACTGTTTGCTGGTGCAGGCATTGTTCCAGGTTCACGAGCCGATCATGAGTGGCAAGAACTGGATAAGAAAATGTCGACATTGCTGACGTTAATTTCTGATAGACCGCCACTTGGGGTGGCGTCATGAGTCAGTCGCAAGCGGCATTGAATCGAATTTGGTCTGAAATCCTTCTTGAAGAATTAACCCGATATGGTGTTGAGCATATTTGTATTGCACCGGGTTCTCGTTCAACACCGTTAACGCTCGAAGCGGATGCGAATCCTAAACTTCAGATCCACACCCACTTTGATGAGCGAGGCTTGGGCTTTTATGCTTTGGGCTTGGCGAAAGCCACCAATAAGCCGATCGCGATTGTGGTGACATCGGGAACGGCGGTTGCCAACTTACTGCCTGCGATTGCAGAGGCTAACTTAACCGGTGAAAAGCTGGTGGTACTCACGGCAGATCGGCCTATTGAGTTGGTTGGGTGTGGGGCTAACCAAGCCATCAACCAAAATGGCATATATTCCTCGCATGTGACTACTGCGCTTAACTTGCCGAGCCCATCTACATCAATTGCATTGAACTGGCTGTTGACCTCGGTTGATCAAGTAATGCACCAACAAAAGACCGAGCAAGGTCCAATTCATATCAATTGCCCGTTTCCTGAGCCATTGTATGGTGGTGACAAAGCAGAATACAGAAATTACCTTGAAAGCCTCTCATCTTGGCTAAACTCTTCCATGTCTTACACACAGCGTGTCGAATCGTCCTTAATGTCGAGTACAGATTCGGCCGAGTTTAGTCGTTATTGGCCGCGTAAAGGTTTGATTGTAGTGGGTAGCGTTTCATTGACAGAAGCGAATAAAGCCAAGCAACTAGCCGAGCAATTGGGTTGGCCAATATTTTGCGATCCGCAATCTGGTGCTTCAAGCGCTTACAAGCACTACGACCTTTGGCTGCAAAACGCTGAGCAAAAGGCCAAGCTATCCCCTTGTGAGGTGATCGTTCAGTTTGGCTCAAGAATAGTGTCGAAACGCCTAAATCAATGGTTGAGTGAGCAAGTATCTCAGCGAAATGCCGAATTTATTTATGTTGATCCCCGACGCGATCGAAACAACCAAACCCATTTACCGCAACGTCATATTGTCACTGATATTGCGCCGTGGATTGATGGTCAGTTGGCTGCTCTTGATGAAGTAGAGCATGACCCCAATCGTTGGTTAGATGCGCAAGATACGCATCGCAATCAAATTATTGAAGCGATTGAGGTTTTTGTTCGCGAGTCTGCTAATGAGTTAGGAGATAATGAACCCGCAACGGAGCTGAAAGCTGCGCATCAAATGGATAGGCTTCCTAAGCAAGCAGACGTGTTTATTGGAAATAGTTTGTTTGTGCGCCTTGTCGATATGGTTGGAAGCGCTGATGGTTACAACGTATTCAGTAATCGAGGAGCCTCCGGCATTGACGGTTTAATTGCTACTTCGGCAGGTTTAACCGCAGGACGTCAGAAACCAAGTATCACATTCATTGGTGATACGTCGCTGCTCTATGACTTGAATTCGCTGGCGCTGTTTAGTCGACGCAAAATACCGTCTGTGATTGTAGTCACCAACAATGATGGCGGGGCGATCTTTGATTTGCTTCCTGTGCCAACTGAGCAAAAGAGCACCTTATATCAGATGCCTCATGGGTTCGGGTTTGAACATGCCGCGAAGCAGTTCAACTTGGCTTATAAAAGCGTCCAGACAATGTCGCAATATCATCAACGTATCGAACAGCATTTGGAACAAGGCGAGGGTACATTGCTGATCGAAATCGTAACCCGTCCCGATCAAGCCTCTGAGCAGGTTAAGAAGCTGAGTCAACTTATCCATGCTCTATAGTGATCTTCAAAGCAATCAACTCAGAGAAAATCAGTCAAAAGACAACCAGCCTGTGGTTGTCTTTCTGCATGGATTACTAGGAAATGGAACTGATTGGCAATCATGCCTGTCTCAACTCCCAGATTACTCAACGTTAACACTTGATTTAGCAGGGCACGGTAAAAGCGTTGATATACTTTGTACCTGCTTTACGGATTGTTGTGAGCAGATTGAAACCGCCATTCTCAACCGAGTCGGCGCATCTACACCTATCCTCCTAGTCGGTTACTCAATGGGTGGGCGAATCGCGATGGTGGGCTGCGCAAATGGCCACTTTGCACGGTTAAATGTGAAAGGCTTAGTTGTTGAAGGTGGTAATTTCGGATTGAGTAATCAAGCCGATAAAAGTGCGAGACTGCTTAACGATAGACACTGGGCGACACGTTTTGAATCTGAACCGATTGAACAGGTATTAGTCGATTGGTATCAACAAGCGGTGTTTTCCTCACTAAATCATGAGCAAAGACAACACTTGGTTGAAAAACGAAGTAATAATAACGGTAAATCTATTGCGCGGATGTTATTGGCAACGTCGTTGTCTCGGCAAAGTGACATTCGAAGTGCGCTAAACAATGCTAACCTTCCGATTCGCTATCTATGTGGTGAGAAAGATAAAAAGTTTCACCAGTTGGCAAAGGAGAGCGGTCTCGACTATCGAGTGATTGCACAAGCTGGGCACAATGCTCATCAAGAGCAACCAACAGCGTTTGTGCAAGAGCTAATAAGTTTTATAGAGACTCGCGTAAGCGAGTTGTAAACAGAACAATGGGAATCACCATGGCAAAAACAGTAGGCATCACAGAAGAAGAACTTTACGCACCAGTAAACTGGAATGATTGTACTGGCGACTATCAAGATATTTCATACCATAAGTCTCAAGATGGTATTGCAAAGATCACCATCTGCCGCCCTCAAGTTCACAACGCGTTTAGACCACAAACCGTCAAAGAGATGATCAATGCGCTTGCAGATGCGCGTTACGACGAGAAAGTGGGTGTGATTATCCTAACGGGTCTTGGCGAAAAAGCCTTCTGCTCTGGTGGTGACCAAAGTATTCGTGGTGATTACGGCGGTTACCAAGACGATAGCGGTACGCACCACCTAAACGTGCTCGACTTCCAACGTCAAATTCGTACGTGTCCAAAGCCTGTGATTGCATCCGTTGCGGGTTGGGCTGTTGGCGGTGGTCATGTTCTGCATATGATGTGTGATCTGACGATCGCGGCTGAAAACGCTCAATTTGGTCAAACAGGCCCTAAAGTGGGTTCTTTTGATGGTGGTTGGGGTGCGTCTTACATGGCTCGTATCGTTGGTCAAAAGAAAGCACGCGAAATTTGGTTCCTATGTCGTTTCTACAATGCACAAGAAGCGCTGGACATGGGCTTAGTGAACACGGTTGTTCCACTAGAAGAGTTAGAACGTGAAACCGTACGTTGGTGTCGTGAAACTCTGCAGCACAGCCCAATGGCTCTGCGTTGTTTGAAAGCAGCACTTAACGCTGATTGTGATGGCCAAGCTGGTTTGCAGGAGCTTGCAGGTAACGCCACTATGATGTTCTACATGACAGAAGAAGGCCAAGAAGGTCGCAACGCCTTTAATGAAAAGCGTCGTCCTGACTTCGATAAGTTCCCTCGTAACCCTTAATTCAATAGCAAAGAATAGGCACCGTAATACGGTGCCTACTTTTAGGGCAACATAGGAACAATTGGAATGAGAACGGCCAAACTTTACAGCTACTGTCTGCCCATGGACAGTGGCGTTATTCTTCGTGAAAACAAACTGACCGAGCGAACAGGCTTAATTGTCGAGCTTTCAGACGGCGACAATGTCGCTCGCGGCGAAATCGCCCCACTGGCGGGTTTTAGTGTTGAAACACTTGAAGAAGCCCAACAACAAGCGATAGAGCAGCTTAAGCTTTGGGTTGGTGGTGAGCATTTGGCTTATGATGATCTTTTCCCTTCTGTCGCTTGGGGTATCTCAATGGCAGAGCTTGAACTGGCAGGAGACTTACCGGCAGAGGGCAACTACCAAGCGGCCCCACTGTGCAATGGTGACCCCGATGATTGATCATTACTCTCAATCAGATGGAGGGTGAGAAAATTGCTAAGGTCAAAGTTGGCCTATATGAGCAATTCGCGACGGTATGATAGTGAGCTTGCTTCTAGAATCGATCCCAGACCTTAAGCTCAGATTAGACGCTAATCGCGCTTGGAAGCTAGATAAAGCCAAGCAATTTGCCAAACACATCTCTCCTTCATTGCGAGGCCGCATTGCTTACATTGAAGAGCCTTGTCAGCAGCCAAACGACAGCTTCTCGTTTGCTATTGATACTGGTATTGCGATTGCTTGGGATGAAACACTGCAACATGCGGTGCAGCGCGAAGGATTTAAGCTTTCCGACATTATCGGCGGTAAGGCGATTGTCATTAAACCCATGCTAATCGGCTCGGTTCAGCGTTGCATTGGTTTGATTGAAAGCGCAGAGAAGTTAGGCATAACAGCGGTGATCAGCTCAAGCATTGAATCGAGCTTTGGGTTAAATCAATTGGCGCGTTTTTCGAAATGGCAATTGCCAAGCACAGTACCGGGCTTGGATACGGTTGGCTTGTTCAAAGCGCAGCTTGAAGTCGCGTGGCCTGAATGCCTGCTTCCTGTTCAATCTATGGCAGACCAAGAAGTCATTTGGCAGTCATGAGTGGCCAACTAAGTAAGAGAACAGAAAACCAAAACGTCCCGCAATGGCGCTATTGGCAATCAGTGCGACCTAATCAGGTCGCACTTTTTACAGCTAATAAGAACTACACTTGGGCACAACTGGCTGAAAAAGTTGCTGTTGCTAGTCAGAATTTAGAAAGTGAAGGGGTAACACGAAATACTTGCGTGACAGTGATTGGTAAGAACAGCTTAGAGAGCGTGATTCTCTATCTGGCTTGCCAAGAAATAGGCGCGGTTTGCGCGTTTGTCATGCCTGCACCTTTGAACATTATCGAGAATAAACTGGATACGCTCTACGGGGAGCAGCTAACTCGCTATGTTTATCTTGGTCATGAAAGCGGGCTGAATGATAACGAAATTAGCTCTATCAATGCCCGTGTTATTAGTCCGTTAATGCAGATAGACAGCGAAGAGGTTAGTACTTACTTCGATTCAGAAACTTACTCGACAGTAACTGCTTACCAAGATTCTCAGCTCGCCTCAATTATCTTTAGTTCAGGCTCAACAGGTATCCCCAAGGCGGTTGCCCACACCGTTTCTCAACATCGCTCGAGTGCTGAAGGTTTATTAAAAGACTTTCACTACCGAGCCTTAGATTGCTGGCTTCTCAGTTTGCCTATCTATCATGTTTCTGGCTTAGCAATCGTTCATCGCTGGCTCGAAGCGGGCGCTGCACTCAAGGTTGGCGTTGGCAATTTGGCGGCCGATTTTAATGGCGTTACGCATGCATCGTTAGTCCCGACTCAATTGAAAAGGCTTTTAGATAGCCAGTGCGATCTTTCTTTGACTCATGTTCTTCTCGGTGGAAGCCAAATTCCAATGCAGTTAGCGCAGCAAGCAAAAGATCAGGGCATCGATACTTGGCTTGGCTACGGCATGACTGAAGCAGCATCGACAGTGACGGCAAAACCGGTTGATGGGCTTGAAGGTTGCGGCCATGTTTTATCAAACCGGAAAGTTAAGATTACCAAGCAACGTATTTTCATCTCGGGTGAAACGCTAGCTCAAGGTTACTACCATCAGGGTATTTGTACCCCAATGGTGGATGATGAAGGCTGGTTTGACTCAAAAGATTTGGGCTGTTGGCAGGATGGGCAACTGGTTGTGATTGGTCGAGCTGATAATCAGTTCATTTCTGGTGGTGAGAACATTCATTGCGAAGAGATCGAGCGTGTTTTGAATCAGCATCCCGATGTCGTGCAGAGTATTGTTATCCCTATTGCAGACGAAGAGTTTGGCCATCGCCCTGTCGCGGTAATCGAAACAAAAAATGAAGTAAAAACACGCCCTAATAAGCAGGATATAGAACGCTTTTTAGACGGTAAGTTGGAGAAGTTTAAATGGCCTGTTCGTTATGAGCTAATGCCCGATGAAAGCCGCCAGGGAGGCATCAAAGTTTCTCGCCAGTTTCTAGCTGACTATTTGAATCGAGTAAGGTGACTACTGAAAAGTAAGTCGAGAGAGAACAGAGCAGAAAAAGGGAAGTGCAGCACCGGTGACTAAGCGGGTCTGCACTTCAGGGGGCGTGGTGGAGGTGAGCCACCACTAGGGTCCTAGACAATAGTTTCTAGACTATAGCTCCTAAATAAGAGGCTCTAGAACCCTAATTTGGGGAAGGTTAACTCGCGAGAACCTTTTTCATTTGCTCGGCAACTTTATCTACCTTGCCAAGACCAATGATAACTTGAAGACCACCTTTACCAACTGGAACAACACCTGCTGCGCCTAGCGCCTTAAGCTTGTCACTGTCAGCGGCTGATGAATCTTTCACCGTTAGACGTAGACGAGTTATACAGTTATCTACCTCTAGGATGTTATCTGCTCCGCCAATTGCTTCGATGTAATCTTTTGCTAGCGTTGCTAGGCCTTCAGGAGACGCTGACTCTTGCTCGCTTTCCATCTCTTCACCACGGCCAGGGGTGCGTAGGTTGAACTTGATGATAGCAAAGCGGAACAGTGCGTAGTACAGCGCGAAGAATACTAGGCCTTGGACGATCAGCATGTACCAGTTTGTAGCTAGAGGGTTTTGGCTAGATAGTACTAGGTCTACAAAACCTGCCGAGAAACCAAAGCCTGCCATCCACTCCATGCTTGCTGCAATGTACAGTGAGATACCTGTTAGTACTGCATGAAGTAGGAACAGTAGCGGTGCTAGGAACATGAAGCTGAACTCTAGTGGCTCTGTGATACCAGTAAAGAATGATGCTGTTGCCGCAGCGACCATGATTGCAAACACTTGGTTTTTGTTTTTTGCATCAGAGCAGTGGTACATCGCCAGCGCCGCACCTGGTAAACCAAACATCATAATCGGGAAGAAACCAGCTTGATACATACCCGTTGTACCAGGGATACCTGTGCCGTTAGCAATGGACTCTGCACCGCCAAGGAAGTTAGGGATATCGTTGATGCCTACAACGTCGAACCAGAATACTGGGTACAGTGCGTGGTGCATACCCACTGATAGGAATAGACGGTTAAAGAAGCCAAATAGACCAGCGCCAACCGCGCCCATACCTTGCAGTTTAATACCTAGTAGTACCAACGCATCGTAAATAGCAGGCCAGATGTAAAGCAGTGCGAAAGATAAAACCATACCTGCGATAGACGTCAGGATAGGTACAAGGCGCTTACCACTAAAGAACGCGAGTGCTTGAGGAAGTTCAACGGTTGAGTAACGGTTGTAGATTTCCGCAGAAAGAATACCAACAAGAATACCGATAAACTGGTTGTTGATCTTGCCAAATGCGGCTGGAACCGCGTCTGCGTCTACACCCGTTAACTGGGCCACTGTGCCCGGAGAAAGGAGAGTGGTTACTACCAAGAACATGACAAAGCCAGCTAGAGCTGCTGAGCCATTTTTGTCGCGGCTTAAGCCAAATGCGACACCGACTGCGAATAGTACCGACATGTTGTCGATGATTGCTGCGCCAGATTTGATGAAGAATGCGGCTAGGATACTTTCAGAACCCCAGCCAACTGGGTCTAGCCAATAACCTACACCCATAAGAATTGCTGCAGCAGGAAGAGTCGCGACTGGAACCATCAGCGCCTTACCCACTTTTTGCATATATCCAAGAATATTCATGTATGCCCCTAAGAATTAATTGATTAACTTTTTTAATGCCTCTACTGGGATCAAAATTGAGTCTAAAAATTGATCTAGGCAGAGATTTGATGAACTAAGGGTATTAAAGAATTATTTTGAGCTGCGAACAAACTAAATGGGTAGTAGTATAAATTAAAATTTTTAATCCATAGGCGTTCCATGGCGAATCATCAATTACTGCTCCGAAACCTGCACACCTTTAATGTGGCGGCTCAGAAAATGAGTTTTACGCTTGCGGCGAAAAAGCTTCACCTCACTCAAGGGGCGATCAGTCACCGAATTAAGGTATTAGAAGCGGAGCTGGGGTTTAATCTGTTTGTCCGTGGAACTAGAAAGCTTGAGTTAACCGAAGAAGGGGCAAGGTTTCAGCGTACGTTGTCTAAATCATTGAATAATATATTTGGCGAGATTGAAGATATTAATAATGTGGATTTATACGGCCAGATTAATGTGGGGGCGAGTCCTTGGTTTGTTCAAGACTGGTTGCTGCCTAGGATTTCCGATTTTAAAAAGCGCTACCCTAAATTCAATCTCAATATTTTTTCTCAAGAGGAACAAAACTTTCATCAAAATCACCTTGATGTGGCGCTCTATTATGGGGATTCAAAGCTGACAGATATGTACCGCTATCGGTTGTTTGGAGACAAATACGTTCCGGTGTGTACACCGGCCTACGCGAAAGAACACAATATTCTTGATGACGGCTTGGAGTCCTTGCATCGAATCAATTTCATTCATGCACTGGGTTCGGATGCGTGGCAACGGTGGATGAAACACTTTGATTTGGAAGTACCTATTTTTAACCAGTTCTATTGTGTGAGCCATCGCTATATGGGAGTGCAAAGTGCGCTGCATAATGTTGGCGTGGCAATGGGGCGCTATCGATTTGTTAAGCCTTACCTTGATTCTGGTGAGCTTATATCACCTTATCCAAGCATGGATACGCAGTTGGGTTATGAGTTTGTATGTCCGTTAGGTAATGAGAAAAGGCCCAAAATAAGAACCTTTTTAAAGTGGGTGCAGGAGCAAGTTAATGAAGGTTAGCAACTTTCGCGATTAGATAGAGCAAAAGTGAATTTAGTATTGATATAGCCATCATTCATAATGAGTCCCTAAAGAGAAAGGAAATCGTATAAGAGGGACCGATGAGAGGCATACTGATTGTTGCAGTGATCATTCAAATCGTTTTGGCAATTCAAACCGATGGTTTGACTCGTGCATTGGCTGAATTGTCGGCCTTTTTGCTACTTCTTGGCCTTGTGATTTCTGTGAAAAGAGCACGCAAAGCCAAGCAAGCGAAGTTTGAGATTGAAGAGGTTTAGGTTAGCAAGGCCTACTCGCTTTTTTACCTAGTTCAGTAGTAGCCAACCCAATGAGGTGATGGAGATAGTCACCCATAGGCTAATTCCAAATAGCAGGGGCTTAGGGCCAGAGGCCTTTAGCTTTTCAATTGATATCCCACACCCAATTAGGAAAAGACACAGCACCAGTGCTTTCTTTGCCACTTCGAAAATACCGTTGTAAATCACTTCATACTGAGGCAACGCATCGCTGATACCAATCGCAACGCAATAGAACAATATGAAGTAAGGAATGGTAATTTTGTTTGAGCGATTGCGGAACAGCAAAGCGCTGACAATCGCCACTGGAATGATCCACAAAGCTCGGGCGAGTTTTAATGTCGTCGCTGTAGTCAGTGCTTCCTCACCATAAGCGGAGGCAGCGCCAACTACAGAAGAAGTGTCGTGTATTGCGATGGCAGCCCAGGTGCCGAAAGTTTGCTGATCCAAAGAAAGCGCATGCCCAATGACTGGGAAAACAAACAGAGCAACAGAGTTCAAAACAAATACCGTCGCTAAAGCCAAGCCGATTTGGTCGTCTTTTGCGTTGATAGCAGGAGCAACGGCAGCAATTGCACTGCCGCCACAAATGGCGGTACCGGATGAAATGAGATAACCCGTATGTTTGTTTAGGCCAATGGCTTTCGCTGCAAACCAACCTAATGTTAGCGTCCCGACAATGGTGGAGATAATCAAGCCGATGCCGTTGCTCGTCACGGCAACCGCTTGTTGAAAATGAATGCCGAAACCTAGTCCAACAATTGAATACGCCAGCAGCTTTTTAGTGATCTTAGCAATCGGAACTTGAGTGGGAACAAGGCCCATACTTGCTAACAAGAAGCCAATCACCAATGCGGTTGGTGAAGTGACAAAAGGCGTTAAACAAGCAATAGCAGCGAGAGCGAAGGGGATTAGCTTTTTATCAGTGTACATAGTGTATTTATTATTATGTTTAAAACCGCCAGTTTAATGAAAACTGACGGTCGATAAATCTGAAAGAATTTAACGTTTGTTCAGGAAAACTAAACGCTAGCGCATTTCTCCACGGAGTTGCTCAACTTTTTCTTTCATGATTAAGCTCGTCGCCTCTTTAGGAGCAATTGGTTCGCCAGCTTCTATTTCAATTTTTGACCAAAAACGCGTTGGGATGCCCTTACAGGCGCGTCCTTTGTAGCGGCTAAAGTAACTGCCCCACATGCCTTTTAATGCCATTGGAATGACAGGGACAGGGCTGCGCTTGAGTACGATATCGATACCACGCATAAACTCGCCGATTTCACCATCTGACGTTAAACGACCTTCTGGGAAAATACACACGATGTGCCTTCTGATAGCGCCTGTTCAATTTCGGTGAACGCACGGCGAATAGAGCCTCGGTTGGTGGCAGAGATTGGAATTACGCCTGCACGATTGAGGAAACGTTTAAGTGGAGGAAGATTTGCATAGTCTTCTTCCATCACGAATCGAATCAGGCGAGGGCAGACTGCGCTAAGTAGTAGTGCGTCCATGTAGGTGACGTGGTTACACACGATCAATGCGCCACCTTGCGAAGGGAGGTGATGAAGGTTGGTGTGCTTAACGCGATACATGGTATGCGTCAGAATCCAAACCAACACACGCACAACAAAGATCGGCACCTGACTAAACAGGTAGATGGCGATCAATATGTTCATCACCGAGAGCAAGGCAAACAACTGAGTGATCGATAGGCTCAGCATACTCAAGCAAACAATACCGAGAACCGCACTGCCGACCATGAATAGAGAGTTGTAGATGTTTAGAGCCGCAATTACCTGTGCTCGCTCTTTTGGCTTCGAGCGTTGTTGTAGTAGCGCATAAAGCGGAACGATGAACACACCACCAGACGCGCCTAGAACCAGCAGGTAGGCAAATAGCGGCCAAAGCTCAGAATAGGTAATAAACTCTTTGAACTGGCTGAACTGTGGCAAATTTTCAGGTACCGACGTTGCCATTAGCCAGCCGAAGATGGTCACGCCTAGGCTGCCAATGGGTACCAATCCCACATCAATATGCTTGCCAGAAAGTTTGTCACACGACATAGAGCCGATAGCAATACCTACAGAAAAAAGCGCCAAAAGAAAAGAAACCGCGGCTTCATTGCCGTTTAGATGTACTTTCGTAAAGTTAGGAAATTGCGTGAGGTAAGCTGCGCCAAGGAACCAGAACCAACTGATCGCCATAATGCAGATAAAAATCGTGCGATCAGACTTAGCGATGGCAAGGGTTACCTTAGTATGTTTGACAGGCTGCCAACGAAATGAGATTGAGGGATCCGCCGCTTCAGCTTTTGGAATCGAGCGACTCGACCAATAGCCCAACACCGCGAACACCACCACACAAAATGCGGCGAGGTATTTTGCATTTTCCGCCGAAGCAATCATTCCCGCGCCTAGTGTACCCAGTAAAATAGCAAGGAAGGTTCCTGTTTCAACCAGCGCATTACCGTTGATCAGCTCATCGTCTTTTAAAGTTTGCGGAAGCAGTGCGTATTTGACTGGGCCAAAGAATGCCGATTGTGTGCCCATTAAGAACAGTAAAGCCAATAAAATCAGGTAGCTTTCCGTGATAAAACCAATCGCGCCAAGGCACATGATGCCAATTTCAAACAGCTTTACACGGCGAATATATTGCGACTTTTCGCATTTGTCTGCCAGTACACCCGCGGAAGCTGAGAATAAGAAGAATGGGAGTATGAAAATACCCGCGGCGAGGTTGATAAACAGGTTACTTGAAATAGGGAGGGCGCTTGCACCCGCGAAGGCGACAAAAAGAAGTAGAACGTTTTTGAAAATATTGTCGTTAAAGGCGCCAAAGAACTGAGTGATAAAATAAGGCAGAAATCGTTTCTGCCTTAATAGAGATACTTGCTTGTCTGACATTGTTGTCTCTTGTGGTTACCAACGCGCTAGGTAGTTGGTGAGTAAGTCTTCAATCAGAACCTTTCCATCAATAGGTTCTGCAGCGAAAAACTTGTCATCAACGCTTAGCAGCGTAATTCCATGTACACCAGACCATAAAACACGACTTGCCTGAAGCACTTCAGATTCACTGCGATGTGGGGCGATAACACGCAGCAGCTGTTCGAGCATGCCAGTCATGCTATCGATACGCTTTGACTGCCATTCTGGCAGCGTTTCGCCATTCATATTATGTTCGAAGATCAGCTGCCAACGATGAGGGTGCTTCTGTGCAAAATCGTGGTAGCAGTAAGCCAAGCCATAGAGAGACTCTTTTGGGTCTGTCGTTCCTGCTAGAGACGCTTGTGCTTCTTCGGCTAATTCATCCAATGTTTGGGCGACCGCGTGAAGTAACAGTAAGTTGTAGTTACCAAAAACATTCACAAGTGTACTCGGCACATAACCAATCATGTTCGCTATTTTGCGTAAGCTAAGGTCATGATAAGAGTGCTCGTTTAGGAACTCTTTTACTGTGTTTAAGGTGAGAGCAATGAGCTCCTCACGGGTATGATCGTTTCTACGGGCCATGATGAAATATTAAAAATGAACAACGTTCGATATTCTAAATTTTAGGTGTATTAGCGTCAACTAAAGATAGATGCTTTTGCAATATTTCGATACATCAAATTAATGTTTACGCGTATCATTGCTCATAACGAGAGGTTATTATTAATGTGCCTCATAAAATGCACCTGAAGGAAAACTATGAAACGTATTCTATCTGTTGTTGCTTTGTTAATGGTTGCGATGACCACAGCACCAATTGCGGAAGCAAAACGATTTGGTGGCGGTAAGTCATTCGGAAAAAGTTTCCGAACTGCTCCTGCACCAGCACAGCAGCAACAAAACACAAATCGTGTTCGTAATGAACAGCAGCAAAATCAAGCTCAGAACACTCAAAACTCAAGCCGCAAAGGTTTGATGGGTGGCATCATGGGCGGTCTTCTTGCTGGTGGCTTGCTAGCCGCTTTCTTTGGCGGCGCGTTTGAAGGCATTCAGTTCTTGGATATTCTAATCCTTGGCCTAATCGCATTCGTAGCGTTTAAATTCCTTCGAGGCATGCTTGGCGCGAAGCAAGGTAGTATGAACTATCAGCGACAGCAACCAGCTTATGGCGGGGCAAGCCAATCAAAGTTTGAGCAACCAAATGTTCATAATTTTGAGCAGCCTAAACAAGCACCAGGTGCAGCAACTGGTGGCTTTGGTTTCGGTTCTCAAACCGACGTACCGCACAACTACCCACCGGGTTTTGATCAAGCTGCGTTTATTAATGGTTCTCGTGAGCACTACCGCATTCTGCAAGGCGCTTGGAACCACAATCAATTGGATACGATTGAAGAGTATGTATCTCCAAGCTTGTTTGAAGACTTGAAGGCTGAGCGCGAAAAGTTAGACGGTGAACAGCACACCGACGTGATGTACGTAGACGCAGAAATTGTCCGCGCTGATTACGACTCTACAAAAGCGCAGTTAAGCCTGCAGTTTACAGGCCGCTACCGCGATGCGCATGAAGGTATTGAAGAAGACATCACTGATATCTGGCATTTAGAGCGCGACCTTACCGCGAACAATGCACCATGGTTGATTGTTGGTATTCAAGGTTAACCACAAAGGTATAGAACCCCTAAGCTCAATTTAGTCATTCAGCAAGGTTCACAGACCTTAAAGCCCAAGAGTTTTCTCTTGGGCTTTTTTATTGAGTTTTTGCCCTCATTGGGCATACTGCTTCTATATCCATACACGGAAATAAAAATACAAAACCAGAAGGAAGAGAAAGTGGCGGATTTTAAATACAAAAACCTGACTCAAGAGCAGCAAGACAGTTTAGATGCAGCGGCATTTCGCCGACTACTGGCACATCTTGATAACAACAAAGATGTACAGAACATTGATCTTATGATTTTGGCGGGTTTCTGTCGCAACTGCTTCAGTAAGTGGTACAAGGCGGAGGCGGAAGAGCGTGGATTGGATATTGATATCGACGATGCCCGCGAGCGTGTTTACGGCATGACGTATGATGAATGGAAGCAGAACCATCAACTGCCAGCAACGCCTGAGCAACTGGCTGCCTTTGAAGCTAAACAGAAGAAGTAAGCAAAAACGTTCTAAGTGTGAATACAAAAAACGCCTCCAATGGAGGCGTTTTTTTAATTGGAACTTTAATGATTAAACTAAGTTACTCAATGAAGCCCGTTGCTTGGAAAGCTTCAAGTTTGTCTAAATAAGGGGTGAGATCGCCGATATTGTTGGTGACCCACTCAGGGTTGTAATAAGTGTCTAAGTAGCGTTCACCGCTATCACATAACAAAGTAACAATCGAACCCGTCTCGCCATTACGCTTCATTTCAGAGGCAAGCTGCAGTGCGCCATATAAGTTGGTGCCTGTTGAAGCGCCAGCTTTACGACCAATGAGCTTCTCTAACCAGTGCGCTGTAGCAACACTTGCTGCATCGGCAATCGTACGCATCTCGTCGACCACACCTGGAATAAAACTCGGCTCCACACGTGGGCGGCCAATACCCTCAATTTTACTGCCTTTGTCACCTGTAATCGTCATATCGCCAGTCTTGAAGTAGTCGTGGAATACCGAGTTTTCAGGGTCCACAACGCAAAGCTTGGTGTTGTGTTGTTGGTATCGAATGAAACGACCAATGGTTGCAGACGTACCACCTGTACCTGGGCTCATCACAACCCAAGTTGGGATTGGGTGATCTTCAAGCTGCATTTGGCTAAAGATAGAGTTCGCAATGTTGTTGTTACCACGCCAGTCAGTAGCGCGCTCGGCATAGGTAAATTGGTCCATGTAGTGGCCATTGAGCTCTTTAGCCAGGCGTTTTTGATTCCGCATAGATTTGATCTGAGCGATCAACCAGATGAGCTTGACCACCATAGAATTCGATTTGCTCGATCTTCTTGCGAGCAGTGCACTTCGGCATCACAGCGATAAACGGTAGGCCGAGTAAACGGGCGAAGTATGCTTCAGAAACCGCAGTGCTGCCCGAAGATGATTCAATGATTGGCGTATTCGGTCCTACCCAGCATTACAAATGGCGTAAAGGAATAAAGAACGCGCCAAGCGGTGTTTCAGGGAACCCGTTGGGTGTGTGCTTTCATCTTTGAGATAGATATCGACCCCTTCAATAGACGGAAGGTCTAGCTTGATGAGGTGCGTATCAGCAGAACGTTGGAAGTCTGCTTCAATTTTACGAATCGCGTTGTTAATCCAAAGATGGTCAGTGCACATAGGAGGCTCCTTGTTTTCGTTATGCTAATAATTTAGCCTATTGCTAGGAGAAATATTTTGCTAAATTTGCTTTAAAATTATCATTTGATAGAAAAATTTTCTCTTTTAAGGGCTGAGATGAGTTTGGATAAGATCGATAGAAAAATACTGTCTTTACTTCAGCAAGATGGCACTTTGTCTCTGAATGATTTGGCAGAAGCAGTAAACCTCACCACGACGCCCTGTTGGAAGCGTTTGAAGCGGCTTGAAGAAGCCGGGGTCATCACCAAGCGGGTTGCTTTGTTGAATCCTGAATCCCTAGGGTTGTCGTTCACCGCGTTTGTGATGGTAAAAACCAGCAACCATTCCCATGAGTGGTATCAAGAGTTCGTCTCCACCGTGAATGAGTTCCCAGAGGTGATGGAGTTTTATCGCATGGCGGGGGAGTATGACTACATGATGAAAGTGTTAGTTAGTGACATGAAAAGCTTTGATGACTTTTACAAGAAGCTGGTTAACAGCGTTGATGAAATCTCAAATGTGACGTCGACATTCGCAATGGAACCACTTAAATATACGACAGCACTACCTGTTTAATCGGGCGGAAAGCCCCGCCATCATTGATGGCAGGGCGAATGTTTTTAAGTAGGCTTCGGGAAGATTACCCTGTAAACCTCATCACCCCTTCTTGAACCGCACTGGCCACTAAATGGCCTTGCTGGTTGTAGATTTCGCCACGAACCAGACCGCGAGTGTTGCTTGCAGTTGGGCTTTCAATCACATACAGCAACCACTCGTCCATACGGAATGGGCGATGGAACCAGATAGAGTGATCGATGGTTGCCACTTGGAATTTCGGCGTCATCAACGACACCTCATGCGGGTGTAGTGCTGTGGTCAAAAAGCCCCAATCTGACGCGTATCCCAACAGGTATTGATGAATCAGTTGATCATCTGGCACATCACCATTGGCGCGTATCCAAAGGTACTGCTTTGGCTCTTCTTTGTGTGGTTTAAGCGGATTTACCACTTTCACTGGGCGAGTCTCAATCGATTTTTCGCCGCAGAAGGTTTCTCTTAGTTTTTCAGGTAAGAACTGAGAAATTTGCGCTGCTAGCTCTGACTCAGAGGCGAAGTTCTCAGGCCCTGGAACGTCTGGCATAGTGTTTTGGTGCTCGAATCCAGGTGCTTCACCATGGTAAGACGCGGTTAAGTAGAAAATAGGGCGACCGTTTTGAATCGCTTTCACTCGGCGAGTGCTAAAGCTTCGGCCATCTCTTAGATTTTCAACGTCGTAAATGATTGGTTTTTCAGGATCACCTGGAAACAGAAAGTAGCTATGAAAAGAGTGAACCGTACGATCTTCAGCAACTGTGTAGCGTGCTGCGGAAAGTGCTTGGCCAATGACTTGGCCGCCATAGACTTGAGGTAAGCCTAGGTGCTCACTCTGCCCACGAAAAAGTCCTTCTTCTAATTTTTCTAACTGCAGTAAACTCAGCAGCTCATTTAAAGGTTTACTCATTTCTGATGCTCTTAAAATTCTGGATTGCCTTAGAGTATATACGCAAATGATAGCGGACAGAGCCCCTTGAAGCGATTAGAACGACGCTAACCGAGTCAAATCATTGTCAAAATCGCTTTAGTTATCAAGACAACATATCAAACAGGTTCTATAATCCAGCTCACGAATGCAAGACAGCGAGGCGATATGAAAAAGGCTCTATCCATTATTTTGTCAGCAGTAATTGGCTTTACCCTAGTTGGTTGCCAAACTCCCCAATCGAGTGAATCCTCACAGACCAGTGATAGCCAAGTTCAGGCTCAGCAAATGGAGTCAGTGACTGGCACCATCGCTTATCGCGAGCGTATCGCACTGCCTGACAATGCGGTAGTCACGGTGACACTACAAGATATATCCCTAGCTGATGCGCCGGCAATTGTTCTGGCTAAGCAAAGCTTTAAGACTGAAGGTGCACAAGTGCCGTTTGATTTTGAACTAAGCTATGACCGCAATGAGATTGTTGATAACCATCGCTACAGTGTCAGTGCTCGCATTGAAGTCAATGGAAAACTCCGATTCATAACGGACACAGTAAACCCTGTCATCACTGATTCGAACAAAACAGGCCATGTAGACCTGAGATTAGTTGGTGTTCGTTAGAACAGACTTTTCTTTGAACTGATAATATTTACCCCCACCTTTAAGCACTACTCGAACTTTCGTTTAGTGCTTTTTTTATATGCCTAAGGCAGAAGTGATAGATAAGTCATTTGTCATGGTGCGATCAACGAACTGATACATAAACGTAAAAAATGTGTCATGTCATGTGCGCATTATAGTGCCCAAACTCTAACTAAATAGCTCATCTATGGGCAGTTTTCACAGATAAGGAAGTACTATGAACCACAATGACGACCAACGATTACTTGATGAAGAACCAGAATTTAATCGCTTTGTAGAGGCAGCGGTCTCGCGCCGTGGCTTTTTGAAAGCGACAGGCGCTGCGGGCACCGTCGGCTTTTTTGCAGCAAGTCCAGTTAGCCAAGCTATTGCCAGCACAATGGCCGAAAAATCTGATTTGATGGGCTTTGAAGCGATCAGCATCTCAACTGCAGATACAGTTCAAGTTCCTGCAGGCTACAAAGCGGAAGTTCTTATTTCGTGGGGCGACATGGTGGTCGAAGGTGCACCAGCATTTGATCAAGCGAATGACTCTAAGGCTCAAGCGCATCAGTTTGGCGATAACAATGATGGCATGACGTTCTTCCCAATCAGTTCTGATCGCGCTGTTTTAGCAGTAAACAACGAGTACACCAACAACGAGTATCTTTACCCTCATCAAGGTAAAAACATTTCAAAAGATGACGTTCGCAAAGCGCAAGCAGCGCATGGCGTTTCTATTGTTGAGTTGATGAAGGCTGATGGTACGTGGAAAGTGAATCCAAAAGGTCGTTTGAATCGACGCATCACGGCTTACACTGAAATGGAAGTGACCGGTGTTGCTGCGGGTCACGACCTACTGAAAACTGCAAATGACAACTCAGGCCGTTCCGTTTTGGGCACATTCAACAACTGTGCAAATGGCGAAACGCCATGGGGTACTTACCTAACATGTGAAGAGAACTTCAATGGTTACTTTGCACAGTCAGGTGATGAAGACCTAGGGCCAACTTACGCACGCTACGGTTTGAAAAAAGAAGATTGGAACTACGATTGGTACAAGCACGATGAGCGCTTTGACATGAGTAAACACCCAAACGAACCTCATCGTCATGGCTGGGTCGTTGAGATTGACCCAATGAATCCAAATTCAACACCGAAGAAGCGTACCGCTCTTGGTCGTTTTAAGCACGAAAATGCAGCGTTAATGGTGGATAAGACTGGTCACGTTGTGGTTTACCTAGGCGATGACGAGCGCGGCGAGCACCTATACAAGTTCGTATCGAAAGGTAAATACGTACCAGGTGCAGACAGCAATCGTGATTTACTCGAAGAGGGCACGTTGTACGTAGCGAAGTTTGAAGGTGTTGAAGGTGAGCTGAAAGGCCAAGGTCAATGGCTTGAGCTTACTTGGGGCAAAAATGGTCTAACACCAGAAAATGGTTTTAAAGACCCTGCGTCGGTGATGATCTTTGCTCGTATGGCGGCGACTCAAGTTGGCGCAACCACAATGGATCGTCCTGAGTGGGTTGCGGTTCACCCTGAACAACACTCGGTGTTCTGTACACTAACAAATAACAAGTACCGTGGTGTACGAGAAAGTCAGCCAATCAATGCCGCTAACCCACGTGAAAAGAATCCATATGGTCATATCATCCGCTGGCAGCCAAAAGGCGCTGACCACACGGCTGAAACGTTTGAGTGGGACATCTATGTGCTTGCGGGTAACCCAGAGGTATATTCCGAAGGTCTAATGGCGGGCTCTGATAACATCAATGCGGATAACATGTTCAATAGCCAGATGGTATTGGCTTTGACCGCTTTGGTCGCTTGTGGATTCAAACCGATGGCAAGTACTCGAACAAAGGGGACTTTGCTGGAATGGGTAACAACCAAATGTTGTGTAGCGATCCAGAAACCGGCGAGATTCGCCGCTTCCTAAATGGGCCAATCGCGTGTGAGGTTACAGGCCTAACCTTCTCGCCAGACAACAAAGCGATGTTTGTCGGTATTCAACACCCGGGTGAGGACTTAGCTCCGTCGCACTTCCCTGATGGTGGCAATAGTATTCCACGTTCATCTGTCATCGTGATTACTCGAGAAGATGGCGGTATTGTCGGTGCTTAGTCGCCACATTATGTGAATATATTAAGTAGTAATGAGAAGAAAAGGGCTATCACAGATAGCCCTTTTGTATTTCTAGTGTTTTACTGCGCTTCTAACACGGTTTGGTTGAATTCACTTCTTGCCTGTTGAGCACGTTGTGAAGACGCCTGTTTCTCGTCTTGTGCTTTGGTTAAAGCCGCCAAGGCTGACTCCAGTTCATCTTGCATCTCTTGAGGTAGATGGTGATCTTGGAAATCTTCCTGATTGTGATGCTCAAGTGCAAAAGCGCGAATGCGTTTTTTGATTCGCATTAAATCGACCATAGCTTGGCGCTCGACTTCTGCCGCTTCTTGGGCGGCATCGCGACTCTTCTCAAATCGAGCCAGCGCCATACCCTCAGAAGACCAAGGATCCATCTCTGGTAACTCTTCAATATTGATGGTCGGTTCAACGTAGTCTTCTTGGTGCTTGAGATCGAGCGTCGTCGCGCGAACCGCAGAAATCATCAACATTACCGATATCACTAACAGCGGTAATCCGCCGACAATTGCCGCCGTTTGCAGTGTACTTAACCCACCATAAACATGAGAACGGTAGGAAGGAAGGAGAGCGTGAAGGCCCAGAACATGCGGTTCCAACGCATTGGCTCTTCGGTGACATTATTTTGGACGACAGATGCGAGGATGTAAGAGATCGAATCAAAAGTCGTAGCAGTAAAGATGACACAAAGAACGGTAAACAAGCCGATGATTAAGGTACTAAATGGCAGTTCGCCTAGCATGGCAAAAATAGCGCTCGTCGCGCCTTGTGTGTTTAAGATATGGACGACATCAAGCTGATTTGAAAGCTGAAGTGACAAACCATAGTTGCCTAAGATCATGAAGAACAGGAAACAGCCTAACGATCCGAAAAAGATTGAGCCCGAAACCATCTGTTTGATAGTACGCCCACGAGATATGCGAGCCACAAACAAGCCCATACTCGGTGCAAATACGAGCCACCATGCCCAGTAGAATATGGTCCAATCTTGAGGAAAGTGCGTGTCGTCAAAGGTTCCATAACCACCAAACGGTTCAGCCCATGTAGCCATCACAAAGAAGTTAGAGAGCATACGTCCGATAGAGTCTAGACCTGTTTCTAACATAAAGATGGTTGGCCCAACGGCGAGCACGAATGCAAGCAGCCCCATCGCGCCCCAGAAGTTAATGTTGCTGAGGATCTTGATGCCTTTTTCCAATCCAGCGTAGGAAGAGTACGCAAAGATAGCCGTGCAGATAAGCAGCACTAAGATTTGAGTGAAGGTGGTCTTTGGCATGCCAAATAGCTGGTTCAAGCCTTCACTGATAAGCGGAGCGGCAAGGCCTAGCGTGGTAGCCGCGCCGCCAAGTAAGCCAAAGATGAATAGGACGTCGACAATTTTACCGGCAGCGCCTTTTGAGTTCTCTTCGCCAAGTACAGGCATAAGCGCGCTCGAGACTTTCAAAACTGGCTGTTTGCGGACATAGAAAAAGTAGGCGATTGGTAGAGCTGGAACTAAATAGATCGACCAAGCAATCGGTCCCCAATGGAACAGACCATAGGTTGCAGCCCAACGAACAGCTTCTTCGCTGCCAGGCTCTAGTTGGAAAGGAGGCGACTGATAGTAGTACGCCCACTCGATACAGCCCCAATAGAGGATGCTTGCACCGATACCGCCACAAAATAGCATTGCCGCCCATGAGGCCGTCGCAAATTCAGGTTTTTCGTCACTGTCACCTAATTTGATTTGCCCCATGTCGCTGAAAATTACATAGATCATGAAGCCAAAAGCACCGATCCCCAGTGACAGGTAGAGGAAGCCTAACTTATCAGTCATGAATGTTTTGGCTGTTGCTATCCAACTTGCACCTTGTTCAGGGAAAAGGATCAGTGGAAAAATTATCGTTAGAAGTAGTGCGATAGCGCCAAAAAAGGTCGGCTTATCGATGAGTGAGAATGAGTTTTTCACGGAGTAATTCCAAAATGAGTAGAGCGTCATTATGGAACTGAGGTGGTTTTTAGAACAAACGAAGTCTTTTGTCGTCACGGCAAAAACCAATGAAGACAAAATAAAAGGAAAGCACCTAGATGGGCTAGGTGCTTAAAGAATGGCTAGTAGTATGCCGCCAACGGTTGCCGCAGCGGAAAGATATTGCCCCGCAGAGTATGAAGAATCTTCTTCTTCTTTAATCTTGTCAGGGTGATCCATACCAAGAGCGCCGTGAGCAAAAGATTCAACCTTAGAAGTTGTGGTTTTCTCTTTGCCTTCTGCTTCGACACTGTTTTTATCGAGCTCTTGCAAAGCAGCCAGTAACGCCTTCCCTTCTGCCGATAGAGTGACTTTGTTTTGCTCTACCTTTAAAGGTGTTGAAGACTGTTGCGTTGGTGCTTCGCTATTGTTTTTAACTGTTGTCTGCTGCGTAGGTGTCAGACGTGCCGACTCCGTTCCTACTGGTGTCATAAAACTCTCCTTAACACACCGTTAATAATAGTATCGGCAAACAAGTAAAAAACTTGTGTGCAATATTCGATATTATTATGAAAAGTTATTAAGCAAAACCTGAGCCAATTTTTAAGCAGCGTGTCTGAAGCAGGGCTTTAAAAGGAGTCGTGGCAGAAGTGATATGCACTGCTGCCATAGATATTTTTGATAAGGCTATGATTTTCTGTAGATTCGAATCATGAAGTCGGCTTCACACGAAAAGTGTTCGAGGGATTTGAGTTCCGATTTTAACTCCTCGCTCGCTTTCCACGCAAATGGGGTCATTTGCAGTAGGTTGAAGCCATCACCATTAAGTAAATCCATGTCGTAATTCAGAGGAATTTCTCTTTCAAGCTGGAAGCCATCTATCTCTTCAGGGTTTTCTGAATGAAGCCTTACATCGTTATAGATTCGCTCGCGAAGTTGGTATAAATGACGAGACGCAGGGGTGACGGTGAAGAGTCGCCCACCAGATTTAATGCAGCGTTGCAGCTCTTCGTGCTTGCAAGGAGCGTAAATGCGCAAAACCGCATCTAGGCTTTGATCATTGAACGGTAAGCGGTGGCTAGAGGCAACGCTAAATTGACAATTACGGTAGCGTTTTGCCGCAAAACGTACCGCCACTTTGGAGATGTCTAAGCCGAACGCTTGTGATTGTTCATTGTTCTCGTTGAGCGCATTGGCTACAGCGTGCGTGTAGTAGCCTTCGCCGCAACCGATATCAAGCAGGGTCGCAGCAGATTCTTGGTAGTAAGAGGCAATCAACTTGGCCACGTTGTCACGCAAAGTGTCATAGTAGCCTGAACCAAGAAACTCCCTTCTCGCCATTGTCATCTCTTTGTTGTCACCGGGATCTTTTGAACGCTTATGGTGAGCAGGCATGAGATTAACATAACCTTCTTTTGCAACATCAAACTGATGATTGTCGGCACATTGGAATGTGCGCTCATTGAGAGCCAAAGGTTGGTGACACAGGGGACATTGGTAAGCCATAGTATTCTCGGTAGGCAAAGGTGAGACGGGATTTTAACGGTTACTGAAGCAAATAAAAAGGGCAGGAAGACCTGCCCTTACAATTCGTGAGTACGGAAAGCTTATGCGGCAATCACAGTAACAAGCTGGTGGCTTTCACCCGGTTGAAGGGTTTTGCCTTGCTCAATGGATGGTGCGTGCAGCGCTGATTCAATACACAGCATGGTTAGGTAACCATCATCTTGCATGTCGCCCATACCTTGTGCACCTTCAGCCCAAGGGTTCCAGATAACCGCGCTGTTGTGACCTTGGTTCTCGACAGTCAGGGTGCGATTCCAAACTGGGTCGTGCAGCTTAATCACTGATTCCGGCTTAGTGTATACACGGTCCACCGTATCGGTAAGGACGAGCTCTTGACCACCTTGAGTGATCTGGTTACTGTTCAAGCTATCGATAAACTCTGGGCCCATACCCTTTGTCACCGCTTTAGTAATGTCAGCCACATTCAAGTAGGTATGCAGTGCGCCAGAGAATGTCCAAGGTGCATCGTCGGTGTTAGTCACATCTAGGGTAACTTTAAGCTCATTGCTCACTTCAACATAGAGTTTGGCTTCGAATCGGTACGGCCAAATAGCAAAAGTATCGCCCGTATCGCGTAAGCCAAGCGCAACAATCACACCGTTATCTGTTTCTCGATGCTCGACAAGTTCCCATTCGCTATTGCGTGCAAAGCCGTGAGCTGGCGCTGCAATGCGACCAAACCAAGGCCAACAAACGGGAATACCACCACGCAGAGCCGCTTTACCGTCAAAGTTCGCTTGCTCACTCATCCAAATTAAGTCTTCTTGACCTGTAGGTTTGAATGAAACAACGTGACCGCCAAATAGAGAGATACCGGCTGTCGCCTTTTCATGAATAACACGAACAATTTTGTGTTCGCCATGCTGGGCGATGGTGACGTTGTCAGACAGTACTGTAGGGTAGGGAGAGAAGATAAGTCCATTACTATGTCCTCGATAACATCTAAATAGTATTCCTATTGCCCATCACAAAGAGAGCCATTACGTAATTAAGCAACACAATGGATGAACCATGGGAATACTGGCTAGTGTTTTGAATACGCTTGCGCTTATTGCAGTAAACAGATTGTTGCACTAAACAGTTGCTGCACTAAACAATAGATAACAAAAAGGCGGCTCGAGAGCCGCCTTTAAACAAGATTCTGCGCTAAACGCTTATCTTAAAGTAACGAATTACTTAGAGATGTGAGCGATTAGGTCTAGAACTTTGTTTGAGTAACCGATTTCGTTGTCGTACCAAGATACAACTTTAACGAAGTTGTCAGTTAGAGCGATACCAGCTTTAGCATCGAATACTGAAGTTTGAACTTCACCGATGAAGTCTTGAGAAACAACTTGGTCTTCAGTGTAACCTAGAACACCTTTAAGAGCGCCTTCAGATGCAGACTTCATAGCTGCACAGATAGCTTCGTAAGAAGCACCGTTCTTAAGGTTAACAGTTAGGTCAACTACAGAAACGTTAGCAGTTGGTACGCGGAAAGCCATACCAGTTAGTTTGCCGTTTAGTTCTGGAAGAACAACGCCTACAGCTTTAGCAGCACCAGTTGAAGATGGGATGATGTTTTGAGAAGCACCACGACCACCGCGCCAGTCTTTAGCAGAAGGACCGTCTACAGTTTTTTGAGTAGCTGTAGTTGCGTGAACTGTAGTCATAAGACCAGATTCGATACCGAACTCGTCGTTAAGAACTTTAGCGATAGGCGCTAGACAGTTAGTAGTACAAGAAGCGTTAGAAACGATGTCTTGACCAGCGTAAGTGTCTTGGTTAACACCCATAACGAACATTGGAGTAGCGTCTTTTGAAGGACCAGTTAGAACAACTTTCTTCGCGCCAGCAGTGATGTGCTTACGTGCAGTCTCGTCAGTTAGGAAAAGACCAGTTGCTTCAGCAACTACGTCTACGTCGATTGCATCCCACTTAAGATCTTCTGGGTTACGCTCTGCAGTTACACGTACAGTTTTGCCGTTAACGATTAGGTTACCGCCTTCAACTTCAACAGTACCGTTGAAACGGCCGTGAGTTGAGTCGTACTTAAGCATGTATGCCATGTATTCAACGTCGATTAGATCGTTGATACCTACTACTTCAATGTCGTTGCGCTCCTGCGCTGCACGAAATACGAAACGACCGATACGGCCAAAACCGTTAATACCTACTTTGATAGTCATTATAGTTGCTCCACAACTTAATTTCTGTTTTAAGATAACTGGTAGTAAAATTACAAAATCCAGTTTTCAACTGCAACCGATAATCAGGCTTAACTTGTTTAATGTCAAAAAAAATTGTCGCTTTTTTTCACAATTAGTCGCAAATGAACGTTTTTTAATCTCAATAACTGGTTTTTCTCTTTTCCAGTTAGCGTAAAATGTTCAGGTAAGCCTGAAAATTTTGTTACATCCTGTACAAAACTTTACCAGCAAGAAGTATGTGCTACAACATAAGATGTTAGCAAGTATTTAGCAAAAAAAGTCATAACTATAATTGAGAATGGGAACAAAAAGTCGAATGGATAAAGATCGTAAATCTCTTGCAAAGCCTGATGAACATTGGCGCGAGGTGCTCTCTGATGAAGAATATCGCGTCTGCCGAGAACAAGGTACAGAAGCGCCTTTTTCAGGCAAGTTACTACATAACAAAAACACCGGTATTTATACTTGTACCTGCTGCGGCTCCGAGTTGTTTGATTCAAGCAACAAGTACGATTCTGGTTGTGGGTGGCCGAGCTTTGACGCCCCAATTAATGACGAAGCCATCCGTTATTTAGAAGATCTGAGTCACGGAATGAGAAGAATTGAGATCCGATGCAAGGCCTGCGACAGCCATTTAGGGCATGTTTTTCCTGATGGCCCGCCCACAACGGGAGAAAGGTTTTGTGTCAACTCTGTGTCGTTAACTTTCAACATAACACAAAAAAGCGGTGACTAGGTCACCGCTTAATGTTTTATCCTTTCATTTGTAAGTTGAGCCTACTAAATGTCAATTCTACTTTAGTCAAACTTAGTCGGTAGGCTCGACTGCATATATTTACCCGCCCGCACCATCTCTTCAACATCGTCAGCAATCGCATCTAACTTCTGGAACTTCTCTTTGTTAAAACCATAAAGTAGCTGCAGTTCTTTATCTGACACAATTTGTATCTCAAACGACTCAGCGACTTTTGCCCAAATATACGCAAGCTCTCTCTGGTTCTCTTTATAGTAGGTGCTGGCCAGTGACTTGAAGATTTCAGTATTGATGTTGCTTCTGCCAGACAGCTCTAACGCGTGATTAAGTAGCTGCAAGGTCTTTTCTTGATTTCGGTTGGTGTAGAAGGTCGCTAATGCGTACTGCATTTCTGCCGTTTCGAGCTTAGGTGAGCCTTCCATTTGCAGAAACTCACGCTGAGCGTCTTCGTCACCTGTTTGACTCCACAAGAAGTATAGAGTTTCTGGGGAACGGCTGAGACTCAGTTCGCTAACGATACGCTCTTGTTCTTCTGAAGAGTGCATTAAGGCATCAAAACGTTTTTGTTTTACGTTGTTTTGATCGATAGGTTGGATCTGAGACGCAAGCTCTAGACAGCGTTTGTATTCGCTTACTAGGCATACTCTTTAATTTTATTCGCATCGCTGCCACTTTTGTGAACTTCGAAACGGTGCCAAATCAGGTCAGTTCTAGGGAGGCGGCACTGGCCGTCATTGATGTTGAGCTTTTCACAGCGCAGCTCTGGGTGGTCGTTACACAGTTGCTCTGTATTTCTGCGATCCTCGAAACAGCCACTCAATACGATGAGGCTAGGTAGGGCGATGAGTAGTTTGGCTATCTTCATAAATTTTGCTTGTGATCGATTACTCTTATTTCTTTGTCAATCCTTGACTCAAATAGCGAGAACGCTATGTTTGCACAGTACAGAATAGACAAGGAATCAACTATGAATGCTGAGCAGTTAATAGACGCTATGACACCTGAAGTTTATGAGCGTTTACAGTATGCTGTCGAAACTGGTAAGTGGCCTGAAGGTACACCACTTTCTCAAGAACAGCGAGACTCATGCATGCAAGCTGTGATGTTGTATCAATCTAAGCATAATTCAGATGCTCAACATATGACAGTCGCCGCAGGAGGCGAAATTAGTTTTAAGTCGAAATCTGAACTGAAAAAACAGTTTCAGCAAGGGGCCGAAGATATTGCTCGAGTGAAACTAGAAGCTAAATTTAACGCCCTGAAAATCAAAAAAACCGCCATTGGCGGTTTTTTTATTTCATCAATTGGCTTGGTTACAAGCTCATTTCACCACGAAGGATTTCTTGCATCTTTTGCTTCACCTCCTCGTAGCTTAAATTCTTGCTGAGAAGATAATGCAGTTTAGCTAAAGCTGCTTCTGGCGTCATATCGTAGCCACTGACTACACCAGCATCGGCTAACGCACAACCCGTTGCGTAACCGCCCATGTTAACTTTACCTGCCAGACATTGCGTCAAGTTCACCACAATCACGCCGCGTTCAGAGGCGTCTTGAAGGTGAGCGAGGAGTTCTGGGTTTTGCGGTGCATTACCAACGCCAAATGTTAATAAGATCATCGCATTCACAGGTTGAAGTAAGGTGTTTCGAATCACTTCATGAGAAATACCTGGATACATGGTAATTACGCCAATAGGTTGCGGCGTAATATTGTGAACCTTGAACTCACCCTCTGGCGCTTTGTTGATTTCGACACCATTGCTGACTTTGATACTGATACCCGCTTCCAGCAGTGGCGGAAGGTTAGGGGAAGTGAAAGCATTAAAACCGTCAGCGTGAGATTTAGTACTGCGATTACCTCGCATCAGCTGGTTATTGAAAAACAGCGTGACTTCATTAATTGGGTAGTTTGCCGCAAGATGTAGGGCATTAAGTAGGTTCGCTTGCCCATCTGAGCGAAGCTCGGCCAATGGGATTTGTGAGCCTGTCACGATGACCGGTTTACCTAGATTTTCCAGCATGAAAGATAGTGCGGAGGCAGTATATGCCATGGTGTCTGTACCATGAAGGATCACGAAGCCATCATACTTGTCGTAATTGTCGCCAATATCGTCAGCGATTTGCTGCCAGTCCGCCGGAGTCATGTCAGAAGAATCGATCAGTGGCTCATATTCATGAATGGTGTATTCAGGCATTTCTGGTCGATGGAACTCAGGCATGCTCTCTAGCTGTTTTTCCATAAAACCAGCGACTGGAATATAGCCGTGATCGGACTTTTGCATACCAATGGTGCCGCCGGTGTAAGCGATGTAGATGTGTTTTCTAGTCATGAGGCAAATCGTACTGTGAATCGGGAACAGGCCGTAATTATAAACTGCTGCTCCCCTAGGTTGCTATAACATTCCACTATCAAGTGGTTATTTCTACACTATAGCAGTGGAAGCACTACGGGTTTTGGGTTGGTGAAACAAAAAGTGCAGCCCTAGGGCTGCACTTTTACGAGCTTTTGGTAATGGTTACTGAACTTCGCAGTTTAAGCAGAATGCGTAGTGGCCTTTCGGGTCATTAAACGTTTCCAGCAAACTCAGATCCTGAGCCATCTGTTTTGAGATAGGCTGCAAGGCTGGTGGCAAGTAGGCGTTTATGTCGATACCAACATGCACCTTGACCTGATTCATCATATCTTGGAAGAACTGCTGAGCAGGTGATAGTGGCTCTTCAACCCAGTAAAGATTGTAGCTCTCTAATTGAGCCAGTTCCGCAGCAATGTTTACTGCATCGTCGAAATCACCCATTTGATCGACCAAACCCACTTTCATCGCATCTTGCCCGGTCCAAACACGGCCTTCGGCTATCGACTCCATATCAGAAAGAGCGATACCACGAGAGTCTGCGACCAAATTAACGAAACGATTGTAGCCGTGTTCTATACCCATTTGGAATGCTTGCGAAGCACCTTCGGTAAGGCCCGTGGTAATCCCAACGCCTGAGAATGGTGAAGTACCAATACCATCGGTATACACGCCAATGTTGTTAAGGCCCTTCTCAAACGTCGTGATCACGCTGAAGATACCAATAGAGCCGGTGAGTGTGGTTGGCTGAGCAATAATCTTGTCGGCACTCATGGAAATCCAGTAACCACCAGAGGCTGCTAGGCTCGACATCGAGATAACGACTGGTTTCCCTGCTTCACGCAGCGCAACAATTTCATTGCGGATTACTTCTGATGCAAACGCGCTGCCTCCAGGGCTGTCTACGCGAACGACAACCGCTTTTACCTTATCGTCATTGCGAGCCTGACGAAGAAGCGCGGCTGTTGTGTCACCACCGACAGTCCCTCGTGGCTGAGTACCGTCCATAATCGCGCCGCTTGCGATCACGACGGCTATATCGTCTGCCGTAACATCAATGTTTGGTTGAACATTCATGCGGTAGTCGTAGTAGCTAACAGCTTGGTAGCTGTCGTCACCGTCTGAACCAAATTGTTCAATCAGCTCTTTGCGGATTTCTTGGCGTGTTGCAAGTTGGTCTACAAGGCCAAGGTTCTTGCTCAACTGAGCAACGTCACCATTAGCGCTTTCTAACTGGGCTAGGAACTCATCCATCGAAGGGTTAAGAACCGATGGTGAGATTTGACGGTTGGTTGAGACGTCCTCAACATATGCTCCCCACAGTTGGCCAAGCCAGCGCGAAGCCGTTTCTTTGGCCTCATCCGACATGTCATCGCGAACGAATGGCTCAATAGCGGATTTATAACTACCCACACGGAATACGTGCGTGTTTACTTCCAATTTTTCAAGCAGCGTTTTGTAGTAAAGGTTGTAAGCGCTGTAGCCTTTAATTAATACAGCGCCGTCCGGTGCTAGGTACACTTTATCGGCATAGCTGGCTAGGTAGTACTGGCTTTGGTTGTAAAACGCACCCACGGCATAAACGGGTTTACCAGAAGATTTAAACTCGTTAATGGCTTTTGCAACGTAACGTAGCTTCGTTAGATTGGTTTCAGGCAAGTCCCTCAATGCGAGCACGATACCGGTAATGTTATCGTCGTCTTTGGCGTGACGAATGGTATCCACAATATCAAACAGAACATTCTCTTTGGGCAGCTCTTGTCCAAAAACGGATCCAGTAAGGGAGTCCATAGGGCTCACATAGCGTCTTTGTTCCACAATTGGACCGGAGAGGTTAAGTACCAATGCGGATTGTTGAACAGGTGCGACAGGTTGAACGTCTTTTTGCGTGAATGCGAAGTAAATGATCGCTAACGTGGCGACAAATATGAGGTTTACAAGCGCTAGTCTAATGAAGGTGATGAGTTTCCAAATCCCTTTAAAAAACAGACCAATAAATTTGAAGATCGTTTTCATTATGGCTCCACAAAGTGGCGTGGTGAGTTTGTAAGGTCATGGCTCAGTTTGAAAATCTAAGCCGAAGCCCCATCGTACGTGATCATTCTGTCTCTCTCAACTTATTGATGTAAATCAAAACATTTTCACTAGTTAGTTTAGCTTCAATCTCTACGAACTGTGGTAGAAGATGATCGGTGTTACAAAAATGTAAACGCGTGTTTGATTTTTTGTTTGGCGCTTATTATTCTGGTCAGACCACAATAATAATAGAAAGTGATGTTTGCCATGTACCCACATTTACTAGAGCCGCTTGACCTTGGTTTTACACAGTTACGCAATCGAGTCCTTATGGGATCAATGCATACTGGATTAGAAGAACATAAAGAAGGCCTGCACAAACTCGCTGCTTTTTATGAAGAACGCGTTAAAGGCGGCGTTGGATTGATTGTCACCGGAGGGTTCTCGCCGAACTTACGTGGGCGTTTGCATCCGATGAGCGCTGAATTCAGTAAGCCAAAACATGCGCAAGCTCATAAAGTGGTGACGGAAGCCGTTCACCGTCATGGAGCAAGATCGCTTTGCAAATCCTCCATGCCGGGCGTTATGCGATGCATCCGTTTGCCCAAAGTGCGTCACCGATGAAAGCACCGATAGCACGCTTCGCGCCTAGCGAAATGAGCAGTCGACAGATCAGAAAGACCATTGATGCCTTTGCAAACAGTGCGTCTCTTGCTCAATTAGCGGGTTATGACGGTGTTGAAATCATGGGCTCTGAAGGCTATTTGATTAACCAGTTCTTGTGTAAACGCACTAACATGCGATATGACGAGTGGGGTGGCAGTTACAAGAAACGCATGCGTTTCCCAGTCGAGATCGTCAAGTCCATCCGTAAAGCAGTTGGTGAAGAGTTCATTATCATATTCCGTTTGTCGATGCTCGATCTTGTTGAGCAAGGAAGTACGTTTGAAGATGTTGTTGAGCTGGCGCAAGCATTGGAAGAGGCCGGCGTCACTATTATCAACACGGGTATTGGTTGGCACGAGGCGCGTGTTCCAACTATAGCGACTCAGGTACCAAGAGGCGCGTTTACGTGGGTAACTGAAAAGGTAAAACCTTACGTGAAAGTTCCTATCGTGACCTGCAACCGAATCAATACGCCGGAAGAGGCAGAGAGAATCCTCTCTTCAGGACAAGCGGATATGGTGTCGATGGCGCGGCCGTTCTTGGCCGATCCGGCTTTCGTTAACAAAGCAGCCGAAGAGAAAAGCCATTTAATCAACACTTGTATTGGCTGTAACCAAGCGTGTTTGGACAATGTGTTCAAAGGGAAGGCGGCGAGCTGTTTGGTCAATCCTTTGGCGTGTAGAGAAACGGAGTTGGTCGTTGATACGACTCCAACTCCAAAAAGCATTGCTGTTGTTGGTGCGGGACCAGCAGGGCTTGCTTGCGCGACCACCTTAGCTGAGCGCGGGCATCGTGTGGATCTAATTGAGCGTAATGATAGGATTGGCGGCCAGTTTAGACTTGCGATGCAAATACCGGGCAAAGAAGAGTTTCGCGAGACGATTCGTTACTTTGCCAATCGAATTGATGAAACAGGCGTCAATTTGCTGCTCGACACAGAAGCCGATTTTGAACAGTTAAAAGAGTACGATCACGTTGTGTTAGCGACAGGGGTAACTCCTCGGAAAGTGGATATTGAGGGCATCGATAATGCCGAGAAAGTCGTGGACTACCAAACACTCATCAAAGAGAAGACACCGGTAGGCAGTAAGGTGGCGATCGTTGGTGCAGGTGGCATTGGCGTCGATGTGGCGAGCATGATTACCGAGCCAAAGAGAATACACTTGAGGATTGGTTGCAAGAGTGGGGTATCGATAAAGAGATGGAGCAACCGGGTGGCTTGTTCCCATTCCCAGATTCAGTGGCTGATAAGGAAGTTTGGTTACTGCAAAGACGCAAAGGTCGAGTGGGTAAAGGCCCAGGGAAAACAACAGGTTGGATTCATAAACGAACGCTTGAAAAGCGCGGCGTAAACCTGATTGGCGGTGTGAGTTATGACAAGATTGATGATTCAGGCTTACATGTGTCGATTGATAACCAATCAAAGCTACTTGATGCAGATAAGATTATCATTTGTGCAGGGCAAGAATCGGTGAGGCCTTTCGAGGCTAAATGGGAAGAGTTAGGTGACGCACTGCACGTCATTGGTGGTGCCGATTATGCAGGTGAGCTTGATGCCGTTCGTGCGATCAAACAAGGCGTCGAGCTTGCAATTAAACTTTAGCAAGTAGGATATTTCTACAAAAATGAAAGGGTAAGCGTGGGCTTACCCTTTTTGTGTTGATTGAGGCCGATTTACATCTGTGCGTCTGAAAGCAAGTCAGAGTTGACCACCAAATTACGTACACCGTGTGCGTGGTCTTCGTTGAAAATGTTGTCTTTACACCAGTTACCCACGGTGAGTAAGTCAACTTTAGCCACTTTTGGTCTTACGCTCCAAGTCACCTGATATGGCGAGCCTTTGGTGTTGTATGCCGGGCCAGTTGTTGAACCTAGGTACTCTATAGGCTTACCAGTGTCATCTGGCATGTTTGTCGCTTGGAAATAACCATTTCGTTTGGAGACTTTAGCCAGCTGATTGAAGTTCAGAGCGTTACGGTCGTTGACTAGAACAAACACTTGGGTTTCCACACGCAACTGCGGGTTTACTGTTGCGTCGTTTGAACATGCACCTAACGTGGCACCTGGTGTGACTTTGGCCGTGGTATGTACGAAGTGTACTTCAATGGTGTCGCCGGCGTTTAGGCCACCATGATCGCTGCGACATACATTTGAGTCAAAACGTTTTGCTTCACTTAAACTTAAAGAGCCGCTGTAGCGATAACCGGTACCAAAGCCATTGCCGTCACCGTTACCAGCAAATTTATTGAACTCCCCGCCAGCATGTTCAGCGTTTTTGTGAAAATGGATATTACATAGATTCATCTCTGTGGATTGAGGCGCTATGCTGAAAGTATTCGGGTTGTTGCCTGATAGGTCATCAATGTTACGTGGTGACTGAGGTCCGTACCCTTTTCCGTTGGTGTTCTGCGCAAGCGCAGCACGTTGTTTTTGAATGTGTTGATCATCGACGATCTGACTCGTTTCTGCCGATGTCGAAAATGAGGCTGCAATAAATACAGCCACGACTGAGGCTTTATGTAAATGCATGACGTTGTCCATTTGAGCTTGTAGTAATTAGTATTTTGTTTATCCAAATTTCCATTTGGAAATATGACTATAAGTGCTCTTCGTGACAGGCAAATACTTATTTGAATGAAATGAGAAAAATGTTCAGATATTATGTATTCCATTGCATAAAATTGTAAATAAAAAGATGCGTCCATTAAAAAACAGCCGAATTATTCAATAATAAAATGAGCCAGTTAACTCTATGTAAATTAAGGAATTAAAATGTCAATAAGCCTAGTCAGAACGTTTGTTTTCGCTGTCATTGTTTTATTTTCAATAACCGTTCAGGCGAGTGAAAGAGCAAAAGTGGGTTGGCAGAAGATAGAACAAGGGGCACTCGTTGTGGATGTGCGTACACCAGGAGAGTTTGAACAAGGCCATCTAGAGGATGCCTTGAACTATCCGCTCGCTGAATTAGATACGCATTTTAATGGGGTAGACAAGAACACAGAGATTGTCTTGTACTGCCGTAGCGGGAATCGCTCGGGTCAGGCATTTCAGTATCTGAAAGCTCAAGGGTTCACCAATCTTCAGAATGCGGGCGGGCTGCAAGAGATGTTGGAAAATCAATAAAAAAGGTGCCTTACAAGCACCTTTTTTAGGTCAAGTCGGATTACAAAATAACCGTCTTGTTACCGTAGACAAATACGTGGTCGTTGAGCACTTTGTTCAAAGCTTTACTCAATACATTTTTCTCAACGTCTCGACCTGCTTGCGCCATATCTTTTGCACTAAAGTTATGGTCGACAGGAATAACGTCTTGTTTGATGATTGGACCTTCATCAAGATCGTTGGTAACGAAGTGAGCCGTCGCACCAATGATTTTTACACCGCGCTCGTAGGCTTGCTGATATGGCTTAGCACCAATGAATGCTGGCAAGAAGCTGTGGTGGATATTGATGATCTTGTGGTTGTACTTCTCAACGAACCCAGGTGTCAGTACGCGCATGTATTTCGCTAAAACGAGATAATCCGCTTCGTATTGATCGACAACTTCAAGGACTTTCGCTTCGTGTTCTTCGCGATTTAACCCTTCATGCGATACGCAGTGATAAGGGATATCGAAACGTTCCGTTAGGCTTTGTAGGACATCGTAGTTACCAACAACAGCAGCGATCTCCACATCCAAGCTACCATCGAAGTTCTTCATCAAGATATCACCAAGACAGTGTGCTTCTTTCGTTACCAAAACAACAATGCGTTTACGAGAAGAGCTAACCAATTTGCGCTTTGCGCCTTGAGGCAGAGCTTGGTCTAGATCCGCTAGAAATGTTTCATCGTTAAAATAACCTTCCAGCTCGGTACGCATGAAAAAATGACCGCTGGTATTATCCACAAATTCATTATTGTGAATAATGTTTAACTGATGCTTGTAACATATATTGGTGATCTTAGAGATTAGCCCCGGCGCGTCGGAACAATGCGTGAGTAGTGTTTTCTTTTCCATTTCCTATAACTTCCGTGAATTATTTTTTTTGATCTTTAAATTAATTTTGGGCGGTTGAACGGTGAACCATGCCGCAGTATCGAAGCTATAATTAATCTATTATCACGTTGGTTTCAACAAAAAACCGCTTGCAGGTGTAGCGTTTCAGTGTTGCTTTCAATGTGTTTTGTTGGAGATTCTTTCCTCTAATTTAGAGTGTTTCAAGGTGGTACTTATGGATAAAGAGCTTCTAGCCCGTAAATTGTATGTCGAGCGCGTGAGCGCCCTAGTCGGTGACCATGAACTTGATGAACAGCTTCTTTCAGAAATGTGGGAAAGCAAGGCTTCACCTTCCGATGCAGCAAAAGCGATGCTGTCTGAAGACAACGGATTCGATGGTCCTGCTTGGCTATCTCGCTATTTGAATCGAAAGTAGTTTAAACAGAAAGTAGCATAAACCCAACTTAACAACGCACTTCCATACTGAGTGCTACACTCCTAATTTCTCGGGCGCGAATCGATCAAATTGGTTCGCGCCCGATTCGTAAACCTGCCATAATCTTTATCCCTTAATTGATTCTAATACTGGCATGATTTCTAAAACCTTTTCTTCTGATGGTGCACTGGGTAAAGCAATACCGGGTTTTCAGCCACGCCAAGCACAGCTTGATATGGCAGAAGCCGTTCATAAAGCGATCAAAGATGAAGGTCAGTTAGTAGTCGAAGCGGGTACGGGTACGGGTAAGACTTTCGCCTACTTGGTTCCTGCATTGTTAAGTGGCAAGAAAACCATCATCAGTACCGGCTCTAAAAACCTGCAGGAACAGCTCTACCATAGAGATCTACCTCTAATGACGTCTGCACTCGGTTTCTACGGGCAGGTTGCTTTGTTAAAAGGGCGGGCTAACTACCTGTGTTTAGACCGTTTAAGCAGGCAGATGCTTGAGAGTCATGGCCATCATGCTGACCCAACGTTATTGTCTCAACTGGTTAAGGTGCGCAGTTGGGCGTCAGAAACAAAAACTGGTGACCTCGGCGACTGCGAAGAGATTGCTGAAGATAGCCTGTTATTCCGACCATTACCTCTACCAACGATAACTGCTTAGGCAAAGAGTGCCCCGCATACAGTGAGTGCTTTGTGCTGAAAGCGAGAAAAAAAGCGTTGGATGCGGATTTGGTGGTGGTAAACCATCACTTGTTCTTAGCCGATTTAGCCATTAAAGAGACCGGTTTTGGAGAACTGATCCCAGAAGCCGATGTGTTTATCTTCGATGAGGCTCATCAGCTACCGGATATCGCGAGTCAGTATTTCGGACAATCTGTGTCGAGCCGCCAAATTCAAGAGCTTGCGAAAGACATCGAAATTGGATATCGCACTGAAGCCAAAGACATGAGACAGCTTCAGAAGGTGGCAGAAAAGTTGGTTCAAACCAGTTCTGATATGCGTATTACTCTCGGTGAGCCCGGCTTTCGTGGTAATTGGCGCGAGGCTTTGAACTCGCCATCGATAAAACGCGATGTTGAACGATTACTGGAAACCCTCGATTTTGCAGTCGATGTGTTGAAGTTGGCGCTTGGACGCTCGCAACTGCTCGATGCGGCCTTTGAGCGAGCCAATCTTATCAAAGGGCGAATTGATCGAGTCTGTGATGTTTCCATTACTGGATATTCTTACTGGTTTGATACGACGCCGCGCCATTTCAGTTTACACATCACGCCGCTTTCGGTGGCAGATAAGTTTCATGAACAGATAGAGATGAAGCAAGGTTCATGGATCTTCACATCCGCAACACTGGCGGTGGGTGAAGATTTTGGTCACTTTACTTCTCGCTTAGGTTTAACTCCAAGCCAGCAGTTCTCTTTACCAAGCCCGTTTGATTATCAGACGCAAGCCCGTTTATGCGTGCCCAGATACCTTCCAGAGCCGAACTCCCCTGGCATGGCGGAAAAACTGGTGCGTTTGCTTGGCCCTGTGATTGAACAAAACCAAGGGCGCTGTTTCTTTTTGTGTACTTCTCACAGCATGATGCGCGAGTTAGGTGAACGCTTTAGAGAAACTCTAACTGTACCGGTGCTTATGCAGGGCGAAACCAGTAAGCAAAAAACTCTGGCCGAGTTTATGGAGTTGGGCAATGCCTTGCTAGTTGCGACGGGGGCGTTTTGGGAAGGGATTGATGTTAGAGGTGACGCATTAAGCTGTGTTATTATCGATAAATTGCCATTTACGGCACCTGATGATCCGCTTTTGAAAGCTCGGATCGAAGATTGTCAGCTAAAAGGCGGCGAGCCTTTTGCTCAGGTGCAGTTGCCTGATGCGGTTATTACTCTCAAGCAGGGTGTAGGTCGTCTGATTCGCGACAAAACGGATCGCGGCGCATTGATCATTTGCGACAATCGCTTAGTAACTCGAGACTACGGCGGTATCTTTTTGGCTAGTTTGCCATCGATACCGAGAACTCGGGATTTGAACATTATTAAAGACTTTTTAAGTCAGCAAAAATAGAAAAGAAACAGAGATACTCATGAGCGCAAAAATTCTTGCCTTGGACACCGCGACAGAAAACTGTTCAGTCGCGCTGATTGACGGTGATAAAACTTTCTTCTGCAGTGAAGTTGCCCCTCGCGACCACACGAAAAAGATCCTACCTATGGTGGATGAAGTACTGAAAGAGGCAGGCCTTAAGTTAGCGGATGTCGACGCCTTAGCATTCGGCCGAGGCCCGGGTAGCTTTACGGGTGTTCGAATTGGCATTGGTATTGCACAAGGTTTAGGGTTTGGTGCTGAGCTTCCAATGATCGGTGTCTCAACGCTTAAAGCAATGGCGCAAGGTAGTTACCGCGTTCACAGCGCAGAGCAGGTTGCGTGTGCGATTGATGCTCGCATGAGCGAAGTGTATTGGGGCCGTTTTGAGCGTCAACAAGATGGCGATTGGGTGGAAGTTGATGCAGAGTGCGTCATTCCGCCAGCACTCTTAGCTGAAAAAGTGAAAGAAACATCTGGTGAGTGGACTCAAGCGGGTACTGGTTGGGATGCTTACGCAGAAGAGTTAGCCCCTTTAAGTCTGCCGACAAAAGCCGGTGAAGTGCTGTACCCAGATGCGCGTGATATTGCGTTTTTGGCTCAATTTGAGTTTGCCAAAGGCAACACCGTTGACGCAGAAACAGCAAGCCCAGTTTATCTGCGTGACAAAGTGGCTTGGAAGAAGCTTCCGGGGCGCGAGTAAAGCTTTAGTTAGAAGGCTTAAGCACGGTGAGTATTCACTGTGCTTTGCTTTGAATATTTAGGTAGGGATAAGGAGTTTTATGGTTTCCATAAACGGTTTGCCCCCAGCGGCGATACCGGGCTCGAATCGCTCGAATAAAGCGAATCGTCAACAGGTTAAGAAAACCGAAGCCGGCACCTCTGTTGGTCAACCAACCAAGGTGGCTAACGCTGTCTCTCAATCCATCCGACACCTTAATGAATCTGACTTAAAGCAACCCAATCTACAGTACGATTTGCCGGAAGGCAGAGGAAGAAAAGCCATGGAACAGTATATGGATGTGATGAATCAAGCCAAACGAGAGGAACTAAATCGTTTGATTGGCGTCGATATCTACATCTAATTTTGCACTTACAACCCTGCAGTATCTTGGAGTCGTTATGTCTTTGTTCTCTCCCAAAATATTCACCATTGCTCTCTTTTCCGTTTTTCTTACCGCTTGTTCATCGTTACCGGAAAATCTCGATACCACGAATGAATCCGTTGTCACGGATTACCAGTTGTGGGTGAACATGAAAGACAGCACTGATGCAGAAGTTCGCTTAGGTGGCGTGATTGCAAGCGTGACTAACTTAGAAGACAGAACGCGCGTTGAGGTTGTTAATCTGCCGATCGACTCGGTTGGCAAACCAGATATCAATCTTGACCCAGAAGGCCGCTTCGTCGCGTACGTGGATGGGTTTGTAGATCCTGTTAGCCTAGCTCAAGGCCGATTAATTACCTTCTTGGGCCAAAGCAAGAGTCGGAAGTCGCAAAAGTGGGTGAGTATGATTACCGTTTTCCTGTTCTAAAGAGTAAGGGCTTCCATCTGTGGCGAATTGAAGAACGTATTATCATGCATGATTACGATGACTTTGGTTTGTACCCTTGCCGCAGCCTTTACTGTCGAGATTTCCATTACGGGCCGCGAGAAGGGCGCGTCATTCAACAAGTTAGATAAGGCGTTCCCCCATTCAAATGTTCGAGAATCAGTACCCTGTTTCAAGTGGCCATATCGCAGCGCTTGAAATAGGGGATGCCAACATGAGCCCCATCTCCATTGTTTTTCTGCATGGTTGGTTAGATAACGCGGCAAGCTTTGAAACAACCATGTTGGCTTTGCATGCCATTGCATCCTCCTTTCACCTTTGTGCCATCGATTTACCGGGGCATGGCAACTCAACGCATAAGCCAAACAGTAACTTTTATCCTTTTCATGACTACATCGACGATCTTAACCAGTTTTTGCGCATACTTTCGCCAAACAGGTGTCTATTAGTGGGTCATTCGCTTGGTGCATTAATCGCGAGTTGCTATAGTGCAGCGTTTCCTGAAAAAGTCTCTGGGCTTGTTCAAATTGAGGGTTATGGCCCGCTCTCGGAACAAGAGGAAAGTTCGGTTTCTCGGTTGCGTCAAGGCGTACAGAGTCGAGACCGTGTCCGAAAAAAGCCACGTAGATTATTGTCATCTGTAGAAGAAGCGGTTGCCCGCAGGGCAAAGGTGAATGAAATCGCAGGTGAACTCATCGCCCCAGTTGTAAAGCGAGGGATTGTCGCTGCTGAAGGTCGTTATGCTTGGAAACACGACAGCAAACTACAAACGGACTCATTGTACCGGATGTCGCCATCACATGCTGCGCAGGTGATGAAAGAGATTCAATGCCCCATGCTGACCATTTTGGGAGAGCAAGGCTTTGAACACATACACAGCCAAAGTGAAATAAGAGGCGACGAGCGAGAATTAGGTACTGAGCGTCAACGGGTTGTCATCGAAGGTGGTCATCATTGTCACTTAGAGTCTCCGGTTAGAGTAAGTGACCTAATATTTGGCTTAGTTAACAAAATTTAAACAAGTGTTTGAGCGTTACGTGCTCAAGTGCTTCGCCTATGCTGTAATACGATCACTAAATGGTATAAGTCGTAATCATAACAATATATTAACCGTTTACAGCGCGGTAAGAATGAGGAGTTTTCCCGTGGAAAAACCATGGCTATCACGTTACCCAAGTGACGTACCTGAAACCATCAATCCAGACCAGTACCCGTCATTAGTAGAAATGTTCGAGCAGTCAGTACAAAAGTACGCTGACCAACCAGCATTCATGAACATGGGTTCTGTCATGACTTTCCGTAAGCTGGAAGAGCGCAGCCGAGCATTTGCAGCCTACCTGCAGAACGAGTTAAAGCTTGAGAAAGGCGACCGCGTTGCCTTGATGATGCCAAACTTGCTGCAATACCCTGTTGCGCTATTTGGTGTTCTGCGCGCAGGTATGATTGCGGTGAACGTAAACCCACTTTACACGCCGCGCGAGCTAGAGCATCAGTTGAACGACTCTGGCGCAAAAGCAATCGTGATTGTTTCAAACTTTGCCAACACCCTAGAACAGGTTGTAGAGAACACACCTGTTAAACACGTTGTCTTAACCAGCCTTGGTCAAATGTTACCAAGAGCGAAAGGGACAATCGTAGACTTCGTGGTGAAATACGTAAAAGGCATGGTACCTAAGTATGACCTACCTGGCGCGATTTCGATGCGTAAAGCGCTTCACAAAGGTCGCCGCCTACAATACGTGAAACCGTTTATGTCAGGCGATGACATTGCCTTCTTACAGTACACCGGCGGCACAACAGGTGTGGCGAAAGGTGCGATCCTGACTCACCGCAATATGATTGCGAACGTGATGCAAGCAAAAGGGCTTATGGTCCAGTGCTTTCCGATGGTCGTGAGCTGGTGGTCACAGCTCTACCGCTTTACCACATCTTCGCATTGACGGTGAACTGTCTATTGTTCATGGAGCTGGGAGGACGAAACCTTCTGATCACCAACCCGCGTGATATTCCGGGTTTTATCAAAGAGCTTCAGAAGTACCCATTCACCGCTATTACAGGTGTGAACACACTGTTTAACGCATTAGTGAACAACGAAGATTTCCACGAGCTTGATTTCAGTAACCTGCGTCTTGCAGTCGGCGGCGGTATGGCCGTTCAACGTGCGGTCGCTGAGCAATGGAAGAAAACGACAGGTTGTTATCTATTGGAAGGCTATGGCCTAACAGAGTGTTCTCCATTGGTTGCGGCATACCCACACGATCTTGTGGACTACAATGGCTCAATTGGTTTACCAGTGCCATCAACAGAAGTTCGTATTGTTGATGAAGAAGGTAACCCAGTTGCAAGTGATGGCGTTGGTGAGTTGCAGGTAAGAGGCCCGCAAGTAATGCAAGGTTACTGGCAGCGTACTGAAGCAACCAAAGAAGTCATCAACAGTGAAGGCTGGTTATCAACAGGCGACATTGTGAAGTTTGATGAGGAAGGCTTCTTACATATCGTCGACCGTAAGAAAGATATGATCCTAGTCTCTGGCTTCAATGTTTACCCGAATGAAATTGAAGACGTGGTGGCAATGCACGGTAAAGTGCTGGAAGTTGCGGCTATCGGTCAAGAACATGAAGTATCTGGAGAAGTGGTTAAGATCTACGTTGTGAAGCGTGATCCAAGCTTAACTAAGGACGAAGTGATTGCACACTGTCGTGAGCACTTAACAGGCTACAAAGTACCTAAGCTCGTTGAGTTTAAAGAAGATCTGCCAAAGACAAACGTTGGTAAGATTCTACGCCGTGTTCTTCGTGAAGAGAACGAAGCAGAGCTTGCGAAACGCGAAGCAAGCTAATGAAAGGGTGGCGACAGGGTCTTTTTGCTAAGGCCAAAGCAACCACCTACTATTAATGATAGAATGCTAGCCTAACAAGCTAGCATTTTTTGTTTTTCAGCATAATTGACTCAAAGAGAACCGTGTGAACTATCAAATCATTACGCAATTTAACGACCTAGAACGAGTGTGTAACCAAGCGCGACAAACCGAAGTGGTAATGTTGGATACTGAGTTTGTCCGAACTCGTACCTACTACCCTCAGCTTGGCCTTATCCAACTCTACGATGGTGAGACTCTATCCTTGATTGACCCAACTGTCTTCGATGATATGAGCCCGTTCGAAGCGTTGTTAAAAGACAGTTCGGTTCTGAAAGTCCTCCATGCTTGCGGTGAAGATCTGGAAGTTTTTCACAACAGCTTCGGCACTCTACCTTTTCCAATGATTGACACTCAAATCATGGCGGCATTTTTAGGTCATGGGTTATCAACCGGATTCGCTTCTCTGGTCAACGAATACGTGAATGTTGAACTTGATAAAAGCGAGTCTCGCACCGATTGGTTAGCGCGCCCGCTGTCCGAGAAACAGCTAGATTATGCCGCGGCAGACGTGTTCTATCTTCTTCCTCTCTATAACACCCTAGTAGAGAAGCTAGACAAAACGCCTTGGTCTGATGCTGCCCTTGATGAGTCCGCTCGTTTAGCGGCAAAACGAATTAAGGTCATTAACGCGGACACGGTTTATCGCGATATTAAAGCTGCGTGGCAGTTGAGCCCAAAACAACTGGCAATCTTAAGACCGTTGGCGGCATGGCGTTACAAAGAGGCGTTGAAGCGTGATTTGGCACTGAACTTTGTTTTCAAAGAAGGGGATTTGTTCGAAGTCGCGAAACGCGGCATCACGTCCTACCGAGCCCTAGAAGAAAGTGACATGGATATCCGCTCCGTGCGTCGCCATGGGCAAAAGCTCGTTTCTATGGTGAAACTTGCGAAACAAACACCGTCTTCGGAGTGGCCGGAAAGTGTGGATCGCATCGTCGATCTTCCTGGATACAAACAAGACTTCAAAAAGATCAAAGATGTTGTCAAAGAGGTGGCTCAGAAAACGGGCCTAGCGACAGAATTTCTAGCCTCTAAGAAACAGATTAATCAATACCTGCGTTGGGTAAAGGTTGAACAAAGAAATGTTGAGTCTCTGCCAGACATGTTAACGGGTTGGAGAAAGGCACTTTTTGAAGCGCAGCTTAATATTATTTTATAGCGCGAAATATATAAATCTTAGCAACCAATTGATTTGATAATGTACAAGTTAGGTGTTTGGTTACATATGCTTAACTTGTTATTATCATGTTGAAAATTAAGTGTTTTTTGTAAAAAGTTATGGGTAAATTGTTGATCTAGATCAGTCAATTAACCTATCGCTGAAATTATAGTCGTTCTGCTCAAAAAAAGAGTGCAAGTGATTGCATTCAAAATAACTATTCAAAAGGAACGATAATGAAAAAGAAAACACTTTTAGCAGTGTCACTGTCAGCGTTAGTTAGCTCCACTGCATTTGCAGATTCAAACATCATTGACGGCATGGATTTCGGCCCACTCGCTAAGTTAGTTGGTACTTGGAGTTCAGTGGAAGCCGGTGGTGTAGACATCGCGCCAGGCCAAGAAGGTTCTGCAGTAGGTAAAGGTGGCCCAGCGGTAACGCCATTCTACGAAACCATCACTTTTGAAGTGGCAGCAGATGCGGTAAACGCAAGCGATCAAACGCTTGTTGCACTTTACTACAAGCAAGAAGTCTTCCGTAAAGTCGACGACAGTAAGTTCCACGACCAGCGTGGTTACTTTATCTACGATGCTGAAAACCAAATCGTTTACAACTCTTTCTGTGTGCCTCGTACTACTTGTGTGACTGCAGAAGGTAAAGCTGGTGATGAAATGACTCTAGTAGCGTCTGAGCGCGGTATTGCTGAGTCAAACTACATGACTGAGAATGCGTCAACGACATCATTCACAATGAACATTCAAATCTCCGAAGATACTCTGACTTACACGCAAAGCACTGGCCTAGATATCTACGGTAATCAGTTTGCTCATACAGACTCTAGTACATTGCAAAAAGTACAGTAAGCCTTAGTCTGTTACAGATACTAAAAAGCTCTAACCTAGGTTAGAGCTTTTTCGTTTATCTTGAGCTAGCAAATGAAGTGTTTAATGATCTTCAGGAAGCTTAACGTTCAACTCAAGTACAGAGATGTCATCATCTTTGTGTTCAAATGACAGATCGACCATGTTCGGATCAACGTCAACGTACTTGGCAATGACTTTAAGAATGTCATCTTTCAGTTGAGGCAAATAGTCCGGAGCGGGATCGTCGTGGCTACGACGCTCAGCGACAATGATTTGCAAACGCTCTTTAGCAAGGCTTGCCGTTGTTTTCTTTTGAGGACGGAAGAACTCAAGTAAAGACATGCATTAACCCCCAAATAGACGTTTGAAAATACCTTTCTTCTGCTCGGTTAAGAAGCGGAAGTCGATTTGGCTACCCAGTAGGCGTTCTACTGTATCGTCGTAAGCCATACCAGCATCAGTTTCACTATCAAAAATGACTGGTACACCTTTGTTCGATGCATTCAGTACGGCTTGGCTCTCGGGGATAACGCCTAGCAAAGAGATGTGTAGGATCTCCTCGACATCTTCAACACTCAGCATTTCGCCTTGTGTTACTCGAGCGGGATTGTAACGTGTCAATAGCAGGTGCTGCTTCACTGGTTCCAACCCTTCTTCCGCACGGCGAGACTTAGAATCTAGGATGCCTAGAATACGGTCTGAGTCGCGAACAGAGGATACTTCAGGGTTAGTCGTTACAATCGCCTCATCCGCGAAGTATAGCGCCATCAGAGCCCCTTGCTCGATACCTGCTGGAGAATCACAAATAACGAAATCAAAACCCATCTCGTCAAGTTCATCAAATACGCGCTTCACGCCTTCTTTTGTCAGCGCATCTTTATCGCGAGTTTGAGACGCAGGAAGAATGAACAAGTTCTCGGTGCGCTTATCTTTGATCATCGCTTGGTTAAGCGTTGCTTCGCCATTGATTACGTTAACAAAGTCGTAAACTACACGACGCTCACAACCCATGATTAAATCAAGATTACGTAAGCCAATGTCAAAGTCGATGACGGCGGTTTTCTTTCCTTTGAGCGCCAATCCTGACGCAATAGCGGCGCTTGAAGTGGTTTTACCAACACCACCTTTGCCTGACGTTACAACGATAATGCGTGCCATTAGGTTTTCCTTATATTTTTAAATGGTGAGTACATCTAACTGTAAAGAGTCATCGACCATGCTAAGCATGACTTTTTTCTTCCAATACTCACTGTCAATCTTGTCGCTGAGCCAATAGTTTCCTGCAATGGATATCAGCTCTGCTTGTAAATCGTTACAAATAATCTTTGCATCTTTTTGACCGCTTGCGCCTGCAATCGCACGGCCGCGAAGTGTGCCATGGATGTGGATTGAACCATCGGCAATCACTTCTGCACCGGCACTGACGTGATTGAGAATAACCAAATCGCCATCTTTGGCATAAATTTGCTGCCCAGAACGAATGGGAGTGCGGATCACTTTGGTTGGTGCGATTTTTGCTGGTGCGCTAGCAGGAGATTTGCTTGAAGACATCACGGCAAAGCCTGCTTCTGATGCAAGGTTTTGTGTACGTTTGTCTTTGCTGCCAGTGACACCAACAGGAATCATGCCCGCTTGCTCGATGCCATTTTTTAATGCGCTAAAATCAATATCGCCTTGAACCTTGTCGATGTTGACAACGATAGGAGCAGAGGCAAAGAAAGTCGGTGCTTGTTCCACTTTCTGTTTAAGAAAGTCGACAGTGGGTGCAACATCATCACCGGATAGGTGTAATACCGACAACGTGAAGCTACTGCCTTTTAGGTCAGGGGTATGTGACATAGATTACTATTGACCTCTTTAACGCCGCGCCACAGTAGAAAGGGCGTTGCCTGAAACTAGGGTAATCATGTTATATTCACTGCGATAGCTCAGCAAGCTATCTTCAGGTTAATTGAGTGTTTTACTCGCACTTTTAACCAATTTCATACGATTTTAATTACAACTGGCCAATCGCCGAGAAATACTGACAAAAGGTTTATCATGCTTTGCTCAATTTATAAAAGCTTAAAGAAGGAAGGGACTTATCTTTATGTGCCTAAAAAAGATGATTTTTCACAAGTTCCTGACGCATTAATGCAAACTTTCGGTAAACCTGTTTTCGTGATGGTGATAAAGCTAGAAGGGCGTCAACTTGCACAAGTTAATGTCGAAAAAGTGAAAGCATCGCTAAAAGAGGACGGATTCTTCTTGCAAGTTCCGCCACCACCTGAGAATTTATTAGAAAAGTACAAAGAACAAAAAGCCCAACAGAAATAGTTGGGTCATGCCCCATGTTCGCATGCTCAAGGAGGGCAATTTGAAAAAACTACTGTCAGGCATTTTGTGTTTAGGTATTGCGAGCAACTGTTTCGCAAACGAAGTGAGCTTCGAGCAATATGTTGAAGGCTTAAAACAGCAAGCAAGAGAAGAGGGGATCTCAGATGAGATCATCTCTCAAGCGTTCAGCAATGTTGAATACAAACCTAGAGCGGTTAAAGCGGATCGCAATCAGCCAGAAAAACGTCTCACCTTGGATGAGTATATTCCAAGAGCGGTTCCTGATTGGAAAGTAAAGCAGGCGAAAGAGCTTTATAACAAGCACTACACCGAACTCAAACGTATTGGCGACGAATATGGCGTACAGCCACGATTTATCGTCGCACTGTGGGGCGTTGAAAGCAACTTTGGCCGCTTTATGGGCAATTACAGTGTGATTGATGCATTGTCGACCATGGCCTACGACGGTCGCCGAGAAGAATTCTTCCGTAAAGAAACAATGGCTGCGTTGACCATTTTACAAGAAGGCCACATTAAGCCAGAGAACATGAAAGGCTCATGGGCTGGTGCGATGGGGCAGAGCCAGTTTATGCCAAGCTCTTTCCTTGCGTTCGCAGCTGATGGCAGTGGTGATGGCAAAAAAGATATTTGGCACAACAAAGAAGATGTTTTTGCTTCGACGGCAAACTATCTGAGTCAGTCTGGTTGGAATGATAGCTATACGTGGGGACGCCAAGTTAAATTGCCAGTTGGCTTCGATATGACGCTAGAGGGGCGTATTGAGGGCAAAGAGAAAACATTAGCCGAGTGGAATCAATTGGGTATTACCCGTTTTGACGGAAGTTCATTACCCCAAGTCGATGTCGATGCTTGGTTAACGGCACCAGACAATGCGAACGGACGAGTCTATCTGGTTTACAACAACTACAATGTGTTGATGAAGTGGAATCGTTCGTACTACTTTGCACTTGCGGTGAGCCATTTAGCAGATCGCATTGTGTATTAAAACAAACTAGTTTATTAGAACAGCTCAGTCTGCAACCGCATCGTCACTAAAACAAGCGAAAACGAAAGAAGCCAGCAATCACTTGCTGGCTTTTTAGTATCCATTAGTCTCACTATTTCTTGGTGTGGAACTGCTCACACGCAATCATAGTGTTTTCGATCAGGCTAGCAACCGTCATTGGGCCAACACCGCCAGGAACTGGTGTAATGAAGCTTGCGTTGTTCTTCGCAACGTCATATTCAACGTCGCCGACAAGCTTACCTGACTCTAAGCGGTTAATACCGACATCGACCACAACTGCACCTTCTTTAATCCAAGCACCAGGGATAAAGTTTGGCTTACCAACTGCCACAACCACGACATCCGCTTGGCGAACATGACCTTCAAGATCTTTCGTGAAACGGTGACATGTTGTCGTTGTACAGCCTGCAAGAAGTAGCTCAAGCGTCATTGGGCGGCCAACAATGTTAGAAGCGCCAACAACAACGGCGTGTTTACCGCGTAAGTCAATGTTGTAACGGTCTAGCAGTGTGATGATACCTTTAGGCGTACAAGAGCGAAGTTTTGGAATGCGCTGAGCTAAACGGCCAACATTATAAGGGTGGAAGCCGTCGACATCTTTTTCAGGCGTAATTCGTTCAAGCACATGAGTGCTGTCGATGCCTGCTGGAAGTGGCAATTGAACAAGGATACCGTCAATCTCTGGATCTTCATTAAGTTGATCAACAAGCGCCAGCAGTTCTTCTTCGGTAGCAGTAGCTGGAAGATCGTAAGATTTAGAAATGAACCCCACTTCTTCACAAGCGCGACGCTTACTTCCCACATAGACTTGAGAGGCTGGGTCCTCACCAACTAAAACAACGGCTAACCCAGGAGCACGCAAACCTGCGTCTGTACGAGCCTTAACACGGGCTGCCACTTCAGAGCGGACGGTCTGTGAAATAAGAGTGCCGTCGATATTTTGAGCTGTCATGTCTTTCCTTTATAGATTGGTGACCTTTATTTTGTGCGCTATTGTCTCAAAAAATTTAATTAACATCTATAAGCAAACGTTTGCTTCGGCGTGTAATTGAGCAATTTAAAGCATCATGCAGATTTTTTAGGCATTTGATTCATAAAGTTAGATAAACCCGTTGATTTAAGCAATTCAACTCGTATAATCCTTTCCCTGTAGCGCGCCCTTAGCTCAGCTGGATAGAGCACGTCCCTTCTAAGGATGTGGTCGAAGGTTCGAATCCTTCAGGGCGTGCCATTATTACGGGGCGTAGCAGGTTAGTACTTGCTACGCCCTTTTTCGTTTCTGACGTTTGGGGTCTAGTAGCGGGTCAAGTAACTCCGAAGCTTTATGGAATACTCTTGGACACTCTGAAACATTCTTCAATTCTCTTCATTCGTAACACCAGTGAACAATCATTCTACGATGGCAAAAATCCATATTAAACAACGAACTAATTTAGCTCAGTTATTGATCGTTTAATTTTTGTACGATATGATCGTTGAAAACGAGGTGATTTATGAATGAGCGAATTTCTAACTATTAATGACATTGTTGATACTTTTTGTATCAGTCGAACTACCTTATGGCGTTTACGTCGGTCAGATACATTCCCACGGCCAGCGATGATTTCTGCTCGCAGTCCACGTTGGAGTAAAGAAGACATTCTAAAGTGGGTGGAAGCCCATAAAGGAACGTATTAGATAACTTCTTGTTGTTAGCAGGGAAGCTAACCTATTAATATTATTGAGCTAATATACTGAAAACTCTACTTTCCTACTTAAGTGGACAGGCATAGAATGTGCTCTTCCTCATTTACGTTTAAGTTTTGTTGCTATTACCACAAGGCCCTGAGCCATACTCTTCTTTCGTTTATACAAATAATTACAGAGCTCATAAACTATCCTGGAGTCTATTCAATTTTCGTTGGTTGCGAGTAATAGAAGAGCCTGAGTCGAAGATGGTTTGCTTAAAATATATGCAGTTAGTGAGACTCCATAGTGCTGGCAGTTGTAACCACTTAACAGGAAGTTAATGATAGGAAAAATTGAATCTAAGCCTAGATATAACTTCGAAAACAAAGATTCTAAAAGTGGATAACTGCAACATCTAATCTGAACCTAATCTGTATTGGTACAAATCACCGATGTGTTTGCCTTTTAAGCTAGAAGTATAAGTACTGCTTCAGCTCCTCAAAATTCCCCACAATAATCTGCTGACCTTTAGGGTTCGAATCCAGCACATTAATATCGATGTTGTAGGTATCGAGAACATAGCGAACCAACGCGGCATTAGTTGGAATTGTGAGTGTGCCATTTTCCATACCGTAGTCATGGGCAACGACAGCGGCCTGAGCTTCTGTCAGTCTTGGATCAGGTATCACCTCAATCGTGAGAGGAGTATTCCATCGGTCATCGTTGGACTTTCCCATTACATTTTTAGCCTCAAGGCCTGGAATACCTCTTATGCGGCTGAGCACAAAATCGCGATAATCTTTAGCATGTTCACAATAGGCCCGAACATGCCACCTGAGAGAGGTGCAAACTAATGTATGTGGTGAAATGATCCGCTCAACTTCAACGCCGTCCTTTAGTGATGTGTAGCTTATTTCGACACGTTTCTTCTCTCTGATAGCTTGAACTACAGGACGCAAGACTTGTGGTGATATATTGCGAGTAATAGGGCGAATCATCGAGACACTCTCAAAGCCCATATCGAGTTCTTTAAATGTGATGGTCATATCTTCACTTCTTGAAAGAATGTGCAAATATTCGTCAGCATGCCCCTTTGTTACTTGTGGGCTAAAGCTATCACTGGGCTTGTAGCCTTTCAGCTGTTTATCATAAACCAGATTTCCAGGGGCAATTTCGGCTAGATAGGTGTTGATGTCTTTCGATGCTTGCTGTCTGCCAATACCAAAGCTCTTAATCAGATGATTGGTTGTCAACCGTCCTTCCCACAGCGCGATGACTTCTATCATTCTGTAGCGGAATAATAGATCCCAACGTATTGGCCATTTGCTCATTATCTAACTCCTGTCTATTTATGCGACGTGTGTATGTAATCAGTATTTACCTGTCGTCAGTGACGTCATATTATTTTGAGGGTATCTAAGAGTCAACGCAGAACTAGGTTTGTTGGGATTTAATTTTACAAATAAGGCAATGATAGATGGCGGCACCTAAAAGTCTCACCTTTCAGCTACACCAACATTGGGAGGTGGTTGAGCAGTTAACTCGGCTTTCGAGAGAGTTTCCAGCATTTGAGCTGAGAGTACTTGAACAGGTGATCAATCAGTACAAAAGCAAAAATGCAGAAAGTAATACTGTGCTTACCAGTCTTGTTAATGCAGACATATTGCAGCCTATCAATCGCAGCAGCGACTATCAGCTAAACACACTAGTTGTGGACTTTGTAAGAGGCTTAACTCAAGAGCATGAGTTAGGTCTATCAGCGGTACTTAAAGCGCGAGTTGATGCGCTTAAAGACGCCACTAGCCAAGTGTTAGAAGGGCTCGATATGGGGGACAACGATTTACTTCGTACTGGCGCGAACAGGCTATCGGAACTGGTTAGAAAAGTTACCCAACAGTTAACTCAGGACAAAAAAGCAATATTTGAGATAGCAGAGCTGGCGAAGTCTGCGGACACCAATGTCCCAATTGAACGCCGTTACCGTGAAGTGTTGGAAGTGTATGACCAATACGTAGAACCCATGAATGAAATGATGGATAGCGGTCTTGGAGGTAGTTTCTACCCCTTACTAGAAAAGGCTGAAGAAGCACTTGATACTGCCGTTGACATACTTTCCATGCGCGGATCTTTGTATCAACAAAGGCTGGCAATGCGTCAGATAGCTTATCAAGTCAAAGATCTTCGATATCAAGGACGGGTCATTGCTCAGCAATGTGCCGATACTTTGTTGCCATTAAGAGAGGAAGCCAGACAACACAATCAACTTTCAGCGGTTATCAGTAAACAGCTAAGCCAAGTTCGTAAAAAGGGTTTAGCGCGAGGCTGAATGCCGAGGGTTTGCCTATGTGGAAAAGTAGTCGCGTGACTAAAATGCAGTTGGGTAACGAGGTACGTGAGTTGATGGCAGAGTTCTTGAACTTTGAACCTAGCTCTATGCCATTCCCGGAAGAAGAGGAAGCGCCAACCAGTTTAATGATCAACTGGGTTGATGAAGAGCTTCTGAGGGAACAACTTACCGACTCGCTACCGATTACGAATCTAATGACGTGGCTCAGAGGAAACTATCAGCATCTACCAGATGCCGAGCTGTTGCGACTCTATCACGAGCTTGTCCGTGACCCTCAGTGGCAAAGCACGTTAAGGGCGAACTCAAGTACGACAGCGCTGAACACGGTAGCCGTAACCTACCACCCTCACGAAATAGTGATGTTGATTGGCTCAACAAATGCAAAGGATGTTGATAATGCAAACTAGCAAAATCGATTTAAATGAGCTGGCTCATCTGACTGAGCTATTTAACCTTTTTAACTCTGGTCGGCATCTCAACCGCTCGACGGATGCGGCTCTATGGCATGAGCTAGAACAGCTAGCAGAGCAGTACCAGTACCTATTTGCTAACTTAGGTTTTGACTTGCGTATTGATGGACGGGGTTTTGCTTGGTTCCATGATGAAGATGGTAACCAGAACATCAATAAACAATCACGCCAGTTAGTACTATTGCTGATGGTGATATTTGACCATCAAGCTGATAGCGGCCGCTCACTTGGTCAGTTTTACCAATGGACGATTGATAATTCCTTCCTAGATGAGGTCTATGAAAAGCATCAAGAGCTTTTGGATGCAGAAGAGATCGACCAAGATGCACTAGCAAAGATACTCGACAACGCAGTGCGCAAAGGCTTTGCCGCTCAAGAGAACAATCATTGGCGTTTGCTGCCTTCGGTATATCGCTACCTAGACCATTTCGAAGCTATCACTGAACAAGCATCCGAAAGTGATGTGGCCGCTTATGAGGAAGATGAATAATGTTAAGTTACGGTTTCCAACGTTTAGCGTTAATTGGCAGTGCTGGCTACCAGCGAGCTGAACTTCCTCTTGATGACTCTGTGTCATTAATTGCACCAAATAACCATGGCAAAACAAGCCTAATCAACGCACTCCAATTTCTGCTGATCATCGATCAAAGAAGGATGGATTTTGGCTCTCATACATTAGAGAAAGCTCGCCGTTTTTACTTTCCGAATAACAGCGCTTACATTCTGCTAGAAGTTATCCTGCCGCAAACTGGCACCGTGGTGTTTGGTTGTGTTGGTAAAGGGGTAGGTTATGACTACGAATACTTCGCTTACAAAGGTGAATTAAACCTAGATGATTTCCGTATGGATGATGGCAATATCGTTGCTCAACCAAAGTTAGTTAACCACTTAGCGACAAAGAAGCATCGAGTCTCTAAATTCAATGATAAAGAGTTTCGTCACTCGATTTATGGCGGTGCAAAAAGTAAGAAAAATAGCGACATCGATTTTACGGTGTTTAAACTTGAACATGTAAGTGACGCACGTTCGTTCCAGCAAGTCCTCACCAAAACGCTCAGGCTCGACAAGCTAAACTCCAGTGATGTGAAAGACTACTTGTTGAAGATATTTAGTCGAGAGCTACCGAATTCTAGCATCGATTTTAAGCTGGAGTGGGAGAAAGCATTTCAAGACATCAATCTAGAACGCGAGCAGTACCTAGCAGCCGTTAACAATCTTGAAACGATTCAAGAGCTCGAACAAAAGTTTGAGCGTACCTTGTCGTTACGAGGAAAGATCGCCGCATGCCAGCCGAAGGTTAATGAATTGCTGCAGGATTGGCATGGTCATGTTCAAACGCAGACTGAGAATCTATTAACGCAAAAAACTAAGCTTGAGCAAACACAAGGTGAGCTGAGAAGCCAAGATATCGCCCATGCAGGAGATCGCAAAGACTTAACCAATAAACTGGAAGAGTTAAACCGTATAGAGAAGCAGCGACAAGAGTTGGAAGAGCGATTTACCTTGATCCCGGATCAATCGTTTTTAGAGAGCCAATTGAAAGCTGCGGAGCAAAAATATGATGCTCAGGCTGCCTTGTGTATTCAATCACAGCGGTCCTCTTCTGCTGCGATTGGCAAACAGTTGAAAGAGAAAGAAGATCAGCGGCAAAGGTTGCACTCTCAACATCAAACGTTGGGTGACAATTTATACCTTCATCTTTCTGAAGTGCTTAATGTAGATGAATTAGAAAAGCTGAACAAAGTACTTAGCCAACGAGTAATGCAACTGCCGCCTTCGCAGTATTCGTTTGACATCAATCAGCTTCGAAATATGCTGAATGGTGATTCTTCTGAGCAACTCTCGTTTTCAGGTTTAAAACTTTCCCTTGAGGAGCTTATTCCTCAGCATGTTCAAAAAACAGAGCAGGAGCTGGTGGAGGAAATAGACGATGTTAATAAGCAAATAACAGAACTAAAACAAATACTTGAAGTAAGTAGAGAAAGCGAAGTTGCTGAGAGGAAAAAGAGCGAATTAAATCTAGCAGTAAAACAGTGTGAACAGGATCTTGAGGATTACCAAAAGCTTCAACAGTTAACAAAAAGTCAGGCTCAGCGATCTGAGCAAAAAGAAACGCTTGAGCAAGAGCTAAAAACCATTACTGCTGAGCTAGATAAAGCAGAACAAAGGCATAAAACGATAACGGCTCAAATCAATGAAATTGCAGGTGAGCTAGCTCAGCTTAAAACGGATAGTGAAAGCGTTGAAAAGCTGAAAAATCAAAGAATTGATGATCAAGCGCTGTTTAACGTTCTTTCGGAGCAACCACATACGCCTTGGATTATTGTGGACGAATGGTCTCTGGAATATCTACCCGTTCGCCTTGAGCAATACATCGAGGATTGCAAAGACCTCGATAAGTTGTCCAAAGAACTGCGTCAAATGAAAAACGAGTTGAACCAAAGAGGTCTCACCAAGTTCCAGATGGCACAAACTCAGGATGAAGAGTTAAAACGCATCATTCAATTCAGTCATCGTTTAGACGACGAAAAGCAAGCGTTAGAAAAGTGGGCGCGTTCTAAGGTTGTTACAGTGGCAGCGAGTCTAAGAGAACTGCGCAGTGGCCTTTTTACTTTGCAAAGTAAGATGAGGGAATTCAACCGATTAATCAGTCATAGACAGTTATCGGATCTTAAAACCTTCAAAATTGAACCAGTTGAGGAGAGCCAGCTTGTAGATGCGATGAATGTACTGATACAGCAAGCAGAGCAAACTGAAAGTGGTCAGAGTTTCGAGCTGTTTGACCAAGGCAGTATTCTCGATGATGCGGAGTTAGACCGAGCGAAAAGCTTGCTGATAGAAGAAGGAAACGCTCGCCAAGGTCTAAGAGTTGCAGACTTGTTCAGGCTTGAGTTTGTCGTTGCCAAGCAAGGGCAGCAACCAGAGTCATTTGAAGATATTGATAGTGCGGCTTCTAACGGAACCGTTTTGATGGCTAAGCTTGTGACTGGTCTGGCGATGTTGCATCTAATGCAAGATAAACGTCACCAAATGAAAGCGCTATGTTATTTGGATGAGGCGTTGGCCCTGGATACCAAGAACCAAGCTAACTTGATAGAGATTGCTAATCAGTTCGGTTTTGCATTGATTTTTGCCTCACCAGCACCGTTAACCACCGCTCGTTATTGTGTGCCTATCCACCAGGCTAATGGTAAGAACCACATCAGCAAAAATAGTTGGCAGATTTTCGAACCAATTGAGAGTCAAGAACTGTCGCAACCACAAGTGGAGCCATCACTATGAGCCAGGTATTGGTTAAAGCACTAACGCGACTAATCGAGGTGTACCCTGATTCCATTGCCGGAAGCACATTGACGCCATCTCAGAAGAAGCAGCTTGATGAGTTCAGCCGCAAAACTCAGAGTATACAGGTTACTCCTAAAGGCCGTGGCGTTGTCTACCGCATTCTAGATATAGATGTTGTTAAAGTCACACTGCAGCAGTTGGCACCAAATCAAAACGTGTCTCTATCAGCCCCAGAAAGAGCCGTAAACATAGCCTCCACACGTAGCAGCAAACAAGGAAGAGTAGGTCACGATGTGACCTACGTGCTGGCTAAAGTGGTTGCCAATCCTCTATGGGAGGTTTCTGGAGTACAGACAGAGCATTTAAATGCAGCGACAGAAGAGTTTGGTGTTTTTTCCCTTGAAGTGGGTGGAGAAAGAAATAGGGACCTTAACACTCATCATTCTATTTGGCTTGTAGAAAACCAGGCATTGTTTGACCGTTTAGACTGGCTACCCAATAACGAACCCACTACCGTTATTTGGTACCGAGGGCAGCTACACAACAAACTCATTGATTGGCTAACAGTGCCTGAAAGGGCAACGATGGTCTATTTTTTTGCTGATTATGACGGCGTAGGGCTGAACAACTACCGCCGCCTAAAAGAGCGGCTTGAGAACAGAACAGAATTTTGGATGATGCCTAACTGGAAGGAACTTTTGAACCGTTATGGGCAAAACCAGCTTTGGAATGATACTGCCCGTGAATTTGAGTCTTTTGTGCGAAACAGCCAAAAGCTTCTAGATAAATCGCCATTCCTTGGGGAACTGGTGAGGGAAATGAAGAAACGTGGTTTAGCTTTGGAGCAAGAGGCTGTTTGGTTGAGTCACTGATATCTGCAATTTGATTCTACATTTACGACTACAACTTTCAGGGTTGCTCTTGTTGGGGCTTACCTCATTGTTTTAAAAGCTTTAATTAAGTAATCTCCTTAGTGTTTATATAAAACCAATAATAAAGGTGGGCTAGATGGATAAACAGGCAGCAGAGCAGTTACTCAAAACTGCAATCGGTGATGAAGGTGCTCAATTTCGAGATGGTCAATGGGAGGCAATTGACGTACTGGTAAATCACAATCAGAAATTGCTGGTGGTTCAACGAACCGGTTGGGGTAAAAGCTCTGTTTACTTCATCAGTACTAAGATCTTTAGAGATAGAGGCAAGGGCCAACTATCATTGTGTCACCTCTTCTTGCGTTGATGCGAAATCAAATTGAGTCAGCCCAGCGATTAGGTATCAAAGCTGTAACGATGAACTCTACTAATAAAGCTGACTGGGAGAAAGTTACTCAAGATATCCTGGCTGATAAAGTCGATTGCTTATTGATTTCGCCAGAACGTCTAGCCAACGATCAGTTCGTAGAGACAGTTCTTCGCCCTACATCAGACAGGATTTCTTTAATGGTGGTTGATGAGGCTCATTGTATCTCCGATTGGGGGCATGATTTTCGTCCAGACTATCGACGTATTGTTAACATCCTTAAACTATTGCCAAAGAACACTCCTGTCTTGGGCACAACGGCCACGGCAAATGATAGAGTTGTTGATGACATACAAACCCAGTTAGGTGATATTGAAATTCAACGTGGTCCCCTCATCCGAGAAAGTTTGGCTCTACAGAACATAGTACTGCCAGATCAACCATCACGTTTAGCGTGGTTAGCTCAAACTATCCCGACCTTAGCCAATACAGGTATCGTATATGTACTCACTCAACGAGATGCTGAAATCGTATCACGGTGGCTAAACCAATGTGGTATCGAAGCTCAGCCTTACTATAGCGGTGTCACACACCCTGATTTTGTCAATGACCGGGGCAAACTGGATACTGACGCTTATAGAGAGTATCTAGAGCAGCAATTGTTGAACGACCAGTTGACGGTCTTAGTTGCCACTACCGCTCTGGGTATGGGGTATGACAAACCAAATTTAGGCTTCGTTATTCATTTCCAAGCTCCTGGTTCTATTGTAGCGTTCTACCAGCAAGTAGGACGAGCAGGACGCGGTATAGATTCTGCGATTGGTGTTCTGATGTCCGGAGAGGAAGATTCGAGGATTCATGAGTTTTTCCGCAAAACTGCCTTCCCGACCGAAGCGAACGTAAAACGTATCTTGAAAGCTTTAGAACCAGTAGAGTATCTAACTCCAGAAAGACTGGAAAAAGAAGCTAATCTACCACAGGGGAGAATTGAGCATGTGCTTAAGTTTTTAGCTGCAGAATATCCGGCTCCGGTTGGTAATAATGGGAAGAAATGGCATAGAAACCCTGTTCCTTATCAAATGGATATGGATAAAGTTCAAGCCATAACCGATATAAGAGAAGCAGAGTGGGCTGAAATCGGTGATTATCTAAAAACCAAAGACTGCTTGATGCTCAAAGTTCGAAACGCATTGGACGATCACTCTACTGAGTCATGTGGCAAATGCAGAAACTGTATAGGTGAAGAGCTATTACCTTCTCAAGTAGATATAGAGCTTGGTCAAAAAGCTGCGGATTTCTTGTGTCGTAGTGAAATGGTTATGGAACCAAGAAAACAAATCGCAGCGTCTAACGATGAAGCGGCTAAAACCTTTATTAAATACGACTTTCCAAGAACGCTGGGAGACTTAGCAGCAGAACCTGGTCGAATCCTCTCACGTTGGGGAGATGCCGGTTGGGGCCAAATGGTGGCTGATGACAAGCACAATAACCATTTTAGAGATGAGTTAGTAGATGCAACTGTCGAGATGATAACTGAGCGATGGAAGCCAGATGATTTTCCAACATGGGTATGTTGTATTCCTTCATTAAACCACAAGACGTTAGTTCCTGATTTTGCAAAACGTTTAGCTGATAAGTTGGGGCTTCCTTTCGTGGACTCTTTGGAAAAAGTATTAGAAAATGAACCGCAGAAATGGCAGCAGAACAGATATCATCAATGTTCGAACTTAGATGGTGCGTTCAAGGTTAATGAATTAGGCCCTGAAGGCAGTGTTCTATTGGTTGATGATGTTGTTCGTTCTAAATGGACCTTTACGGTCGGTGCTGCATTATTGAAGCAAGCTGGCAGCGGAAAAGTATATCCAGTCGCTTTAGCTTCCACATCGGTAAATGATTAATGAATTTAACAACAACAGCACAAGCGATTATCCTGCTTACCAGTTACTTTGGTAAGCAGGATAAAGATGCCGCAAAGCCGCTCACCAATGCGGAGTGGGCGCGTTTCGCTATGTGGTTGAGAGATAGCAAACTCAGTCCTGCCGACTTACTGGATAACAACAAGAAAGCGTTGTTATCTCAGTGGCGCGATCCCAAAAATAAAGTCACTCAAGAGCGAATTGAAGCCCTTTTAAAGCGAGGGCATAGTATGGCACTAGCGCTCGAAAAATGGAGTCGCTCAGGCTTGTGGGTCATTACTCGTGCTGACAAAGATAGCTACCCCAAACGTCTACTGCACCAACTTGGTAACCAGGCTCCTCCTGTACTCTATGGATGCGGAGATAAAGCGTTACTCAAGGCTGGTGGTATTGCTGTAGTAGGTTCGCGCAATGCTTCGCCTGCAGATCTAGCGTATGCCGAACAGGTTGGGTCTAAAGCGGCGAGTGCTGGTTTGGGGACAGTTTCTGGTGGAGCAAGAGGAGTCGATGAGTCTTCAATGCTAGGGGCGATGAATGCTGGTGGTGCTGTAGTGGGTATACTCGCTGATAGTTTGTTGAAAGCTTCCACTTCAGCAAAGTACCGCAGTGGCTTAATGAATGGCAACGTTGTACTAGTCTCTCCTTTCAACCCAGAAGCTGGATTCAACCGCTTCAATGCAATGGACAGAAACAAATACATTTATTGTTTAGCGGATACCTCTTTAGTCGTTCATTCAGGTGCTAAAGGTGGTACTTGGGAAGGGGCTATTCAGAACTTAAAGAAAGGTTGGGTTCCTACTTGGGTGAAACAAACCCAAGATTCTTCAGCTGGCAATGCTGGAATTGTTGCAGCAGGAGCAAGTTGGTGTAGCGAGAACATTGCAGAGCTGAATGTTCAATCATTGTTAGTTAACAGTGCTAACTCTAACGTTAACAACCAAACGGACTTGTTTAGTCAACCACAAGCAGATTTGTTCGCACAGCCAAATGAAATATCTCAGAGTGAATACAACGATGAGCAGGCTGTAGAGGACGGTTCTGAGCAAGAAACGATAATTAACGAAGCGGTAGTAGAGGCTAAAGAATCTGCTTCACTGATAAAGGCAGAGACTGAGGTTGTTTCCAAAGACAGCTTTTATCGATTGTTTGTTCAGTATCTACAAACTGTAGCCAGTGAGCCAATATCAGAAGCAGAACTTGTTGAAGTATCAGAGCTTCATAAAGGACAGGTAAAAAGCTGGTTAGCTCTCGCTCTAGAGCAAAATGTGGTCACTAAACTAACACGACCAGTACGATATCAGTGGAATGATAAGGAAAAGCGGTGAAAGATGGCGACACATCAAGTTTTAGCTGACATTAAACAAACTCTTTCATCCCCTAAACTTGCCAGTCAGCTAGCAATTGATTATCAAAAAGAGTTATCCGAACTAGGCTGGAGTCCCCAGCAATTAGCCCTTTATTTCGCATTATTGCCAGATGTGAATGTAACGCCAGAGGGATCTGACTGGCTTATTTCAACGGACGACCAAGAGCAGACACTTGAATCTGCTTTAGAAGCGATCTTGAAGGAAGCGAAAAGGCCAATCGCAACCGACAAATTAGTACAGCAGCTCAAAGGCTTTAACACCAGTGGCCCCCAGCTGATTGCAATAGCGAAAGCACATCCAAATATGAATTCGATAGGTGGCAGAGCATCTCTATCAAGTAATGAAAAGAACGAACCATGACAACTGAGAAAAAACTAACAAAAGCGGAACAAGCTGCAATTGAGCAAGCAGAAGCTTCGAAGGCTTTACTTGCAACGAATACCGAGAAATTGTCTAAAGCTTATGATGCAAAAGGGTTTAAACAGCAAGCCTCTCTAACGACAAGTGCCGATGATCAAACTGCAACCTTGGTGTTTGGCAAAAACAGCGATGGTATTGATACCCATAGAGTTTTACTTTGGGTATTAGCAGAAGGTCAATGGCAGCTGGCTAATGCTGATGAAGTTGAAAAAGTGGTTATTGATTCGGCTGGTGCGCTAGGTGATGAGGAGTTCCCTAAGTTCGTTCACGTATCGGATGGCAAAAATGAAAAACTCTTTGAGATGGACTTTCCGCCTCAAGAAGTGGACCAGATTCCAGATGTAGAAGACATCAACAAATATACGCAGATCAAACGCGACCCAACGTACTATTGGTCTCGTGAGATGTATGATCGTCTGATGAAAGGGCTTAATGCCTTTCATGAACGTGTGTACACGCAAGAGAAAGATAACGTTTCCAACAAAAACGAAATCATCGAAGAAGTGTCAAAGTTTCTGTTCTTAGAGACCTTCCGTATTCACCATCCCGACCAAACCTTTACCTTTGGTGAGCAAAGCGTAGTGTTTAAAGATGTGTTTAACTGGCACTACGTTGAACAAAACAAAGACGTAGCCGTTAAGCAGATTAAAACCGCATTTGACGAGTTGAAGAAACATGCGGATTATATCGTCACTGATGATGCAGGCGAAAAACACCCCATTTTCGATGATGAAACGCACCTTCGATTAGCGAAGCCTGGTAACTATCATGCTTTGATGCAGCTCATTCAGAACCTTCCGGGTATTTACCTTAACTCAGAGTATAAAAAACGCCCATCTGAGCGAGCCATTATCGCAGGCAAAGAGCATCCAAACCTTGGTAATGTTGCCGCTGATGTTCTAGGACGTGTGTTTGATGTGTTCCTGCGTGCTAACTTCGAGTCGAAGGGTGGTATGGGCGTTTACCTAACACCAGCACCCGTAAAGAAATGCATGTTGCAAATGGCGATGCACGATATTTTGAAAGACACTCCACATATTTTGAATACAAATGGTGCTGATGATAAACCTGTATTCCGTTTCTGCGACCCTACTTGTGGTTCATATGGTTTTGGTTCTATCGCGTTAGGAGAGGTTGAGCGCGCTCTGATAGGTATTTTAGGAGCTGAAACCGCAGATGATGTTCGCCGTCACAAGCATTTCCAAGCTATGTTAGAGCATAGCTTTATTGGAGCTGATTCAGCTCCGCTGATGGTGAAGCTTGCACGGGTAAACATGGCTCTCTTGGGAGCTCCTAAAGCGCATATATTCAAAACAGATAACTCACTTACCACACCTCAACTGCAAGCTGGAAGTTTCGATCTAATCTGTACTAACCCGCCATTTGGTAAATCAAAATCTTCGATTAAAGAAATCTTAGAGCAATACACGACCGATCTACACGAACCACCAAAGGGTAAAGGTTGGATATATAAACCAACCGTTTATGGACGTGCATTGGGTGGTAAGCCGGACTCGAAAGACCGTTGGAAGTTAGCAAGTAACAGCTTAGATCTCGCTGTTTTGTTTATTGACCGTTGCCTAGAGCTTCTGAAGCCTGGCGGAAGACTGTTGATGGTGTTACCTGATGGTATTTTGTGTAACTCAGGTGACCGTTATGTACGAGAGTACATTATGGGCAAGAAAGATGAAGAAACGGGTAAATTTAGTGGTGGCAAAGCATCATTAAAGCCGTGGTCTCTTTACCATCAGACACATTTGCACTTTCTGGAACAGGGGCTAAAACGAGTATTTTGTATTTACAAAAACGAGGTGCCCACCATGAAGATGAAAACACCTTTGCGAATCAAGAACAGGGCGATGTTTTTATGGCAGTAGCAGATACGCTTGGGTATGTAGTTAAGAAAAACGTAGAAGATTATTCAATAGGCGTTCCTAACGATTTAGCCACTATCTCTTGTGCTTATGTGAGAGGTGAGTAATGTTTGCTGGATTAGTATGTCCTCAAAATCTAGAGCACCGATTAGATGCTGGCTACTACGATTCTAAGCATTTAGCGATACGTGACTTACTAGAGTCATTGGGAGCCAAGCGACTAAGAAATCTTGTGTCCAAAATAGCTTGTGGTCCCTTTGGTGGTAACGCAATCGCTGATGATCTTTATCAAGAAGATGGTTTGATGTTTATTCGTCCAATTAATATTTCATCAAATAGGTTCGATGACTCATCTTTAGTGAAAGTTCCTGAAAATATATTGATGGAAAATGGTTTAAAAGTATATCAGGGAGAGAACTTATATTTCGGTCGTGTTGGTGTGCCATGTGTTGCCTTGATATCAGGAAAAACAAGTATATCGCCTAATATTATAATTGCTGAGACGAAAAACATTTCAGCTGACCCTTATTACTTATTTTCTTTTTCTTCCTCAAGCTATGGTTTGAGTCAGTTGAAACGGCAACTTAAAGAGGTTGCGCAACCAACAACGTCTACTGATGCGGTTAAAGATTTATTAGTTTATGAGCCTCATTTGACAGTTCAGGCATATATTGGCAATAAAGTTCGTCATGCTGAATTGCTTAGTCAACATGCGAGGGAAGTTAAGTTAAAGCTTGACTCTTTTTTTGGGGAGTTTGAAGTAGAGCAAGAGCAAGAGAAGATTATATATTCAAACACTAGTCCTGAATTGCTTACAAATATTTTAACCGCGACAACTTATAAGCAGAAGTATATATTAAATCAAGAGAATATAAAGACTTTAGGAAAGACGAAAAAAATATTGGACTATCTTAACAGTATATCTAATGGTTTTGATGAGCGTACGGATGTTACTGATGGCTTACCGTATGTCAAAGTCGCAGATGTAAGGCCAAATAGTATTGACTTGTTCAATTGTGGGAGGGTTAGAAAGTCAGCCTTAACTGATGCCAGTAAAAAACAAACTCCAGAAAAAGGAGATCTGCTTTTAACTAGAAAGGGTAGTTTTGGTATCGCAGCTGTAGTGATGAGTAATCAGGAGTTTCTATGTTCAAGCGAAGTGTTTTGTTGTAAACCTAAAAGGCATGATCTAATGCCTATTCTCTCTTGGTTTCTTAACCATAAAGCTGGGCAATTGCAGTTTTGGCAGTTTTCTACAGGAACGACAATGCCAGGAATAAACCAAGAGAACTTAAATAATATCTTCATCCCTGATTTTTCAGATTGGGATATTGATGGTTTTAACTATCATTATAATGTTTATTACAATTCGTTTAGCAATGCGGAAAAATTGATATTGACTTCTAGGTTTCTTGTTGAAGCACTGATAGAAGGTGTGATAACTCAAGATGAAATAATAGAGGCTCAACAAGCCCTAGAAAGCGACGATAACACTAAAGATAAGGCGATCCTTAGTAAGCTCACTGAAAAAGGATATGCAATAGAAGATGCCAAGCCATTATTCTCAAATCTCGAAGAGCTCTATGAGATATTAGAGGAAGCTCAGCAAGAGAAGGAACAAGGCTAATGCTAACGAGTAAGGATACTCAACTTCTTATCACTCTTATTGAGCAAGGCTCTTGTTTTAACTTACCAACTTTGGAAGTGCTACAGCCCTTAGGGCTTTGGCACTTATCTCATGATCATAAATCTATAATTGCCAGTCAAAAGCTTGTTCGACTGCGACAATTTATGCCTAGTAGTCAGGATGTAGCTGCCTCTATTTTCGCAACGCATGAACCTTATCGAGTGGCTTGGAGTCGGATTGTTGCCGCTCATTTAAAAGATGCGGGCTCTCGCAAAGATGAAGGGATCTTAGCTGAGCAAGTGAGTCTGTTGGGAGGAGCTGCTGAGAGTGTTTTGACTCAATTAAACTCCACTTCTTTGAGCCCGACGAACTTTAGTGAGCTAGAAAGCTTAGTCCTTGGGCAATCGGCAGAGCAGAGTGCCAGTTATCCTAAGTTGCTTAGAGCTTTAGCTATGGCGGTTAAGATTCCTCAAAACGAGCAATGTGTTGATGAGCTGAGCAAAGTAGGTAATGAGAATCATCTTACTGCTTGGCAAGCCAATAGGCTCATTCAAATGCCGACAGTAGATACTGCCTTTAAATCAACGAGTAGCTATCTTTTAACGGGGAATGTAGCACATATTGACTCAGGAAATGATGCAAGACATTGTTTGGAGTGGTTGCAAGCAACCCCTTGGGCTTATCTGTTGGCTCACCTAGTCTATACACAAGATATTTGGCGTTCAGAACAGATTGCTGGTGGATTTCGATTAGAGATAGAGCCTTCGCAAGCGAAGCATTTTATGCGGCCTAATGATGTAGAAGTGATTGTTACAACTCGTGATGATATTGAAGTCAGCTGTGGGACATTGGCAGAACTTTTTCTTCGTGTGTTGGATAGCCTGAATATAACGCTATTTACTGAGCTCGATAGAACAGAGCAAATAGTAAAGCTAAATAACGCATTGTCTCCTGTCATTGGTTTTATGGTTGAAGCGAAAGTATGGCAGTTTGTTCAAGGCAGCAGTAAAGATATACCCCACTACCAGATTCACCCTCAATTCGAATCAATCCCCAATACACGATTAGGCACGATTGGCTTTGCACGACCGGGTCAACACATTACCGCAGCGATTCGCGAACAGGCCGAACATTGGGCTGTCGAGTTGAGCAGCAACGCGGGAAGTCATAGAGGGTAAACATCTTGATATCAACGTCAGTTAAGGTGTGAGTTTTGGCAAATAGAAAATTAAAAGCATAGAGGTTGTAAACCGTGACAATAACAAATCAAACCAAAGAAACGGGCTCTATCGCCGAAAGCCCAATGCAATATTCAGTGCAGCCAACGGCTCAACATCATTGGCAGTCGGATGGCTTATCATCGTATCCACCCAAAGACCCTTTGGTCGGTCAAAGTCAGTTTTTTAATGATTTCGAAAGCTTCATCCATTTGGTTGATAAAGAAGATAACCACTTCACTCAAGTATTCTCTATGGTCGCCGAGTGGGGCGTGGTAAATCTCGTTTGGGCTACGAGCTTATTGCTCAAATCAATGATGCAAGCCCTGGTTGGTTCTGCCGTAACCAAAATGGGGATTTAACTCTCGCAAACCTGTTTCGTGATGAAGCTGACCGTGAGCAGTATTTAGGTCTTTACATTCGCTATAGCCAAATAGCGACTGAATTTCAAAACTCAGATAATTGGTTCGCCTATGGCTTGTATACTGCCTTGCTGCCTTTGGCAAAGAACACGTTCGATGGTTCTATTCAAGCTCAGGTCGCAAAGCAATGTTTTGACCGTTTAGAGGTTGATGGCTTTGATTATCAAGAACTGGCAAACCGATTAGAGGTTGAAAAAAATCATACAGATCAAGATTTGTATGATGATGAGTTTTTGGCCACTCGTTTGGTTAACTCTGCTTACGAATATCTACAACAGTTTGGTATTAAGTATGTTTTGGTTGTTTTAGATGAACTAGAAACCGCTGCAGAAGCCGCTACTTATGGTTTAGAAGGCGAAGACTTAAAACGTTTGGATGGTCGTGCAATTAAACTGATGGGCCAGGCAATTAAAGAAGAGGATCCTCGTCGAAAACTTCCTTGGCTGAGATATGTTGCCCTATGCTCTCCTGCTATTGGTGAAGAGTTAAGGGAAGTTTCTTCGTTAGATCGCCGATTTTCACTGCTTGATCTCGAAGCTAACGCGTTCTCTGATGTGAGTGATTATGTAGAAACGCTAAAGAGTAACGGTCGACTAGCGCAGCCTTATCTACCTGGTCTTGTTGAAGCAGCTTACGCGATGAGTGGTGGTAACTTTGGTTGGTTTAACGTCATCATGGCTGCCGTTGATGAAAAGCTTAAAAGCCTAAGCATGAGTGGTGAAAGTGCCAAAACGATAGGTCAGCTTTTTAATGCAGTAATCAAAAGCTCTTCAAGAATCAGAGATCATGTTCTTGACTCTGGGGCTATTGATACGATTAAAACGACTGAGTTGCAAATTAAAGATGCCGCAGCTGAGCTACTTTATGGGCAATTGCCAAAAGCCATAGCTGAAGTTAGCGAAGAAACAAAGCGCCTAACTTCGACTTTAAATGAATACGACGATCCCGTTGCCAGCCATTATCATATTGTTAACTGGACGGCAGACAGCTGCAGACCAGCATTACAGAATGCTAACTTTAGACGTATCAAAGGTGATCTTTGGGAGTTTGATGGGATAGAGCAAAAAGTTAACTTATGCCAGCTTCTTGCAAACTTGGCAACGTTCGCGATACACGAAGCGCAAGGTCAGTTGCTAGTCCCGGCAAGTAAGTCTGAGTTCATAGAACTATTGCAGTTACTATACCCACATGGCGCGGCAGATGATTTGGCCCGCGCTTTATGGTTCCACTCTTTTGGCGATGTGCAAGAGCTAACGTCGACGCCTACTCATGTCGGTCCGAGTGTCGCGATGTTAAATCGCTTAAATCTGCGATACCGAAAACAAAGTCGACAATCACTTATCTTTAAAGATCCTGATGCGTCTAACTCACATGAATTAGCGATGAGTTCGCGCAGTGATAAAGTCAGCGATAAGCAGCGAGCACGCCTGACAGGGCTTATGCGATTGGTCGATAGTCATTGGCAATATGATGCCGTTGATAGTGAGTTGTCGAGTGATCTGGTGACTATCGCTACGAGAGCAACCCGCGATAAGCAGGAGGTAAGTGGTCTTGCTTCATGTAGAGCATTACAGCTTCATCCTAAAGGACGTGTCGTTTTCGCGTACGTGAACAATGAAGCCGAACTGAAAAAACTATGCTCTCAAGCCTCTACGCAGTTTAACGCAGAAGGTAGATATCCAGTCATTGCTTTCACATCTTCAATCGATCTGGGTAATAAATTTGACAAGGCATCCGATCCAGTTTTGCAGAAGGCCAAAGACTACTTGTGTCTATATCGCTTAAGCCACAATGAAGAACATGTACTCGAGCAGGTTGGAATCGCGACTCCAGATTGTCGTGGTTTTACATTGGAAATGCGAGGGTTCACGACCAAGTTTAATCAGCGTTTAGGTGCTCTAAGTCGCGGTTTGATGGAGAGTATCAATAACTGGCGTCAAGGACTTCACGCTCGCGGTTTAATCGCAATGCCACTGCGAGTTAGCCAAAAGCTGAATGATAAAGAACTCCCTCTTTTAGTTGAAGGTTGGGCTGATCTGATCGTTCGTACCAATACAAGATCGGTAAGCCGTTATGATAAGACTCCACAAACTGTCGCTGATGAGGCTTTTTATGAGCTTGTTCATCAGCTTCGTGTGCCGACTAGAGAAATCAATGACGGTTACAGAGAAGATGAGTGGAGCCAGTTGTTTACTTCAACAAACTCTATATCGGCGAGGGCTCAGTTCCCGGTATTCGCCCGCCGTTTAATGCAAGAACGCTTTTTTAAACGGATGTCACTCACTTTTGAACAAGCTAAAAGAGATTGGTTCTTTGGCTACAGTTGGATGGTACGACCTCAAGACACGTTTAAAGAATGGATGCTCGTTTTGCGTACTGCGCGTTTAGTGATAGAAAGCGCAGAGCCCGGAAAAACTAGGGTATCAATTTATCGATTACAAGAGAGAAGTGCGTTCGAAGGTAAACTTATGGAAGCAAACAACTGGCTTGAAAATGATTATCCTAGCCAGGTGCGTGTTATTGCTGGTCTATTCGGTGAAGGACGAATTAATGATTTGTTTGCGCCTTTAGGTAAAGCGAAAGTAGGTGCTAAAACAAACAAAGCAAAAGCTCAGTTAACGCAAGCGCAGAATGAACAAGCGACATTCAAAGAGATAGAGGAAACTGAGCTCAAAAACCTATCACCTTTTGAGGCGAGTTATGAGGATGGGCTATCTAGAACAGCACAAGCCCGATACAGCCACCAGCAATTGGTTGATTGGGTCTTTGATGCTGATGGTTATCAAGAGGTAGTAAAGCAAGAGCAGTTTACAAACTTGGATTTTGAACAAGATGAGTTTTCGTTGTGGCAACGAATAGCGAGAGCTAAAGCATTTTCAGATCAAGTCTACAAAACCGAGTCAGCGGTTTCTAAACGTTCGGTAGAGTTGATTTCTCAAATCAAGAAAGAGAGTCACCATCTAACCCAATTTCCTATAAACCTGTTCACTTTAGCCCTGGACAAAGTTTCCCGTATTCTTGCAGGCGCCGTTAAACCAGGTACAGAATCTGGGGAGACTCCAGATAAACAGCAAACGGAAGCAGGGACTCTCGGGTTCTATTTAAGAAACTTAGAAGTTGACCAAGCTTTGTCTCGTTTAGAGCACTTAGCTAAAGAGGTTGGATATTGTTCGTCTACCGAGTCGTTCTTGGATACCGAACAAGTTGATGGCGCAATAGTTGGGTCATACAAGAAATTCAAGCAAGAGTTTGAAAAACAGCTTCAGCGAGCTAAAGACATAAAAGGTGATTTGACCAAAGTCGAAAGTGACTTGGTTAATGTGCCAGAGGGGTATACACAGAAATATCCTGACGCCGCAACAAAACTTCAAAATCTGCAGAAGAAAGTAAAGCATGTTGATAGCCTATTTGATGATATTCAAGACGATGCAAATCAGCTAAAAGATAGGATCAACAATGAAATGCAGTTAGGACAGTTTAGGCTTTTGAGTGATCAAGTGATGCCATTACTGCACAATGCCAGCAAACAGCTAACCCAGTGGCGTGGCGATATTGATTCATTGAAAAACTACAGTGAAGGTTATCGTAAGTCATTGATTCAGTCGCAAGATACAGTTGTGGATAATGCGCTTAACGTACTCAACAAAGTTAACAACAAACCTCAGATAGTGCCTCTCTCCCTTAAAGATGTAGAGAGAATAGGGACGTTGGCTGATGCATATGTAAAGCTGCAGAAAAGAGAAGAATCGCATAAAGCAGAGATATCGATATTGCTATGCTCTTCACTCATAACAGCAGAGCGTTGGATTCAGATTGTTCAAGACATGTCTGAGGGAAGTGAGCCTCAACTAACGCAACAGGAGGCAGAAGAGCTTGTAGATAAGCAGCTGTTAGTTAGAACTTATCGCTTAGGCGGGGAGTTTTAACCTTGAAAGCACAAGTATATCTACTGGGTGGTCTGTCTTGCCACAGGCGTGGTGATGTTATTTCAGACTATCTTCCTGTTGATAAGTTGGAAACCGACTCTCAGTTGCCTGAACATGGAACTTTAATGATGTTTGGGCAAGAGTGGCAGATACATACTCCAGAGCAACAAGCGAGCTTGATGTCCTGGTTAAAATCCCCTGGGCGAGTAATCTTGTTGCTTCCACCGTTTAATGCAGGTTTGCTTTCGCAACAAATGGACTGGCATGTTGAAACGTTATTACATAGTGACAAAACAACAGATACCGTCGGATTAGCTGAGGTATTAGCAGATGAGACTCGGTTTGTTTTTAAGGCTCAGTCATATCAGTTCTCGCGAGAACATGCTCATATTTGGGGCGACGATACATTAAATACGCTTTACTACAAATCACACTCATCAGGTGGTTTGTTCGTAGCATCATCTCTTCCTCTTTGGTCCTTGACATGTTTGGATAGCCCACTATTAGTTCAAGCTTGGCTTGAAGGGCTACATGAGTTAGCTGGATCACCTCAAGAAGAGAAGCTTTGTTCCAAGCCGAATAACTTCGAGCCTGACGAAAAGCACCTGGCTTTGCTTTGTTGCGCGTATGGGAGAGAGTTAAAAAGTACTGACGACTTGCTTAGTAGGGTCCAAAAGTTGGGTTTGTTTCGATTTTCAGATGAAGAGCTTGGATATGCAATCTGTGAGCTAATTGAACATGGACTAGTTGTTGATGGTGAGCTTACGGACGAAGGGAACAAGGTCATTGAAGCGAGTCCATATCAAATATATGCAGAAGAATTAAAAAGGATACCAGGATGAGTAATCGTAGCTTAGCGCAAACGTTAGCAGTGCAAACTCAACTGCATATGCCAGGTACAGTTGGACGTTTATTACAGCAAATACGTGACTTAGAGCAGTTAGCTCCACTTTTTGTCGAAGCTGGATTGGTTAAGCCTATCGAGAGGCCGAATCCATTGAATATTAATGTGGTAGGTATAGCGACGAAATCGGCTGTGCAAAAAACGCTAGGTGGCTTTTTATATGCCAGTGCTGCCGTTAGTTTGAATCTGACCATTCAAAACAACGCGGTTTCTACTACTGGCCAAGATAGCTTGTGTGAGCTAGACGACATAGACTTTGTTAACCAGTCTAAACGTCTAGCATTGATTCAGATTCGACAATCATACCAAATGGCTGAGCAACGCCTATCAAGCGGGGAGCCTATCGATCTGATTTTGATGGATTGTCCACTATTTCTAGGTCGAGACATGGCGCCTCTAAAAGATGCGCCTGAACATGCTGAATATAGAAATTCTTATGATCAAACGTTATCTGTTATTGACCAGTTTTGGCAAACGCATAAAGGCCAGCTTTACCCATGGAACCCATCAGGGCCAGTATTGGCAGGTATCGCTTCGGAGAAACTTGGGGCAATTTTGTATGTAGCTAAACAAGATCTTCGGACCAGCAGTGGTATGGAGCAGCTCTTATCCAGTGAGGGAATTGATCCGCAAGCGGCTGGCGATATTCTTAACCATCTTAAAGGGTTAGCTAGTATTGGTGAGCAGCGTTTTATTAATGGCATTTTAAGTAGTTTTACACGTACTGCTGCTTTCCGTATATCACAAAACCAACCACGGTTAGAGCCCAAGTCTGCTGCTGAAAATGGGCTAGTAGGCTTTCACTTTAAAGGTGGGAATAGCACTGGAATTCGATTAGTTCAGTTAGCTGGAGATGAGCCAGATTGGGAGTCTCCAGCATTGGATAAGCTTTGTGGACAGTTAATGTGCTTGATGGCTGTTGGTGGGCAGAAAGCATTCCCGTTGCCAATACAACTTGCCGAGCAAGAGCTAAAGCAGCTGGATCAGTTTGTTAAATATTATAAGTCGAATATTCAATCTGCTCTTAAATCAAGAGAAGTAGAGGATATTTGGTTGTCAGATTTGGATGGAGAATTTTAATGAAGCATCAGGTTTTGGGTACCCTCGTAGGCAATACAGGTGAGCCACACAATTTACAGATGGTGCTTAATAGCTCCTTTTCGGGTAGACGTGGCGAGTTTGTTCGTATCAGGCACCAAGAGCGCAAAGATGAACCAGTTACATCGGTGCTTGGTCGCATTGTATCGATTCAACGAAGTAATATGCTCTTTAATTCTGGGTTTGGTAACTCTGTATCGGAACTTGAGCTTTTGCCGGGAGCAGAAGTAACAGGCGAGCATGTTTATGCTACGGTCGACTTAGTTGGTTACAAAGATCCGACAACCAATCAAATCAAAATACCTCGCAGACCTCTTGACCCTGGAGCTAAGGTAGAAACAGTTGATTATCAGTTCTTAAGCGACTTTTATGAGTTCAATGAACAAAATAGTCTTCATATTGGTAATCTTGTCGGCTATGAAAATGGTGACAACACAGTACCAGTCTATCTAGATGTAAATAAATTAGTAACGGAGCATATGGCTATCCTTGCTATGACCGGCTCGGGTAAGTCCTATACTGTTGGGCGCGTAATTGAACGCCTAGTCGCTTTAAACAATGGTACTGTTGTCGTTTTTGACCCTCACGGTGAATACGGACGGGCTCTTCAAGGTGGTAACTTACAGTTTGGTAACCACTTTGATACTGAAGATGAACGTGATGCTAAATCCTTGCCTGAAATTAAATTGATGATTGAGAAGCTTCAGGGTGCAGATGCAGGGATACAAATTTATACTCCTCAAATTGATACGTTTAGACAGAAATACGCAAATAAAAACAAAGCTCTAGCGCTTCAGTTTGATAAGTTTGAAATGGATGATATATCTGAAATTCTACCTGGTCTGACTGAGCCTCAGCAAAGGGTATTGGATGTTGCGATTCGATACTGGCGAACTGTCGATACCGTTGAGCCTAGGGACATCAATAACTTGCGCCATTTCTTGGGCGATGGAATAGAAGAGTTAAAGAATTGGGACGATTTGAGCAGTGCTGAAGCTCAAGCATTAAATGGTCGTTCTGCTGCTGTTGCTTCAATGAAGCTATCGAGGGTTCTAAATGAAGCTCAGAGCTTTTATTCGTCAGAGCTTGCAGGCCCTACAGATATCTATGAAATGATAGGACGTCCATCGGATAAGAAAGGCCGCTTGGTTGTCATTGATTTACAAGGGTTAAGTGATACGGCTAAACAGGTTATCTGTGGGCTTTTATCTAGCGAAATATTGCGTGCAGCTTCAAGTAAGACTGATAAAACTCGACCTGCGTTTCTTGTTTATGAAGAAGGGCATAACTTTGCTCCCGCAGGCGGTAAAGCGTGAGTCATAGAATCATTAAAAAGATTGCTGGTGAAGGACGTAAGTTCGGCGTTGGATTTGGAATTGTCAGCCAACGACCATCTAAACTGGATGCAGACGTGACCTCTCAATGTAATACGTTAATAACCATGCGTCTAAAAAACCCAGATGATCAGAGATTCATTACTAAAGCCTCTGATATGGTGAGTAAAGCTGATCTTGAGGAGCTTCCTAGTTTATCGACCGGTGAAGCGTTGATTTGTGGTCGTTCGATACCGGCACCACTTCTCGTTAAAGTCGGTCCTAAAGCACTTGTTCATGGTGGTGAGTCGCCAGAAGTCCTAAATGTTTGGGGAAGTTTTAGTGGATGAACTGTTAGATAGGGTTGTATCAGCGACAAGTAATAGCGAGTTTGTTGATTCATCATTTCCTATGCTTAGTGAATGGGGGTAAGGGATGAAGATACTCTCATTCATAGTTTAGGTTGTAGCTATTGGATGCAGCTGGGGCATTATCTTGGCTTTTCTGGTGCAGTTGAGATACCTGCACCTCTCAGGTATGCAGAACGAGCGAAACATGATGTTCGTTCTGATGCTGTGTGGTTTGATAAGTTAACCACAAAACCTGTTTTGGTTGCAGAGTTTGAACGCTATTCTGGTACTAATGCGGATCAGGAGAAACTCGCGGGTAAGGTCAAAAACCTATTGCTGGCACATCAGAGGTGGTCAACACAACCGGAACTATTAGTATTAGCTTATTGGACGCAGGGGTTAAAGGCTATGCCGGACCATGAAGAACTCCGGCAGCTGTTTTCAAGTGGTTTTACGTTGGCGAATGGGGACCGTGTTCAAGGCTCTAACCCCAAGCAGTTGGTCATGATGAACTTTGTTTTTGATTGTGATCATCAGGGGAGCCATAAACTAATAGATGTAATTGAGCGAGGCTAACAGTGGCTAAGAAAAAACACTATTTCATGCCAAGTAGTGATATGAAGCTTGGGGATCGCTATTTATTGCTAGAGCAGCTAGGAGATGGGACCCATGGTTGGGTTTGGAGCGCTCAGCGTATAGAAGACAATGAAATTGTCGCAGTAAAAATCCCCAAAGATTGCTCAGCTTCTGATAGCAGCTTAAGGGAAGGGCATGACTTAGTTGATGCGCCATCTCACCCCAACGTGATCCAGATTTTTCGGATGGGGCGTATTCCTCCCGAGCGAGAGTGGTATGGGATTGAGATGGAGTATTTCCCAAGTAGAAGTTTGGCTCAGTTACTTGAAGATACTCATACAGGCTTTGCTAAAACGTATAAGCAGGTTTTTGAAATATACGAGCAAATATTGTTAGGCGTTAAACATTTGGCATCGCTAGAAAAGCCAGTTTCTCATGGAGACCTAAAGCCTCACAACATCCTGGTTAGTGGTGATCAAGTTAAGATTACTGACTTCGGAAGCTCTGCACTTCCGGAGGAAATCTACGCTAGAAGCCGTCAAAATGGAGGGACGGTGCTGTACTCTGCGCCAGAATTTGCAGATTGCTCGGAACGTCGTGGTAGCTTCTTACAGTTGATACGAGGAGACATGTATAGTTTGGGGGTGCTCATGTATCAGCTAGTTACTGGTAGACCTCCTCATGATACGCCTAGTGCTGTTTATCGAAGTCTTCCCTACGCAAGACCAACCGAATTAAACAAGTCTATCTCACCAAAGCTAGAACAGTTTATAACAAAGGCCCTGAGCATTAATCCAGAAGATCGCTGGTCTGATATTGATGAGATGCTAAGTGACTTAAAAATAGCTCGTATTGCTCAAACAAGCTTTGAGCCTATAGTTGCGACCTCATTATTGGGTGTTTGTGGCAGCGATTGGTCAACCCGAACGTTATCACTGATCGAAGATGAGAAGTATGTTGAGGCGGCACAAGTGGCAGAAGCAGAGTTTGAATCCTCGAAAGACTATCACGCGCTTTTGGCACAACTCAGGGCTCTGTATCGAGGTGAAAGATACTTTGAGGCGGTTGAGTCACTCAAGAAAAACAGAGACGGTCTTGCTTTAGATAATGACTTAGGTTTTGAATTTAGGGAGCTGGCACTCAATACATATTTAAAGGCAAAAGATGTTCTAAATGCCAACAGAGTGATTGAAGATTTAGATCGAAGAGGAGAGCTAAATAAGCCTGAACTTCTGTTTAAGAAAGCTTCAGTCTGTGGATTACAATCTCGATATGATGAGGCTATCGAACTGCTGGTCACTATTAATAAACAGTTTCCGCGTCGAGCTCGAGTTCTGAGAAGGTTGGCACTTGCTTATGAGCAAAACAGGCAGCCAGAAAAGGCATTGGCTTACCTAAAGTCTTATCGAAAAATAAACGGGTCGGATGACTGGACGCAGCAAAAAATCGAGCATTATAACCGTATCGGTTATTTATGAGGATTTTGCATCGTTTTGTTCTGCAAGCAGATGGAGGGGGCATTCCTCCCCCTTTGTTTGGTGAGCTTGGAGCTACTAATCTAGGACGTTTAGAGCACGATATTCATCAAAAGCATATTGATCGGTCATACCACTAATGTAGTCCTGAATGAGGCGGACTCGGAAGTAAAACTCCCAGATGTCATCATCATAATCATAGGGTAAGTAGGGGACCTCTGATGAATCTCGCTTTTCATCTTGTAGAGTCTGCATTGCTATTTGATATGCTTTTAAGTGCTTATTTGGAAGCTTCTTGTGGAGCCTTCGCTCATAAAGTGGGGCATCATCGATGTTATTAAATGTTTTATTGTCCAGTAAGAGTAGCGGTTTATAGGCGTCTAATAGCCCGGTGAGAATTCGATATCCTTGTAACTCACTTTTTTCTACTTCAGGGTCACAGAAGGCATATTTTTTTGCTACGTTCTTTAGTGTTTTAACAAGAGCGTGATTGACACTATTATCTTCAATTAATGCCCGATTAAATGTTCCATGAAATACTTCTTCAATGTTTTCAATGAATTGTTTACTAGCGTGTTGTGGTAAGCGTTTGTTGATTTCTACACGTAGGGTCACAAAAAAATGGCTATTAGCACAGTTCTCGGCTTTTGAAGCACTTTGATAAGCAATGTCGACGATTTCTTTCATCACATTACTATTAGATAAATCATATTTTTTAACGAGTAATTGGAATTCGTTATCTAGAGCACTTTTTAACTGTTCAATAGTTAGAATGCCTTTTTCGACTGCGTCTTCGATATCAGCGATACCATAAGAAATATCGTCTGCGGCTTCCATGATATAAGAGAATGGTGAGCGGCAATGGGAGTCCATCGATAAGACTAGTTTCATAGATTCAACGTAGCGATGTTCACTTAAGTAGTATCCTACTTTTTTCATCAAGTAGTCGAAATCATTCTGCTGTTTTGATGGAGCCTCTTGATCACCACGGCGAGTGTATTTGAAAACTCCAGATACTTGAGAGTAGGTAAGGTTAAGGCCTAGAAGAGTATGAACTAGGCGGATAGCCTGTGCATTACCCTCAAAATTTGTAAGATCTTGTTGTACAGGGTCTGGTAAGTCAATTTTGGGCTCACCTTTCGTATTCATTACTAAGGAGAGTAAGTTTCGAGAAAACCAATCGTTTATCGCTTGTTCACCAAAGTGTCCAAATGGTGGATTACCTACGTCGTGCATCAAACATGACATTTCAACGATTGATTCTATTTGGCGCTCCAACCCAGCTAGTTTGTATTCCTCGAGGGCTTCATTAGGCAGAGTTTGAAAAATTAGCTGTGTTATGTAACGACCAACTTGTTGAACTTCCAAAGAGTGCGTTAATCGACTGCGTACTGCAGCATTGCGTTCCAATGGGAAAACCTGAGTTTTTTGTTGGAGCCTACGGATCGCAGCTGAATTGAGAATACGACCTCGATCACTTTCGAAACTGGCTTGAACGGCTATTTTGCTTGGGTCTTCAAGAGGACGGGGTTTAGTTGCTTTGCCATTGTGATAGACCCTTGTCCCACGTACTTTTTGGTTGAAGTTAATGGTCATTGCTTCTTTCTCATTTGTTATTTTGTTGATTATTATACCTAGTATTCAATCGAGCTCATAACGAGTTGAACGGAGAATGTGATTGGGAAGGAGTTCTCTTACACATCTATTAACTCAATTTAGAAAAGAGCTATATGTCTGAATTAGCGGGAGAAAGTCTTACTTTTTCTAATGGTTAGGGCATAATGATTTATTAGATTTTGCTTATTGGGAATGGGTAATGGCTAGGTACTGTGGTGATAACGACTCTTCTTTCTTAATTGAAAATGCGACTGAATTTAAAGAGATTTGTCTTATTCAGGGCCAATCACTTTTTACTGAGTATGAAGTATGGAATTCATCAACATGCCATGAACTCATTTGTTTCTTTGTCGAAAACCTAGAAGAAGGCGAGGGCGATTTTCTAACAAAACTCGAAACCCAGCTAGGTAAAGCTACACCTGAAGCAAAAGTACTGGTGGCAGAAATGCTTTGGCTGATGTTTTTATGTCCTAGCAGTACGGGGCCTGCTTCTAAGCGCACCAGTATTGAACGTGTTTTTTCTTGGAGCGGTTTTGAGTTTAAAGGCGGGGCCCGAATTCAACTAAGTGCGACACTCTCCAATATCAAGCAGCCAATGCCATCTCTTTAAAGACAATCGCTGGTTGCTTGAAGCCTAAACACTTTTTCGGTCGATTATTTATCCGTGATACAGCGAATTCAACATCACTATCTGTTACCGTTGTTAAGTCGGTTCCTTTCTTCACATATTGCCTTAAAAGCCCGTTAGCATTCTCGTTGGCTCCTCGCTCCCAAGAGCTATAAGGATGGGCAAAGTACACATCAGCCTCCAACGCCTTTGCGATGGTTTCATGACCTGCAAACTCTCTCCCGTTATCTGCCGTGATGGTATGGACATGCTCCTTATAAGGCATGAGTAGCTCTATGGTTGCTTTGGTAACATCATCTGCTGACTTCGATGGCACTTTCTTGACCACGTAAAATCGTGTTCTACGCTGTAAAATTGTCACCATAGTACCAGTGCCATGTTTACCTAATACGGTGTCGATTTCCCAATCACCCAATCGCTGCTTATTGTCAACGACGCTTGGCCTATCATCGAGAGAAACAGCATTCTTGATCGCTGGTGCTTTCTCTTTTCTGCCGCGACGATACCGCTTGTGACCTTGCCTCAAGTGACGATATAACTTGCCTCCCAAGCGTTTATCCTGCGCAACAAATCGGTAAATCCACTCATGGCTGACAGCAGTTCCCACTCTAGTTAATACACTGGAAATCTGCTCTGGGCTCCAATCCGATTCTAAAAGGAGGCGGATAAAGTCAACACGCTCCTGAGGTATTCGGTATTTACGCGCTGATGTGCGTTTTTTTGATTGAGAATACCTGAGCTTCGCTTGGGCAATAATGACTGCCTTTGCTGCCTTGTTTAAGCTCTCGATATACCGTAGAGCGATGGCACAGAACAGTTTTAGCTATTTCAGAAACCGAGATTCCCCGCTCCAAAAGAGCTGAAATCTGGTATCTTCTGCCCTCGGTCAACTGTTGATAATTCATGGTAGTACTGCTTGTTTCTTTGGCGAGAAGAGCGTACCACTTTCAGCAGTTGGCTTCCTCTTCTACACCTTTCCATGTATGTCGCACTTATTATCTGAAATCGGAGGTATGAAAAGTTGAACTTCAAACACCTGGAATTGGGAAAAGGATATCTTATCCGCATTATAACTGTTATAACTGTTATAATAAATATTTAAATATCACAAAAAATCAGATGAGTCCAACTTTTGTGTGTTTTTATTTCTGTAAGTTTAATTTTAATGAAAATTCTTAATTATCATGATTTTTAATGCGAGGAAAAGGGAGTATTTAGAAGTCGATAATTATTGGGCCGTCCAGTCTGTTTTCTATTATGGTGAAAGTCGCTGCATAGTGCGCTAGGCAGTGGCAAGGGTGTTTTGTTCTATTCGTGATTGAGTTTCTACTGTGTGATTCGATTTATATAATACCTTTTAGAATTTATTTTTCCTGATAATACACTATTGAACATAGTGAAACATGATGAAACTAAGACTAAAAAAATAGGTGATATTTTATTTACAAAGTGTTTTTATTGTTGGTAGTATTTGGTGAAATACTAGGTATTAACTATGAAAGATTTTGTTTCAAGCCACATTAAAGCATTTAAGAAAAATCAGTATAGTGGGCTAAGGAATCACCATCGCAGGAAGTTTTCTTATGATGAAAATGTGTATCCGCAGTTTAGTGCGCATAATCGGCACTTTTCAATAAATGATGACTTTTCTCAGTTAGAAGCACTGATGGAAAAAGCCAAGATTGATGCAGGGAAACGTCGTTGTAATGTCAAGTTCTCTAAGCGGGCCAATGCATTTGTCGACAATGTTGTTAGCCTCTCGTATGACCAAGTTCAACAAGTAAAGATACGTTACCCTGATACCTGGGAACAGGAACTGCTCAACAGCGCGACTGCATTATCCAATAAGATTGAAGATAAATTTGGTTTACATCCTATGGCTATTGATTTTCATGCCGATGAGGGCCATTTTATTAATAATCAGTTCATTGAAAACTTTCATATACACATCACCTTTTTCAACTTTGACTTTGATAAGTTAATTCATCCATTTCGGTTACTGGGTAAGTCGGCTCTTAAGATACTCCAAGATCTAACATTCGAGGCTTTTTCTCGTTTAGGCTTTACTCGGGGGTTTCCAAGGAAATAACCGGTCATATTCATAGGGAGAAAGCTCAATTTCTAGAAGAGGCAAATGTTAAACTGAACAAAGGAAATATAATACTTAGTCAGAAAATAAATACTTTGATTGAGGAATATAATCATTTATTAGAACAAGGTAATAATAATCTCAACAATATTAAGACGGTTTCTAGTGATGCTAATCTAAATTTAAATAAATTGAGAGAAGATATTTTAAGCCTGAATAATGATTTGGATGCATTAGAAAAAGAAAGAATTCAAAGAACATCAATTATTGGAGAAATGAAAGTTCAAGAAATGGATTTGACCAGGAAAATACAGGATCTTGAATTACAGTTCGAAGAAAAGAGTGGTGTATATAACGATATATGGAAAAGTCGTAACTCGAAAGAGAGAAGCTTGATGCTGATAAATGAAAGATTGGAAGACAAGTTAGATCAAAGTAAGAAACAGATCCAATCTCTTACGGAGAAACTGAGAAAATATGAAGAGCCAAGTCATAATAGTCAGCGCAACGATTCCGGCAGGCTTACTCGGAAAACGTCGCGTGGTTATGACTATGATTAATGACGGTTCCTAGTTGCGTTATAGCACCCACAAGCCACCAGCTGATCGTCGTTAGTGTAGGTATTTAACGTTTGTTGCCTCCATCGCAAAACTTCGTATGACCCAGCTGGCCTCATTGAGGTGAGCGCCACGCTTACATTTGACGAGCACTTCTACCGCTCGGTTCGCTAAATGGTCGACATATTTCTCTGTTAGTTGACAGTTGAGATGAAACTCATGCTCCCAGATCATCCTCTTGATTGAGGGAAAGTAATCAAGAATTTCATCTTCTGTTTGTTGATAGAAGTCTTCAAAGGCTGCAATGTCTAAACATATGGCCGCAGCATGAATTTCGATTGGTGTAACGTTCATTGTTTGCCCTCACATTTGGGTGGATTGCTCCATACTTTGCTGTTGAGTGAGACAGGAATCACGCTTATTTTATCTAAAGTCGTTAAACTCTTGTAACACTCATCGCTCTACAGAAGGTCCTTAGGTCCTACTATTAAGCTTAGACCGTGATGGGGCTTTTGCAAATCCTAACGCTCTCTAGGAGGTCTTAAATGAGTGGTGAACGCCTGGTTCAATGTAATTTGTCGAGAATTCTCGGTGAAAAGAGAATTAAAATGTCTGATGTAGCTGCAGCTACTGGTATTAATCGAGGGACACTATCACGCTTGTATTACGACAAGGCCGAACGTGTCGAGCTAGAGGTAGTCGGTAAGCTATGCATGTACCTCGATATCGACATCCAAGATCTTTTTCAAATCATAAGTCGCTCCGAGTCGTAGCGTATTGCCGCAGCTATCGGGACAGATGCTTGGAGAATCACCATGAGAATGTTAATCCGTATTTCGCTCAACTCTGAAATGCTTGCTTTCAACATGAGTAGTAGTAGGAGTCGCTGAAATCAGCCTAAACAAGAGTCTGGTATTTGTTGACCGGTACACGTTCGAATACTTGTACCAATTTAGGTCCTAAAACTTAAGTCACTATGAATTTTGGAAAGCTCTTAAGTCGTTTTCAGTGATACTAATTTCAATCTTATCAAAATACTTTTTGGCATCCTCGATCATTTGCTGGTGGATAGTTTTCCACTCGTCATCTGAAAGGCGCTCCCAAAGTAAACTATCCATTGCAACAAGTGTTAACTCTTTTGAATCGTGGAAGAAACGTTTTCGTTCAAACTTTTCGAATGGGTTGGCTGAGATGCTTCTTTTTACATAGCTAAGATCCGATAGGTTTTCCGGTTGATTGAGAGGGTTGCTGGCTTTTTCACATCGTCCATATGTATCTAAAAGGCCTTGGTAGAAATCTTGATACAATAGTGCCAGTTCTTGGGAATCCGCTTCGCCTTGCTCATTGGCGAGCGCTATGAACGATAATAGGAAGACTATCTTGTATGAAAAGGTGTAGTCGCGCTTTTCGAGGAATTCAAAGAAATCATCTTTTCGTGACTCTTCAGTTCTTGGCTTAATGTTTTTTGCTAACCTAATGTGCTCCATGTTTTCAGGCGAAAAATAGTGAAGGTTTTTTCTTCCAAGGGATATTGATTTTGAGGGGGTTATTTCTCCCTTTTTCAACCAGCTCTTAATGGTACCTGTCGAAACAAAGAGTTCTCGGGCCAGTTGTTCCTCATTGAGTAAATCACCAAATTCAGCTTCAAAATTAAAGATATTGATTGGCTCAATGCGACGTTCAGTTTCGAATAGCCCATCAAGAATTAATAACTCTTGTTGTGGGGTAGGTTGATCGGCGTTAAACATGTCTCCAAAAGGCAAATAGTTTGGATTATTAAATAGGTTGTGTGCACTCCATGGTTGGAGGCTTGCACCGATATAATTGTCAACAATGTCAATCACATAAAGCGCTTCTTTATTTGGTGCGAGCCTTGTACCTCTTCCTAACTGTTGCATGTACTTTGCTTTAGACATTGTTGGTCTAGCCATTACCACGATTGAAGTATTTGGAGCATCCCATCCTTCAGAGAGTAACTCACAGGCACAAAGGAATTGAATATCTTGACTAAAGTACTCTTCAATAGCTGAACGATCTTTGCCATGTACTGATTTTGCAGAGATGCCGACCTTGTTTAGTGCTTTCGCCATACGCTGAGTGTGGGCGACATCTACGCAGAATACGATGCCTTGCTTATCTAACGTTGAAGGGTGGTCAGGAGAAAAGTACTTACTCAAAGTGTCAGCAATTAACTTGTCGCGAGAGGGGACTTGTACGGTTTTTTGTAAGTCAGACTTAACAAACTCCTTTCCATTGAACCTTACTTTGGAGAAGTCGATATTGGTCTCCAATCTGTAAACTCGAATTTGTGGAACATGCCCTTGCTCAATGGCTTCTTCTAAAGTCATGTTAACCTGATAAGTACCAAAGATATCCTCTAGTTTCCGTTGGTCGAGTCTTTCATCGGTAGCAGTTAATCCGAGCAAAGTGCTTGGATTAAAGTGCTCTAACACGTTCTTCATTCCATTAGCGGCTGCCTTGTGCGCTTCATCTACGAGAATATAGTCGAACTTGTTGCTATCAAGTCCTTTGTGATTTCTAACTATTGCTGCGTTAGTCACAACTGTAAGGTTTACCGAGTCATTTAAGGTTGTGGATATTGTGATATTTGGCAATTGGCGAGTAATACGTTCGATGAGTTGATCTCTCAAATCTCTAGTAGGCACCAATGCAAGAGCCGAGAGGCTTTTTCCTTGTTGAATTTGACGTCTAAAGTCTTCAATAAAAACCTCGGTCTTTCCTGTGCCTGTCGGCAGTACAACGAGGAACGCATTCTTTCCTAAAAGTCGTTGTTTTTCGATTCCCTCTACTGCTTGTGTTTGATGTTGGTAGAGTTGGAAATCTACACTCCTGTGGGCCTTAAAATACGGTGTAGCTTTAAATTCTACGCTATCACCAAAGTAGTTTTTGAGTTGTTCTTTGAACTTGAAGTCATCTCGCATACCACGATCTGACCATCGAAATACAAGATTTCCATCTTTTATCAATGAATTTTGCTTGAAAAGTTGGGAGTGATATCTTTCTCGCGAAATGAGCAGTGGGTGATGATACCTTTCTCCGTTTAGCTCAATGGCAATATTTTTGTCATTCCGATACAACATGAAGTCGATGTACCGACGATGCCCTTTGCGGTCGATGTACGATTCTTCTTGATGAAGGGCATAGAGCATTTTAGAACCGAAGACTTCTTCGAAAGTGCTTTCAAAGTTAAACTCTGGCGGTGTAGGGTCTAGGTGGGCGTGTGAACGATCTGCTCCAAAAGCTTTTATGGATAAGTCACTGTCATTGCTTTGATCCAAAAGAAAAAAATTGATTTGTTGTAGCAGTTCCTCTTCTGACTCTCCAATAAACCTGTATACGCCGCTATGTTTGCTCATTAAAGCGTTTTGGTGACTCGTATAGTCAACATAGTGGTGCGGAGTCTCTGGCTTAAAGTCGGTATCAACAATGACTGGTGGAAGGGATTCATGTTCAAAGCAGTATCCCATCTTATGATTAGAAACTGCATGATAGCCAAGAGTGGAGAACAGCTCTTTTACTACATAATCAATATCTTGCATTAGTTATTACGTCGCTGATAAGAGTTATTTATTGAGGAGTACATTTAACCATTTTTCGGATTCCCTACCAGGGCGGGCGTCGGAGCTGATCCACGTTAGACAGATGTTAAGCGTTAAAGGAGCAAGCATTTTTTGAAGCTTTGTTTCGTTCATGTCGCTAAAGAAGCGGCCATTACGAATTTGATCGGTGTCACCATATTTGAATGAGCAATAAAATACACCTTTCGGCGTTAACAGCTCACCATATTTATTCAACACAGACGGGAGCTCCTCGGTTGGCACATGGAGCAAAGATGCACATGCCCATATCCCGTCAAAGCTTTCAGGCGTAGCTTGGTAAGAATCAAAGGTAGCATGAATGACCTTGAAGCCTAAGTGTTCAGAGGCGAGTTGAGTCAATAACTCGTTGGCATCGAACGCTGTGACGTCATAACCTAAATCTTGAAAATGCTTGCTATCCCGCCCAGAACCACAGCCAGCGTCTAAAATCGCTCCATTAGGTTTTACGTGAGGTAGAAAGTGGTCGTATAGCTTTTGAACATCAACGTTGACTGTTGTGTCGAAGAAGCTTTGAGCATTTTCTGTATAATATTGGTCGGTTGTATTCATGATCGAGCTCTATGCTGAAGATATTAGTAATTCTGCCTGATAACGCCTTTTACGTCTATGTAGAGGCTTATTGGAGCTATCTTAGATTATTGATATTGTTAGCCTAGGTCGTGTTTATTTGAATAGTGTGAATGATGTTTGAGAATCTAATTTGGTCTAACTGGCTGCCATTGTGTGGCCAACAAGATGTTTACAGGCAAATTCCAACAAAGCTTTCAGGTCTATATCGAATTAGAGCTCGTGGCAGAGATGGTCTCATTTACATTGGACAAACGGGGCGTTGTGTTAGAGAGCGGCTGAGGGCTTTACGTGCGGGCGTATACGCGAACCAGATGCCATATAACGATCCTCATACGGCTGCGCCGAACCTATGGGTATGGTTGCAAGATAGTGGCTTTGAGTATGAGTTTTCTTATCTGATATCAGATTTGCCACCAGCAGAAAGGCAAGGCTTAGAAGACTACTTTTTATGGAGGCACCGGCAGGATTACGGATTTTCAACTCTGTGTAACTACGGTCGTTTTCATAAACACTGGATAAAACCAAGCAATAGAAAACAGGGTCGTAAAGGTAGATTGCTTGAAGATGGCCAACTAAATCCTGCTGGCGTGACAACTAGTCAATTGCTTAATTCGACAGGCCGAAGTTCAGATGACTTCTGGATGGGGCTAGAGTGGTCTGCGCCACTACAATTGAGCTCGGAAAATTTGAATGTGCTAGGCAATACACCATCGGTATACCGAATCATGGATTCCGAAAATCGAGAGGTGATTTATATTGGAGAAACAAAAGAGACCCAAAAGCGGCTCAAAGCTCACATGAGAAAAAGCTGGAATAACAAGCAGCCACTGTTCTCCTTTGCTCAAAATATTGATTTGTCATTGCCTCATCTTCGGCATGAAGTGGAGGTAGACCTGATAGGGGCCTATTTTGAAGAAAATCAACGAGTACCACGCTTTCAATATGGGCAGTAATCGTTGAGAAAGTAATGCCCCATTCTGTGCCAGCGTCAATTGAGCCTGTTCCCTTTTGCTCTGCCTCATGACTTAGTTTTTACTAATACGTTTAACGTGTCTACATAAGAAGGATACTTCGCTGAGTAACAATGAAAATTCAGCGACTTTGTTAATTACTCAGTTGCCTATAGGACAGCTATAATTTCAGCTACTACTTAGTTGTTATTTGATACTGGCTAACATCAAAGTAATGATTAATCTTATCAGCGA
>NZ_JYJP01000091.1 GCF_001012815.1 Vibrio mexicanus
TATGTCTCGTCCTAAAATACGTTGACAGTATTTCATTGAGCCAACAGCGTCAGCTGTTGGCTTTTTTCATGCACTTCATTTGGCGTTTTCATGCCCAGGCTGAGGTGCGGCCTCATATTGTTATAGATACTGATTGACTCTTTTACTAGATATCTAAGCTCATCGAGACCCTTACATCTATTCAGTAAGAACTCTTGCTTTAAGATGCCATTCACTCTTTCGGCTAAAGCATTTTGATAGCAATCATATCCATCTGTCATCGAAGATTTAATGTCACCCGCTCTAAGCCTTTCTTGATAAGTGCCAGAGCAATACTGTAGACCACGGTCAGAGTGGTGGATACATGAACAATGATATCGCCGATTTTTTATCGCCATATCGAGTGCCTTTACCACATCTGTTGCTTTCATCTCGTTGCTCAGTTCATATCCCATAATTTTTCGACTGAACGCATCAGTAACCAATGATAGATAGTGAACCCCTTCCTCAGATTGCAGGTAAGTGATATCACTCACCAGCACTTCCTCTGGGTTGTGAGGCTTAGACTCTTTAAGTAAGTTAGGATGTTTTTTCATCCAGTGCCTACTGTTCGTGGTTTTTATGAAGCTGCGTTTTGGTCGAACTAATAGTTGCTCATTACGTAAATAATCGAACAGAGCATCTCGACCTAATTTAATGCCTAGCTTTTCTAACTTGGGTTTCAGCAGGTAATAGAGTTTTCGAGTACCGAGCCGAGGCATGTAACGTCGAATATCGAGTACCATTTGCTTAACTGGTTTAAGGTCAAGCTGGCGTTGTACAGCACGCCTTTCTCGTTGATAAACACTCTGTCTTGATATTCCGCATAGCTTACAAACTCTCGCTAGACTCACACTCTCTTGTTCTTGAAGGCTCCTTGCCCCTTGTCGATATACTTTTTTCTAAGATTGCTCCCATGCTCAGCATCAAGAATATCAATCACTCTGTTCAGAAAGAGGTTTTTTATCTTCTCGTCTTCGAGCTCTTTTTCGAGTCGTTTAATTTTCTGCGCAGGGGACTCTTTAGATTTAGGAGATTGATGCATGACGTTCCTCCTTGGGGATTGCGTCCAATCCATCTTACCGTGCTTTCGAAGCCAGGTTAAAACGGTTGAGCGACCTTGAATTCCATAGATATCTTGGGCTTGTTTATAAGTCATGTCGCCTCTTTCTACAGCAGTGACAACCTGTAACTTAAAGCCTAGTGTGTAATCACGCTGAGTGCGCTTAACGTAGGTATTATTTGGCGTGTTCATAATTCGTCCTCAATGTGTAAACACATTTCAGGACGGGACAA
>NZ_JYJP01000092.1 GCF_001012815.1 Vibrio mexicanus
CCAACTTAATGTATTAATCTTGATTGCTTAATATTACCTCAACGAAACAAGAACCCATTTCACTGAGGTAAATCTTATGAAATCAGCAATCAAAACGACAGCAGCCGTTATTCTTGCAACCCTACTTTCTGGTAACGCACTTGCCGCACCGTCTGCATTTGGTGATGGCTTTGACCTACAAGAGTTCTACAAACCTTATACGTTAAGCGATATTACCCCACAGAATATGCAGAGCTGGCCCTACTACAAACACGTGAGTGCTAACTGGGATGAGTACGTTCAAACGGCAACGGAGCAGTTCTCAGCGGCTAAAAAGCCAACACCACTTGTACAAGGTGAACAGTTCAACCTCAACGATGCGCTCAATGATGAAAAAAGTTATTTAGAGTCGTTAGAAGATACGCAAACTAAAGGGTTTGTGGTGATGAAAGACAACCAAATCCTAGCGGAATTCTACGATAACGGCTTCACCATGAACGACACCAACCTACTGCAATCGGCATCAAAGAGCTTTGCCGCGGTCGTGACGCACAAATTAATCGATCAAGGTTTGATCGATGCTAACGCCAAGGTAAGCAGCATTCTCACCGATTTTGAAGGCACAACCATTGGTAATGCCACTGTGCAGCAAGTGCTTGATATGACGAGTGGTGCCGGTACCCTGCTTGATTTCCACACACCGGGTACCGAGGGTTACGCTTGGGAAGTGGCGATTGGCCTAAAAGCAGGTAAATCAATGAGTCACACCCAAGAAATTAAACGTGCAGAAAAAGCCTCAGAGCCGGGTACTGCTTGGGACTACACCGATAAGAATACGGATACTTTAGGACTTATTGCCGAAAAAGTATCAGGTAAGAAGTTTAGCGTTCTAATGGCAGAGCTTGCGAATGACTTTGGCGCGACCAGTGCTGGTTCGATAGCGGTCACGGCGGAAGGTACAGCCTCTCCTTCATATGGTATTAGCTTGACCACACGTGACTATGCATTGTTTCACCAGTGGATTGCTCAAGGGAAAGCCCCGCAAAGCTACTACGAGTCTGTGATGGATGCGAGTAAAGACAAAATTACCACCACCAATGAGTTGGCTGCGCAGTTAATGCCAGGGGTAACTTACGGCTCTCAGACTTACTACATTGCAGAAGACAACGTGCTTTATTCAAGTGGCTCGTTTGGTCAGATAGCGTTTAGCGATATGGAAACGGGTGTTGTGGTTGCGATGAACCAAGATTGGGCGGTTAATGCAGAGCCTGCAAAATTCATCGAATCACGTGAACGCGCAGTGAAGATCATTAAAGCGCTTAGAGC
>NZ_JYJP01000093.1 GCF_001012815.1 Vibrio mexicanus
CCCCGCAGCAGATCGACGTGCTCCACCTCTGACGGAGGGAATGCAAAATGCAATGTGTAATACCCATCTTGATCTTTATGAGCTGAAGACAGATAAGCACGGCTAGACCATTCTTCATCTACATTTCTAATCTCAAAAAAATCGTCCTCTTGATCGACATCGGGCTCATGAAAATAGATCACCGTAGGCACTGAACCACTGGCTATCTTAAGCGCGGCGATATTGCACTCGAGTTGATCGTTAACCAAAGCAAGATTAACACCTTGAGAAACGTTGGTTGGTAGTGCCGTTGCCGCCCCCTCTGCAGAGTCGAAATGCAAACTAAACGCGTTGCCGAACAGCTTGCACTGCCATTAAGTACTCTGGCTCCCTAGGGGCTATCTAGTCTAATTTGACTTCATTATTACGATAGGAAAAAACGTTGAGCATGCTATAACAGCTTCGAGTGTTCTATCACATCAAGTTCATCATCCTCTTCATGTAGCCCCTCTAAAAATTCTTCTACACTTATTTTTAGGTTGTCGACCCAATAATCATCAATTGTCATAACGTAGAAGAGCCCATCATAATAAACCACTTTGGCGACAATTGGCCCATTTGGATCACCTACGCCGCTTCGAGTTACCAAGTATTTAACAACATCGTCATGATGTAAGACTACTGGGATTCTCCCGATAGTATGGATAAGAAACGGATTCTCTCCATCGTCTTCTCGAATTGGAGCAACGCTAAGTTCGCCAGTAATTGTGGTTCCATACACATCTTCTTCCGGCACTACGTCATAAACTTCTCTTAGACTCTCAAGCTCCTTATCTGATGCTAGGTCTCTTGTATCAACATCTAGAGCTTGTTTCACAATATCCCAATTTTTCTCCTGCTCTCGATAACAGTAAACCAAAAAACCGACAATGCAGACCGCTGTCAGTAATAACCACTCACTCATTAACCACCTCAAATTGCACAAAAGTTTAGAATATTTCTAGCTATCAGAACTGCACTCCATTTTGCCGCAGCGAGCTAACGCAGTGAGTTCAAGTGAACAACATCTGCTTTAAAAAGCGAGTAAGTACATATGAGACTCACAGGCTGCAGTATCACGCTTATTTATATCGCTTGGTCTGTATGAGTCATGTAATGGAGCCGCACTGGAACACCCAATCTCACTAGGTGATTTAACACTTCTCTGTAGCCGAAGTCCCAATCGTAGAGCACGACTAACTCCCCATTTACATCAATGAGTTTTAGTGTTTGATCTAAGATTACATTCCCCCATACTGAATCCTCGTTTTCTTTGTGTGGCCATTCAATACATTGCATGTTTTTAATGCTAAGAGATTGATTTACGCCTTTTTGACCGCTGCCATTGGTCAAAATGACTTTATCGGGTAAAAACAGAATGAAACGTCGTCCGCCATAAGAAACTAGAGTTAGAGTTTTAACTGCCTCATTCAGTGCGACAAACGTCAGGGGAAGTGCCATAAAAAGGATCCCCGTCCAGACATAGAAATTGTGAGAAAGCTCTGAGCGATTAATTTTAATCCCTCGCACTCGGTCATGTCCCTCAGGGAACATATCACCGACAACCTGTGGGATGTAGCGCAATGCACAATAACCAACAATGATGAAAAACACCGTGGAAACAAGGTTCGAGAAAATACTTCCTCTTCGAATATATTCGCCGTCTAGAAGCGCAATCCCATGTTTGATTAGCACTTCCCTATACTCTTCTGGAGACGGTGAAAAATACATAATGCCTAGCCGTTTCCACTGCGCCTCATCATGCTCAAGCACCGTATATTCATAGCAGCCAAGAGGATTAGAACCTTTTTCAAGAAAAAAACCGTATGACTGGCTTTTATCTAGATTAATGGTATTTGATACGAAATGGCGGAAGATTACAGTAGACAGTAATAGAACGCATAAAGCGCCATGCAAGGGTGATATTTCCCAAAGGTTCCAGCCATTATAAGCAATGATGGTAAATAGAACTTTATCCATCGACGATAATCCATGCCGTTGATGGATTTGCAAATTGGCTCCAGAATCTTCAATTGCCTGTATTAACCGTGAAGGAAAATTATGAAAGGAATAGGTGTAAAAAGCGGTTAAACCTACCACAGACCATTGGTAGAACGTGTTCGACTCAAAGATCCACCAAATGATAGCTAATAGAGTAACCAACATGAAATACAGCATCACACTGACAGGATTACCAAAACGTTCGCTAGATACTGTATGTTTTGAATTGAGCATAAATATTATGTTTGGCTAGTAGAATAATCTAAGTTGCTTAGTTGTAGTAAGACGTAGGAATCATGGGTCGTATGCATTGCTCGGCTACCAATAACCTTGCAGTCCAAACCTTTTATAAAAGTCTGCCTGATTTCATATCTTCCTAGATAAGAACCAGAGTGCCGATCGCTAACGACTCCCAAAAAGCAACTCTCTCAGACGGTTGTTCGATATATACGTATACACGTCTCGCAGCTGTTCACCAGCGCGGTATCAATAGTAAGATGGAAACATCTTCTCTTGACAATCACGCTGTGTTCACTCACTTTGCTGAGCGCGTTCAAGAAGAGTTCGTCTATTGATTCAAAGAGGAAAAACACGCAATATTCGAGCTAAGTCTCGCCATTTTCTGCCTGAGAAATTAACCGACGACAAATCTCGAGATCTTTTCTCATTGGTGACGTATGATTTTTGCTTTTTCCTACAATAATGGCTTCAGGAACGGTTTGCTCAGCCAGCTTTAGTTTTGCGTAACAACTTGCTTTGAGTATCAATATTTCGCTCTCGGTTAACGAACCTTTACTTTTTTCAGTTTCGCTAGATAACGCTGCTGTACTTGAAGCAGTCAATGTCACTAATAGTAGTGCTTGAGTTATTTTCACTGTCGCTTCCTATTTCCACTTTACATATGAAAGTTTGGATAGTTTGAAATGGGCAACCAAGGTTACACCGCTAAGTAGGATGAGTACCAAAGCGAGCACAACGAACCCGATCTTATGACGAAAATCGACTTCATAGTCGTCTCCTCTTAAAGCGATGTATGTTATTCCATCGTTATTTCTTACCGATGTCACGACCCCCAGTAAGGAGAGAAATTAACACCAGCAGAGAGTTGGGGATAAAGAGTCTTGTCTATAAACTTGGTAAATTTCTTGCCATAAAATTCACCTTTAGTTGCCTTATGTAAATCGTCCCAAATGTTCAAGAAGTCTTCATTATTCTCAAAGCTCACCACTATGCCACTTCTTACAGCAAGTTCTCTTTCTGCTTGCTGGTTGATCGCAATAAGTTCACCTACATAGACATCCTCGGCGTGTGATTTCATTACCGAGAGCTCCGAGACATGCTCTTTCAATGCGTAAGTTACGGAAGAGTCAGAACTATTGCCTGAACGTATCTCTTCCCAGCACTCTTCTTCAGAGCCGCATTTAGTGGCAAAGATTGAGTTTTGTCTCAGCTCGATGATTTCTGCTTTTGCTTCTTTATAGGTAGGAAAGTGATTATGGTCTTCGACCCAATTTGCCCAAAGGGTGAGCCTTTTAGAAGTGAAAGCAAGTATCTTAGACTTATGTGCGATCTTTACACCTTGCACTTTGGCGTTGCTCTCTAGTCTCAAGTATTGCATCGTAGAAGCGTTATAAAATACAAGCTCGGTATCTACAGCGATTAATTGTTCAAGTGAAGGGGCAACTGTCGCGTAATAATTGACCCCTTCCCACCCTTCGCTAACGATGAAATCTCGGCAATAGTCATATAAGTTGGAGTCTGGATTTTGCTTCTCTCCTGTCATACAAATCCCGCGAACATCTTCCAGCGCTATGCGTTGCCCATACTTGACTGCTTCATAGAGTTCTTTGGCATTGTTAACCTTAATAACCCCCGGGTTCACCGCCATCTGAGTGTACAAATAGACATTATGAAAACCGACATATGACAGCACAATCAAGGCACAAACGAAAAGACTGAGGCTCATGGTTTTTATGTAACGAATTCGGCGGTAACTCTTCGGCACGCTTGGTACAGCATCGAAATGGCTGCTATAGTCCATGACTACTTTATTCACCGTACAAACCTGAATCTCGACTTCATCTCCAATTGAGAACTTTTGTCTTGCAGTACTTGGAAGCCTGTAATGACCATATTGTGAACTATCTAGCGGCTCTCTAATTTTTATAAAACTATCACCATTAATAGTAGCAACACCCTCTACATCGGTCTTAATAGTTAACAGAGTAAACGAACTAGGTTGAGTATCATATTTTCGGTACCAAGAAACTAAAAAAGCAAGTAGTACTGCAACAGACACGACAATCAAGTAAGGTACCCACTCTGGCACCATCTCAACACTAAATAATATAGTAAGCAGTATTATGCTACACAGTTGTAATGCGGGCTTTACCGCGACTTCATTGTTAGGCTCTAGAGCCCAACGTTCTATTAACGTCGCGTCTCTTTCTGATAGAACTACCGATTTTTTTTCTAAGTCGATCATACTACTCTATTTCAAACTCCATAATAGTGAAGCACTCAAACCTCTAGCTTTTTACATCACTTTTGGTATTCATTAATGTTAATTCTCACATAAAAATGAAAAAATTATTTTTCTAAACGAAAGAATAGTGACTTTGACATGAACATTAGCTAAAAAAACTATTAGATTGGAGAATTAGAATATCGATATCTCTCTATAATTATCTGTAAGATTTAAGAACATGCAATGAATGGCATTAAATCATTAATTCTCACCATACTTAAAGGCTAGTGAAAGCATGTTATCAACAAGAGCAATATTAAAGAAAGAAAGGAAACATCATGTCAATAAGTAACTTAATAAGGTACCCAATACTTCGCACATGCACGAACACAAATGGAAGACATCAGGATTGCTGTATTCAGTGTGTAACAATAACAACTTCAATAATTAAGTTAGTGGAGAGTTTTTAATGAGGATGGTTATTCTTTTACTCACTATCGCATGTAGCTTTTCAGCACACTCTAATGAGTATATTGTCATCATTAATGGAGAAGAACACGCAATAAACTTAGACTCGACCGTTAATTTTAAAGTAGACGAAATGCCGGTTTCACTTACGCTTAAACGGAATTCAGAAGACACAAGAACCTTTACATCTGAGGCGTTCTCATTTAAGCACCCTGCACGCTTTCTCCCCGCAAGAGAGATGGCTGCAAGTGGCAGGTACATTACCGGGATGCTTAGCCCACTGGGCTCAAACGTCACAATCCTCGAGTTTAAAAATAACGATCCACGCGACTTCTTCGACGGGCTAGTAAATATAACCCTATCAGACGATCGAGCAGAAAATTATAAAATCACAGAGAGTCCCACATTCGTAAGGTTGTATGATGGCACTAAATTACACGGCAAACGATTTCGAGTTGTACAGAGAAATAACAAAATCGTTGAAAAGCTCATTCTTTATTATGCGAAAGACGACTCTGGAATTATCATTTCTACAGCACAAAGCTCCAAAGATCACAAAGACATGGTAGATGAGTTTTATAAATCATTAATTATTTCAATGTAGTTCCTCATGTTGAATGTTAAGGCTCGTATTCGATTGCGAGCCCTATTTGTATAATAACCTTTTACTTATAATTTTTCGCCATACCTACTAGATACTTAATAACGTCATACCGCATGGCTTATTCCTCGAATACAACGGCTAGCCAAATTACTTTATTGTGAATAAAAAAGCGATACTCCACTAGGGTAGTATCGCTTGGTAGTAACATTCAATAACTGTGGCTTAGGCAAGCAAAAAGTGTAAATGGCCACCAAATCTAGGTTTCACCCTAGTGCAGAGACGTAACAAAAGTTAACGCCTTCAGTAATATAGCTTCAATCGGTCAAATAACAACCTGCCAAATTTACTGCTTATTCCTCTGATATCACCATTAAAATGGTGTTTAGTGTTATCGATTGCACTCACAAAGTTTCAAACTACCTAAACTTTCTTGCAAACTAGTTTTGATGAAAAAATATTGACTAGTAATTAGTAAAAAACACCAACAATTACTTCAATTAATCTTTAAATAAATGCAATTAGGCAGCAAGATTTTGCTTGTTATTTACACCCTCATTTTCTGATTTCGATAACTTCCAATAGTGAATAGCATTATTGTTGGCAACAGTTTCAACAATGGTGAACGATTCAACAACTTCAATTGCTATCGCGGAAAATTCATTCTTGCCATTTGCTGTAACAGTGACCTTTCCTGCCGACAGCTCAGATAAATTTAAGCTTTCCGTTACCCAACTATTATCAGCAAGTACATTTGCGGTAGCAGGTATTCCCTTGCCTTTTGAATCAGTCAAGGTCAATTCAATGACATCACCAGCACTGAAACGCGTTGATGTGCCTGATATAGCCACACTGCTCAAATCAGTATCGGGGATTTCTGCAAGCAAGTTCATCTGGATAGTTGGCGTCAGCGCCAGGCGAGTATCAGTATGCGCACTGCCAGAATTACCCACTTCGTCTTTAAAACCTGCAATGGTCATTGGCATGTGAAGCTCACCTTGTGTTGAAGCAGGGACTACCACGCTGCCTGTCCATTGGTTTTGCGCATCGCTGCCACTCCAAACAATAGCGTTGCCGCCCAAATCCGAAGACTCTGGCTCGAACACTGCTCGACTGAAGTCCGCGGTGATACTGATGGTGTCGCCCTCATCTCCGTAGATTGGTGATAAGGTCACATTTTCAACAACCGGATTATTGATGTCGACGGTAAAAGTCGTTTGTTTTGATTGAGCCACCGCGTTGTGT
>NZ_JYJP01000094.1 GCF_001012815.1 Vibrio mexicanus
ACGTCCGGATGGACGCCCTGGTGCCGACGAAGACGCCCCAAATTTGATAGTAACGGCGTTGGAAGAGAGCGTAGTAGAAGGTGGCACAGAGGCGTCGCCGCTGTATGTCAACTTTGAAGTGGCGCTTGACGGTCCTGCGTTCGCAGCTGTGGATGTGAAATTGGATACAGCAGGCAGTGCAGAGAGCGGTACTGACTATGAAGCGCTGGAGTTCTTCAATACAGTAAGCGGTCAATGGGAAGCGGTGCCAGCGGATGGGACGATCACTATTGCAGCTTCGGGTGAAGCGGTGAAAGTGCGCGCGCAAGTGATTGACGATTTAGAGACTGAACCGACTGAGACGGTCCGCTTGAAAGCGAGCACCGAGAGCGAACACGTCAGTGACCGAAACGCTTCGGATGTCGTGCGCATTGAAGATGACCGCGGTAC
>NZ_JYJP01000095.1 GCF_001012815.1 Vibrio mexicanus
AAGAGACAGGCGATAACGCTGGCTTTTTTGAGCAGTTTTAAACGGAGTGAAAAAGGTGACTAAGCTTTTCCTGTCCAAAAATAGTCCGTTTGAGTCATGCTAAAGCAGTCAACTGACACTAGGGGTCAATATCAGTTGTCTGCCATTTTCGCTTGCATCGCAAGGTATTCTAAACGGCCCAACTCATACTGAGTTTGGAAATCGTCTGACAGTTCGTCACAGATGCCATTGTAAATCTTACCTACCATGCCGACTTTATACGGGTCTTGGCTGCAGTATACTTTTTGGCCAACAACATAACCTTCTTCATAAAGTGCGTAGTCTTCAGCAGTAAACTCATTTTGTTCGATCATAACTTTGCCAGCAACTGCTTGGTCAAAGCCATATTTTTGCCAGTTGTCGACGGTATCCATTGAAGTGCCCGTTGTTGAGCAGCCCGCCAATACGAAACCAGCAATCAACAGTGATAGTTTGGCTTTCATAATTCTTCCTCGTTAAATTCTGTTAAGACACACATAAGAATGCTGCGCCTTTGACTCCGCTATCGTCACCCAGTTGAGCTTTTAAAATCGGGGTGGTGCAGTTACCGCCAAACACATATTTTGACAGTACAGGGGGCAAATCATCATAAATACCCGCTTCATTCGACATTCCACCACCCAACACGATAGCGTATGGGTCGAAAACATTGATCACTTGAGAAAGTGCTCTCGCTAATTGATCAATATAGTGGTTGTAGTGCGTTTTTGCAGACTCAGACTTATTACGCGCAGCCATGATTTGTTGACTTGTTAGATCGGTTCCATGTTGGGCATTGTATCTGGCCGCGAAGCCAGTGCCGGATAGAAACAACTCATTACAAGCCGTGCTTTCGCAATAACACGGTTTCGGAGCAAAATCGCAGTCGGTGTTAAGGTGAGCCAGTTGGTTGTGTCCCCACTCGCCCGCGATGTTGTTTGGGCCTTTGACTAACTGCTTATTGCTCACCACTCCACCACCGCATCCAGTGCCAATAATGGCACCGAAAGCCGATGGATAACCTTTTGCTGCGCCGAACAGAGCTTCACTCAACGCGAAGCAATCTGCATCGTTGGCTAAGAAAATGGTTTTCCCTAAACGCTGCTCTAAGTCTTGCTTGAGCGGCTGACCATTTATCACCAGAATGTTGGAATTCTTGATGTTATCGGTTTTAGGGCAAATTGCACCAGGTAGCCCAATACCAATATTGATGTCTTCTGCGACCTGGCTGATTGCAGTTTCAATGATGTCGATTACGTGACGTAGAAAAGCATCATAGTCATCCTTGATGGTTTCATAACGTTGGTAGTACAGCTGTTCACCATCGTCTTGGAAAAGGGCTGCGGAAATCTTGGTTCCGCCAATATCTAAGCCTAAGTACTGCATAACTCTACCCTTACTTACCCAGTGGTACGTTAATGGTTAGTGTTGCAATGGTTTCCATACGGCTGTAGTTGCCACCCACCCAAATGCTGTCGTTGTAGTGGTAATCATATAGGTCTTGGCCAACTAGGCCGCGCACTGTCACGCCATTTTCAAACGTTTTTCCGTAGCTGGCTTCTAGGCGCGTGTAGAATTCCACAAACTTGTCGCGCAGAACTTCACTTGAATCTTCCATACCGCCGTAGAACTCAAGTTTGTTGTGCCATGTGAACTTGAAGCCGCCGTTGGTGTAGATGTCGTACCAAGTTTCATTTTCAGAGCCGTAGTGGTACTTAATGCCATCTTTCGCCATGGTATCTAGGTAGTTACGGAAACTGAAGATCGAGCGGAAGTTGTCACTCCACTGAGATACTAAGAAGAAGTTCATTACCTGTTGACGATGACCGCGGTAGTTACCACCTTGGTGGAACTTACTGGATTCACCCAATACGATGTACTCGGTCAATAGCGGACGGAAGTTTAGAGTATGCGAACCGCTGTCCCATGGTGTGATGCCGTTAGGGAATGATGTCAGCATGTCAAACTGTAGATAGTAGTCGTTTGAACTCCAGTTCAGGTCACCGCTTGTGTTTTTGAAGTTCCAGTCACCTTCCCATGCGATTGCCGGACGGAATTTCCATTCACGGCCTAGCCATTCAATACCATCGTAGTGGAAGCGTAAGTGGGCTTCGTGATCCCAGTGATAACCATTTTTAAAATAGCCGTCGCCGTTGTCTGTGAAGTAGTCAATGCGGCGTAAATCAAGCCATAAGTCACTATCTTCAGTGAGCTGAAGCATACCTTGCAGTAGCTTCTTGTTAACTTCCACTTCGTCACGACTGTTTGGTGTCGGGGCGTTGTCAAAGTCGTAACTGAACGTTCTAAATTCAGTTTCGTTTTGAATCCAACCACCGCTTGCCATAGCGCCGCTCGCGAATAAGGAACACAGGGATAATGTTAGTAGAGTACGTTTATTATTTTGCATTTTAGTGTGATGTCCTATGAGCAATTTCGCAGCAGATTGTGAGGTATCGGAAATCGAAAATTGCTCCGAGAGGGCTGAATATTTACACAAAGAGAGAATAGTCACGCAAAATTCGTGTTAGCGGGCTAAGAGTTGTGCGCGCAATCACACTGATTAATAGTTTGATATAGTTCACATATCCGATCTGATATATGATTTAATTTGTTTAAAATCAGTAGCTTAAATTGTCTTTTTGCTCATGAAAGGCGTGGTGTCTTAAATCCTTAATCAGGCACTTAAAGTAATTGCTCTCATACCCCTTAAAATCATGTGTGATCTTGATCTTCCAAATGACCAATAATCGAGCATTTGGTGAGACTAAGATCACTCAATTGACAAAATTGGTCATGCTGTGACGTTAATCTGAAAAAAATAATTAATCTAAACCCAACGAAAAAATGCTCATCTTTGAGATTTAAATCAATATAAGTTGATGTATTAAAAAGTATTTTTAGTATTTATAGGGCTTAGATAATGTTAGCGGCACTGAAAGGCGAACTGATAGCTTCGGTACAAGCACTTCCTCACGAACCTCTATTTGGTTCAGAGACGATAGTGAAAATGGCAGCGGCGGTATTGGAAGGCGGCGCACAAGCACTTCGTATTCAGTCAACGGACGACATCAAAGCGGTGAAACAGGCATTTCCTACTGTGCCAGTCATCGGTTTAATCAAACAAGATTACAGTGATTCTGAAATTTTCATCACCCCAACGTCTAAAGAAGTAAAAGCGATCATTGATGCAGGTGCAGACATGATTGCACTTGATATGACAGGGCGCACTCGCCCAAGTGGTGAGACAATTGAAGACCTGATTGGCCAAATTCGTCAGTCTTCTTGCACGATCATGGCAGACATTGCCACGTTCGAGCAGGGCGTCGAAGCGCAAAGATTGGGTGTGGATTGCGTATCAACAACGTTATCGGGTTACACACCAGATACGGCTCACAACGGTGATGCGCCAGATTTCGCTTTGATTCGTCGCTTAAGTCAAGCGTTAACGATTCCAGTCATTGCTGAAGGGCGCGTTTCTACGCCAAACCATGTTTCACAGGCAATGGCAGCCGGTGCTTGGACAGTGGTTGTGGGTTCTGCCATCACGCGTCCACAGCTCATCACTCAAAAGTTCGTCTCTGCTATCCAAGCTGAGAAGGAGTTAGCGTAATGACTGAACTTGCACTTGGCCTAGACCTTGGCGGTACTAAGATTCGTGCAGGTCTGATCGACAGCGAAGGCCGTCTAGTGGTTGCGAATACCTCGGCGACGAATATCAGTGAAGGTCGTGAAGGCATCATGAACAGCATCATTGCGGCGATTGTCCCTTTGATTACCCGTGCACGTCGCGAGAAGAAGCTTCTGCTTGGTATCGGTGTATCGGCTGCGGGTGTTATCAACGTTCGCTCTGGCTCGGTCGTTGATGCGACAGACAGCCTTCCTCAATGGAAGGGCACACGTCTTGGCTACATGCTGGAAGAAGAGTTCGGCATCTTTGTCGGCACCGACAATGACGTAAACTGCGCACTGCTCGGTGAACAGTGGCTAGGCGGCGCGCAAAGCTATAACGATGTCGTGATGCTAACACTAGGTACTGGTCTAGGTGGCGCAATGCTAAGTGGCGGCAAAATGATGCACGGCTCTAGCTATTTGGCGGGTCACTGGGGGCGTATGGAAGTGCCTCATCCTTACCGTCCACAAATGACCGTACCCCTCGAATCTCTGCTATCTGGCACAGGACTTCGCGAAACGTTGTTGTTTCAACTTCCTGACAGCGAACATCACAAATACCCAGATGGGCTTAGCGTGATCCAAGCCTACGCAGAGCGTGATCCTAAGGTGATCGCAACGGTTGAAGATTTCATGCGCTTGCTTGCAACGACGATCAGCAACATTCGTTGGACGGTGGATCCACAATTGGTTCTGCTCGGCGGCGGCATGATCAACTCTCGCGAACATTGGTGGGAGCTAATGCTACAACAACTTCAGCAAAAAGGCGTGATGACGCCAGTTCGCCCAGCAACGCTGAGCAACGATGCCGGTATGTACGGCGCAGCGAAGATGGTGTTCAACCACTTCCAAGAACTTAAACAACAACGCGATGATATCTAACCGCGACAAGCACTAATCCGTATTTAGGGTAAAACTATGTCTAAAAAAATCTGTTCTGTCGTATTTCAAACTCACTGGGATCGCGAGTGGTACTTACCTTTTGAAACGTTTCGAGTTCGCTTGATCCGCGTAATGGAACGCGTGGTATCGGCATTAGAAAACAACGAGTTGGAAAGCTTCCTATTTGATGGTCAAGTTGTGGCTGCGGAAGATCTACTTGAAGCGTGTGAGCCTGAACTGGCTGAAAAACTGCACCGCCTAATGCAAGAAGGCCGCCTAGTGCTAGGCCCTTGGTATGTGATGGCGGATGAATTCCTATGTGGTGGCGAAAGCTTGATTCGTAACCTAGAGATCGGCCGCAAGCTGGCGAACTCTTTGGGTAACTACCAGCAAGTGGGTTACCTGCCGGATACCTTTGGTCATATCGGTCAGATGCCGCAAATTCTTTCTGGTTTCAACATCAACAATACAGTGCTTTGGCGCGGTATTGATGCGAACCAGTCTGAGCTCCGTTGGAAAGGAGTTGATGGTACAGAAATCTTCACTCTGTTCTTAACAGAAGGCTACTACCAACACCCACTAAATACTGACAACTTTGCAGACAACATCGACGTTTACCTAAACAAAATCACTGAACGTGCAACGACCGACGAGCTATTGCTGACTCAAGGTGGTGATCACCTACGCCCAGCACAAGGCAATATGCAAGAACGCATTGCAGAGTTCAACCACGGCCGTGACGACATCGAACTTAAGCAGAGCGATCTGGCGACTTACCTAGAGACGCTGCAAGCGAAATGCGATGACGCACTACCAAGCGTAGAGGGAGAGCTAAGAGGCAATGACCGCGCATTCGTTCTTCCAGATGTTTTATCGACCCGCCGCTACCTAAAAGCACTGAACCAAGAAGCAGAAGATACGCTAACGCGCAAAGTAGAGCCGCTACTGGCGATGGCTCCGGTAGAAAACTACCCGAACCGCCTGCTAGAACAAAGCTGGAAAACACTGCTGACTCAACACGCTCACGATTCAATTTGTGGCTGTTCAGTTGATGAAGTGCACCGCGAGATGGAAACGCGTTACGAAAAGCTAGCTCAGCGCAGCCAAGCGATGATGGACATGGCGCTGTTGTCTCTAGGTTGTATTACTGATGAGGTCAATGGTCAGTCGGGTCCAAGTCCGTTTGCGGATCACTCAGCTATCTCTCTATTCAACCCAAATCCAAAAGCGTTTGATGGTTGGGTAACCGAGCGCATCTTCGTTGCGGGCGATGAAGCATACGGCTTACAGATTAAAGATGAGCAAGGTGAGATCCTGACACCAGTTATTATCAAGACAGAGCCTGGCTTTAACTTTGAATCACCAATCGACGATTTCCCAGATCGCATTGAAGGTCACTGGTACAAGATTGCGCTGCAAGTTCAAATCGAAGGTCTTTCTTACTGTGCATTGAATGTTGAGAAATTAGAAACGGCATCGCCAATTATGGCTCGTTCAGCAGCCGTCATTGCGAATGACACGCTTACTGTTGAGTGGTGCAGCAACGCAACGCTAACGGTGACAATTAACCAAACGGGTGAGACGTTTGATGGCTTAGGTCGCATTGAATCTTCATTGGATTGCGGTGACAGCTACAACTACGCACCTGCAATGAACGATCGCCTAAGCGTCGCGAAATTGGTGGGCCCTGTTCAAACTCGCCAGCACACGGACTTCTCTGAAATGGTGGCACGTGTTGAGCTGATTCAACCAAGCGAGCTTAGCCTAGATCGCCGCAGTGCAAGTGGCGTTGATGTTCGCAGCTATGGCGAAATTACTGTGACGCTGATGCGTGACACAGACTACATCGACGTTGCAATTAACTGGACAAACAATGCGAAAGATCACCGCCTATCCATGCACTTCCCAACGGGTGAGAAGCTAGAAGTGAACGCAAGCGGACAGCGCATTTGAAGTGGCGACTCGCCCTGTTGTTTATCAAGACAACCAACGCGTTCTGCCAAACAAAGAAGCCAAAGTATCGGTGAACCCTAGCCAGTCGTTTGTCACAGCGGGTGCGGTTCAAGTTACCCACCTAGGTGTGACTGAGTACCGTGTGGTTGAAGCTCAAGCTGGTGATGAGCTAGCCATGACCCTGCTTCGTAGTGTGGGCTGGTTATCTCGCCGCGATTTCTCTACCCGTGGCAATGGTGCAGGCCCTGACTTGCCGACGCCAGAAGCACAATGCTTGGGCGAGCACGACTACCGTCTGCGCGTCCACTTAGGTCGCGTTGAAAGTGAAGTTCAGTGTCAGCGAGCTGAAGGTTTACGTTACGCCCCAATGCTAGTGAAAGGCCACAGCAACGCATGGCTAGAGCCTGTGAAACTGGGTAATGCGGCACTGCAAGTGTCTGCGCTACGCAAAGTAGGCAATGAGCTTGAGATGCGTATCTGGAACCCATCTAAGCGTGTTCAAAGCATCGAGCTATCACGCGAATACAAGGTGGTGAACTTCATTGGTGAAGCACAACCAATGCTGACTCAAGTCGAGCCTAATCAGATTGTTACGCTACGTTTGCCAGCTTAATTATTGGTTAGCAATAAGATAGCCAACGCAGCGTCTTTATAAAACTTTATTAATAACAACTACCTACGCCGGCACAGCGTGTCGGCATAACGATCCTACAAAAGTTGAGAATACCCATGAACAATATAGAAATTCTCCGTCTATTACTTATTTCAGGTGGCCTGATATTCTTCGTATACGCCATGATTACGAAGCGTATCTCAACCCTGATTGCACTGCCTTTAATGGGGGCGTTAACAGCGCTTATTGCCAGTGTTGGTGAAATTCCAATGCTTGGTCTATTTGCCCATGAAAATGCCGAAGGCGAAACGGTGCAAGGCATCATGAATGCCGTATTTGGTGACGGCGCACGTATGATGGCATCTACAATCGCAGCCTCGATTTTTGGTGGTGCGTTTGCCGTACTCCTTCGTCGTGTAGGTATCGCAGAAGCGATCATCAAGAAAGCCGCAGAGCTAGCTGGTGACCGCATTCGAGTCATCGCGTTTATCTTCTACGTCGCGACTATGGTGATCTTCTCGGCTATCGGCGGTCTGGGTGCGGTAATCTTGATTGGTTCTGTTGCGCTACCAATTATGATGACTGCGGGTATCTCTGGTGTGGTTGCAGGCGCAATCATCCTATTGGGCCTTACCACTGGTGGTGTAATGAACCCAGCTGGCTTCGCTTTCTTTGCAACCATTCTTGCGCCAGTAATTGATGGTGGCTACGAAGCGGCATACGAAATCGTTGCTCGCATGGCTATCACACTGTTCATTATCTCTATGCTTGTGTCGATTGCTTACATCATGCTGAACGTTAAGAACTCTCAACGTAGCGCATGGCATGCTCGCAAAACTCAGCCAGCTTACGAACTAAGCAACTGGGCACTCATTGCACCAATCGTTCCTGTGGCACTGGTTTTAAGCTCTATCTACATTCTTCCTCAGGTAATCACAGCTGAACTGGCGATCATCGTTGGTATCGCGTACACGGTTTACGTTTGTAAGATCAAAGACAAAATCAACGCTATCGCACAATCATTCGTGCAAGGCACACAAGAAGTGGCGGGTGCAATTGTACTGCTTATCGGCCTTGGTATTTTGATTCGCGGTGTTCAGTTCTACACAGTAACGCCAATCATTGCACCAGCGATTGAAGTACTTGTGTCTATGCTACAAAGCCCAATGACTTACGTTATCGCTTCACACTAGCAACGCCACTTGTTCTTTACCGTGGTCCACTTAACTCTTGGGGTATCGGTGGTTCGCTTCCAGCTATCTTTGCGACAGCAGGTTTCTCACCTATCGCGGTAGTTTGGTACTACGTTCAACGGGTATGATGCAAGGCTTCGGTGACCCAACGAACTCGCAAAACATCTGGATTGCAGACTTCGTTCAAGTTGACCCGAACGACATCACAAAGAGCCTATTCTGGGTAGGTCTAGTGATTACCTTTGTCGCACTTGCTACGCCATCCTTGTAGACCAGATTCCACTGATTTAACCACGGCTGGTGGCCGAATAGGCCACCTCATTTAAGAGTAAAGAATAGGTAAAAAACTATGCGTAAAGTACGAATTGGAATTGACGTTGGCGGTACGTTTACAGATGCCGTGGTTATCGACAACCAAACAGGTGAAGTGATTGCAAAATCGAAAAAACCAACCACTCACCACCACAAAGACGGTGTAGCGCAAGGTATCGTTGAGATCATCAATGAAGTGCTAGACACCAACAACATCTCGCCAGAGCAAGTTGTTTTTATTGCTCACGGTACCACTCAGGCAACGAACGCACTGCTAGAAGGTGATGTAGCGAAAGTTGGCATCATCGGCATGGGTAAAAGTAAAGCTGCCTTTAACGAGTTGAATGTAAAAGATATCGAACTGGCTCCAGGTAAGTTCCTACAAACAGAGTTCACTTACTTTGATGTGGATGAGATCACCAAAGAGAAGGCTGAAGCGGCTATCGATGAGCTAGTAAGCAAAGGCTGCGAAGTGATTGTGGCATCGGAAGCGTACGCGGTCGATGATCCGCACCTAGAGCAGCTAGTGACTGACCTTGCTAAAGAGAAAGGCCTGTACGCAACCAGCGGCCATGAGATCTCTCAGCTTTACGGTCTAAGAATGCGCACACGCACAGCGGTTGTGAATGCGTCTCTGATTCCTAAGATGATTGAAACTGCGAACATGACCGAGCAGGTTGTGAAGAAAGTGGGCATTCCATCTGAGCTGATGATCATGCGTGCCGATGGTGGTGTAATGTCTGTGAACGAAGTACGTCAGCGTCCAATCCTGACTATGCTTTCTGGCCTTGCTGCGGGTGTTGCGGGCGCATTGATGTACGAAAAAATCTCTGACGGCGTGTTCTTCGAAGTCGGCGGTACTTCAATTGATATCTCTGTAATCAAAGACGGCAAAGTTATTGTTAGCAACGCTCAGGTGGGCAAACACAAGACTTACCTTAAAGCGCTAGACGTTCGTACGCTGGGTATTGCGGGTGGCTCTATGATTCGCGTTGCCGATGGCAAGGTCATCGATGTTGGCCCTCGTTCTGCGCACTTAGCAGACAAGCACTATGAGTGTTTTGTGGATGCGCCAGTGACTAACGCGAAAATGAAAACCATCGTGCCAATCGAAGGCGATAGCCCAGACCACGCGATCATTACATCAGACCAAGGCGAGTACGCTTACACGCTAGCAGGCGCGGCCAACATTCTAGGTTACGTGCCAGAAGATGATTACGCTCGTGCAAATGTGGAAGCGGCCATTGTTGCTTGGCAACCACTGGCTGAATACTGCGGTAAAACCGTTGAAGAAGTGGCACGCGATGTCATGGACATTGCTTGTCAAAAGATTTGGAACATTGTTGAGCCAATGATCAAAGAGTACGAAGTGAACCCTGAGTACATCGAATTCGTTGGCGGCGGTGGTAGTGCGGCAATCACGACATTCGCACTGGGTGAGAAGTACGGCTTCAAAGCGAAAACAGCGAAGAACGCACCTTACATCTCAACAATTGGTGTGGCAATGGCGATGGTACGCGAGCAAATTGAACGCTCTGTGGTCGATCCATCGGCATCGGATATCCAAAAGATCCGTTCAGACATCATGGACCAAATCGTGGCTCAAGGTGCGAAAGAAGAGACGGTGGAAATCGCTATCGAAGTCGACAAGCAGCGTAACATTCTTATCGCAACGGCAACGGGCGCAACGGAATTTAGTAACGATGCGTCAACCGAGCAGCTATCAGAAGATGCGCTTATCAGCAAAGTGGGTGACGTATTCTCGGTAGACAAAGCGGCCGTACAAACTCAAGAGTCGGCAGGTGCCTTCCACGTAGTTAAAGCGCGTAAGCAAACTGGTAAGTTCTTCAATCTCTTTAAGAAAGAAGAAGAACACTACGCGATTGTTAAGTCAGACGGCATGATCCCACTGAAGCTGAAAAACGCGCAGCACATCAAGGTGCCACGCAGCGGTTACGGTGAAGCAGTCAACAAGCTGGTGAACGATATGTCTTCATACTCGGATGCGGGTCAGTCTATCCCTAAAGTATTCGCGTTCACGGGCTCTCGTATGTTCGATTACTCAGGCCTGTTTAGCTCGGATCAGCTAACTTCTATGATTGCGATGGATCTAGACCACTTAAACGCAGAACAAGAAGTTCTGCTTGTTGCAGCGAAAAAATAGGTAAAAGAGATGATGAAGAGCGATATTGAATACGCACAAATGCAGCTTGAGCTGGATAAGTACTTTCGAATGATTCCACAAGACGATCAGCAAGACATTATTCGTCGTGCCTTGGAGCTTGGAGAGCGCACCGCTCAGGAATATCGCTCTGAAGATCTCAAGCAAGCCTTTATTGATGCGGGCTATCGCATTGAATACACAAAAAACGTAGACCATGTGGTGAAGCAGGGGCTGTTGATGAGAGCCGAAATCATCGAAGACAATCTTGGCAAGCGTGTCTTGATTTACAAAGACAGCATTGAGCTAGCTCTTGCCGATTTAGCGAAGCAAGGCTTGAACTCAAATGCTGAGCAGATCGAAAACCTCTATTTAGCGCATGAGTTTTTTCATTTGCTAGAGATGGACGAGCACATCACCGATGATGTGCTCCATATCAAGGTTGAGCGTTTGAAGCTTTTGGGTAAGACCTTCTATGGTCGCCTCTCGTCGCCGTCTGAAATCGCGTCGAACCGATTCGCGCAATGTGTATGTCAATGCGACTTTAACCCACTTCTTATTGATGACTTATTTATCGGAGGTTGTGATGACTCCAACTAAAACTTATTCAGGCTACGACGTTGTTGTCGTGGGTGGCGGTACTGCAGGCGTTGCAGCAGCATTGTCTTCAGCAAGACAAGGTTTACGTGTGGCGCTGTTAGAAAAGCGTATCTCTCTTACTGGCACTCAAGCGAATGCAATGGTTACGCCATTCATGCCTTCGCATGTTCACGGCTCAGATACTGCCGATTTTCTAACACAGCGTTACCACGACCACATGCAGGGTAAAGGGAAACTCACTCTGCCGGGTAAGATGGAGCTATTCTCTCCTGAGTCATTCAAACTGCTTAATGAGCAAGTGTTGACGGAATGCGGCGTTGAGATTTTCTACGATGCAACGTTAGTCGCTGTCGACGCAGACAATGGCAATATTGACGCCGTTACTGCATTGATTTTTGATGATTTCTACCGTTTTGAAGGGGCAAACTTTGTTGATGCTTCTGGTGATGCAGTATTGTCACGCTTTGCCGGTGCGACAACCGTGCGTGGCGATACAGACGGGACGCGTCAATCAGTGTCATTCCGTTTTGAAGTGACCAACATTGACTTTGCACGCCTGCGCGAGTTCCTAGCAGAATCCAGCTATACCTTCTGTGACCCAACGGATACGACATTCATGGAGTTTGTCCATGTACCGGGTGTGGCAGCGTGTGGTCGCGTATTAGATGTGTTTGCTCACGGCATTGATTCAGGTGAAATTACCTCTGAGATTGCTCGCTATGTGCAAGGCTTCTCGATGCCGGGCAAGCCAAATACTTTGTCATTCAATAACCCGCAAATGCCAAACCTAGGCAACATTGAAGATCCGCAAATCTTATCTGAGTATGTGCGTTACGGTCGCAATATGCAGCACACGCTGATTGCCTTCCTATCGCGTCATATCCCTGGTTTTGAACACGCCTTCATTTCGCAAGAAGCGAACATGTTGGGTGTACGTGAATCGAACCGCGTAATGGGTAAATACATCATGACGGGTGACGACTACATTGCTCGTCGTAAGTTTGATGATGGCATTGCACGTGGCGATTGGTATATCGATATTCACAGTGACGATCTTGAAGTGGAAGGCGAAACCTTCAAGAAGAAATACGACAAAGGCGAATACTACGAAATTCCATACCGTTCATTGGTATGTGATGAAATTGCGAACCTTATTTTCGTTGGCCGCATTATTTCGTGTGACTTCAAGATGCAATCGAGCATCCGAATTCAGCACACGTGCCGCGACATGGGCGATGCAGCAGGCCGCGCTTGTGCACTAGCAAAAGAGCTTAACATGCCATTAAACGCGGTTGATGGTACCAAGCTTAAGACGCGCGTGAACGAAGAAGGAGCGAACTAGAATGAAAACGCTATTTATTCCTTTAGATGAGCGCCCTTGTAACTACGTTTATCCACAAAATATCGCCCAAACGGCCGATATCGACTTAATTACGCCAGAGATGGCGCTGCTGAGTAGCAAGAAAACACCCGCTAATACCGCGAATCTATGGCAGTTCATGTTCGATAACCTAGAGGGTGTCGATAACGTGATTTTGTCAGTGGATATGATGCTTTATGGCGGTCTGATTCCATCTCGCCTGCATCATCTTGACGAATCTGCGCTAGAAGAGTTTGAAGCTAGCGTTCGCAAACTGAAGCAGCTGAATCCAAACGCTAAGATCTATACTTACAACTGCATCATGCGTTGCCCAAGCTACAGCAGCAGCGATGAAGAGCCAGAGTATTATGATGATTACGGCAGTGAAATCTTCCGCCGTAAGTATCTGCAAGATAAGCAGGCACGTGAGTCGCTAAGCGAAGAAGAAGCACAGAAACTCGAATCACTGATGGATGCCGTGCCGCAGAACGTACTGGACGACTTTGAGTCTCGCCGCGCATTCAATGCCTCTGCAAACCTGCTGGTGGCGAAGTTAGTCAAAGAGAAAGTCATCGATTTTCTCGTTATCCCACAAGATGATTCAAGCCCATTTGGCTATACCGCGATTGACCAAAAGTCGGTGATTCATTACATCGAAAAAGAGTCACTGTCGTTTGATATCGCTATTTACCCGGGCGCGGATGAAGTGGGTGTAACATTGTTATCACGCGCATTTAATGAGTACCAAGGCTATAAGCCGCGCGTATTCCCATTCTACGCGTCGACCCTCGGCCCACAAATTACGCCGCTATACGAAGACCGTCCAATGAACGAGTCAGTGAAAGCGCATATCCGCGCTGCGGGCGCAGTTTGGGCGGATAACAGCGCCGATGCGGATTACATTCTAGCGATTAACTCGCCAGGTAAATTCATGCAAGAAGCGGCGATGCAATCGAAGAAGGATCTGACTTACAGCTCGGGTCGCAATTTACTCGATTTTGCTCAACGTATTGAAGAGTACGTCTCTGTGGGCAAGAAAGTGATGGTGGCAGACAGTGCGTTTGCTAACGGCGGTGACATCGAGCTTATTCGCTTTTTAGACAAGCTCAATGTTCTTGGCAAACTCACGTCTTACAAGGGTTGGAACACCAACTGTAATACGCTGGGAACCACGTTAGGTGCGGGCATGATTGCAGACCTAGCCAATCCAATTACGGTGCAAAACATCAGCTTCCATATTTTAGAAGATGTGTGTTACCAAGCGGTGGTGAGAACCCAATTGCTTGAGCGCTATTTCTCGGATGCTGCCTTTGGCCATACGACTTATCCGGCGGAGCAGTTAGATGAAGCCATGGCGACAGCCAAAGAAGGGTTGTTGAACACCTACCGCTCACTGACGGCCAACTCGTTACCGCAACAATTGGACATTGACGTGTTCTCACCATGGCAGCGCACGTTTGAGATTGGTCTGAACATCAACGGTGTAGGCTAATTATGGAGCCGACAACCGAACTGCTTGCTTCACTTCGGCTCTTGAAACCGAACCTGAGCCCAGCGTTGACGTTACTGGCAGACTTTATCGAAGACAACTTGTCTTCGGTATCAAGAATGACAGTGACCGAACTGGCGGATTTTGCTCAGGTGAGTGTGTCGAGTGTGAGCCGTTTAAGCCGTGAGTTGGGTTATCGCAGCTATGGTGACTTTAAGATGGCGGCGCACTTGTCGTCGCAATCGTCAGAAGTCAGCGCCGAAGACCTAACATTTGCGACTTTAAACGAGGCTGAAGAGCTGATTTCATTTATTCGCGAGCTTCTTAAAGGAGTGAATGTTGAAGAGTTGATCACCTGTTTAAGCCGTTGTAACACCTTGTTTGTCGTGACACCAAATGGCGACAATGTTCAGTATTTTGTGAATGGTTGCCAAGAGCAAGGTAAGCGCGTGGTGCAAATGGCTTCGTTAACTCAATGCGAAGCCTTACTGCCAAGCTTAGGCCACAAAGACGGTGTGCTGTTCGTCTCATCAACTGAAATGAGCGCGCATTGGCAGCAGCAACTTAAAGACATGTTGGAGCTGGATTGTGTGACGGTGTCGATTTGTCCACCAATGGCTGGAACCGACCAAGCAGTGGTCGCCGACTATTGGGTACCCACCATTAAATGTGATACTGACCTCTTTGATGGTTTAAATATTAAATTAGTGCTCGATGTTATTTTGAGAAAACTAGAGCACAAATAATAAATAGCTAACTTTTATTTATTAATAAATAAAACTGAATGTATGAATAACGCCACCTAGTGATAATTAGGTGGCTGGGTTTCTACACCCGAAATTTAATAAAAAAACTATTTTTAATGAAATAAGCGGGCTTGCAAATAAAGTCTGAGGGATTGTTATGTCTGTCGTTAATACTCAATTATCCAATGAACAAGCACCTAAGTTTTTAAAACTCAATAATCCTATTAAGAATTACGCATGGGGTTGCGCCGATCTGCTGCCCGATCTTTTTGATGTTGACAATCAAGCGTCAGAGCCGTTGGCTGAAGTATGGATGGGCGCGCATCCGGGGGGAAGCTCTACTCTAACATTGGGTAACAACGAGTTATCTCTTGCAGACTTTATCGCACTTGATAAGCCAGCCATCTTGTCGCCAGTGACCGAGAAGTACTTTGGTGAGCTGCCTTACCTTTTCAAGATTTTAACCGCGCAAAAAGCGTTGTCGATACAGGTTCACCCAGACAAGTCTACCGCCGAGCAAGGCTTCCAACGTGAGCAAGAGCAGGGGATTGAACTGGGCGATTTTCGTCGTAACTATAAAGATGCGAATCACAAGCCAGAGCTCGTCTACGCGCTTGGTGAATTTCAAGCAATGAACGGTTTTCGAAGCTTTGAAGCGATCATCAATAACGTGCGTGAGGTAAACATTCCTCAATTAGATTCTGCGCTGCAAGCGTTTGAATCTGACCTATCGGCAAACGGTTTGGAGCGCTTTTTCGTTCGTTTGTTAACAATGCAAGGCCAAGAAAAAGAGCTGGCGCTCGCTGCGCTAGTGGCGTATTCGACTCAACATCAACACGATGAAACCCACGCGCTTATTTGTTCTCTTGCAGAGCAATACCCAAATGACATTGGTTTACTGTGTCCGTTACTTCTTAACGTGATCACGCTGCAACCGGGTGACAGCATGTATCTTAGTGCTAGAACACCCCATGCCTATGTAAAAGGGGCTTGTTTGGAGATCATGGCGAACTCAGACAACGTACTTCGCGCGGGTTTAACGGCAAAGCACATTGACATTAATGAGCTGGTTAATGGTACAACGTTTGAACCACGCTCACTGGATTCCTTGTTGCTCCGCCCGAGCGTTGTGGATGGCAGTTGCTATTACTCGATTCCAGTTGAAGACTTCCGATTTGAAGTACACTTACCTGAACGAGGTAAAACTTGCCAAGTGCATAGTGCTGAAATCTTGTTGGCAATTGATACTGATGCAACGTTAACCCATAGCAATGGGGAGTCGATAACGATTGCGAAAGGCGAATCTCTATTTATTCCTGCCTATGCGGAGAATTATACAGTGATGTCTAATGGTCGAGTCGCGCGCGCATTTAGTAGTTAAGGAACTTTTCTTAAAATATACTGCCTGAATAAGCCCAAGAGTAATCTTGGGCTTTTATCTTTTAACAAAAAGTTACCAAGAGACAACTCTATCTATTATTTTTTGATTATTAATACTTATTGGGTATGTTATTAATTTTCAGTTTCTTGAAAGGTTTCATAACCATGAAATATTTCAATATCCCTACCTCACCTTGTGCACAAATGGTCAATAAATTCGTGACCACCACCTTCTAATTTCATGAAATGAAACCGATTTCAAACTGTTAAAAAATCCAAACCTTACTTTAAGTCTATGAAATTTATGGGCTTAGATAATGATGTAATTTTGCTAGAGTTTCATGACGTTTTGTTGCTTTTTCCTGTGTGAACTGGTCGTCCATTTTCAGTTGTTTCATTGCTTATTATTTTTTTCCGAAAGAGATTACCCAAATAAAATAATAGGGATATAACAATGAAAAACTTTAAGTTCTTACCTCTTAGTCTTGCAGTGGCTACTTCGCTTGCTTCTGGCGCTGCATTCGCATCTGACGCAGAAATCTCTGAGTTGGAGCAACGTATTGCTGAACTGGAAAAAGCAGTCGTGACACTCGATTACACAGATGATCAACAGCAGTCAGTGCTAACACCAGATACTGAAGTGCCACTAGGTATTATCTTCTCTGGTTACGCTCGCTACGGCGCACACTACGCAGCTGGTGACAGCGCATACGTTGGTATTGGTAGTACAGGTGCGGCAGTAGGTCGTTTAGGTAACGAAGCGAACGGCGGTGAATTCCAGTTCGGTAAGATCTTCCAATCGGAAAGCGGTGCTAAGTGGAACCTAGCCGTGATGCTTGACCATTGGGCGAGCAGCAACTGGGGATCAACAGACGGTGTAAACCTTAAAAAGTTCTATGCAGGTGTGACGAACGTATTTGAGAGCCAGCCAGAGCTTTACATCTGGGCAGGTCGTGACTTCCACCAACGTCCACAACAAGGTCTGAACGATTACTTCTGGATGTCGCATGATGGCCAGGGTGCAGGTTTCAATAACTTCGACTTCGGTGGTGCTAAGTTCGACTTAGCTGTTGTTGGCCAAGTGGCGTCAAATGACGGCGGTAACTCAGCTCTGGGTAACGATAACGGTCGCTACGCAGTAACGTCAAAGCTTCACGGCATTAATGCGGGCATCGGTAACCTAGACCTATACGCAAACTACGGCTTTGCTTCAGATGAAGCAGATGCGGATGTACAAGACGAGACAGCATGGTTAGTGGGTGCAACACTTGGCCTTGGTAGCGATCACCGTATTGTAATGAAGTATGGTGATGGCGCAGACAATGCGGCATTTGACCTAGCGGGTGATAAGCAAGTTTTCTACGTGAGTTTGGAAGGTGGATTTAATCCAGCTGACCAGTGGTACATTGATTACCTAACGTCATACAAAGACATTTCTGGTGATGACGTATCAAACGAATCAAGCGAGTACTCTGCAATCGTACGTCCAATGTACAACTGGGATGACACTCACTCTACTTGGCTAGAAGCAGGTCTTGCTCAAGTTGATTACGAAGACGATTCAAAACAGCAAGCTTGGAAAGTGACACTATCTCAAAACATCTCGCTAGGTGGTCTACCTTGGAGCCGTCCAATGCTGCGCTTCTACACCACAGTGGGTGATGTTGAAACGAAAGGTACTGGCGTTGAGACAACTAACGTAGATACAGTGAGCTTCGGTGCAATGTTTGAAGCTTGGTGGTAATCAGTTCATAACCTAATTGTCCATATTTGGCTCCGAAAGGCAGAGTAGGAGCCGTTTTATTAGTAACTCCCTTTCTTTGGGCACGATTCGTGCCCATTTTTTTACCTAATTTTCTGTAATTAGGAGCGTGTATGAATTTCAACTCACTGGTTTCTCGGCTCTATATGAGCTTCTCTATTCTGATTGTATTGATGCTAGGTTCCGCTTGGTTCGCTATTAACGGCAATCAAACCATTACTTCCAAGATCCAAACCATTACTCAAGAGTCGACGCCTTTAATGGTCTCTTCCGCAGAACTCACTATTGATTTTCTTAATATCAACCGTAGCTTAACGCCGTTCTTTTCCGCGATGTACATTGATGAACTTGAGCCTTTGGAAGCGGATATCCATAGCAATATTGACCAGTACAAGCTGCGTCAAATTGCGTTAAGTGAACTGGCTGATGATGACCCGTTTGTGGAGCGGTTGATCGAAACGGTGCAAACAACGGATGGTCTAGCTGAGCAAGAGATTGACACTGTTCTCGCTCAGTATGCGCATTATCTTGATAAGAAAGACCAAGATTTGTATCAACAATCTCAGTTTCAATCTCTGGCCTCGCAACTAAACACGCATCTTATCAATGCGTTAACACGTGCAGATACTAGCGCTCAAACGAGAGCCATTGAAGGCCTTCTATCACAAGCTGGTATTTTGATTGGTGAAGTGAGCGAAGTATTTTCTCTTCAAGATATGATTGAGCTTCGCGCCGTTGAGCGTCGATTTGAGAACAGACAGCGCTATTTTAACGAAGCGGTAGCGGCTTATAAAACCGCTGCGCCTAATCTGTATAGGCAAGGTGAGAGAACCATTGAGTTGTTGGCGTCCCAAGCGTTTACTGATAAAGGTGCGGTGAGAGAGCATGTCATTACGGTTGAGCTTTATGAATCACTTCGCGCCCAACGTTTTGAACTTGAGCAGTTGATTGATCAGCAGTTGGTGAACATCGATGCGCTGTCTGATTACGCCCTCGATACGGCGCAAACTTTATACACTCAATCTTATGATCAGTCTCGAAAACTATTGATTGCCCTAATTGTGACCTCTGTGGTTTCAATTTTGTTTACCGTGCTTATTGCGATATCCAGTGCTAACCGAATTCGACGACCAAGCAAGCAACTGCAAGCAGCACTCGCTCGCGTGGCGGAAAAAGATCTCACCGCAAACATCGATAACATGGCGCGTAATGAGTTTGGATTAGTGGGCCAGAAGGTCAATCTGGTGATCGAACATCTCACACACATTGTTGTGCAAATGCGCTCGTCTTCTCAGGCGCTCAATCGTGCGTCTTTAGACAATCAAAGCACCAGTGAGGCTCTAAATACCAGTATCTCAGAGCAGACCAATCAGACTTTGCAGGTGGCGACCGCGATGGAGCAGATAGAAAGCTCAGTCAGTGAAATTGCCAGCTCAGCCAATCTCACTTTGGATATGGTGACTGATGCGGTCGAGAATTCAGCGCAAGGGAAGCAAGTGATGGATGAAAACATTCAGCTATTGAACACCTTGTCTGAAGAGATGGAAAACGCCACAGACACGATACATGATCTCGAAAAAGAGACCGCAAGTATCGAGTCTATATTGGATGTGATTTCACTTATTTCTGAGCAGACGAATTTGCTTGCATTGAACGCGGCAATCGAAGCTGCGAGAGCGGGTGAACACGGACGTGGATTTTCAGTGGTCGCTGATGAAGTTCGTATGTTGGCGGCGAAAACGACGACATCGACTCAAGAGATTCAGAGCAAAATTGAACAGTTGCAATCACGCTCCAAATTGGCGGTTCAACAAATCGTTCAATGTACAGAAGGGGTTAGTCGCTGCGTTTCGCAAACCAATGATGTTGGCCAATCTTTGTCTCAAGTTCATCAGCGCTTGAATCAGATTGAAGATAGCAGTCACCAGATTGCTGCATCCACAACCGAGCATCAGTCTGTAGCCAGCGAAGTGACACAAAACGTCAGTCAAATTCACGATTTGGCTCAGCGTAACTTGAGTCGCTCACAAGCTCTTGCCTCTCACGGAGAGCAACTCGAGAGAATGGCTGAGCAGCAGGCAGGGCTTACAGCAAGTTTCAAACTTACTGATATCGCTGATCGCTAAGCCATTCGATTAAGCTGTGCGTTGCCAATGGGAGATTTTATCTTCAAGTTGGAAGTGCGTAATGATGTCCTCGTCGATTTCTTTGTTGTCGATGAGGCAGCGCGCAATATAGACCGCACACGCAGGGCCAAATGGCACTTCCATCAACTTTTTCGGCTCATTGATGATCAAAATGTTCTCAATGATGGTCAATGGAAAACCCCAAAAATGCAGTAGGTAGCCACCAAGCTGTTCAGAACGAGTATGGAACAGGTGTTTTTCTAAATGGGACTTATCTTGTCCCTTAGTTGCAGGATCTAGGTAGGCTTTCATTAGTTTGGGCGCAATTTTCATTCTTACCACTTCACCAACTTGGTGAAGAATACCGACCAAGAATGTTAAGTCTTTACTTTCATTATCGCCGAGCTTTTGAGCGAGTTTAGCGACCTGTAGACTATGATTTTGAATAGATTCTAATGGTTTACTTGGTTCGTTGAGTGAGACAGCATACACCTCAAGCATGGCGATCAGGTTGGTTACGATTTGACTACCTAAGCGGGTGATGGCCTCATCGATACTGCCAATCTCTTTTGTGCCTCGGAACATAGCGCTGTTGGCAACTTGAAGGACTTTGGCACAGATAGCGGGGTCCTGACTGATCGTTGTCGCAATCTCGTGCATTGATGAATGGCCATCATCAAGGAGGCGTTTGGTTTCAAAAAAGACTCTCGGCGGTGAGGGTAACGTGGTTAATTTTCCTATGGCCTGCTGGATAACTTTGTCGGGGAAGAGAGTGAGAATGTCGTTGATCTTTTTAATTTCGGCGATGATAACCGCTGGCTCACAAGGCTTCATGAAAGATTGGTGAGCGAAGAAGCCGCCTTTTATCGCCACTTTCGGCTCTGAATATCCTGACAAAGAAGCGCGGATTATTCCAGGATACTGTTCGCTGACCGCTTTGAGTAACTGCGAGCCATCCATACCCGGCATCATCATGTCCGAGATTATCATATCGACGCTTTCAACCTTAAGCATATCTAACGCGTCTTCACCGCTAGTCGCTGTCAGTATTTTCCAACCCGTCCCGAATAGAGCGCGTTTAAGCCCGTTAAGGATCATGACTTCATCATCAACCAATAGAATTTTCATGGACTGACTCCTTTTGGTCGACGGGTTGTGCAAGTTCTAACGGCAGACGAATGAAGAATTCGGTACCTTGACCAACGGTACTTTCGGTGTGAATGCTGCCTCCATGTAACTCGACAATGACGGAGTAGGCGAGGCTTAGACCTTGCCCTGTGCCTTTACCGACATCTTTGGTCGTAAAGAAAGGGTCAAAGATGCGGTCGACAATACGCTGAGGCATACCCGTACCATTATCTTTGATTTTAATCAGTGCGTACTGCTGCTCTAGTTGGGTTGAAATAGAGATAACCCCTTGCTCTTCGCCTTTGTACCTTTCTTCGATTGCATGGGCCGCGTTAATCACAAAGTTCAGGACGACTTGGTTGAATTCATCTCTAAAACAAGGGATAGGAGGGAGCATAGTGTCGAAACTAGTTTCTACAGTGGCCACATAACGCCATTCACCACGGGCAATGGTGATAGTAGATTCGATGGCTTCTGCAATATCGACTTTTTGTTTTTCGTGATTGCTTGAATGTGAGAAGGATTTCATTGCGCGTACGATCTTACTTATTCTTTGGAGTCCCTCTAATGACTGATTCAGTGCTAAAGGCACTTCTTGGGCAATAAAGTGAATGTCGTTCTCCTCTAAGATAGAGTTGAGTTTTTTATTGAATATGTCGCTCTCTTCGCTAGATGATAGTTGTTTGATCTGTTCCAAAATAGTGGCGTAGTTAGTGAAGGCATCTTTAAGAAAAATCGCATTGTCGGACACATATTGGGTGGGCGTGTTAATTTCGTGAGCGATACCGGCGGACAGTTGCCCTATCGATTCAAGCTTTTGGGATTGCCTTAGTTGTTGCTCTAGCTCCATTCGAGCTGTGATATCGCGTACCACACAGCAGAACAGACGTTTTTCGTCCTGCCGACTCGATATTGCCGATATGCTGACCTCAATAGGGAAGGACCTCCCCGATGCTTTCTGCCCTTCCATTGTGATGGAAGTACGGTGCTCGATGTCGTTTTCTGATGTATTTTTTACGGTCTCAGCATCAAGGTTCGGGATGATGCGGCTGAGACTTTGCCCGGTCATACAGCCATCTTCAAAACCAAACATTTGTGCCACCATTGCATTGGTACTATCGATTTTTCCCTCTTCATCGACGATGAGTAGCCCATCCGTGAGACTGTCGAGAATGTCTTTTTCTCGTCCCATACTGGCTTCAAGTGAAACATTGGCATTCTGCAGTTGGCTGTCGACAATCGAACTAATGAGAGTAGCGGCAAATACCATAATGACAAAAAAGGTCACAACTAAAGCCACAGTTGAGCTATTACCCATGTTCATGCCTGTAGAAACCCAGTCATTTTCAACGTGAAAGCGCACCGCTTCCATGGCGGTATAGTGCATGCCCGCGACGGAAAACCCCATCACTACAGAAGTGACGATACGGTGGAGTATGCTTTTAGTATTCGCCTTGTGGTGACGCTTAATCAGTAGAATGGCGACAGAGGCAAACAGATAAGCAACCATAATCGACAATGCGAACATTGGTAGGCTATACGTCATGGTGGCGTCAACCGTCATCGCTTCCATGCCTAGGTAATGCATGCTGCCAATACCCACGGCTAAACTTAATGCGCAAATTTGGCAATCAATAAACGAGAATCGCTGTTTGTGAAGTACGTCGAATACGACGTAGGCGCCAATCATTGGAGGAAAGAGTGAGATGAGAGTAAGGGCAATGTTGTAGCTCATCGCGACTGGCAACATGTAGGCCAGCATCGCAGTAAAGTGCATCGCCCAAACGCCCAAGCCAAATACGACGCTACCCAAAATCTTCCACACAGTGATGGTGGATGGTTGATTGGATTGCCAAATGCGGTCAATGATGATGAGGTAGGAGTAGGCAGCGATAATGGAGATGGCAACCGACAAACCAACTAAGCCGATGTTGAGATGCCCTTCAATCGGCATGTATAGCGTGGAATTTACACTGTGAAAACGCCAAAATTCGATCATGTGATTTATCCTTATCGTTCTTTTTCAACATGTCCTTGTCAAAAATAGAAAACCCTAGCCAACAGGGTTGCTTGTTAGATCTCATAATTCGGTGACGGAGTGGCTTGTGCTCCGGCTTCTTCAATAAGAGAAACGGTGACCGTTCCAGACATTGCTCGGTTCTCAATACAGTGGCAAATGATGTTGAGTAATGCTTCCGTTACGCGCTGCCCCTTGGTTGCGACAAGTTGTCCTCGGTCGGTAAAGAGCTCTTCTTCAATGATCATCTCAGTGGTTAAGCTGATTAGGTCGACTTTAACTTGGGTCGTGTTCGCGTCGAGGTATTTGAAAAACGCGGCGAGCAAATCTGGGTCGTAATGCACCGAAGCTTCCTGCATCTGTTCTCTAGCCTCGAGGGTTGAGTTTTTTTGCCCTTCAAGTCTTGCGTAGTCGCAGGTGATCTTTAGCATTCGGGCGCCGAGAGGAATGTCTTTTCCAGCGATATCATCCATGGGTAAGCCTTCCCCGTTAAAGCATTTGGATTGATACAAAATGGCGCGGCCAATAGATTCGAGGCGAGGAATTTTCTTAATTAGATCGGCAGCTAACTCGGGTGCATGTAGCTGCAAACCCGATGCGGAGGGCATCGGATTATCCGATGTTTTGTCAGGAAACAGTATGTGACCGAGTTGCGATAGCTCAACCATGGGTTCGAAACTCCAATGGGGTTTCATTCCAGCCGCGCGTGCTAAGTTTTGCATGTGAGAAATGACTCGGTTGCTGTACTGAGTTTGTTCTGGGTTAACCATCCGAATCACTTCGGTGAGGACGCTGATTACGCCTTTTAAGGTTTTGTTGAGCAGTACTTTTTCCGCCATGATCAGATCGTGTTGTTTTTGAGCGGCTTTCAAATGTGCTAACAAGTCTTGTGGCGAGCAGGGTTTGTTGATGAAACGGAAAATATCACCAATGTTAACCGCATCGACGGCGGTTTTTTGGTCTGAATTACCCGTAAACATCATCCTGACTGTATCGGGAGATTGGTTTTTAATTTTTTCCAATAGCTCTAATCCACTCATGCCGGGCATCTTCATATCAGACACGACCACTGAGTATTGCTTTTGCGCAAACTTCGCTAAGGCTTCTTGCCAGAGTTAGCTACCTCAAGTTTGACATGATTGCGCAGTGTTCGCCGGAACGAGTTGGTGATATTCACTTCATCATCGACCAACAAAACGGTATTGCCCATACTAATTTACTCAACAAGTTGCACTAATTTAAGTGTAGTACAGCTTGGTTTTGTTGTATGACCCAAAAAAGTGGATATAACGTCGTTGGTCGAATTGGATTTATCAAGATGTGGGCAAAGTAGAAAAATCAATCATGGTGGTCGGTTAATTGTTTATCTACTAGTAAGGCAACTTAGGATTGGTAAAGCGTTAGGTTGTTTGTTGGAGGGGACGTTCATGATAAAGAAATGCCTAGGAGAAGCGTGGTATTTCTCTAATTTGCTGTCGTCAATGCTCATTAGGTGTGTTGTGCTATATCTTCTTTCTATCTTTTTCGTTCTATTTAAACAGGCTGTAAATCTCTTTCAGGCCTTGATAAATGTGACCTTACGCCACTTTCTACCCTCTTCATGAAAGCGCTCTCATGAAACTGTTTCATGGCGAGAATCGAAACTGTTGGAGCTTTCAATCTTTCGAAAATTGGCGTTTTTCACTCAAATTGGACTGTGATTGGACTCACATACCCTATTGGCTGTTTTGACAATACTGCCCCTGTAAGCGGTTTCAAGTTAAGTCAGTATTGAGGTTCCTTTGGCAACAATTAAGCATGTTTCTGAGTACGCAGGTGTGTCTCAGGCAACCGTATCGCGAGTCATTAATGGTACGAGCCGAGTCAGCCACGACAAAAAGCTCAAAGTGGAAAAAGCGATTAAAGAGCTGGGCTATCGCCCGAACTCCATCGCACAAGCTTTAGCCTCAAGTCGCACTGGGAGCGTAGGCATTGTTGTACCAGAGCTTGGTGGTCCCTTCTTCTCAGGCATTTTGCACTGTTTGGAAGAGAACCTAAGACGCTTTGGTTACCACGCGGTGGTGACAGCGGGATCCAATACAGAGCAGGGGCAACGTGAGTCTGTAGAGTTTTTATTAGGGCGAAGGGTGGATGCGCTAATTCTGCACGCTCAGCACCTGAGTGACGACTATTTAATCGCTTTAGAAGAGCAGGGCATCTCGGTGGTTCTTGTAAACCGATTTGTACCTGAGATGGCGTTGAGCTGTATAGATATTGATAACGAACTTGGGGGAAGCTCGCGACTCAACATCTAATCAACATGGGGCACAAAGAGATCGCTTGTATCACTGGGCCGCTCGATAAGTCAGATGCACGGGGGCGTCTGCAAGGTTATCGAAAGGCATTAGAAGAGGCGGGCTTGGAGTATAACGAAACACTGGTTTCTGAGGCGGGTTTCACCGAAGAGACGGGTGTGAGTGCAATGAAGAAATTGCTTAAACGTGGCTGTGATTTTAGTGCGATTTTCGCATCGAATGATCACATGGCGTTTGGCGCATTTGAAGTGTTGCGCAGTGAAGGAGTTTCGGTTCCAGAGGATGTGTCGCTCGTAGGATTCGACAATATTCTTTTCGCTCGTTATTTAACCCCTGGCTTAACGACCATCAACTTCCCTATCGAGCAGATGAGCATTGAAGCGGTACAGCTCACTATTCAAAAACTTAATAAAAATAAACGTGATGTGAATTTCAAGCTTTCGCCATCGTTGGTGACACGGAATTCGGTTCAGAACCTACTCAATACCCTATAAAAACATTAAGGATAACAAATGAAATTCAAGACTTTAGCGCTAACAAGTGCTGTTGCTTTAGGACTTGCTGCAACAGCGACGGCTGCCGATAAACAGATTCGTTTTGATGGATTTCCAGACTTTGATAGCAGCCTGAAAGTGCTACTTCCAGACTTCGAAAAAGAGTCAGGCATCAAAGTGGATTACCTGATGAACAACCATGGTGACCACCACACGAAGCTGACAACTAACCTTGCGACAGGCTCTGGTGCAGGCGACGTTATTGTTGTTGATGTTGAGAAAATTGGTCCTTTCGTAGCATCAGGCGGTCTCGTTAACCTGTCTGAGCAATACGGTGCAGACAAATACCAAGAGCGCTTTGCGCCTTACGCTTGGGCACAAGGTAAAGGTTCAGATGGCGACGTTTACGGTATTCCAGTAGACCTTGGACCTGGTGTGATGTACTACCGTACAGACATTTTTGAAAAAGCAGGCATCGATGTTGAAGAAGCAATCAAAGATTGGGATTCATACATTGCGGCGGGTGAGAAACTAAAAGAGCAAAACGTTCAACTGATTGCTTCGGCAGCTGACGTAGCACAAGCGATCATCTTCACAACAGTACCAGAAGGTGAAGGTCTGTACTTCGATATGGACGGTAAGCCGGTAGTGACTTCTGAGCGTTTTGTACATGCCTTTACGGTTGCAAAAGAGATCCGCGACAAAGGCCTAGACGGACGCATTCTAGCTTGGTCTAACGAATGGTATGAAGGTTTCCGTAACGGTACATTCGCAACTCAACTTTCGGGTGCATGGCTACTGGGTCACCTAAACAACTGGATTGCGCCAGACACTGCAGGTATGTGGGGCGTTGAGAACCTACCAGATGGCATCTACGGCAGCTGGGGTGGTTCATTCCTATCTATTCCAACTCAATCATCAAACCAAGATGAAGCTTGGCAGCTGATTGAATACATGACAACGGATCGCGATGTTCAGCTAAAACACTTCGAAACGATCGCAGCATTCCCAGCAAACACAACGACTTACGACGACGACTTGTTCCAAGAAGAAGTGGCGTTCCTAGGTGGTCAGAAAGCGCGCTTGGTATTTGCTGAAGTAGCGCAAAACATCAAGCCAGTTCAGCCAGCGAAGGGCGACCACGTTGCACGTTCAATCATCCTAGAAAACGCACTAATGGAAGTGCTAGATGAAGGAAAAGACATCGAAACAGCACTGAAAGAGGCAGAACGTCTCATTCAGCGTCGCACACGTAACATGTAATTTTATTGGTAAGTTTGGAGGCGTGCAAACGCCTCCTTTGTAAGAGGTCGTTCACATGAATCACGCAGCGAGCAATGTCATGGAAACTAATGAGCGTAAAAGCCTTTTTTCTCGTCTGAGTTTGAAAGCGCTTACACCGTATGGGTTCCTTCTGCCGTTTCTGGTCATCTTCTCGGTATTTGGGATTTTCCCATTACTGTTCTCTGTTTATCTATCGTTTCAGATGTGGAACCCGGTTGAGGGTATGGATGCGATGGAGTTTGTTGGGTTTGAAAACTACCACATCGCACTGACAGACCCGTGGCTATGGCGTTCACTCAAGAATACGGTATGGCTAGCCATCACATCAGGTGTTGCGCAGCACTTAGTCGCGATTCCAGTGGCTTACATGTTGGTTTCAATGGGCGATCGCCTTCGTCATTGGCTAACATCGGCGTATTTCCTTCCGTTCATCACTTCAACGGTCGCAGCGTCGCTTATCTTCTTCAATATGTATTCGCCAAATTCGGGCATCATCAACCAAACCTTGATTGCTCTGGCTGACAGCACCTTCCTAGGTTGGGCTTTTGGTTGGGTACATGAATTCCAGCCAATTCGTTGGCTAGACGATGCCACCATGATCAAACCGTCAATCGCGATTGTGATCTTCTGGAAGTACACAGGTTTTAACATCGTACTATACACAACGGGCTTGATGACGATTCCAAAAGACATCTTAGAAGCGGCTCGTATGGATGGCGCTAACGCGTTCCACCGTTTCTGGCACATTTCATTACCAATGATTCGTCCATTTATCTTCTTCGCCATCACCATGACCATCATTGGCAACTTACAGCTATTCGAAGAACCGTTCGTTCTAACTCGTGGTAGCGGTGGTACAGGTCAGTCTGGTCTAACAATCTCAATGTACCTATACAAAGTGGGTTGGGAATGGCTAGAGATGGGTACGGCATCGGCAATTTCTTGGTTACTGTTTGCGCTTATCGCAACGTGTACCGCAGTTCAGTTCTTGTTCTTTGGCAAGAAAGGCTTAGGGGAGCAATAGGAATGACGACTTCAACTAAGACAAATTCATCGCCACTGGCTGCTCTGATGCCAAGCGATCGCACCATTTACATTCTGACTAAGATTGCGATGGTGTTTCTGGCAACAATTCTGATTATTTCAGCGATTGTGACGGTATTTCCATTTGTTTGGTCGGCACTGCTTTCAACGCGCGACCGCTCGGAAATCTTTGGTACAGGCATTAGCCTAGCAATTGGCGATAGCTAGCGTACAACTACGCTCAACTGCTTGAAATCATGCCTTTCTGGAGAGCAATGTTTAACTCTATTTACGTTGCATTCCTAGGCACAACTATCTCGCTGCTGTTTTGTAGCATGGGTGGTTACGCGTTCGCGGTTTACAAGTTTAAAGGTAAGAACATTCTGTTCGGTATGTTGGTTGGCTCTATGGCGATTCCGCCTGTGCTTAGCCTTATCCCATACTTCATGATTGTGAAATTCCTAGGGCTACTGGATAACCATATTGCGGTTTGGCTTCCATTCACGGCAACGCCATTTGGTATCTTCCTAATGCGTCAACATGTGATTGCTTCGATTCCAAAAGAGCTACTGGAAGCGGCCAAACTTGATGGTGCAGGCGAGTTCAGAACGTACTGGAGCGTGGTCCTACCGCTGATGAAGCCGGCTTTGGCAACACTTGCCATCGTACAGTTTGTCTTCTTCTGGAACATGTTCATGCAACCGCTGGTGGTACTGAACTCACCAGATAACTATGTGATTACACAGGCACTACGAAGCGTACAAGGTATTCCAAACACGCCTTGGGGCGCAGTAATGCTCGGTACCACTATCTCAATCTTGCCGCTTGTGATTACGTATCTGTTCGCCTCTAAACAGATGATCAGTGGCTTAACCTCTGGCGCAGTGAAAGGTTAGGGTTTGATATGAACAAGTTTGAGCTTCCAAATCATTCTCTAATGAAACAGCCTGAGTTCGTATTTGGTGTGGCGACGTCGTCATACCAAATCGAAGGGGGCGTTGAAGAAGGCGGTCGAACGCCTTCTATCTGGGATACGTTTTGCAAAGTCCCGGGTAAGGTAGATAAAGGCGATCACGGTGATGTTGCCTGCGACCACTACCACCTTTGGCAGCAAGACATTGAGATGATCCAAGGGTTGGGTGTCGATGCATACCGTTTGTCGATTGCATGGCCACGTATTGTTCCCCAACAGGGGCTAGTCAACCCTGAGGGCCTTGCTTTCTATGAACGGATCATCGACGAGTGTCATGCTCGAGGTCTGAAGGTATACGTTACGCTTTATCACTGGGATCTTCCTCAATACCTTGAAGACAAAGGTGGTTGGTTAAACCGCGAAACGGCGTACAAGTTTGCCGACTATGCAAAGGTCGTGAGTGAACACTTTGGTAATAAAATTGATGTGTACACCACGTTAAATGAGCCTTTTGTGTCGGCATTCTTGGGCTACCGCTGGGGCCATCATGCCCCTGGTATTGTGGGTGAAAGAGAGGGCTTTCTCGCCTCACACCATCTGATGTTGGCTCATGGCCTAGCTATGCCAGTTCTGCGTGAGAATGCACCGCTGGCGCAGCATGGGATAGTGTTTAATGCTTCGCCTGCCTATCCGCAGGCTGATAAAGACCAGTTGGCAGCTGATTATGCCGCGGCCGAGAATCACCACTGGTTCATCGATCCTGTGTTGAAAGGCGAGTACCCACAAATAGTGCTAGATCGAATTTTAGATAAAGCGCCGATGGTACTTGAAGGCGACATGGACATTATCAGTGAGGCTGTTGATTACATCGGTATTAATTACTACTCACGTGATGTAGTGCGCTTTGATGAAAATGGCGACATCGAAAAAGTGCAAATCGAAGGTGCGGAGCACACTCACATTGGTTGGGAAATCTACCCACAAGGGTTAACTGACCTGTTAGTTAGCCTGAAAGATCGCCACGACAACTTGCCTCCTATCTACATTACAGAAAATGGTGCGGCTGGTGATGACCAGTGCAGCGGTGGAGTCGTGAACGACGAGCAACGAGTGCGTTACTTTCAAACACACCTAGAAGCACTCGACAACGCAATGAACGCGGGCGTAGCCGTTAAAGGTTACTTCGCATGGAGTTTGATGGACAACTTTGAATGGGCATTTGGCTACGAGCAGCGCTTTGGCATTGTCCATGTCGATTATCAAACTCAACAAAGAACCCTAAAACAGAGCGCCATTGCTTACCGCAACATGTTGATTGAGCGCGCTGAGGAGAACAAATAATGGCTAAAGTAGAATTTAAAAACATCAAAAAATCATTTGGCGACGTTGACGTTGTTAAACACTTTGACTTCACGGTAGAAGACGGCGAGTTTGTCGTATTCCTTGGTCCATCTGGCTGTGGTAAATCGACCACGCTGCGCATGCTAGCAGGTTTAGAAACCATCTCTTCGGGCGACATCTACGTGGGTGATAAACTCATGAACAAGATTGATGCGAAAGATCGTGACTTAGCAATGGTATTCCAAAGCTACGCTCTTTACCCACATATGACGGTTTACGAAAACATCGCATTCGCGCTAAAGCTAAAAGGCATGCCGAAAGATGAAATTGATGTTGAAGTGCGTAAAGCGGCAAAAATGCTTGAGCTAGAACCACTATTAAGTCGTAAGCCAAAAGAGCTTTCTGGTGGTCAGCGTCAGCGTGTTGCCATGGGCCGCGCGATGGTTCGTACACCTAAGGTATTCCTGTTTGATGAGCCGCTATCGAACCTTGATGCTAAGCTTCGTGGTGTGATGCGTGAAGAGATCAAGCAGCTTCACCGTGAGCTTAAAACAACCACAATCTACGTGACGCACGACCAAATCGAAGCGATGACACTGGCTGACCGCATAGTAATTCTAAAAGATGGTTATGTAGCGCAAGTCGGTACGCCGACAGAAGTGTTCCAACGCCCTGCGAACAAGTTCGTGGCCCAGTTCATTGGTAACCCATCAATGAACATGCTGGATGCAAAACTGATCGACAAAGACGGCGAGTTCTTTGTTGAGCTAGGTGATGTTCTTATCCCACTGCCAGAACGTTTTAAAGCCTTAGCTTCGAAAAACCTAGCGCTACACTTTGGTGTTCGCCCAACCGATGTTCATCTACGTGCAGAGCAAGTGGATCATGACCGCGTGTTGCCATTCAAGGTGAAAATCAAAGACAAAGAGCTACTCGGTGCGAGCATCCTACTAAAAACAGAGATTGCCGGTCAGCCACTAATGGTTGAAACCCAAGCAGCAGAGTTGGATGTGGATGAAGTGACCTTGTACCTCGACCTTGATTCTATTCACTTGTTCGATGCATTGAGTGAGAACTCTTTGGCGAGCTAAGTAACTCAGTTCCCTTTTTTTAACGCTTGTTTATTTTGATTCAGCTTCTCCCTCCTTTTCTGGCTAGGAAAAGGAAAAAGGGAGAGGCTAGGGATAGTGACGATGAAATTCGGATATTTTGACGATAAAAACAAAGAATACGTAGCAACAACGCCATGCACACCAATCAAATGGTGTAACTATGTGGGTACCTTGGAGTTTGGCGGTTTGGTCGATAGTAATGGTGGGGTGCTGCTATGTAAGGGCGACCCTGCGCTTAACCGCATCACTAAATACATTGCTCAGTTGCCAAATTCAGACTTTAAAGGCTCGACTTTATACCTAAAAGTGACCGACGAATCGGGTCAATTTGAGGTTTTTTCACCTTTCTACACGCCAACTCTAAAGCCATTAGACAAGTTCGAAAACCATACTGGTTTGTCTTACACCACTATCTTGGCAGAAGCTTTTGGTGTGCGCTGTGAAACCACCTTCTTTGTGCCTAAGTCTGATCAAGTTCTTCTACAAGATATCAAAATCACGAACATTTCAGACAAACGTCTGCACGTTGATGTAGTACCGGTATATGAGTTCACTCACTTCGATGCGCTAAAACAGCTGCTAAATGCGGACTGGGTGCCACAAACGATGACGTTGAAGGCGCATCAGAATGAAACAGGCCACACGGTACTTGAACAGTACGCGTTCATGAAGCGTGACTACGCCGTGAACCTAATGACCGCGGACCGCTCAGCCACATCATTTGATGGCGACCGTCAGAAGTTCCTAGGCAACATGGGGTATGGCAGCTGGGCTGCACCGCAAGCGATTGAAGCTAAAGAACTGGGTAACAATGAGTGTTTGCGTGGCGACAACATCGGCGCATTGAACTTGCGTCTGGGTTGGCTAGAGCCAGAGCAAACCGAGCGCACAGTTGTGCAGCTGACTCAGATGGAAAGCCTTGAGGCGGCAGAGCCAATCATGGCGAAGTACCGTGATTTGGCGAATGTGGATGCTGCCTTCCAAGAACTCGGTGAGCACTGGGATGACTACTTAGCAACGGTTCAAGTTGAAACGCCTGACGCTGCTATGAACTCAATGCTCAACATTCATAACCCACGTCAGTGTCATACGACTAAGAACTGGTCGCGTTACTTATCACTTTACCAATTAGGCTACGGGGCTCGCGGCATCGGTTTCCGTGATTCATCGCAAGATACGTTGGGTGTGATTACTCATATGCCAGAAGAAGCGCGTGAGTTCATTGAGCGCTTACTGTCGGTGCAAAATACTGATGGCTCGGCAATGCACCAGTTCTTCCCATCTACGATGGAAGCTAATGCAGGTGACTCGCGCGAAGAGGAAGATCGCCCGGATTACTATGCGACGATCACCTGTGGATCATCTACGCGGTGACTCAATATGTGAAAGAGTCAGGTAATGCTGACTTCCTAAACAAAGAGATTCCTTTCTATCAAAAAGATAAGCAAGGTAACCCAGTTGAAACGGGGACAGTTTGGGATCACCTATGCCGCTCAATCAACTTTACCTACACCAATAAAGGCCAACACGGTTTACCTCTTTTAGGCTTTGCTGACTGGAATGACACAGTGAATCTACCCACGGGCGCTGAGTCTATGATGGTAGCGAACATGTACGGTAAAGCACTGCTAGATATGCTTGATCTGTGTGAGTTGCGCGGTGAGTCAGTACTTGCTCAGCAGTTCAAAGATCAGTATCAAGAGATGCAAAGCACGGTGAACGAGTGTGGTTGGGATGGTGAATGGTTCATTCGCTATTTTGATGAGAAAGGCCAACCAGTTGGCTCGCATATCAATGAGCAAGGTCAGATCTACACTAACGGTCAGAGCTGGCCTGTGATCTCTGGTTTTGCAACCGAGGAGCGTGCAACACAAGCGTTAGATTCGGTTTACACTAAGCTAAACACCGCAAACGGTATCAAGCTGTCCACACCAGGCTACAACGGTTTCGATCCTAACTTAGGCGGCGTATCAACCTACCCACCGGGTGCAAAAGAGAACGGCGGGATCTTCCTGCACTCAAACCCATGGGTAATGATTGCAGAAGCCAAAATGGGCAATGGTGAACGCGCTTACGAATACTACAAGCAGATCAACCCGGCATCGAAGAATGACGATATTGATACGTTTGAATCAGAACCTTACTGCTACCCACAAAACATTTTGGGTGACGAGCACGAGCAGTTCGGGTTAGGACGCAATGCATGGCTGTCGGGCACATCTTCATGGACGTATGTCGCAGGTACCCAGTGGATTTTGGGTGTACGCCCTGAAATCGATGGCCTAGTGGTAGACCCATGTATTCCGGCTGATTGGCCTGAGTTTAAAGTGCGTCGCCAGTTCCGTGGTGCGACTTACCACATTAGCGTGAGCAACCCGAACGGCGTTTGCAAAGGCGTGGTAGAGATGCGTGTAGATGGTGAAGTGATTGAGGGCAATAAAGCGCCAGTCTTCACCTCAGGTGAGCACACTGTAGAAGTGACTTTAGGCTAAAAAGAGCGGGAGAGCGTGAACAGCGCTCTCCCTTTTTTAACGACAAATTTTGTAAACGACAAAGATATACCCAAGTAACCTCAAGATGTGTGGTTACTTGGGAATAAGAAGCTCGAAAGAGCAAAAACGGACATTAACCTTGGTAACGAGCCAATACTTGCCACTGGAAGCGGCGAGTTTCGTTTGGTTGAAGAACAATGAGCCCTAGTTGGTTGTTAAACGCATCCGCAGGACAGGTCATAGGTTCAATTGCAATGCTGGCTTCGTTGTCTGGCGTGTAGAGCTGAACAAACGGATAACAAGCATCTTGCTGGTAAGACAGTGAAGCGAGGTTATCTTGGCGAGTGAGTTCAATGCGGGTAGCTTGTTCACCATCGAAGTAATAACAGTGGTTGAGCTTGCGGCCTTGCAGAGATGCTGAAGATTCAAACTCGCTGAATGGCGTGAGTTGGCTAGTAGGCAAATCGTTGTCATGAATGACTTCTTGGCCGCTTGGCATGGTGATAGCGCAGGCATCAAGTGTCGTTCCGAGAGTGAAATAAGGGTGCCATGCATCTCCCATAGGGAAAGCGCAGTCACCTGTATTCGTGACTTGAGTGGAACACGTAAGAAGGCCTTCGTTATCGATTGTGTATGTCACTTCAAGGCGAAAGGCGAAAGGAAAGCCTTGATGTAATGAAGGGGTCTCAAAGGCGAGTGTGATTTTGGCATGATCTTCATCGGCATGGTTATCCATCAGGTCAAAGACTTGGTTGTAGAGCAAACCATGGACCGCATGATCAGACCAAGGAAAGTTAGCCGGAAGCGAGAACTGTTTGCCATTGAATGAGTACTGACCAAGGTTGAGACGATTAGGAAAAGGAAAGAGTTTAGCGCTGCGAGAGAAGAAAGGATGATGGTTGGTTAGTTCGTCAGCATCTTGATAGCCTGTAATAAATGAAAAAGGGCTATGCTTGATCTTATATTCATTAATAATTCCACCAAATTCAGGAATTAATTGCAGTGATATGCCACTTTTATGATTGTTTATTGAAATTAAATCTAAATGGCCGAATTTATCTTTGTCGATTTTAAACATGTTATTATCTCCGTTTGATGTTGATAGTAACAAGGAATATAAATAATTCAATAATGGATTTAAAAATGATTAATAAAATTCCATATACTAGTTACCAAGGGAAAGCGAGTGATCTGTGCCGTAAAGGTGACGCTGTTGAGTTTATCCAACCTTGGTACACACCGATCTCAACAACACCTGACAACACAGGTATGGCGGTGGGTGGCGTTGGTAGTGCATTTACCTTGACGCCAAATGGTGATACGCCGAACTTCAGTTTTATTCCCGGTATCTTTATTGATTGTTCTCAAGATGATATTCATTTCAATGATTTCTATGTTTCAGTGATGAATATACCTTCTATTGATGATCTTAAAATAAAAGATTCTGTAGATATTGGTAACTTTTTAAAATATTACCCTGCCAAGTTGTCTCAGGTTGAATATGATTTGTGTGAAGTTCTTGATGTTATTAAAAATAGTCTTTCGTCTGGAGATTTTTATAAAACAAATAAATCTTCTTTTGACAAGTGGAATGTAGAATTCTCTTCCAAAACCAAACTCGCTCTGAAGCAAAACCCAAATGCGATCAGCACACAAATACTGGTCGCGTTGGATTTCTTCAACGGACTACTGGTTGTTCGCAGTGCTGAGATGACGTCTCTTACTGCCGTAACTGAATCGGCTGTAAATGAATCCGTTGTAAATGAGCTGGCCGCGGCTGATCAGAACTCATCACAAATCGATTCGATTTCAGGCAGTCAGGTTGAGTACAAAGCACTCTATCCAATGGCGGAGTATGACTACAAAGCATTCGATGATGTCGTCATTGAAAGAAAAGTGGTTTCTCCTATCGTCAAAGGCGACAAGAAACTTTGTTCATTACCTTTGCACTGGAACCATTTTGAGCTGAAAAATACGGGTTCAGAAACCCGCCAAGTGACCCTTGTTCAACCACTGAAAAACCTTATTGGTTCGACTTATCGTAAAGGCCGCGATGGCATTCAAGATTCTGCATGCTACCTGACTCAAAATCCGATTTCGCAAAAGCATCAAATCGTTCGTCGCCAAGAAGGTGAGATGCGTTTTGAAGGGGTGAGCTTATCTAGTGAATCACCTTATGGGGCGGATATTGAAGGCGAAGTGATTTACGGTGTGCGAGCAAAAGAATCTTTGTTAACTAGCGGAAAAGTAACGGTTTCGTTGAAGTCCCAGATGTACTCGACTCAGGCTGATGACCAAGTTGTGGCTGCGTTGCAAACCGGGCGTACTAATGATGCGTTTGATCGTGGTATTTACAGTGGCCGCGAAGGATTATCCGCCTTGTGTGTGTGCAAGTAGAACTTGAGCCTGGTGAAAGTGTCGACTTAAGATTTGTTCAGGTGATGGATCACAGCAAGATTGCGCTTAACAGTTGGCAGTCGGATAAGGCGTACACGCAATTCTTTGCAGAGCAGAACCGAGCGGATGCGATGCTGGGTTACGTACTGCCTAAGTTAGAGACTATTGAGCAACAGATCGCCCAGCAGCAACACGACTACCTAGAACAAACCAAAACCAAGATCGAAGACCCACGCAGTGCTGAGCAGTTTGCGACCAGTGCGATGAACACTTTGTCTTTCTTAGCAGAAGCGACTGTGTGGGATAAGCAGGACAAATTCTTGGTGAAAGAGTGCGTGGATTACCCTTTCTTTAACTCGTTGGATGTGTATTTCTATGGCTCTTTCTCTTTGCTCTACTTGCTGCCTGAGCTCGATGGCTGCGTGATGAAAGAGTTCGCCAAGGCGATCCTTGCAGAAGACGACACCAAACGTCGTTACTGGGAATACGAAGACAAGCCAAATGCAGAGTTAGTTGATACTAAATATGAAGGTGTTCGTGCAGTTAAAGGCGCGGTAATCCACGACTTAGGCAGCCCGTTTGACATTCAGCCTGACGCGTACAGCTGGCATAACGTCAAAGAGTGGAAAGACCTTGCACCTAAATACATCCTGATGGTGTATCGCCACTATCAATTAACCGGGAATCGTGAACTAGTTGAAGCATGTTGGCCCGCGGTGAAAGAGAGTATCGACTTCTTGTCTGACTTAGTTGAAGAAGGCGATACCTTACCGCTAACGCGAGGCACGGATGATACCTTCGATAATCTCTCATCTCATGGCATCTCAATCTACTGTGGAAGCCTTTGGGCTGCTGGCCTTAAGGCGGCAGCTAAGCTGGCGAACTTGATGCAAGAAAGTGAATTAGAGAGTGATTACAACCAGCGCTCTCGTGTGGCACTCACCACGGTGGAAGAGAGCTTGTGGGATGAAGAACTTGGCTACTACCATTTCTTCGTGACGCCTGTTCAAGCCAAGCACCTTACAGGTGTGGGCTATGAAGCTCTGACGCAGCTTGGACTGCAACTTACAGGAAATAGCATTGATGACAAAAACCAACTTAACGATTTCTTAAACAGCGCAAAGGCTGAAGGGCAGTTGAGTAAGGTTGGGGTTAGAAATAATTTAAAACAGCGACTCATCGAACTGGCTCCTCAAGCCTTTACTCCCGAGTTTAGAAACTTAGTACCAGACTCAGACAACAGCTTTGGTGACTCATTACTGGCAGACACTTACCTAAAGCTGATTGGTATGGAAGGTTTGTTTAGCCCTGAACGAGTTCAGCGCTGCTTAGATTACACCTATCGAACTAACTTCGTGGCCAACAGCCCTAAGCTCGGCGTAGCAAATATGACTTTGGCAGATGGTAAGCCACATGAGGCTTTCCAAGCGCAGGATGTATGGATTGGTGTGCAATACAGTGTGGCAACGGCGATGAGATTAGCGGGTAAATCTCAGCAGTCAACAACACTGATGGATACGCTTTATCAGGCTCTGTATCACTTAGCTAAGATTCCATTTGCGGCCCCAGAGGGCTTCAACTGCTCAGTGGCTGTAGATGAATTATCGCTCAGAGATGAGTTCGCAATTAGCGAGGCTGAGGCGAGCCAGTGGTTTGCAACCTTAGTGGAAATTCAAGCTCTACTTACTGATGGCCGCGTAAATCCTGACTTAGCAGTAAGCCTAGAAGCATTTTCAAAACAGCTGTCAGGTTCGATTGATCCTGAAAAGCATGCTGCGCTTCTTCAATGGTTACTCAGTACTGGCTTGAAGTATACCGCTGGACGCTACTTTAGACCGGGAATGATATTCGCTTATCTGTATAACTCATTATCTGTATAAGAAAGGGCGGAATAATTCAGAGCTGTTTTGAAAAAGGTGAGCTGCCTGTGACGGCGGTTCACTCTTTGTATATCGGGCTTGGTATGAGATTGAGGCAAAGCCAGAGTTCAGTACAATGTCGGCTCATAATGATAAAACTATAATAAAAGTATATTGGTCGGTAGATAGCGATATCTACAGCCAAGTACCTTAAATGTTGGAGTACTTTGCCATGAGCAAAAAATCAAAGTCACCGACAGTTTACGATGTTGCAAAGCTTGCTAATGTTTCACCGAGCACGGTTTCACGCTTTTTGAATCGGACGACCTATGTCTCTGATGAAAAGAGCCAGAACATAGAACGTGCGATCAAAGAGCTGTCTTATAAGCCCAATTACTCTATGGAGCAGGGCACAAATCGTCGTTCAATGACGATTGGGGTGTTGGTGCAACACCCCGATAGTCCCTATACCAGTCGTATTCTCAATGACATGGAGAAGACACTGATATCTTTGGGCTATTCCTTGGTCATTGCGACGGGGCACTGGCAAAAAAGCTAGAAGTACACGCGCTAGAGTATCTTGCGCGAAGTAATGTCGATGGCGTCATCATAGTCACGGGCAGCGTCAAGGGTGAGGATATTATTGAATATGCTCAGAAAATTCCTGTCGTTGCGGTTGGGTATGATGTGGAAGGGCCAAACGTCCGTAGCTTAAACATTGATAACGTGTTGGGTGGGTATATGGCCACCTTGCATTTGCTTCAGCAAGGGCACGTAAACATTGCCCATATCAAAGGCTTGTCGAGTCAACCTGATGCGGGGGCACGGTTTGATGGCTACAAGAAAGCGCTGAATGAAGCTGGCATCAAAGTGTTGCCAAAACTGGTTAAGCAAGGCGATTTCAGCAGTGAGATGGGCTACGACAAAACCGTCGAGCTGATAGAGTCAAAGGTGCATTTCTCGGCACTATTTGCGGCTAATGATCAAACCGCTTATGGGGCGATCAAGGCGTTGCATGACCATGGCATTCGCGTTCCAGAAGACGTGTCTGTCATTGGGTTCGATGACTTGCCGACGTCTAAATTTTTCACGCCGGCATTGACGACTTTGCGTCAGCCAATAGAAGAAATTGGCGTAGTGTGCGCGAAATCGATTCTTAGCTTATTGAATGGAGAGCCTTCCGAGGAGAGGTTACCTCCTATTGATTTGCTCGTTAGAGAGTCGACCGTTTCAAAATTTCGCCAACTGTAGGTAAACATTCTTGCCTAACAGCGCTGGAAAACTAACCACAAAAAGAGCCGCATTCGCGGCTCTTTTGTTTTTTTGGGGGCTGTAATCTACGGTTAATTTAGGACGTTTAAACTCTCAGTCGCTGCCTAATACTCACGCCACAAGCTAATGTTATGTGCGTAACCGTCATACATGACTTATCAAATGTTAAGCGAGTGAAACGATAATGGGCTCACAAAACTTAAATCAAAATAGGATGGTGGTAACTGGTTGATTTTTGGTTTGAAAAATTTCGTGCTCATGAAACTGAAATAACGAATTTCATGGATTATCGATTGTCCGTGATTGCTTAATGAGTTTGGGAAATCGCGTATTGAACCGACAAGGTGAAGGGATAATATAAGTAAAAGGAAGTGCTTTACTAACCTTGTAGATGGGCTTTGGGAGATTAAACATATTGGCGAGTCGGGGACAACCAGTAGCGTTTAATCTCCATTTTTTAACCCCTCAAGAAAGCGCTTTCACGCCCTAGAAAAATTCAAACTAAAACGTGGAACATAATAATGACAACTGAACACCTTAACTCGGATGTGCGAGGGGAGTTTGTCGACTTTGAAGGCGAACGCTTCTACCGAATTTCAAATGCAGACCAAATGGCACCGTTTTTTATCAGTGTGGTTTCGGCGAGCGATCATTGGTTATTTATTTCATCGACAGGATGCTTGTCGGCAGGTCGAATTCGTCCCGAGAATGCACTATTTCCTTATCGATCTGTTGACCACATTCACGAAAGCGCGGATAACACCGGCAGTAAGACGGTGGTTAAAATTCAGCAAGGCTTGACGACGTTATCTTGGGAACCTTTCAACCCAAGCCATGACGGAATCTATCGTGTAGAACGCCACCTGTACAAAAACGCGATTGGCGACAAGATCGTCTTCCAAGAAGTGAACCATTCTCTGGACCTGATGTTTCAATACAGCTGGAGTACCAGTGAAGCCTTTGGCTTTGTCCGGGAAGCCAAGTTAACCAACCTAAGTTCGGAGCCTTGCCAAATTGAAATTCTCGATGGCATTCAAAATTTGCTGCCATCGGGCGCTCCGTTAAGTGCGCTACAAACGCGCAGCGCATTGGTCGATGCCTACAAATGGAATGAGCGTGTAGAGGACACAAACCTAGCGCTCTACACCATGTATGCGAAACTGAGTGATCGGGCAGACCCAGCCGAATCTCTTTTGGCAACCACGGTGTTTAGTGTCGATGACGATGAACACACGGTTTTACTTTCCAGCAAACAGTTGGCTGCGTTTAGAAAGGGCGTTAGCCCGTCTCAAGAGCACTTAACCAAAGGTGTTCGTGGTAGCTACCTGATTCATAAAACGGTGACACTTGCTGAAAATGGCGACAACAGCTGGATGATCGTTGCGGATATCGACAAAGACCATAAAGCGGTTTGTGATCTCCAAGCAGTGCTTCAAGAGCAGCAGGACCTATCAACTGTTATTGAGGCGTCCGTTAGGGCCAATCAACAAGAACTGATAGGATTAATGTCTGGCGCAGATGCATGGCAGCTGACGGCAGAAGAGACAACCAGTGTCCACCATTATGCCAATGTGCTGTTTAACAACATGCGTGGTGGCGTGTTCGAAAACCATTACCAGTTGGATAAGAAGGATGTGCTAAACAGCATCAACGCATCCAATAAAGCGGTATTTGCAAGTCACTCATCGCTATTGAACGGATTGCCAAACTCATTCACTCATCAAGAGTTGGTTCGTGTGGCAAAAGAAACCGAAGACGCACAGCTGATTCGATTGGCTTATGAATATCTGCCCCTCACATTTGGCCGCCGCCACGGGGACCCAAGCCGCCCTTGGAACCACTACGAGATTAAACTTAAAGACGAAAATGGTGAGCGCTTACTCTCTTACCAAGGTAACTGGCGCGATATCTTCCAAAACTGGGAGGCGATTGCGTTAAGCTACCCGGGCTTTATCTCCTCGTTTCTAGCCAAGTTTGTTAATGCGTCGACGGCGGATGGCTATAACCCGTATCGTATTACCAAAGAAGGTATCGACTGGGAACTGCTGGAACCTGATGACCCGTGGAGTAATATCGGTTATTGGGGCGACCACCAAATTATCTACTTGCTGAAGTTCTTAGAGCTTGCAGATAAATACCAAAGCGAAGAGCTGGTTGAGATGCTAACGGCGAATGTCTTTAGCTATGCCAACGTGCCTTATGAGATTTGTACGGTTGAGGAGCTGTTTTCTAATCCAAAAGATACCGTGTCTTTTAATGACCAGAAGCAGCGATTTACCGAAGAGAAAAGCGCAGAGCTGGGCAGCGATGGACGCCTGCTGTTGGATAGCGAAGGTCAGGTATACAGCGTCAACTTAATGGAAAAAATCTTGGTTCCATTGCTGGCGAAACTCAGCAACCTAGTAATTGGTGGCGGTATTTGGTTGAACACGCAAAGGCCTGAGTGGAACGATGCGAACAACGCCATTGTTGGCAATGGCCTATCAATGGTGACTTTATACTATATGCGTCGCTATGTTGAATTTACTAAAGCACTTCTAGCAAAAGCGCCTGAAAAATATTCAATGTCTCAGCAAGTCAATGACTGGTTAGTGGATGTGAGTGCTTGTCTGAATACGATTTGCGGCGAGCTCAACGTTGGGGCAGTCTCTGATCAAATGCGCTATTCACTGCTGGTGGAACTCGAAACCGTCGCAGAGCGCTATCGCAATCGAGTCTACCGCGATGGCTTGCAGGGCAAAGTGGATTGCAGTTCGAGTGAGATCGACTGTTTGTTGGACGCGAGCCTAGCCGTGCTTGACCATTCTATCGCAGCGAATTTACGTTCCGATGGCCTGTACAACGCCTACAATATACTTGGCTATCAGAACGAGACAGCAACGGTCGAAGAGCTGTATCCAATGCTTGAAGGGCAAGTCGCCGTACTGAGTGCGGGTGTATTGACACCAGAGCAAGCGGTCACGTTACTGGATAACCTGTTCTCTAGCGAGATGTATCGAGAAGATCAGCATAGCTTTATGCTCTACCCAGATCGGGAACTGACTCGATTCGTCGACAAAAACTGCATCCCGAAAGAGTCGGTAATGGGCTCCTCTTTGCTGGCATCGATGCTTGAAAATAAGACTACAGAGTCATTTGTGTCGATGGTAAGGGCCGTTATCACTTCCATTCAGAATTCGAAAACAGCGGTTACTTGGCGCAGCGAGTTGAGAAAGTTAAAGCCGACTACGTAAACGCGACCGAGCAAGACTGGGCGGCTGTTTTTGCGCTGTACGAAGAGGTCTTCAATCACAAAGCATTTACTGGCCGCTCAGGGACCATGTTTGGTTATGAAGGGTTAGGATGTATCTACTGGCACATGGTTTCCAAGTTACTGCTTGCTGTTCAAGAGAATTACCAACGTGCCCTCAATACAGCCCCTAATAGTGAAGCGTGCAAACAGTTGGCAGAGTATTACTATCGAGTACGTGATGGGATTGGTTTTAATAAGACTCCGCTAAACTATGGTGCGTTCCCAACTGACCCATATTCACATACGCCAAAAACAGGGGCGCTCAACAGCCGGGTATGACGGGGCAAGTGAAAGAAGAAGTCATTACTCGATTTGGTGAACTTGGATTACAAGTAAGCAAGATGGAATTGTAGTGATGCCAACACTGCTCAATGCGACTGAGTTTCTTCAACAGCCGGCTTTGTTCCACTACCAAGACATTCTAAAGGGCAATCAGTCCATTGAGGTATCTAGAGGTGAGCTGGCTTTTACCTATTGCCAAGTGCCGTTTATTTACAAGCTGGGAGAGAAGAACTCAACTACGGTTGAATACCGAAATGGTAATTCTATCACTAGGGATAACCACAATATTGGGGCGGTAGAGGCTGAGGCTCTTTTTGAAAGAACAGGGGAGATTTCTTGCATAAAAATGACGATAGAATCTTCGTTAATTCGCGACGAAGGTTAACTTGTTTGTAATGTTAAATATGGACTAACAAACGCAATTGAATCGAGTGATGTCAGGTCGCTTCGATTGCTAAAATTCTACCAAATTTGACCACCTTAGCTTGTGTAAGCTTGATAGATACACAGTGTTCGGGTGGTTTTTTTATGCATGGTGGAGAGTATGTAACAGAGTGATTCTAAGCAAATAGCCTTTAACAAAGTGCTGCGAAAATCAGCTTGAAAGGTCAAAGTAACGAGTAATACGGAATAATTTTGCAAATAATTATCGGTTACGTCGAGTTAATTAACTTTTATAAAACAAAACTATTGAAAAATTTATTTTAAGGATGGTGTTTTGTAACCACTTGTAACTGGGTAGTTAATGATCTGATTGGTCTCTGTTTGTAAAAATTTGATCTTGGTGCATTATATCGATTGGTATCATCATTTATACGAATAAGTGATTGTTTTTTGGTTACTTTTATCATCTTGTGATTATATCCCCTTATTTATCGATAAAAATTTATTATATGAAACAAGTTTGACTGAATGCGGTTCTAGGGTCTAATCTAAGTTCTAGCTAGGAAGGATTAATTGCTAACAAAGGGGGAATTAGCATGGAAAAGGCTTACATCACACAATTGGCTCATTCGGCATTGAAAGCTCAAAAAAGAACGCTTGTTACCGATGTATTTGTGCGTCAAGGATTTACAATTCAAAACACCGACTTCGATGATGTCACTTTCGCGAGCAAAGGTGTTTCTGCAACCGTAGCGTTCGATCGTCACTCAAACGCCACTCAGATCTCGGTGTTAGATTCACACGCGGATAGTCTCTCGGCAAAACCTTTGACATTTTATTAGTCGTCGGCGCAGACTGGCACTAAATCAAAAATAACAATAACAACGTCCGTTCCAAGAAAAATAACAACGAATAAATCCGTTTTTCTATCTATGTGAATGAAAAAACGTGAATGGAAAACTCTGACCCTTTCGAGCTTTTAGCCGAGAGGGTCATTTCGTTTTATGGGGAAAAGATAATGGTTAGCCCGCGGATTCGCTGATTTTCTCTATAAACCAACTCCCTTTACATGGACCGTTGGTTAAATACCACTCTCCCGTGAAGCGTGTATTGGCTCCAGTAGCTGAAAATCGATAATCCCAATGGCGATTGCTTGCATACAAGACCAGATTACCTTGTTGGTCTACCCAGCCTTGTAACGGTGTACCATTATAATCCAGTCTCAATGAAGCCTTGCCATCAACAATTTTTCCCGTGATGGTTGTACGCTCACACAGGTTGTTATTAGTTACATTAATGCGTCTGCCGAGCCATTCGCCATCAAAATGTGTCGATACTTCAAAACCTGGCTCTGCTGGCAGTTTAGGAAAGGAATCCTCGGAACTTAGGCCTAATAAACCGTATTTCTTGCCAACAATGATGAAAACCACAAAGCTGATCGCGATAAGTCCGAGTGTTTTTTTGTTCATTGAGCGTCCCTCGGCCCGATAAAGAGTGAATGCCTAAATGGATAGAAAGTAGCTGTAATATTCGTTATCACGCTGATAGCCGAGGGATTCATACAGCTTCTGTGCGGTATGGTTGGTGTGAGCGGTTTCCAGCGCTAGACCTTTGGCTTGGGTATCAATCGCGTGTTGCTTTGCTGCGTTCATCAATGCTCTTGCTACGCCTTGGCCTCTCGCTTGCTCAGTAACAAACAGGTCATTAAGAATCCAAGAACGCTTTGCTGATACGGATGAAAAGGTTGGATAAAGCTGAGTAAAACCAAGGGGTGAGCCTTTTTCATCGATTGCAAAGAAAATGACTGACTCTTGATTAGCTAATCGAGCGGTAAGAAACTCTTCAGCAAGCGTTAAGTCGCTCTCTTGTTCGTAGAAAACACGGTACTGATCGAAGAGGGTGGCAATGATTGTGACATCTTGAGCTGTGGCTTGTTTTACTTCCATGTAAGCGATTTACCTTATGTTTTAATGGTTTGATGAAAAGTATGAGAATTAGGAGCATACCGTAACATAACTAAACTATTGGCTTAGTTAACATTAAAAATGTTTAAGCTTTAGTTTTCAGCTTGTTGGTAGGGATCGGGCTGCCAAATTTGCATTAACATTTCCGGCTGTTGCAGTGGTTTGAACCCAAACTGTTGATATAGGCCATGGGCGTCAGCAGTACCGAGCATAATGCGTCTTAAACCTTGAGTCTCAGGTTGATTGAGGATGAAATCAACCAAGAGCTTGCTTAGGCCTTGGCCGCGTTCTTTCTCGGTGATGAACACATCGGAAAGGTATGCAAAAGTAGCGGTATCTGTAATTATACGAGCGAAGCCCACTTGCTGATTGTTTGCGTCGAGCACGCCAAAGCAAAGAGAATTAGACACTGACTTATCAAATGTGTCTCGCGGGATACCTTTTGCCCAATAGCTGGTCGAGATGAAGTCATACACAAAGTCAAAGTTCATTTCACTTTGGTTGGTGGTAATACGGTATCCCTGCATGGTATAACTCCTTGTTTAATATGGTACTTTATGAAGTTATAACAAGTATACACTTAAGGTCTAGCTTTTATTTGTTTAGCTTATGCAATTAATGAGTTACACAATAGAAAATACGGTGCGTTCGTGAGATTGATGTTCTTCAATCTCAAGTATGATGCCTGTGAACGTGTCATCATTAATGGCTTGAGTGGTCATCTCGGCATGGGCTGGCGACACATTGTTAAGCATTGTGCTAGATGCCAACTTGGCGAGCCCAAGAGGCACACTGATGGTTGAATCGATGACGTCGTTTTGAAAGGTCTCAATGGTCAGTTTTCGCATGGTTTGACTCCTTGTCTGATGTTCAAACCAGCTTGTATAACTTGCCTAGTTTGTAATGGGTTTGGGTTACTGGTCACATCAAAAAGGTAGCGCAGCTTATTAGGCGAAAAATTGCTGCAACTCAATGTGCACTTAGTTGCGCTTTATTTCTTAAGAAGCTGCTGCCAAGGTCAAGAAAGGAGCTGGTTAAGTTCTGCCATGTGAGAAAACTGAGGCTTTATTGTCTCTACACTTTCATAGTCGGGGTTCTCAGGTTCTCCACCTACAGCGGGCTGCTTTGAAGGATTGAACCAAATTGCGCTAAGGCCAGCCTTTTTCGCAGGAAAGATATCTTTTTCAAGTGTGTCTCCCACCATGATGGCTTGCTCTGGTTCAATGCGTAGCTCTTGGCAGATACGCTGGTAAAACTCGACACTGCGTTTTGCGAGGCCAAGGTTTTGTTGGCAGAAGTAGCCCTTAATATAGTGGTCGAGACCGACGCGAGCGAAGGCCTGTTCAATCTCTTTAGGGGAGGACTCAGCCGCACTGGTGGCGATGTAGATATCATAGATAGCGCTTAATTGAGATAGGGCTTCTTGCGCCCCCTCTACTGCCTCGACAACTTTCCAATCACACATCTTTCCCTCTATGCCGAGCTCTGGTTGCGTGGAGAAGTCGACCATTAAGGTATCTCCCCAATCAAACAAAATTATTGGTTTCATGAATTCGCTTCCTGTCTAACTTTCTTTAAACAAAAATTTTTCCTTTTAGGTACAGCTTACCCGTTCCTGATATTTGGATACGATCTTTCTGAATAGCGCAATGTAAGTGCCCACCTCGCTTTGACACTTGAAAGGCCTTTAACTCGGTTTTATCGAGTCGCTGTGCCCAGTATGGGGCTAACCCTGAATGTATCGAACCCGTCACCGGATCTTCTTCCCCTCCATTGGCGGGCCAAAAGTAGCGAGAGACAAAGTCATAATCGTCATCTTGAGTCGTTTCGCTGCTATTGAGTTGCGGGCTTTTTTGAGCGGTCACTACCACATCCAGTGGGGCAAGCGTCTTGAGTTTTTCTGCGTCATAGCTCACGTTCAAAACATCGACTTCGTTGTCGTAGACGGCAAAGAAGGCTTGACGGTTTTTTAATACAGCTTGGGGTTGGATGGACAGTCCAGACTGCAAAGCTTGCGGTATCTGCGCAGGCACTGGCGCTTGATTTGGAAAGCTCATGACAATCTGTTGCTCGTCTGACTGACTCACAAATAGGTTACCGACTTGTTTGGTGCTGTATTCGATGGTGTCTTTCACACCTAATTGATTAAACAACACATAAGAAGCCGCTAGGGTGGCGTGGCCGCAGAAATCGATTTCGGTGATAGGAGAGAACCAGCGAATCTCATAATGGTTGCTCGACAAGGGTTTGATAAAAGCAGTCTCAGAGAGATTATTCTCTATTGCGATATTTTGCATCAAGTCTTCGCTCAACCACTCGCTAATAGGTACAACCGCTGCTGAGTTCCCTTTAAACTGCTGGTCGGTAAATGCGTCGACCACATAAATATCCAGTTCCATTATTCTTGTCCTCTTTGGGCTTGCTTCATCATAGCTGCAACGTCGCGCGCTGTTGAATGTTCGAAAGCTTCTAGTGCGTCAATGACACCAGTTTGATTGGGTTCGGGTTGGTTCTGACTAAGCTTCCATTGCCCTTGGAGTGACTCGACAACGAGCTCAATACCAACAATCGCCGGTAACATTTTATCGATGTAAGCTTGTGGCGCATCGGCCACGGTCCAAGGATTAGGTTCGTGCCGTTCTTGCTCTTTGGTTAAGTCATGTATTAGCTGCTGAAGCCATTTGGCATCGTGTTCAAATCGAAGTCGACCTTTTACGTGGACAGTCACATAGTTCCAAGTTGGCACTGCTCGACCGTGTTCTTTTTTGGTCGGGTAATGATTTGGAGAAATGTAGTGATGAGGCCCATGAAAGATCAACATCGCTTCCTTTTCTGTATCTGTGGTTTTCCAAAGTGGATTGGCTTTAGCGATATGGCCTTGAAGGCGAAGGGAATGTTCATCGCCTCGAATGATAACCGGGAGATGCATGGCCTCAATACCGTTCTCCGCGCCTTTCTGTGTAATTAGGGTCGCAAACGGATATTGTCTGATGACATCCAATAGCTGCTTGTGATCTTTTTGCTCAAATTTTTTCGGTATATACACTGCTTCATCCGTGGTTGGTGTTGAATATGCTGTTTAATATGTCCAGTTCTCGCAAATATGCGGAAGTGACTTATATTTGTTAGTAGTACAGAGTTTTTTAAGGAGATTCCATGTACTTAACACGGCTTATTTATGTAAGTACCATCTCAGAGGACTGCTCGCCGAATGATATTGAGCGGATACTGACAACATCCAAGAAAAACAACGTGAATCACCACGTGACTGGGATGTTGAGCTTTAACCAGCACTTTTTTTTGCAATGCTTGGAAGGCTCAAGGACAGAAGTTAATCGCACTTATCAGCGAATTTTACAAGATAGACGACACTACAATGTCACTATGTTGTACTTCCAAGAGGTTAACAGTCGCTCCTTTGGTGATTGGTCTATGGGGCATATCAAGATAGGTAAGATAACGGATATGCTCAGTATGCAGTTTTCAAGTGGCCCGGAATTCGATCCGTATCACTTAACGGGAGAGAGTGCTTACCTCATGCTTCTAGAGCTTAAAAAGCAGCTTCCTTCCACTTAAGTGACTTGCTTAAACTGACTAAAACGAAGAGTCTGGCTGCTTAAGAAACTCAATTTCTTCTTTGGTTGACGTGCGGCCCAGAATCTCATTTCTGTGCGGATAGCGTCCAAAGCGCTCAATGATCACCTTGTGTTTGATCTCAAAGTCCAAGTTATTCTCTATGCCGTTTTTAGTAAAAAGAACGATGGCCTGCTCATGTATCGTCAAAGACTCGCTGTGCATAAAAGGCATGTAAAGGAAGCTGCGCTCTATTGGTTCGAGTGCTTGATCGTCGCCAGTGCGAATGGCTTCTTGCGCAAGGCCTAGAGCAAGCGCGTCATAGGCAAAAGCACTCGGCGTGTCGCGATACAGGTTCCGAGAGAACTGATCTAATATGATGATCTCTGCCAAGCGGCCTTTTGCTGTTTCGCGCCAATCGGAGAGTTCGCAGACCGCAGCTTGCGTGTGCAGATTATGAAAGCGTGAGCGAATCGTCTCATCGAGATTTGTATCTTTAACCCACCATTGCTTGGGTTCTAGCTCCTTAAACCAAAAATCGAGTACATCTAAATGATTCATTTTCGTTTCCTTGAATGCGCTAATGAAGACTATTGAGTTTAATCCACTTCTTCGTGAATGGAATAGAATCGGGCAACGTCTTGAGTAACGTCTCCCCAATGAGATTGTCCAACGCGCTTTTGATGTAATTCAAAAGCGGTCTTGCTGACAAACTCTTCATAAACGTCATATCGACATGGGTCAGTTAGAGATTGTTCAACGTTAAATACGAGACATCCAACTTCCTTTCGTGTAAGTGCGATATGTTCCACTAACGCTGTTTGCACTTGTTCCAGTTGGCTCTCGGGAATGATTATGTGCCCAGATAGGGTAACTTTTGCCATCGTTAAGTGCCTATCGCCCGCCAGCAATATCAATGAAAGAGCCAGTTACGTATGAGGCTTCATCAGACAGCAGCCACGCAATAGATTGGGCTACCTCTAACGCTGTGCCTCCACGCTTAAGTGGAATGTTAGGCGCTAGGCGCTTCACACGATCTGGCTCTCCACCATCAGCATGCATCTCGGTTTCAATGAACCCTGGGCGAACACCGTTGACGCGGATATTGCGGTCAGCCAGCTCTAATGAAAGCCCTTTAGTGAGTGAGTCCATCGCCCCTTTGGACGCAGCATAATCGACATATTCGAATGGTGCGCCCGTTCGAGAGGCGGCGGAGGAGACATTCACAATCGCTTTTGGATTCTGACTCGTTTGCAAAAAGGTCTTACAACACAAAAAGCAGCTGCTGACATTGGTCGTCATCACTTGGTTGAATCGATAAAGGTCGATGTTTTCAAGCGTTGACTGCGCGAACAAGACTCCCGCATTATTGACTAAATGGGTCGCAGCACCGAGCTCTTTAGTCGTAGTATCAAACAGCCGAGTTACGTCTGCCTCAAGTGAAACATCAGCTTGAACGGCAATGGCTTTCCCGCCTTGTTGAATGATGCTGTCGACGACTTGATCTGCTTGTGTACGATTACTTTTAAAGTTCACGCAAACTGCGTAGCCATTTGATGCTAAGAGCTGAGCAGTCGCAGCGCCAATGCCGCGGCTGGCCCCTGTGACAATGACGACCTGAGTCTGTGACATAGTTGTTCCTTAATGCGTTACTTTGATTTTTTGATGAAATGTTCTTTTGACTCGGATCTGATGATGCTATTCAAAACTGTTTAAATCGATGTCGTATTTATCCAACACTTCTTGCATTTGAAGTTTCTTTTGTCCGGCAGCAACCGCCATGACTTTGGCCGTTACATCTGAAATTTCGCCCTTTGTTATTCCCGCTTTCTTACACTGTTTTAGGTAGTAGTTGGTGCAGGGCAGGCAGTTCATCGCCATTCCCGCGGCTAAGCCAACCAATAGCTCGGTTTTGGTGTCTAAGTGTTCATTGGTGTGCGTGGAGTGATAGAACTCGGTATAAGCGCGTTGGTGTTTTCCTAACATACAGCCTCCATGAGGAAAATTAAGGATCCGTGGCTTCTACCGCTAACGACGACACATGCGGTAAATCTTATGCCCGCATGCAAAGGCCAATACCGCGACGCATACAACGATGAATAATGCGTAGAGGTAACCAATGGTCGTGGAAACGCCAAAGCCCCAAACTAAAGAAAATACAATGCCCTGGAAAGCCTGATAAGGCCACTGATAGATCGGAAAATGAGAGTCAGAACTCATGAGATAGCTGAGCGCTAGCAAGCTCAATAGCGCAGCCATCAAACCCGATATCAAAGGTGCATTCTTATGCATTGTTTGATGACCAACTCATTGGGACGAAGCGAATTCCATGAACTTGGTCTTCCGGTCCCGTCGCGACAAAGCCATGCTTTTGGTAAAAACTGACTGCGTTAATAGATGATCTCAGTGTTACCTGCTCGTTTTCGGTACCAGACAATAGTGCCTTAAGTAGCGCCTTTCCTAACCCACTTCCTTGAGAAGACTTACTGACGAAAAGGTGGGTTAAGTAGTTTCCGTCACGAAGAGACGCATATCCGACTAGTTGTCCATCAAGTTCAGCTTTTATCGATACATACGTTTTAGGATCTAAAGTCGACGCTAAACTTCCCACGACATGCTCTTGATAGACTTGGCGACCCTCTTCACTGAGCAGTGGCAGTACATCATGTTCAGAAGTGTCGGCAACCAGTGCTTGGATGTTTGCTAGATCAGTTTGTTGAGCGGTTTCAATTTTCATTTATGTCTCCTGTGTCGGTTAGCAAAAGGGCTTAAGGATGGATTTTGATGAACATAATGTGTTGAGGCCCGACGGGCCCCCTAAATAGGGCTCGCTTTGACTCTTAAATCCGGCTTTCTCGTAGCAGGTTTTAGCTGAAGGGTTTCGGTAGTTGACGGTTAGATAGATGTTTTCTTTCTCTGGAAAATGCACAGCAACAAAGGGTGCGAGTGCTTTCATTGCTTGCCCTCCAAATCCTTTACCTTGATGCTTTTGGTCAATCACAAAGGTTCTTAATCCAATATCATCGGCAGTGCAAAAGCTATGCGCTACCGAAAAATTGAGATCAAGCCGGAAGTAGCCAATTACCTGATCGCCTTGCTTAACCACAAAGCGTGGTATGGTTGGGTTGTCGGCCGCCAAGAACTCTTGCGCGGTGCCGGCAAAAGGGATCTGACTGTCATGCAGGGTAATGGCTGCTACTTGTTCAAAGTCATCTTGCGATAACGGTGAGATTGATAATGTCATCCTTGATACCTACTTCTAGCTTTACACACTCGTCAGTATTTAGTTTGTTCGAGTTACTGGGTGAACTTTAGTCGCGACATAAAGTGCAAATCGCAGTATTTGCCAGCTTTGAATGTACTCATTCGCTTCGTCCCTTCAATTTCAAACCCTAGGGCTTGATAAAGGCCAATCGCTGCTTCATTGTCCGTTTGAACTTCAAGCTCTAAGCGAACTAGATTCAACCAGTTATCGGCTTGGTCAATGGCCTCTAAGAGTAGTGCTTTACCAATACCTTGCCCGTGTGAATCTGGATGAACCGCAATTGCTACTCCCGCGCTGTGTCTGTCACGCAGCTTATGGCTGATAAACAGCGTGACATGGCCGAGCACTTTGCCATCAACCTCAGCAACGAGCGTGTAATGGTCTGGGTTAGAAAACAGACCGGAAATCGTATCTGAGCTCAGATAAGGGACTTGAGACGTGTTCACTGTGACGGAAGTAAAGCTGTATAGTTCGCACAGATCGGCTAAGTCTGAAGATTCTAAGTGTCTAATGTTAATGTCGTTTTCCTTTCGTACTACTGATCGTCCATTATTTAGACCTTATCATAACTAATATCTATCGTATTGAGATTTATAGACTTTAATTGAAAATCGTTTTCTGCCCTTGTTGGGCGGTCTTAGTAGGGCGGTTTGATTCCATATTTCTCTTGTAGCGCTTTGACTTCGCTAGAGTAGGTGGCGAGGTAGTTGTTAAAATCTCGGATAATATCGGGATTGTTGATGTTGGATAGGTGATAGCTGCCTCCTTCCGATTCAAGCAATCGAGTGTTGACCGCCAGGCTGATATTGTCATCCATTTGAGAAAGCAAAAATCGGCCAACGTTTTGGTCCATAATGACGCCTTGAACTCTCCCTTTAAACACCATCTCTAACAGTCTTTCTGGGTTGTCGGCTTCGACGACTTTGATTTGGCCACTTTCGATCGCAGGGGAGAGTTTCCATGGGGTGACGCCTCTTATTATTCCGAGTTTATTAAAGTTACTCAGCTTAAGCTGTTTGTCTTTAGGCTGGACAAACATAACCTCTTCAAGCTCGATGACGGGTAGAGAGTAGCTAATAGCGCGACCGGCTCTAGACTCTAAATTCCATAAATTGCTGTCGGGGAACTTTGCATCGACTTCTCCACTGTAAAACATTTTGTAGAGACGTTTGATTGGCAGGGCTTTGTAGGTCACTTGATATCCGTAGACGTCGCCAAACTGGCTCAGTAGCTCCGGAACGTAGCCTGTGTAGGAGTCCTCCGTTTCGTTGTAAGCGTAGAGTGGATAGTAGTTAATATTTTCAATCCCAATAGTGATGGACTTAGCTGTAGTATTATTTGAAGAAGCGAAGGTTGAGACAGATACGCTGAATGCTAAGCAAGCAACAATGAAGAACTTCATGGCAACCCTCAAGTCTAAATACACATCTATAACTATAGACATTATGACGTTGGTCGCGTTGAGGAAATATATTACCAGCCGCAGGTAAAGGGTCTACTTTGGTTTCTTACTGGATTGATGAGGAAATGCTGCACGCGAGTCGTTGTGATTACTTGCGTGCAGATTGGAACTATTTGCCGTGTCGAGTCAATCGGTGCGTCAGATGATTTTTTACCGCAGGCCACTCTTGATTGATGATTGAGAACACTACAGTATCTCGATACGAGCCATCCGGCATGCGTTTGTGATTACGAAGTATGCCATCTTGTTTTGCGCCGAGTTTAGCAATGGCTTGACGTGATGCTTGGTTGTGCCAGTGGGTACAGAACTCGACTGCAATGGCATCTAATGATTCGAACGCGTGTTGTAGCAGTAGCAGTTTACATTCGGTGTTCACTGCTGATCGTTGATAGCTTTTCGCATACCAGGTGTAGCCGATTTCAACGCGTTGGTTCTCGCTGTCTGCATTGCAATAGCGAGTCGCACCTATGATCTTCCCTGTTGCTTTATCGACGACTACAAATGGCATAGAGAGCCCTTGTTTCTTGGTTTCTAATGCCATTGCAACGTAGCCTTGTACCGTTTCATGGTTGGGAACAGAGGTATACCAAAGATCCCAAAGTTCACCATCTGACGCCGCTTCCACGAGGGCATCGGCATGTTCTTCTTTAAGCGGGATAAGCTTAACAGTGGTTGATTCTAACTCTATTTCTTTTAGCCACATGACGTTACTCTCTTTCTAATTTTATTCTGGGGTGTATTGAAGATCTACCAAGGATGAACGTCACCTTCCCAAGTGAAGAAGGTGCCTGATTGGTCTAAAGTCAGACCTTGAGTGAGTTTGATGATGCCGGCAGCACTCTCTTGAGCAGTAATGTCGGCTTCGTCACCACCCATATCGGTTTTCACCCAACCTGGGTGAATAGGGCAAACCGTAATCCCTTGTTCTTTGAGTTCTAGCGCCATGACTTGCATGACTTTGTTTACTGCTGCTTTTGAGCTTCTGTAGGCATACATACCCACCGCGTCTCGATTGAGTGCACCCATCTGGCTCGAGATAGTCACAATGCGCGGGTTGGCGGCGTTTTGCATTAGCGGGATGATTGCTCGGCTAACGAGCAAAGGCGCAATAGTGTTGACTGAAAAAGTCTCTAACCAGTTTGGCGCGCTGACGTTGTCGCGATCTTGCTCATCAGGGCCAATGATACCCGCGTTGTTAATCAAAACATCAATTTGCTGACCTTCGAGTGATTCTCTTAGCGCCTCGATTGAGCTTTCGTTGGTCACTTCTAGCTCTACTAAGGTTAAATCACCATGGTCTTTTAGACTTAATTGATCATTTGAAGGTGCGTTGCGGTATGTAGCTATCACCTTGTAATCCAGTGCTAGTAGCTGCTTTGTGAGCTCAAGACCGATGCCGCGCGAGGCACCAGTAATCAATACGGTTTCCATTTTCTCTACTTCCTTTTTGTTTTCGTTCGGGGATAGCGCTTATCTTTGCTTCATGAAGCGACGGCTAGTCCTGATGAGACGAACGTCAATCCCGCGCCAATATTCAGGCCAAGAATGAGCCTTGGTTTTGCCTTTAGCCAAGCGGCTAGCTGGTGAGAAAAAATGCCCATCAAGCTGAAACCAAGCGCAGTAAGAACAGCGAACCAAACCCCGTATCCCACCATTTGCACCGTAACAGAGCCGAGACTTGGGTTAACGAATTGAGGGACAAACGCTAATACAAAAATTCCCGGCTTAGGGTTGAGGGCTGCAGACAGAAACCCTGTAGCGAAGATGTGTTTGAGCGGCTGCTTTTTGGCTTCTTCTAGAGAAAATAGCTGACGAGATCGAAGCACTTTGATACCTAACCAAATCAGATACCCCGCACCAATAATTTTAACGGCATAGAACGCCAGTTCTGAGGTTTGAATAAGCAAGGTTAAACCGAAGGTAGCCGCCATTACGTGAAACAGTATTCCACTTCCTGACGCGAGCCCCGAAACCGTCGCAGCCAGTTTGCCTTGGCTTAAACCTCGTCCCATGGCAAGCAGGTTATCTGGCCCCGGTGAGATAACGAGTAGAAAACAGGCGAGTGTATAAGTGATAAAAACTTCTAATGGAAACATGATAACTCCTTGTTTTTCTGCTTCTTTGGGATTTAAATGCAATCTGTTCTGAGCTTCGATTTAATCACTAGTGGTTAGGCTAATTCTAAAGTCATAAACTGGCTGTTTGGATCTAGGTCGTAGTCGGCAAAAGGGCCGCAGATCTGAAACCCAAACTTAGTGTAGAGATGATGCGCGGCATTGAAATAGGCTTCTGTGCCGGTTTCTAAGCTTAACCTCTGGTAGCCACGCTCTTTAGCGACATCCAAAATATGCTTGAGAAGGCCGGTCGCGACGCCGGATTTACGCGCGGATGATGAGGTTCGCATTGACTTAATTTCAGCATGGTTAACGTCCAACTGTTTAATGGCGACACAGCCGAGCAGTTGATTCTCTTTCCAGCTGCTAAAGAACGTGATTTCTGGGGCTTTAAGTGCATCGACATCCAGGGCATGAACACTTTCTGGCGGTGAGGTGGCGTACATATCGGCTAAATGCTCCTCGAGCAGCTTGATCACTTCCCCGCCTGAAAGGTTATCGGTTTTGATTTCCATATCCCATTTCCTTATTGTTGAATTTGAACACTTTATCGTCAATTACTGCTATTGGAAAGATGTAATCCACTTTATAACTTACTGTTTTTATTGTTAGTTTATACGGTAAAGGCGCGGCTGACTTTTCCGAAATTAAGGAAAGAGTGTACCAAAAGTGATTGTTTTACTGGTGCCGTTAACTGTAAACCGCCGCACCTTCTGGAACAATGATAGGTAGATCCGTGCAGCCAAAATCGACATTCATTTGCGCTAATAGGCAGGTCATCTGCCACGATGATGGGTTTGATGATTGAAAACATGTTGGCAAAATTCGCCGACTCTACGCTCAATGACTTGTCCGGCAGTGGTAATGTAGCGGACGGTTTTATTACAATCTTGGTCGGTGAAGTTTTTGGTCATGGTTAGATAGATGTCATCGACTTTGGTGCGTAGTGTTCGGAGTTCATCCATGGTGGTAACGAAGGTGTCGGTAATTCGTTTAGAGGTAGGAAGCTCTGCCAGAAGTTGCGGATCGATAGTGACAATTTCATTGTCGACAAGGCGCTGCAACATGATCAGATCACCGAACAAGATGTGATTCCAATGAGCCATGATGCTGGGGAAAAAAGCCTGACGATCTTGGTGAAGCTGCTCTTCACTGAGCTGTTGGCAAACGTCTAGTAACTGATTGTTCATACGCTGGTTGTAGCAGGCCAGCATTCTTAAATTCGAAGATAAGTCCATTTATTGCATTCCAGTGTTGAGGGGGCTTAGCCCCAGTTGTTGTTATATTTCTTATTAAAGGCTCGAGTTCTTAAGTAGAGGTAAAGGGGTAAGCCGCAAGACACACCAACGCTGAGCGTACCGATTACCGCAAGGTATCGGAGCTGTACTTGGTGCTGTTTACCGTCCACAGAAATAAAGACCAGCAGAGCCACTGCCGCGACAATAACGTCTATCCATGCCATCAAACTGATGGCGTCGGTTGTGATTGATTCAATCAGAAGCGTCATATTGAGCCCATGCTCGAGCAGCCAAGGCAACAATGCGCCGTAGGGGAGCGCAATACCCAGTATAGTTAACAGCAGATACGTCTTTGCCATGGTTTTCCTCGATGATAAGTCAGTGTTTAGGATTAGCCGGAAAGCACTTAACGCCCTCAGGGATGTTATACCAATCCACTTTGCTTTCCACCCAGACATGAGCGGTTGGCTCAAAGAGCGAATCGTCTTCTAAGTTGACGGGTTTTAACTTGAGTTTCAGTATGGCGGCATCGTCTGGGTTGTAGTGATAAACACGGTTACCACAGCTTGGGCAGAACTTAGCGCTGTTCTTGTTGCCGCTGTCTGCGATACGTTGCCACTCACTTAACTCGCCTGTAAATTTGATGTCTCCGGCAGACACCATGGCGGTCACGCTAAATGGGCCAGTCGATAGCTTTTGACATTCAACACAGTGACACGCGATGACCAGTTTGGGGGTTGGTACAACTCGTAACTGACTTGACCACATTGACATGCTCCCTTAATTGGAAATTCCATTGCTCTACTCCTTTTGACGCCAACAAACTTATAGATTTTTATATAGCGGGTGAGAGGTCTTTTTCGTAGCACTGCTCTAACTGGACTTTGCCCCAGAGTTCTCGCTCGTCTTCGTGACTGACAGTAAATCCATATCGTAAATACAATGATTTTGATACCGCTAAACCATCGACCGTCCACAAGATTATTTTCTGATAGTTTTGCTGCTGGCAGAACGCAATGGCTTGATCCATTAACTGCTTGCCAAGCCCTCGACCACGAGCGATAGGATCGACGGAATACCAACGCAGCTGCGCCACACTTTCAGACACTTCACAGATACATATTGAGCCGACTAAAGAGCCATCTGTTTTGGCGAGCCAAATGCATTCTCGCGGGTTTTGGCGCTTGGCAAACTGTGCCAGTGGTTCTGCGACATAAGCTTCAAAGGTGTAATCGTAGCCGAACTCTTTGGCGTAAAGTAGCCCGTGTTGCTTAACTATTTGACCTAAATCCCCCGGCTGTAACTGATGAGTTATCTCCATAATCGTCGACCTGCCTTTACTTCTGAGTAATGGAGCGTATTGAATAGGGCACAATCATTTTGTGAAACGGCGTAACGAAGAACATGTACAGCTTGCCCCAAATGTTATGCACATGAACAACGGTTGTGGCGTGCAAAATCGATTTTCCTGCCTGTTTTTCAATATAGAAGGAGACTCGAACATCTAAGTGTTTGTCACTATCTTCGCCGATGACCTCGCTGTCAGACAGAGAAACAAGGCTGAAAATCCCCGCCATGTCGCCGACTTTATAGTCAGACGCGGTTTTAGATTCTTTGATTTCATTCATGGCACCAAGATTCTTTAAGCCTAATTTTGACACGATGGCATTTCTCATGTTCATCAAGGCCGCGACAATAGGAGGCGTTTTGGTGAAAATAGCCAAATAGGCTTCCATTGCGGTCTGGTTTGGATCAATCAATGTTGCACTATAGGTGTCATGAAAATAGGCGCCTTCAACGTATGTGGTTAGCTCACTTTCTGCGGGTACATTCATGGTTACTCCTTGGGTTTACTCAGCGGCTTTTAACAGTCGGTTTTATCGATAGACATTCAATAAGTGTTGCTCAATCACTCTTTACAGCGAACTGCCGTTACCGTTACTTCGATTAGGACATCACCTTCCAATGCAACGCCCAAACAGGCTCGTTGGGGCCAATGTTCTGGATTATCACCGAGCCAATCACACCACACTTTGTCCATGGTTGGTTTGTCATCCATATTGGCGATGAAGACTTGTGCGCTAGCAATGCGAGTTTTATCTGAACCCAATTCAACCAAATTGTTTTCGATGGTTTTTAAGGTTTGCCGCGTTTGTTCAACAATGCCCAAGTCGGTATTGGATGCGGTGGCAACCGTCCACACTAAATCTTGATAGGCAGAGGATTTATTTCTCCCTTGGTAGATGCCGCGCTTTCGCTCTATTTCTTGGCTTTGATTACTCACAAGGGCTCCTTCCATAAGTTCGAACAGCCAGTATTGATTAGGCGCAACAAATTGACTACAACCGGAGTATGAGTGACACGGGAAGTGTTAGTTGATACGCAAAAATTTGTTGATTATGTGCAAGATGGTGCACTTTTGAAGAGCCCTACAGAGGGTTGGTTAATTTGATCAGGGTTTCTTGAAGGTTATCTCGTAAAGTCACGTGATCGGAATGAGGACATATTTTATGTTGATCGGCGACGAGTAACGTCGATAGGCCAAAAGATTTGGCGCCTTGTATATCTGAGATTGGATTGTCACCGACCATCAAAGTATGGGCGGCGTGGCTGCCAATGCTATTAAGAGCAATTTGGAAAGCTTGTTCGCTGGGTTTGCGATAACCAATTTCGCATGACCAAATGACTCTATCGAAATATTGGGCTAACTCGCGACGTTCAAGGTCTTGCTGAAAAACGTCGGTGTTACCAGTGACATTGGAAAGCAGCACGAGTTTAGTCCCTTGGGTTTTTAAAGTGATGAGAAGCTCGTGGGTGTAGGGATAAAGTTCGCCAGATCGAATGAAATGCTCTAAGTGCAGAATACCCAGTTCAGTTTGAAAAGGAACGCCGTGGGTAGCAAAAGCCAAGCGCCAAATCGATTCCATTCAGGTTGAGTGATTTGATTAGGCTGATATAGCTGACGTATGTAAAGCTCAATAAGTTTGCCAACTTTGACCGCTTGCGTTGAACTGGACACAGCTTCAAGCGACTGGGCCAAACTTCCCATCTTGCATAGCGTGTTGCCGTAATCGAAAATAACTGTGTTGTACATGTCGTGCTGAATAAGACTGAGTGTACAAAGTACCACGGATTATCGAATCGGCACTTTGTACAAGCTCTCAGATTTGAATTAGCCAGTAACGCTTTCTAGGAATTTAGCGAGGTCATTCACGGCTTGAGAGTTTGCTGACTGAACGGTTACTTCAGTACCTTGAACAAGCTGTAGTGTTTGCAGCTTAAACAGGTTTTTAGCGGTAGCAGTTTTGCCGTTGGATACGATCTCGACTTCTTCCGCGTATTTCTTTGCTTCTTTCACAAACTGCGCTGCTGGACGTGTATGTAGGCCACTTGGTGCGGTAATAACGACATTCTTCTTATGCATTGTTAACTTCTCCGAAATGAGGGTACGAGTAAAACTGGCTTTATTGATACCGCAACGAAGTCGCTATAACTATGTTCCATAAGTGTTTTTTTGAGGTGACGAGTTCTTTCTATGCGTAATTGTGATTGATGTCTTTTATTTTATTCACTTTGTAAAATAAATCGTGATCCGAGTCTAATCGAGTTTTAGGCGCGGTTATGAAGCATCGTAACAGCGCCCTGAGTTGAAGGCTTTTACTGTGTCAATCTGCTTCGATTTCGAATATGGAATCAATGATGATGGGCAAGTTACCGCGCACGGAAGCGGCGCCAAACACAGAGCGTGCATGAACGCCTTTCTCGCCAAAGACTTGAGCCATCAGATCTGAGCAGCCATCAAGGACTTTAGGGTGCTGTTCGAACTCTTCGGTCGCGTTGACAAAACCTTGCAGTTTGACGACGCGCTTAACTTTTGACAGTGACCCTAGCTCTAACTTTAGGGCAGCCAGGATATCTAATCCGGTCGCTTTGGCAAATTCATAACCTTGTTCGGTGGTGTACTCTCGGCCCAGTTTTCCTTTTGGAGTCACATCTAGCCAGCCATCGGACCTTTCCCAGAAACATACAGCAAGTTGCCCGTGCGTACACAGTTGCAGTAGCTGCCCTGTGGGTCACTAGCGATGGGAAGTGTTAAACCAAGTGTTTCGAGTCTCGTTTCTATTTGGTCATGGTCATGAGTGTGGTGCGAAGTCGCGAGTTGTTCTGTCATTGTCGTCCCTGAAATGTGGCTATGTGTAAATGTGCATATTGGAAGTTTCAGTGTGACAGGTTTGGTAATAACATTAAACAGGATCAAGTGTTAGAAGCCTCGCAAATCGAGATTGACCTCATCTCCCAGCCAATAGGCATAGAGCGTATGATCATCAAGATCGTTGCCTGTATCGGCATGTACTAACACGTTTAGTGAGCCTCTGTTTTCGTCGAGCCAAGGAATGAAGCGTTCGAAGTCTTCTCTTGTAAACAATACTTGGAAACTCCATTGGGTATGAGGGCCAATAGGTTGAGTGATTATACGCCCCAGCCTAAGATCAAACTGCGACTGAATTTTATGATGCAGTTCAGTCGCGAGCGCAAGGGTGTCTTGATTAAAGTAGATGTGAGCGTGATAGGCTCGGTGGACATTAATTGGCTTTTGCAGCTGATTCATAGAGGACTCCTAATCACTCTCTAAAGTCTAGCCGCAACTTTGAACCTATTCATGTCAATACGAGGAAACTTTTTGGTTAGTCGCTATAGAAAATGGCGAGCCAAACCGTAACCTCATTCTTGGCAGTAGATAACACTTTGTGTTTCTCGCCCGCAGGAATATTGATGAAGTTACCCTCGCCGAGAGTAACGACCCTTCCATCTTCGAACTCGAGTGTTCCTTGCCCTTTAAGCACGACAATCCATTCATGCTCGGTCTGTTTATACCAACCCGTTTCAGGAGAGCTTTGCCCGTGAGAGAGAATGCGTTCGATACGAACACTGTTGGTGGCAACGATGTCTTCAAAGATTTCGTTAGGAAGCGATTCAGGGATGTTATCAAAGAGGTTGTTCACTATTGAGCTCCTTTCATTAATGAGTTTGCTTCTTTGCTGAGTAGATTCAACGCAGTGTTAGTTTCTATAAAGCACACCTGTGATGACGTTTATCTGGCTTGCTTACGAATTTTAGTCTCTTTGAGAATTGAGCGTTTTTCGCCATCAGTGGCTTCGTTCCAATGAAGGATTTCTTCAAGAGTTCGAAAGCAGCCCATACAAACATCTTCCTCGTCGAGACAGCAATGCCTAATACAAGGGTGTGGGATGCTTTCAGCTGTCTCTTTCGGTTTATCATTCATTGGCTTACCTCGCTAGTTACAGTCTAGTCGACTAACGCGAGGTTACGTCGCTTATTGTTGCTAATATGCTCGCACCATGGACTTAATCAGTGTCAAAAAGCTTAGACATCTGATACTGATTCAGACCACACTGCAAACTCATTGCCGCTCGGCTCAAGAAAGTGAAAACGACATCCGCCCGGAAAATTGAAGATCTCACGCTGAATCGTACCACCTTGGGCGACAACTTTATCGTAAGTGGATTGCAAGTCTGCGCTATAGAACACCAATAAGCTCCGCCCGTTTGAGTTTGACTAGAAACATCGGCTTTGAAAAATCCACCGTCTAATCCTTGATTGGAAAAAGCGGTGTATTCAGGGCCATAGTCCACAAAGTCCCATTCAAATACGGCGCTGAAAAATGCTTTGGTTGCCTCAAGATCTTTGGACGAAAACTCCACATAGTTTAACTTTTCGTGTTGATTCATACCGGTGCTTATCCTATCTATTGTTCAATGTGTCGAAGAGGTTTAAGCCTCGTGAGTCATTATTTTAGCTTGTTATGTTTAAGTCGCTCTTTAATTGGCACGATTATACCCAAGTGACTTCATGATCCAGGATTCAGAGCGTTGTAACGGGTTCAAGTTCAAGACAAATGACGCAGCGGAATAACGGGTTCTTTCCAAGGCATTTAACGTAGAAATTGTAACCGTGATACGCTCCCGAAGGGCGAGTTTGCCTAGCTCGCACACTTTGTTAACGATTCTCAATGTAGAACCACTAGATTGTCGAATCGTTGCCGCGTTTGCAAACTAGGCAATTCTCGCTGAACCACGCATCTTGAGGTTACTTGGGTATATAGCCAAAACGTGCTAGGTAATGCCAGATCTTTTTGATATCTTGCTCATCGTAACCTTGTTTTGTCACGGCGCTGCCTAATATATCGGGTGTGATTCTTCCATCAACGGCGATCTCTTTAGCGAGGTCGATATACTCGTGACCTCGATATTCCGGATGCTGTTGCATGGTTTGGATGTCTAGCTCAAATCCATTGTGCCATTGGATTGGGATGTTGAGCTTTTGAGCCAAAGTGTTGACCTCGGAACCACGATAAATGGGGTCTAAAACGATGCATTCTATGTCTTGTTGAATAGAAACTACGCCATGAATGTGTGCCTCAATATAATCATCCAGTAAATCGCTATTCGATGCTCTTGCTTGTTGTATTAAGGGCATTACTTGATTCGCAACGGCAAAGTCTTCGGGTTCGAAGTAGCTATCGGGGTAACAAAAAGTGCTTCGAGTGAGCACATGTGATTTGACTTGGAAAAAAGCTGAGCCAAATCGAGGTGAGGCTCCCATTGGATAGTTTTGGTAGTTCAACGCGCCATACTTGGGCCTTAGCTCATCTGCTGCATCGTCATAAGCGCCGTCAAAGACACGTTGTTCCCAATGCCAACGCTCTCCGCCTTTGTATGCGGTTAATCCACCATTACTGGTTTATGTTTCAAACTGGGATTTCAATACGCCGTCATTGGCGATAGTGAGCAAAAGCGGCGTGCCATCAGAGGTAAGGCGATCTGGGTGGAAGTTGATGGTGAGAGCGTGTTGGAGACGTTGCTCAGGGCCGTGCGATTTCAGTTTTATATTTGTGATTGCTTGTTCAATAGCACTGGCCGTCATAGTGTCTCCCAACTCGTTTTCATCTCCTATAAGATATAACACGCCACCTCAAACCTTATCAATGATGAGTCTGTTATCGAAAAATTAAGCGAGTTCGAGCAAATGGGTTAGGCTTGGATCAGTCACTGCACATGCTGAGCAGAAGCTGCCAGTCTTCTTTGGATACATAGTTTCGATAGACTCTTACTCGATAGTAACCATTCTTAGTTAAAGACGTGACGCGAATGTGTGGAAAGCCAATGATAGGAAATCGATGTTTGAGTGCTGCGGGTATGCCATGCAAATAAATATCATTGGCGTCGGTAGTGAGTTTACTGTCGTTGTTTTTTCTATTCGCAAAGTACTGATAGCTGCTATTTAAAACAACAAGGGCATACGCCACAAAGCCTTGTTCGTGAGAAAAGAAGATTTGGCTCGATAGCACAAAGCCAAAGCCAACAATAGCTGAAATGATGGCTGCGCTTAACGAGCGTGCTCGTTTCTTAAATTGTATCTTTCTCATCTCGTTCCCTCTCAACGTTATTATTCAATTAGTCTTATAAAGGTCGAGGATGTAATGCGTGAAAATGCGAATAAGTTCAAAGAACCATGTGTCCATTCCGTATAATCACCGTTTGTGGAGCTTTATATTTTGTTGAAATCGTCCAACAGCATGGAATAAAAATATTCATCCCACCATGTACCGTCTTCTTTCGGTATGCATTGTCTAAAGTGTCCTTCTCGGACCATGCCCAGTTTTTCCATTAAACGGAAAGAGGCGACATTCTCAGGTTGGCAGTCGCAATGACGCGATGAATGCCAAGAGATTCGAATCCATATTTCAAAGTTTGATGCGCAGCTTCATGCGCGATGCCTTGCCCTTGGTAATGCGGATTGATCGCCCAGCCAATTTCATAGGTATGCTCACCAAACCATGGGTAAAATTCAATATGGCCGACAAGTTGCGTTCCTTCTTTCAGGTATATAGCGAAGGCTTTGGTATTGTGAGTAATGAATGTTTTGACGTCACTTTCAGACATAACACCCTCGGGCAAGAAATACGTAGTCTTAGGATCTGACATGTAGTCATACACTGCCTCATAATCGGTTGGAAGGAACGGCCTGATGATGAGTCGATTAGTTTCAAGTTTCATATATTCGCTCCTGGCATTGACTTTATTGCTCGCGTCGACTTTATTGCTACAGAGATGCGCCGTTGATATCGGTGATGGGCAGTTGGTCGAGGTCTAGATCATCTAGGCAGCGAGCATTGATCGTCCAACCCGTAAACGGCTGCTTACCTTGTCGTATTTCTTCAGCGGTCAGTGCGCTAGGGATTCGAAATGGTAGAATGCCACAGTGAGGGCAAAAATAGTCTTTGGCTGTTTTAGTGCCCCACTGATAAACAGATAGGTTGTCTATTGGTGTAAGCAGCTTTAGAGCTTGTTTGGGGACCCTAACATTCAGTGAACCACGCTTTGTACACACGGTGCAGTTGCAGCGCCTTAAATGGGTGATATCGCTTCTACTTCGAATTGCACCCGCCCACAGTGACAAGATCCCGAATAGTTTTTTTGCATTGTTCTCACTCCGTTAACTTTGTGCGTACCAAGGTAGTGTGTACCAAGGTCTAGAAAACTCTCTCAGTCAGTAGTTCACCAATCTCAGACATATGACTTACTTGCGTGATTCCTGCTAGACCTGCTGACTTCTTGTGAGGTGCATAGTAGATGCTGCGCATCTTGGCTCGCTTAGCTGCGAGAAGACCGACTAAGCTGTCCTCTATAACAAGGCAATCTTTAGGATGAAGTCCCTTAGATTTTGCCACATGCAAGAATAAAGTTGGGTCGGGCTTCCAAGCTTGAATATCATACCCACTGAAGATGTTCTGTTTAAAAAATGGGGAAAGCCCTGTCACTTCTAGAGCGTGTTCAATCTTAGCCCTTGGCGCTGAGGAGGCGACGCAAAAAGGGATATCAAGCGTCGATAATAAGTCGTGGACTCCAGGGTTAGCTTTAAGCTTGGATCTGAACAACCTTTTGATCTTTAATCGATACTGTTGTTCGAAATTCGTAGGCAGTTTGACTCCGTATTCGGCCTCAATATTTCCGATGATGCTCGCTAATTTCCAACCGCGAAACTGGGCGATCAAAGCCGTTGTATTCGAAGGTATACCGCATTCAGTCAGCTGTTGACTCAGTGCAAGGTGGCACAAAAACTCACTATCAACTAGCGTACCATCGCAATCAAAGATGATTAACTTCATTGTTAGCCTCTCAAAGCAAACGTTACAGCATTAATGCAATCGCTGTATTACAAAAATTGGCGTTCCAGTTCATAGGCTTCAATCTCGATTGGTGACTCCGCGTAGCCAAAGATCAGCAGTTGCAATAGGTAGTCTTTGGTAAACGCTTCGAGGCCTTGATCTTCGATTTGTTTAACGTGGATGAGTTCGTGCACGATGAGTTGTTTGTTACCTCTTACACGATTTTCAATCCAAATGCCGTAGCCAAATGTCATGCCTACTAGGTAGGGCGAATCGAGACCAAGTCGCTGCATTTGGAAAAGAAGAGATTCATTTTCAGGTAGTGGAAGTTCTTCGGTGTAATGGATGCGAACTTTTTCTGGGTGTTTGATGCCAATTTTGCGCGCAATTTCGACAAACTGTGGAGACAGGGGCTGTCCCTGTTCCAATACGATAGCTTCATTCTTTCTGACGTATTTTATAGAAAGCGGATAGTAAGCATCTATTTGTTCTGTTAGGCGGCTAGGAGGGTTCGCGTACTGCGCGGCTTTGTCCTCGCATCCTATGAGCGTTATCGCCAAGGTGGCGAGTAACGCACTTTTTAACAATGACCTCATGGGCAGTGAACTCCTTTCAAACTTGCCTATTGATGATTAGTCGCTGATTTTACTCAGTATTCTGCTATGAGGTTTATGTTATATCTCTTCGTTAATAAAGTCCTGCGGTTAGATTCACATTTAGAGTCATATTTATCCTTTCTCAACAATAAGATAGGTGTGCATTTCTGGGTATTGGTCAAACTCAAGGTGACGAATGGTACATCCGAGTTCGATAAATAGGGTCAGAAATCCATTGGTACCCAGAGAAGAGTAATAGACTTCCGGGCCCATGAAATCATCAGTATGCGCACCTGCCTTCTCAACGCCGCCAAAAGAGAAGATAAATAGGCCGCCCGAGTTAAGGCCATTGATAATTTTAGTGATCACATTCTGCTGCTCAGAAAGCGGAATGTGCCAGATGCTATCCCATGCGGTAATAAAGTCATATTTTTCACTAAACTCATATTGGCAAATATCCGCATGAATGAAATCGACACTTGGATGACGTTCCTTGGCCAGTTTGAGCATTTCTTCAGACACGTCTAGGCCTGCTGTATCAAAGCCTTCTTCTGATAGCAGGTCAATGAATCGGCCAGTACAACCACACCCGATATCTAAGGCTTTCCCTTTGTGTTTGGCAAAACTCAGCGCTCGTTGATGAGCGTCGATACCATTATTCATATTGAATTTTTCACTTTGCCAGATGTGGGTAATTTGGTCGTAGGCTTGGCCAATGTCAGTGGGTTTCACGGAAAGTCATCCTTGGTATTGAGTGTTAGCGCTTTACTTTAAGCGAATGCATCTATCAATGCTGGTATTAATTGATAAATCAATCATTAAATTAATCATTCTGTCTTAAACTTGATTATTTCCAGCCTTGTTTCCATTTGCTGGCGTCTTTTAGATCTCTCCAGTCTATGAGGTATTCGTTCTTAGACATGATGGCTTCGAGCTTACAAGATAGAACCGTGCCATCTTCTTCATACTCTACTTCGGTAATCAGAAAATGTTTTTCGCGGTTTTTGGGATCGATGGCTGTCCATTTGCTGTTGGAAAGTTTTGCAGGTGAGATTCGATTCATTTTAATCCTGTTCGTAGTAACTTAGAAAAGACAATGAGTTACTACGAAAGACTCTGGATGGAAGTTCAGTGTATGGTAAATAATCGTCGAGTCGACCTAAGCATCAACCGTACTTTTCCGACCCAAAACTTTATTGACTGCAATACCGACAAGCGCGGCTAAAACAATGACGAAGTAGAGCATGGTTAAGGTACTTTTGGCTACCGTGAATGCGCTGCTCAGTTGCACCAAAGATTCTGAAAGGTTTGGATACTGGGTTAACATTTGCCAGATGCACAGATTCTCGGCGTAATCGAAAATACATACCAGCAGAGGCGTGTAAGCAAAATAACGCCAGATACGGCTCGTTAACTTTCCTGCTTTTGTCAGCCATAGAAGCAGGCTTGAGTAACATAGCGCGAAGAGTAACGGATAAAGGACGTCCAGTAGAAGTTGCGTGGTGAGATAATATTGCCGGCCTTCCTCACCTAAAGCGGCAAGTAAGCTTTGCGCCTGTTGAAAGGAATATCCAGTTGGTGACATATCAAAAATGAGTTGGCCATCAGCAAAGCCTATTAGAGTCGGAATACTGACATTGAGCATGGTGAGGTAAATGGCATTGGTGAGAACGAATAGAATGAGTACCTGTCGTCCCGAGGTTTTGTTGTAGAATGAGTCGAGCATCTTGCTTCCTTGTATTCAGCGCTTTGTTATGCCGAGTGTGTCGATGAGTTAAATTTTTCGTATCGACTGAATGCGTAACTGACTGCTCACTAGTAACGACCAATACGATGTGTTTGCTGCTGATGATTGTTCTGATTTAGGGCCATCTTTCTAAATGGTCGCTTCGTCAAGGCTTTTTTCCTTTAAGCTATTTCCCCAAAGGCACTTTTTTAATGCACTGACTTCTTGCTAGGGCTTAATCGGGTGGCAGCTTTAGGCATGTAAAACTCGCAAGCCTGCCGAGTTGCGACAGTGGGTTGTTGCCAAGCTTCACATAGATCTTTTTGATTGTGCCTTGTTCGAGTGAACTGTTTACATTTACCACAGCTTTCCATAGCGATATGTCCCTGTAATTAAAGATTTATTGCATAGACTAGAAACATCTAGGCTATTTATCGTACTGCACTTAATCTATAAAACTTAGGACACTAGGTTATTGATTTAGGCCAAGTGCTTTCCTATTTTGAGTAAGACCGCGGGGATTGCCCGTGGGTACTCGAAGCGGGTGCGAATGATCGGCTTTTCTTGAACCGATTGAAACAGATAAAACCAAGCACCATCACTAGAGGGACTAGTATCGGAGCTAAGACAGGGAACAACATAGCAATCAGTAAACCAATGGTGCTTGCTAACGCCCCTACCAGTAAGATGCCCATCCCACTAATAAAAAGCGTTAGTAACATTGCGATAAAAATAGCGATGACAGCCACAATCAATGACGCCCATGCGCTATAGATAAATTTCATTGGCCCTTTAATTGCCTCGCCACCGACAGTGATCGTGAAATGGGCTTCCACCATCACACCAATAACTAGGGAAAGAGTGATAACGGCGACAATACTAACAACCACTTTCTTCATGAAGTTTGGTCCATTCGGCCTGCGATGAAGACGAAATCTAAGTCTATTTCCCGCTTGTTTGATGGAGTGCCCCAACTTGGCATCAATGTTTGCCTTGCCGCCAAGAAGAAGTCTTCACCTTGTTCTTCAATGCACAAACGAGTCGCAGAAAAAGTGCGAATGAAGCTCATAAATTCATCCAAGGACCAAGTTACTTTCATTTCAAATTTTGGTGTATCGATTGGCGTAAAGGGGAATTCGACATTTTGGTAATGATCGCACAGCAGTTGGTTCTGTGGTGCCCAATAAGGTTCAATTACGTCAAGAACCGTTTTACTAAACAACTGGTCAAACTGTGGATTGACACTAGGCCATACATACCCCCATGTAGCAAACACACCGTTGGGTTTGAGAACACGTTTCACTTCAGGCCAGTACTTCTCAAAATCGAACCAATGTAAGGCTTGAGCGACACAGACAAGATCAAAAGCATTGTCTTCGAAAGGTGTTACTTCTGAGGGAGATACCGAATATTGAATGTTCTCATGTTGCTTCGCGTGTGCAATCTGTTCTTCACTGACATCGGTTGCGGAGACGGATTCGAAATGCCGAATTAGGCTAATAGCGGCTTGACCGTTGCCACAAGCACAATCCCAAGCTGCAACATTTGATGGTGTCAAGGTAGCTAAGTACTGATAGATATTCTCAGGGTAAAGCGGGCGAGCCACTTCATAGAGATCGGATTTCTTACTGAACAGAGTATGTATCGTCATATTCCCCCATTTGGATTAAGATTCATAAATGCATCCATGCGAACACATAAAGCGGTTGTATATAGAACTCAAATGCACTTTGTTGCGCAAGTTGCTTTTAAAGAATTGGGGGCGGTAGCAGGTTTTTATGGAAGGGCGCTACGCGTTTTTCATGGATTAAGCCTCTGAACATATTGCTATTGAATCGCAAATGAGCAGGCAGTTTATAGCGTATAGATAATCAGGGGCGGAGTAGTCAATGGCCACAGATAACTTTGTTGTGAAATGTCTGCTACTGGCGATTGAGTTCGCCTTGTGTAGCAGACATTCAATGGAAAAGATGGAGATGGTATTAGTTCATCACCATATTTGCAGCCATCACCAGCAATAGGCCCGCGAAGCACTTTTTGAGCGTGGGTACGGGTAAATGTTGTGTGGCTTTTGCGCCTAACGGTGCGGTGAACCAGGAGGTGCAAACGATACCTAGCAGTGCAGGCAAGTACACAAAACCTAAAAAGCCTTCAGAGAAAGCAAAGTGGCTCAGACCGGAACTGATATACCCAACCGAACCAAACAGAGCGATAACGATGCCACATGCGGAGGCACAACCAATCGCCTTTTTCATGTTCACTGAGAAGAAGGTCAGCAGAGGAACCAGCAGAGCGCCACCGCCAATGCCAATCATTGCCGATAGGCCACCAGTAATAGTGGTGAGCACGGTCAAAACGATGTTGTTGGGTAGCTGACGCTCGGTTGATGTGTCGCTTTTACCACTAAAGAACATCTTAAAAGCGATAAGGACTACGCTCACTGCAAAAACGATGCGCACAACTTGCTCAGGGAGTAAAGAAGCCAAGAAGCCGCTGATTAGAGCACCTAGCGCAACCCCAGTCATCACCCAAGGAGCAAGATCCCAAGGGACGTTACCATTCTTATGATGAGCGAGAGCTGAAGACGTAGAAGTAAAAAGGATTGACGCTAATGAAGTTGCAATTGCAGCGACGACAATTTGAGACGAAGGTAATACTTCGAAATGGAGTAGGATACTGCTTAGTACTGGCACGATGACTAGCCCACCTCCAATACCTAATAGCCCCGCTAAGAAGCCAACAACACTGCCTAATATGGCACAGAATACAATCAATATAACCAGTTCACTCATGAGATCCTTCTCTTGCAGTAATTGAGGGGCTGCCATACTACATCAATGATTTTATACAAGCATCAAGTGAACCTATAATTATCATGAATATTTCTCATATTGAATGTGAAGTAAAACCATTGTCATTAAAAATAGTATCCACGTATAAAACATACTCTGCTCTTGAATCTGTATACGATATTACAGGGTGTCAATATAACCTGCTCAGAATTGGCATAAAACTGTGAAAATTACGGGCTGGGATAAACTAAATACACTATTAAACCCAAAAAGAGTATGGACAAAGTTTAGCTTTCAATTCAGGAAATAGGATACCAGATCGCAATGGCAACGGATTTTAAATTTGCAGTTAACAGCATAACTTTCGACGAAAATTATCAACCAAAAGATAATACACGTATCACAACCAACTTCGCTAATTTGGCACGAGGCGAGAGCCGCCAGTCGAACCTTCGCAATGCACTGCGTATGATTGATAACAGTTTTAATGCGTTAGCACACTGGGACAATGCTAACGGTGATCGCTACTCTGTTGAGCTAGAAATTATCTCTGTCGATATGGATGTCGAGGGAAGTGGTAATGCATTTCCTTCAATTGAAATTTTAAAAACGAACATTCTTGATAATAAGACAGGCGAGCGCACGGAAGGTATTGTAGGAAATAACTTCTCTTCTTATGTTCGTGATTACGATTTTAGCGTTAGACTGCTTGATCATAATAAAGATAAGCCTCAGTTTACCGTTCCAGAAGATTTTGGTGATTTACACGGTAAATTATTTAAACATTTCGTAAAATCCGATGTATATAAGCAGAGCTTTAAGAAGTTGCCTGTTATTTGCTTAAGTGTGTCAGACAATAAAGTTTATAAGAGAACCGAGAATCAACACCCTGTACTGGGCTATGAATATCAACCTAATGAATCCTCTCTTACAGAGCAGTACTTTAAGAAAATGGGCCTAGAAGTTCGTTATTTCATGCCGCCAAATAGCGTTGCTCCACTAGCATTCTATTTCTTCGGTGATCTATTGAACGATTACACCAACCTAGAGCTGATTAGTACCATCAGTACCATGGAAACGTTCCAGAAGATCTATCGTCCAGAAATTTATAATGCCAATGCGGTAGCTGGTCAGTGCTACCAACCAAACTTGAAGAATCTTGATCACTCGCTTACTCAGATTGTTTACGATCGTGAGGAGCGCAGTCGCTTGGCAGTAGAGCAGGGTAAGTTCGCACAAGAGCATTTTATTGAGCCTTACCAATCCATTCTTGAGCAGTGGTCTGCCAATTACGCTTAATTCCTGTGAGTAGAGAATCCTGATTATGAAAACTCTATTGCCAACATCTACCGCAGGTAGTTTGCCAAAACCTTCTTGGCTAGCACAGCCAGAGGTACTTTGGTCTCCATGGAAACTTGAAGAGCAAGAACTTATCGATGGTAAGCATGATGCGCTGCGTATTTCCATTCAAGAGCAGCAAAAAGCAGGTATCGATATTGTCAGTGACGGTGAGCAAACTCGCCAACACTTTGTGACAACATTCATTGAGCACTTAGACGGGGTGGATTTTGAAAAGCGTCAAACGGTGAAAATCCGTGATCGTTATGACGCGAGCGTGCCAACTGTCGTAGGCCCTGTGAGCCGTCAAAAGCCAGTATTTGTAGAAGATGCTAAGTTCTTGCGCACGCAAACTGACAAACCAATCAAATGGGCGCTTCCTGGCCCAATGACCATGATTGATACGCTTTACGATGATCATTACAAGAGTCGTGAGAAGCTGGCTTGGGAGTTCGCTAAGATTCTGAATCAAGAGGCGAAAGAGCTTGAAGCGGCTGGCATTGATATCATTCAGTTCGATGAGCCGGCATTCAACGTATTCTTTGATGAAGTGAATGCTTGGGGTATCGCTTGTCTAGAAAGAGCGATTGAAGGCTTAAAATGCGAAACTGTTGTACACATTTGCTACGGTTACGGGATCAAAGCGAATACGGATTGGAAGAAGACGCTTGGCTCTGAATGGCGTCAATATGAAGAGGTGTTTCCAAAGCTGCAACAATCGAACATCGACATCATTTCACTAGAGTGTCACAACTCGCGCGTGCCAATCGAGCTATTGGAGCTGGTGCGTGGCAAAAAAATCATGGTCGGTGCAATTGATGTCGCAACAGATTCGATTGAATCGCCGGAAGAAGTGGCAGATACATTACGTGAAGCACTAAAGTATGTGGATGCCGACAAGCTCTACCCGTGTACCAACTGCGGTATGGCTCCGCTGTCTCGCGAAGTGGCGAGAGGCAAACTGAACGCATTGAGGGCTGGCGCAGAAATTATTCGCAAAGAGTTGGCTGAATAAGCCTTGGTAGTTTGATTCTGAGCTATAAGACTCGGACTTTTAGACGACCTAAAAAAGAAGCGCGCTTGAATTTTTGTTTATATACGAAAAATCAGGCGCGTTTTATTTTTTGGTATTTCGAGTCGCAACGATTAGCGATAAGACTTTACAAGATCGAGGTATCGAACTTCGTCATCGGCAATTTCACCATCCGCATCTGAAATTTCAGATGCCAGAGTTTTCGCTTGCTCAGCAGCCCCAAGCGTGACGATTTCTTGCATTAGGTCGGAGAGGTATACGGATATTTCCTCTTCGGAAAGGCTAATGATACCGTTGATTTTTGCTATGCAGTCTCGCTGGTAGGACTCAACGCTAACCGTAGAATGCCACTCAATGGTTCTTAGAAGTTCATCGACATAGCTTTGTTCTGCAAGTGATACACGGTTATCCACTTTATAGAAAAATGTTGCTAGCTCAATAAGCTTTTCACTGACCTGTTGTTCCTCTCCTCGCAATAAAGTTGCTACTTTGCTTTGAAAAACACTAAGAATATTCATTTATAGTCACCTTTGATAAAGAGGGGGCTAACCCTAGTTCAATTTTATTAAGGAGGGTATAGATATGGTTTCGTTATCTATTTAGTTGTTATACCAATGATTCAACCATCGCCAATGTTGCAGTTATGAATACCGAGATTATTGACCCGGCCAAGTAAACTCTAATCGAATACCGCTTGGTTCGGTAAACATCATGTGTTTTCTGGGGCCTTTCCCCATAGGTTCAGGAGCGAATTCAACGGTACACTCAGGGTGTTGAGATACTTTATCGTATAGAGCATTCAGGCGTGCTTCCGAGTCGACTTCTAGAGCTAAGTGGTGAAGCCCGATATTTTTCCTACGATGAAATGGTTCGACATCCAAGTCATGGTCAACTTGCCAGAGCGTTAGGCGAACTACCCCATCGCTTACCGCTGTTCTAGGGTAGCTTTCATCATACCCAGACTCTTCCCAACCTAACGTATCAACAAAGAAGTCACGAGTTTTCTTCAATTCGAGCACCGATAGTCTAGGTGATGTATACCTTTGGTTTCCACCATTTCAATACCTTTTAAGTTTCTGTATTTACGTATAAAAAGTTACATCAAGCTTTGTAGGGGACAAGTGGTAGGTCAATGATTTTAGGGTGATATCTAAGTTGCATATCATGAATTACATCAGTTACAGAACCAGATTTCTCATTAGCTCGACGGATCAACATTTAACCCCAGCTCTTTCTGTTTAGCTTTACTCAACCCTAATGACACAATTCGATGAGATTCTGAGAGATAGTATTTTAGGTCTTCATCTAAATGCCCGTCAGTGTCGACTTGTTGTATCCACTTCATCCCTCGATTGGCGAAATAGGGTGCTGGAATATAACCTTCTAAATCTTTGAGAAAGTCATAATTTCGTGGGGATGTCTTAAAAGTAAAAGCGGGTTGCTTATCCTTGCCCCAACCTCCAACAGCAAACACTTTTCCGCCCACTTTCCATACCTGTGAGTTTCCCCATTGAACAACATGGGTTGTGGCGGGAAGTGAACGACAATACTCATTGAATTGTTCATAGTTCATGGTGTACTCCAGTTAGACAGATTGATTTAAAAATAGAACTTCCTGTTCAATAACGCAGTCTTCAAGATGATTGATTCTACTGAAGTTATGGCTCTCGGCAGTGTGCTTACTCGCGATTCTTAACAATGAGCCAGAGTAGGTGAAGAGTTATTTGTACGTTTTACCTTTATGTCTTAGCCACCCATGAGGGTGTCGGTTGGATGGATCGTGGTGAGTCCAATGAATGACACCGCCTTTTTTATTCCATTCGTATTCACCAAAAAATTCGATATGATCTCCGACACTGAGATTGGCGACGCGTGGCGCTAAATCGATATTGTGTGCAATAAGGAGGGTTTGCTGGCTCTTTAGTTTAATAATAAACTTTTGGTGCCTTGAACCGTCATTATCATCTGGAAGAATGCGGATCACGCTGCCAGAGCCCAGTACTTGAACATCGCTCTTGTGTGTTTGAAAAGCGTGTTTGAGGATCTTGTCGTTAGCGGCAGCAGAGCTGTGTGCAAACGTAAAAATAGCTATCAATACAGCTAAAATCCATTTCATTGATAGTTTCCTTTTGTCCTTCTAATCGTTTGAGTAAAGAAATTTTTAATCATTCAAGTGAAGGTTACGGGAAGACTGTTATTACTCAATGTGCATATGAATAATATGAGCGGAGCAGCCAAAAAAAAATGGATTTTTACATGATTTTCATCGTTATAGAGAAAATTTAGGCAGTTAAGTTTTCGTGAAGTGACTTAAAAGTTGGCCGCTGTTCGCTAAGCTGCCAACTTTACTGATAGAGGCTTTATTTAGTCGCTAAGCCTTAAGGCGCAACACTCAAGATGATTTCACGCTTAAAGTTCCACAGAGACGTTCCCCCGCATCTTGCCCCTCAACTTGAATGACGAAACTATTGGCGTCGATAACTGATGTTGGGATAGGCAATGTGAAAGGCTTCGCTTCCTCTCCATAAGCCCAAGTGTAATAAGTGGCTTCTACTTCCATTGGTTCCCACCAGTATCTGGCAATCGACAACTTGATTCGCTCGGTATTCTTAACAAGTAGATTGAGCTCAGGGCTATCGCCATTAAGTGTGATTTGATAGTCGCCAGCAGAGTCATCTGCAAATTGGAAGCTGCTTTTTGTGACGGCTTGATTAGATAGCCCCTCGTATACCTTTGCAAACATAGATTGATAGCCATTGGTAAGGTCTTCTGGTGTAGGGCTAACATCTACGTCGACGCTGCAGCCATAATCTTCAATTAGCAGCCCTTTATGGTGGCCGAAACGAATAGCTTGGCTAAATGAAAAACTGAAGTCGATACCGAGTGGAAGGGATGAAAAAAGCCCTATTGGATGTTGTTCTAGAACGCTGTAATTTATGATTGTTGCGCCGCCTGCCCCTGTTTTTGGATCTATTCCATAAATGACTGCTGCATCATCATCTTGCATTGCACACGTAAACAAATCGCCTGCGGAGTAGGTCGAAGCATCACTCAGCAGCGCAACAGGTTTTGTATAGACTTGGCCATAGGAGTTAGCTATCTCTGTTGGGGTAATCGGGAGGCTAGAAGAGTAAAGTTCTTGGCTGCCAATAACACCATTTAGCCTAGCTTGGAAATCGCTGAACCACCATTCTGTTTCTTGATACTGAGAAAGATCTTGGATGAGTTCCGAGTTTAGCATGCGGAAACTATGGACATTTGCTTCACCCGGAGTAAAAAGTTGTGGCATGGACTCTGCGTAATACACATAACCGCCATAATTCCCACTGACGTCAATCAACAGTCCATCAGTGTGTTGATTTTGTTGAGACAGTATGTCTCGAATAGAGAAGAAATCAGGTAGCCATGAGTCATAGGGGCTGAAAGAATACAGATTCAACTTGCCGTAGGTTCGACCATTGTATTGAACTGTATGGTAGTCAAACGTCTCTCCATACCATTTGTTGTCGTTAAGGGGTATTTGATTTCCCTTGCTTGTTTTACGTTGCACATGTTTGTTGAATTGGTATTGCTCATAGTTGACGCTTTGAGGGCCCTTTTCTATGGCCACTGTGCTTGAAGTTTCGGGTGTTGGCAGACTCATGTTTGAAATGGAGTGCTGAATGTCTCCGCCAATTTTTGAGTATGAATAAACAATCCATTCATACTCAGCCTCGAACTCTTCGCCTGTTTTGGCTGATCGAAAGCGGAACCTTACAGTGTCTTCCTCTGGGAGGAGATTAGAACCACCCCAGCGATAGGTCATAAACTGGAGTGCATTTTTAAAACCGCCATAAGGGTTGGATCCATTACCTTTAGGTATGAGTCTCTTCATAGCCTCTCCAATCGGTAATCCTTGATAACCAATGAGAATGTCGCCAACCTCGGGATTTCGGCCCCCTGGTGTCAAGTTGATACCATTCCAAGTTTGCGCGACACGAACTTGGAAATAGTCATTTTCATCTTCTACGCGAAGTAACCAAAAGGGCATTTCAAAGCCATGGTCTCTAAATCGGCTCGGCAAATAATAGGCCAGATGCAAGTCTCGTTGACTTCTAAATAGCTCGCTAAGCGACCTATGTAAATCGTGGGTCGTCATGGATTGCGCTTCGTTGGCAATCTTGGTCACGCCTGCAATGGGGTCTAGATGCCCGTCGGAAGTCGGGCTTACTCCATAGTATTCATTTTTGTGGAACTTGTTGACATAGAACCCATCAATAACAAGTTTGGCCTTGTCAGCGACGAGTTGCTTCTCTTCAGAGGACAGTTCAATGAACTGCATTCGGTCCCGGGCTTCTGAAATGGGCAATAGTTCGAATGCGAAACTTGTATTTGCTGATACAAGTAAAGCGAGAGTACTGAGTCTTGTGATGGTTCTCATAGTCGTCCTTATCAACCTAATATTGTTTTCGCGGCTGCAAGTAAGACGCAGCAGCAATAGATTTTGAGCGAATGGTTGGAACAACTTTGATACAACAATACCCTCACGATTTCGAGTAAGGTCGCGTTAAGTAATAGGTATATTACTTATTGTTTTATATAACAATTTAGTCCCAACTAAGCACTAGGCTAATCTGAGATCTATATAAACAAAAGTGCATATCTATGATGTTGGGGCGATGACTGATTTGAAAGCGAGCAGTACTGCAAACTCATCGTGTTGTTGAGAAGTGAGTCGCGTTCAATAGGCGATATGAAGTCTCAGAATTGTTTTCATTTCTGCGTCTTTTTAAGGCAACTCTTTGATAATTAGTTTGATTTTTATGGGGGAAGTCAAATTTACTGTGGCTGATTGGTATTGTGCTTCTTATATAAGGTGTTGAAATCTATTTGAGAGGGCATTAGCTTATGACCAACGTAAACTACAACCCTATTGGCCCCCGCGGACAACCCTAGCTCTATGAAAGCGCGTTCTTCGATCATGGTCAGGCCTCCTTCAGTCTTTTCCATGGGATGGAACACAATACAAGGTGAAGGGGTATAAAATCGCCTCTGGATAGAGCGGTTGAAAAGGTGTTTTAACAGCTTTTGTGCAACATAGAAATCACTTAGCAGCGTCCTAGGGTGTGAAAATGGATTGATACTTTTCGCACTAGCACAGCCCCCATAAGCCACATTTTTTGTGGCTGAGTGTTTAGGTCTGTCCACTTGGAGAAGAGGCTTTTCGTCTATGACCGCGAGTGTTTGTACATTGGTAATCTTAAGTCGATATTCCCAAATTTGCACATAAAGAGTGGTGCCAAAATGGTTGATGAGCTTACGAAGCATAGAGCCTTTATCCGTTTAATCTTATTGGGGTACATTAGTCGTGCTATGGAACTTATCGAACCGTGTGGGTTTGATCGTGGAGAACAGTTGCTCCAAAGGGGTAGTCTAAGAGCGCAATCATACGATTTTTGAAGAGAGCACGCCCAACCCCACAAGGGCTTGAGCTTCCACTCAAGAGAAGCATGCCAACTTGCTCTCCCAGACTCAACTCCATCGAATAGCAATTGCTGTCTTGCCACAATAGGCCCTGCTCTGTCCTAAAGTAGATTAAGTCCAGCTGATACTTGGGTATAAGAGTAGTCTGGTTAGAATGAATGTCTTGGGCTTGGCTTTCAACGACTTCGCTGACATAAAGGATCTCCAGTGAGGGGACAGCGTTCATACCTTCACTATGTCGCTTTGGACCGTCTCGCTCAGAGAATACAGTTAACATCGGTGTATTTAACTTAAAGCCGATACACGCTACTTCATAATACAGTGAGTGTTGGGTTGCCCAAGAGTCAGGCACGTGAACTAAATGCTGGTATCCTTCGATAGGGCAGGCGTTTGGTACGGGAAACAGAATTTCAAGATTATCCCGACACATTGATATATTGTTTTGGAGTGCAGATTCGACTCGGTCTGAATGTCGATTTGGTTCACTCACCATCCATGATGAATAAACTTCATCTTCGAGCGCCAAACAGCCTAGATAATCACCAATTGAATTACGATAGAACATCAAATCACTGATTAACCATAATCCGCGATTCAAAATATCGTCCGGCTGTTTTGACATCGCATAAAAATGGCACTCCGCTTTATAATGTTCACTTAACAGCGCCTCTGCGGCGTCAGGGGTTCCACCTTTGTATAAGTCAAGTGCAGCTTCCCTGACACTGTTTATGCTTCCAATGGAACATTGAGCGATTGAATTAGGGCTGAACGCGATAGTGAGAATTATGAGTAACGAACTGAAGATGATGTTTTTCAAACTTAAGAAACCTTTTCTGCGTTCTAAACGGAATGTGGTATCCATTTCTATGGTTTGGTTCGGAGTGTAGCTTTCCTTTACCAAACGAACACTTTGCAGTAGCCAAGTAAAAAGAAAGTAAGCAGCAACCCAGACCATCCTAGAGCCCTAGTGACGACTTCTGGTGCTTTGGGGTTAAAGTGTGGAAACAAGATTGCCGCAAATGAAAACATAGGTAGAAAACCATATAGTTGCCCCAAGTGTTTCGAAGACATCGCAGGAAAGGGAGGGACAAATAGGTAAATGAGCAAGTAGCTTGCATAGACTGCGATAGACAAACTTGCCTCTTTTCTTGAAGTCTCGCTACCATCACAACAGAAGTAAAAGCTTGTCATCACAACAAATATCAGAATGTCAATCAAGCCTAATAGCTCCTCTCAATGCACTAAGAAATAGCGAATAACACTTGGCTAGACTTTTGCCAACTGGGAAGATTTTAAAGCAGATTGCTTCTGTGTGATAGCTGTGTAATTAACTGAATTTATAGTAAAAGATATAAAGTTCTTAGGTTTTTTGCTCAATGTGCCGCATTGACGGCTGCAATGCCTTGAGTCGACAGTTCTCACCTAATTAGTTTGTTTGATTTAAACCTAGTATTCTCCAAGGACAATCAGTTCGTTATCTGACTTTGTGATAATCACAGCAATTGAACGGTTGCCTTTGCGAAATCCCGCGGAACATACTGCCATCGAT
>NZ_JYJP01000096.1 GCF_001012815.1 Vibrio mexicanus
TAGAAACAGTCCTAAGATCCAAACGGTCCTGCGCATATTGAGTCATTCCAATCCATGCATTGAGCAACGAAATTACGTGCATTAATTCCATTGTGTTATCTTTCCATTGATAACTATAGCAAATAACTATTAACATTCTTTTTGTACCACAGGTTCGTGGTCCATGCATAGAATCAAAGTGCCACTTTGACCACGAAAGACGGACTATTTCTGGGACTGTGGTGTTTATCATTTAAAAAGTGATCGATTTACTCTCCCGATGGAGTAAATAACAGTAAACGTTCAGATTACGTTCATTGAGCCGTGTTATGGTCGGCTTCAATCAACATTTGATAGAAAAGAGAACTCTTCAATGGATTCAATTACCCAAGCCGCATTAGGCGCGACAGTCGCAGGCGCCATTGCTGGTAAACGATGCAACGCAAAAGTGCTGTTAATGGGTGCCGCTCTTGGTACATTGCCCGACTTAGACGTCATGCTCGATTACGGGGACGCGGTTGAGAACACCATAAAACACCGCGGATTTAGCCATTCGATCTTTGTATTGCTTCCATTTTCTTGGCTCATCTCCAAGCTTTACACACGATTCAGACCTGATGAATTTTGGACCATGTCCCGCGTATTCTTTCTTACCGCAAGTGTATTGATTACCCACGCTCTACTTGACGCGATGACCACCTATGGCACCCAATTAATTTGGCCAATTCAAGGCTACTTCTCGGTTAACAATATCTTCATTATCGATCCCCTCTACACACTACCACTCATAGCCGCGATTATTGTTGGGCTGTTTTCTAGCAAGCGCGGGGACAGTGGTGCCGCACCGTCGTCGCTATCTCGACTCTGTATCTTGGTTGGGGATTTGCCTCTCAGCAAGTGATTGAAGCGCGTGTCGAACAAAACTTAGCAGCTCAGAATATTCCCAGTCAGCAAGTGCTGATTACGCCAACGCCGTTCAATACAGTATTGTGGCGCGTAGTTGTGATGGATGATGGTCAGTATTGGGAAGGATTGGCGTCACTGCTGGATAGTGACCCAACAATAGATTTTATCTCACGCCCGCTTGGCGATTGGCCTCTTGAAGAAAAGCCAAACACGCTCGAAGGTTTGAAAGCGTTCTCGGGTAACTTCCTCAACTATCGAGAGCAAGACGACACTCTGATTGTGTCTGACCTACGCCTTGGAATGTCAGACAGCTTACCGTTTGAGTTTATCTTTGCCGAAAAACGAGAAGATGGAGCGTGGGAACTGCTGGATGTTACCGAGCGTTACCCAAGCGAACGCAGCTTCGCGCTGCTTGGTCAGTTGTGGGAGCGTTTGAAAGGCGATCAAAGCATAGATTCCAACTTGCAGTCACTGTAAGATCTCAGTCTAGGTGCTCACTCCTATAAACCAAACGCCCCACAGTATTAGTGGGGCGTTTTGTCATATTCAGCGCATCACATTTTCAGCTCATTAGCATTAGATTCAGAAGTTTTTCAGATGCTTGTTTGGGATCATCGGCATGACAAATCGCAGAGACTAAAGCTAGGCCATGAACGCCAGTTTTGGTGAGTTCAGGAATATTGGATTCGTTGATACCACCAATCGCCACAATAGGTAACGCTGTTTGGTTTAACGCAAACTTAAGCCCTTCTAATCCCCAATGTTTCTTGGTGTTTGTTTTCGTTGGCGTAGCAAAGATAGCGCTGAGCCAATGTAATCAATGGGCAAGCTCTCGGCTTGGGTAAGTTGCTCTTCATTTTCGATTGAGAGGCCTAGAATTTTATCTTCACCAATCAATCGACGCGCCGTTGTCGCAGGCATATCGGTTTGACCTAAATGTACGCCGTCAGCCTCAACAGCAAGTGCCACATCTACTCTGTCATTGATGATTAACGGAACGCCTGTGCCCACTAGAATGGCCTTTACTGCTTCGGCTCTTTCGATAAAGGCGCGCACGTCCCCATGCTTTTCTCTCACTTGAACCATAGTGACGCCACCAGCAACGGCCTGTTCTACCACCCACTTTAAGTTTTTGAGATCTTGCTGATCGTCGGTCACGAGGTACAGTTTATATGGGTTCATATCCACTCTTTTGATTACTAAATTGCACATACAAGTTTATCTTACTCAACGAAATAGCGCCCCATAAAGAGGCGCTTATTCATCTAGTGAGCTAGTAAACGTCAACCAATCAGTTTGACCTACTGAATCTTCAGACGAGCAAGCAAGGTCTCTTCGTCTAACTGGTATAGTTCATCTAACAGGTTTAGCTGCAAACTACCCGGACCGCGAGCGTTTTCAGCCGCAATTTCACCTACCACACCCAGAACTGCAGCAGCGGCAAGCCCAGTCTCGTCACCAACAGCAGCAAATGCACCAGTCAGGGCGGTTAGCGTACATCCCATACCTGTCACGTAAGGCATCATCTCATGGCCATTGTTCAATGCCGTCGTTGAGTCTTTCGTCACAACGTAGTCCGTTGCCCCTGAAATCACCACATTCGCCCCGTACTCAGCCACCAAAAAGTTAGCTGCGCCGATTGCCGCATCGCTACTATCGAGCGCATCCACCCCTTTGCTTTGAGCAGCTTCACCCGCTAGAGCAATGATCTCCGAAGCATTACCACGAATGATCACCTTGTCGGATAGGCGTGTAATCTCGCGTGAGGTTTCAGTGCGCAGTTTGCTTGCGCCGCAACCCACTGGATCCAAGACTACAATCTTTCCGTTTATATTGGCTTGCTCGACGGCATAAGTCATTCGAGGCGTCCAAACACTGTCTAACGTGCCAATGTTAATCACAAGCGAACCTGCGAATGACATCATTTCTGCCAGCTCTTGCTGTGAATGCGCCATGATAGGAGATGCACCAATCGCTAACAGCGCATTTGCCGTGTTGTTCATTACAACGTAGTTGGTGATGTTCACGACCAATGGTTTCTGTTCACGAACTGCATTCAAGTGTTGAACAATAGTTTGAGTTTGCATGATTAATCCTTACTTAAAACTGGTAGTTTCTAGCGACAAGTTACACGATTACTGGCTATTTGAGGCATTCAGACCTTGCTGCCAAAACGCGATCTCCATACGGGTCGCGGTTTTGAAAATGTGCACAAGGTTTTGACCACGCTCGCTGTGGATATCAATTTCAGCCAGCTGTTGGTCAAAGAATTCCGCACCTGTTGCGACTCCGGTTTGGAACTCTTCGCCGCCGTACATCTCAATCCAACTGCGATAAGAATTACCTTCAATCTTGGTCTCATTACTTTCAAGCAGCGCTTTACCAATCACCGCATAGCCAATAGAACAAGGAGCGAGAGCAGCGTAAAGATCCACTAAGTCTCCGGCCATACCTGCATCAAGCACGTAACGAGTGTAAGCCACCGTACCAAAATCTTCTGACTCATTTTCTAGATCCGATTCTGTTAATCCCCAGTTTTCACAATAAGTAACGTGATGGGCAATCTCAGAATCCAATAGAGCATGAACACTTGGCAGTGCACGACGCATGTCCGACAAGGTTTTCGCCTTGTAGATCGCCAACGCATAAGCACGGGCATACTGTTTTAGAAACAAGAAATCTTGCTTCAGGTAATGAAGGAAACACTCATGAGCCAAAGTGCCCTTGGCTAGCTGTCTTACAAAGTCGTGATCAACATATTGCTGCCAATCGTCGTGACAAGCGTTGATTAAATCTTGATATTGCATCTCTCGTTCCTAGGACCCGTTATGGCCCGTATTAGTTAGCTTGTAAAATATAGTCTTCTGCTTTAGGCAGTGTTTTGATGATGCCTTGCTTATACATGAACTCGGCGTAATCGTCGTAGCGTTTCAGGTCTACCGCAGATGGACGCAGAGCAAAACGAGTTAGCGTATCGTTCCACGCGCGTTGGTTCAGTTCGTTGTTTAGAGTATCTGGCGCGTAAGCCACAAACTGCTTCCATGAGTCTTCTGGGTGGTTCACGATGTAAGTCGTCGCTTGCTCTAGCGCTTTGTTAAATGCTGCAATCGCTTCTTTGTCGAACGACTTCGCGTTAGCTACAAACACAAGCTCATCGTAAGTAGGAACGCCGTGCTCCTCTGGGAAGTAAGCTTTCGCTTTGTAACCTTCAATATCTAACTGGTTGGTTTCAAAGTTACGTAGGCCACCCCAAATCGCATCAACTTTACCTGATGCTAGCGATGACGACAGTGCCCAACCAATGTTGATGATTTCAACTTCAGAGAACTTCACGTTCTCTTGAGCAAGCATGGTGCTGATGGTCGCCTCTTCGTTACCTGCGATAGCGATACCGATTTTCTTACCTTTGAGGTTGGCAAGAGAATCATACTTACCGTTATCCAATACCATTAGGGTATTTAGCGGTGTCGCAATCAAAGTCGAAGCACGCACAAGAGGCAGGCCTGCAGCCACATCAATAGTCAAACTTGGTTGGTAAGAGACCGCTAGATCAACACGGCCAGCCGCCACTAATTTTGCTGGGGTACTTGGATCTGCTGGCTCTTGAATTTCTACCTCGATACCCTGCTCAGCAAAGTAACCGCGCTCGTGTGCGATTACGATTGGACCATGGTTTGGGTTCACAAACCAATCGAGCATCAGCGTTAGCTTTTTCTCTGTAGCAGAAGCCACAAAAGAAGTAGACAGCGCTGCCGCCGCTAGAAGAGTCGAAAGTAGTTTTGTTTTATTCACAACATTTTCCTTTAAGTGAATTAAATAAATGTGTTACTGGTTTTCCCAAGGAATCAATTTCTTAAGAAGTCGATCAGTAACGAAGTACAGCGAGATAGACAGCACCGCTAATATGAATAGCGCTGCGAACATCTCATCAATAATCATGCGCGCATTGGCTTGCAGCATTAGATAGCCAAGCCCCGCACTGGAGCCTACCCACTCGCCGACCACAGCGCCGATTGGGGCAATCACCACTGCCACACGGATACCCGATGCCAGTGTTGGCAAGGCGGCAGGCAATCGAACATGGCGCAGCAACTGCCATTTTGTCGCCCCATGGTTTTAGCAAGATCTAAATAGCCTGTTGGCGTATTGCGCAATCCGTCGTAACAGCAAGTTGTCACAGGGAAGAATATTATGATTGCTGCCATGACTACCTTTGAGGCAATGCCATAGCCGAGCCAAAGCATCAAAACAGGTGCGATGGCAAAGACAGGAATAGCTTGACTTGCAATCAAGATCGGTAATAGCCAACGTTTGAGTGGTTCAAACAGCAGCATTTGCAACGCGAAGAACAGACCCATGGTTAAGCCAAGCAGCAAACCAAGCAGGATTTCTTGCGCGGTCACCCACGTATGTCGAAACAGCACTTCGTGACGTTCAAACAGAGTGATCAACACATCCAATGGTGCAGGCAAGATAAAGCTTGGCATATCAAACACCACCACCACACCATGCCACAAACCAAGAATAATAAGGGTCGTTATGGCCACTCGAACAAAAGGATGTGTTACGCGTTCTTTCTTCGCCACAGCTTCAAGGGATGGCGTATTGGCTTGAGAGTTAAGCATAATCACTCTCCAACTGCTCTAGGATCGACTGTTGTAACTGTGCACATTGAGCATCGAGCACTCTAGGTGGATGGGTTTTCGGTACTTCGAGAGACTGCGCGTTAGCTGGCGCGCCTTGCAGAACATAAAGTCGCTGTGCTAATCGAACCGCTTCTTGAGGATCGTGAGTGATCAATACAACGGTTTTGTCTTTCAGTAATTCCGCCGACAAGGTTTGCAACTTATGACGCGTTACGGCATCTAAAGCTGAAAACGGCTCATCCATTAATACAATCGGCTTGTCTTGCATCAACGTTCTGGCAAGCGCCACGCGTTGCCTCATGCCACCAGAAAGCTGGTTAGGTTTTGCGTGTTTGTAATCAGCTAAACCCACTTGTTCTAACAGAGACTCCGCTCTTTGCTTCACATCGTGTTTAGGTTGCTCACTTTGGTTGGGTTGCCCAAACTTACGGCTTAAGCAGACGTTATCTACGATATTCAACCAAGGTAGCAGCAAATCTTGCTGCGCCATATACGCGACACGGCCGCTCAGTGGCAGGCCATCATCCGTCGTCAAATGTCCACCCCATTCCACTTTGTCATCAAGCAGGCCAGCAAGATATCGAAGCACTGTGGTTTTTCCGCAACCGCTGCGGCCCAATAGTGTCGTCCACTGCCCTCTAGGAATCGTGAGGGTAAGGTCAGCCAAGGTTGGCGCTGGGGCATCTAGGTAACGCAGTGACGCCCCTTTGATCTCAACGCCAATTGCACTTGCAGAGCTCGCCATTCTTTTACCTACTCGTCTTGGCTGAGTTAGCGCGCTGGGTCAACGCATAGAAGTGATGCACTGGACCGTGGCCTTGACCTATCTCCAGTTCATCGGCGTGAGCAATCGCTTCAGAAATATACTGTTTACCCAGCTTCACCGCTTCAACCAGATCATTACCTTGTGCTAGGTAGGAAGCAATGGCTGACGACAGTGTGCATCCTGTACCGTGCGTGTTCTTGGTTGGGAATCGCTTCGCACTGATCAGTTCAGCGCTGTCTTGCCAGATGAGAAGATCATTACTGTTGTCGTCTTTTTCTAGATGACCACCTTTTAGCAGCACTGCTTTCGCGCCAAGTGATCGAAGTTCGTCAACCATCGCCGACATCTCTTGTTCGCTTTGCGGCACTGGTTTTCCAGTTAATGCAGCACCCTCTGGAAGATTTGGGGTAATGATGTCGGCCATTGGGATGAGTGACTGTTTAAGCGTGCTAATTGCAGATTGCTCTAACAACAAATCGCCGCTGGTTGCGACCATCACTGGGTCCACAACCAAAAACTGAGGTTGATACTGTTTGAGCTTTCGCGCCACAACTTCAATGATGTTCGAGTCTGCCAGCATGCCGATCTTAACCGCCACGATATTGAGATCACTGAACACCGCATCAAGCTGGCTTTCAACGTGGTCGAGTGGAATAGGAAAAATTGCCGACACACCTTGGGTGTTTTGAGAAGTAATGGCCGTGATCACCGAGCAAGCAAAGCTACCCGTAGCAGATATTGCTTTAATGTCCGCTTGAATACCGGCACCGCCCCCGCTGTCTGAGCCTGCGATTGTCAGCACAATAGGCGTATTAGTTGGCTCTGAAGAATGATGAGGTGTATTGAGTGTCATGGTCGCTCCATCTGTCAAATGACGTAACAGAGCAATTGGACACATCAAACCAAACTTGAACGTTTAAACTGGATCAAATTTCCCAGAGATGAACACCGCCTTAGAACAGATCGGTATTCCAACGAAGTCTGATTGAAAGTGCGAATAGTTCCCTACGTCAGTACTAACTGAATCAAGTTCAACGGGTCTCGTTTCCGATCTCAGCGCATACGCATCTTGGCGTAATTGCTCCCCGACTATTGGCAATAATTTATGTAGTTAAGGCTAAGTTTATAGCCAGTTTCTTAAATTTACTATCAACTTATCAATAATGTTTTCATATCGTCATACACGCAAACGATACGCTTAGACGAACATTCACATAACCTAATGATAGTATGTGACTTTTATAGATTTCATTCTGTTACAAAACCTATGGGTAAATTATAATCAACGGCCCATTTTTAACGCCCAGAAACCTTATAAACACAGTGATTTTAAGGGTAATTTTGTCAACTTTATTCAACTCAGTGGTTACAACCCAATTTTATATACTCAGGTGGCCTCAACGGGTTCAATCAACGACACGTTAGTGATGCGGGTAAGAAGCATTGTGTGGAACGGTATAGACTTTTAATCTCGCAAACTGATAATGGGCTTGTTTAATCGTCTCGAATTCAAGCTGCCATTTGGCGCTGCGCTGAGCAAAGCAGAATGCCTCCATCGTTCTAAGCAAAGTGCACGAATTTGCTTCAATGATTTCGGCGCAGGCCTGGACTAACGGCATAGATTCTAAGGAGAGAAACTGCATTAACGCGTAACTTTGATGAATCACTTCGAATGCTTGTTCCTGCTTGCCTAATTTATTAAGGATTTCAGACTGAGCAATGGCGCAGTTTCGCGCTCCAACAAGCAAATTTTGAAACTGACACGGCTTAAGTTGCTCATAGTCAAGGGCATTGTGAATATGCGTTGGAAGGTATTCAAGCACGCTTGCGTAAAGCTGGTGTGCTTCGTTTAAATACCCTTGTTCTAAAAGCTGATCCGCTTTTAGGTAACTCGACCAGCATTGTTGTATGTCCATACATTCGTCCTTTTCAAACATGCCCTCAGAAGGAATGGACACTATTTAAATCAAAAATAAACTCAATTGCAAATAATTATCATTACCAAAAGTTAGAAAAAACCAATCGGCAAATAAAAATCCAACTCAAACTTCTCGTTCTCATCAATGAAATGGTTTTGATGGTAGTGAGCGTAAGCGGGTGTAGAACGAAGCTTGAAGCCCGAATTCGGCAGCCAGTGCTCAAGGATTAGAGTAATTTTCGGAAGCAAGTCGCCGTATGTCCCCTCTAAACGAAACACCGCATGCAAACCTCCTGGAATGACAAATTGATTGACTACTCCTCTCATCGATAACGGTTTATCTATTTCAATACAGGCAACATAACGACACTTATCTAACTCTATCCACGTAGGGTTTGAATGGTGCAATCCATACTGTATGGAGTGATCACGCCCCTCTGTCATTGCCCAAGCTTTCAAAAGCTGCCATGCATTAGTTATTGAACGGTTGTATCCTGTATGTCGAACATACGCCGCCATGCGCGATGGCACCTCAACAACCTTTGGCTTGGGCAGGCTATCTGAGGCGATTCTTTGATACGCTCGCGCGATCTCCTCATCTTTTAAATAGGGCTTGGCCGAGATTTGTTTGTCTTGTTTTCGCCACTCTTTAGGAGACATTTTGAACGTCTCTTTAAAAGCGCGATTAAATGACGATGCAGAGCTAAACCCGCTCTTTTGCACGATATCGATGATGGGCGTCTGAGGATCGAACATGAACTGATTCGCGGCGTATTCCATCCGAATACGGCGAATATACTGATGGACAGACTCGCCAACGACAGATTTGAACGTGCGGTGAAAATGCTGCTCTGAATAAGAGGCCACCTTCGCCAAATCGCGAGCGGCCAAGTCTCGGCTAATATCTTGATGAATATAAAAAAGCACGTCATTAATGCGCGACTGTTGATTCTTATTCATATTCCCTTTCATTCACCCTGAGAAACGATAGTGTAAGTGTCTTAATAGCATAAATGGACAAGTTTGTAAGCATAAATGGACCATCTTGCATTTCCAACAACCAATATGATCATTCCAATAGCCAAATTCACTTAACGAGTCTCATATGGAAATTGCAAAGTCAGTTCAACAGATCAAACCGTCCTACATTCGAGAAATTCTTGCAGCTGCTAGCGATAAAAAAGTCATCTCATTGGCCGGAGGGTTACCGGACGAAAAAACATTTCCAATCGAGCTAATGAAGCCAACGATTGAAGCATTGCCAGAAATGGCAAATGTGTTTCAATATGGATCAACTGCTGGATATCAACCTCTCATCGATCATTTGACCGAGGCCTATAAGTTGCCAGCTTCTCACAGCGTGATGACGTGTACCGGATCTCAGCAAGGTTTGGATCTAATTGCCCGAGCTTATGTTGACCCTAATGATACGGTTGTTATGGAAGCGCCCTGTTATCTTGGAGCGATGCAAGTTTTCGGTTTGGTTCAAGCCAATATCGTTACGGTTACTCAAGACGAATTTGGCCCAAACATAGCAGAGCTGGAAGAACGCTTTCGCACTCAATCGCCTAAGATGTTTTACGCCGTTCCTGATTTTCACAACCCAACGGGCGTGTGTTGGTCTCTAAAAAGACGTGAGCAAGTTGCTGCATTATGTACTCAGTACAATGTCGCTCTTATTGAAGACTCGCCTTATCGCGAACTGCGCTTTTCTGGTGATGCCCTACCGATGGTTTCAGAATTTTGCCCAGACCACTCTATTGTTTTACGCTCATTTTCTAAGGTTGCATCGCCGGGTTTACGTGTGGGAACGGTGAGTGGTAAACACAGCTATTTAGCGCCAATCATCAAGATCAAGCAAGGCGCTGATTTACATTCTGCAGTCCCTGTTCAAGCCATTGTCCACGGCTTGTTGCAGCATGAAGATTTCCCCAAACACCTAGATAAAATGCGCGATCTGTATAAGAAGCGCCACGATACTATGTTTGAAGCACTCAGAACGTACCTACCTTCTGAGTGTAAAATCACGCCTGCGGAAGGGGGCATGTTTATATGGGTGACACTGCCTCAATGCGACACATTCGCCCTTGCGAAAGAGCTACTCGCCAACAATGTTGCTGTAGTACCTAGCCCAGTATTTTATCCAGTACCAGAAACGGCGCCATCTGCTATGCGCCTAAACTTCACGAATGCCACATCAGAAGAGTTGGTGATTGCGGTGAAGCGTATTGCTGAAGTATTGAAAATATCGAAGTCCAAGGCTGAAATCGAAGCCGCTTGTGCTTAAGTTCTAAAATACAAAATTCTCAAGTACTAACTAATAAATAGCCCCTCTTTTTATAGAGGGGCTTTATTCATGAGAACGCAAAAATGACTTCATATCCGTTATTATGCGCTCCGAGATAAGGTGCGAGAAAATCACATTGAAACGGCTTCGATTTTATTGCCGTCTAGATCTCTTACAAACGCCGCATAGTAGGTTTCACCGTAATCAGGCCTAAATCCTGGGGCTCCTTCACAAGTTCCTCCTAACTCAATAGCGGTTGAATAAAATGCATCAACAGCCTCTTTCGATGGCGCATTAAAAGCAACATGGACACCGTTACTGGCTGTCGCTTTACCCTGATACGGCGAACCCACCCAAAACTCAAAATTGTCTCCGTAAGCTGCCGACGTGTTTTCGATATAGTGGGATTGTTTTATCGATAACTCTGACAACACGGCATCGTAGAAAAGAATCGCAGCCTTAACGTCAGAGCATCCGACAGATACGTGATTTATGATCATTTAGCACTCCATTAATAAGTCATTTAGACAACTGTAACCACTGCTCTTTTGTTGGCATTTCAGCGTATTTCGACAAACCATCGTTGAGAAAAGCCACATCCCAATCAGCATGCGAATCGACATAAACATGAGCTGCCACTTGAGTGTCAATGGGATCAGACAGCAGCCCCGCAGGCACCCAATATGACTGTCCATTAGCCGTTAAATTAGGAACAGGGCTGCCGCAGAGACGACAAAACTCAGATTTGAATCCAGAATCGGTGGTATACGACTGAGTGTCTTGCTTTGCCGATAGCCATCGAAATTTTGCCGCTTGAATAACCAACGCAGAATTTGAAGACGAGCCAGACACCTTTCGACATAAAGAACAGTGGCATTGATAGATTGGAGGCAACTCTCCTGACAACTCAAATGAAACAGCGCCACACAAACAGCTTCCTTTCACTAGCCAAGCTCCTTAGCCTCATAAAATATCAGCATAAAGAATCAGTTGCTGCTAATCAATACAAGCTGCGCCATTTTTCGATCATGATCTGTCAGGTTTATTTAGGCTTGCGACGCAAACCTTACCCATAATTCTGCCTTTCGATAATAACGGTTACTTATACCGTTTCCTTTCTTTTTGGAGTCGCTTGGAAGATACTATCGGCCTTTGAATCTTTTGTTGGACCTCTTATGTCTAAAGCCAATTCCGTTGTTGTACTCGATTTTGAAACCACAGGGCTCTCACCGACGATGGGAGATCGTGCAATTGAAATTGGGGCTGTCAAACTGGTTGATGGCATGGTCGTAGACACCTTTCAACAGTTAATGAACCCTGGATTTAGAGTCACCCGATTTATCGAAGATTACACGGGCATAACCAATAACATGCTCTTGAATGCGCCAAATTGCGGTGAAGTGATGGAGCATTTAGCCATTTCATCGAAGGGGAAAACCTCATTGCTCATAATGCTTCTTTTGATAAGCGCTTTCTTGATGCTGAACTGGATATGATTGGTTGTACTTATTCGGGTGAGTTTGCCTGCTCTTTGCTCATCGCTAGAAGCTGATTCAAGATGCGCCGTCACATAAGCTGGGCAAGTTGGTTCACTACAAAAACATCGACAATGATGGCGTATTTCACCGAGCACTAGCCGATGCTCAAGTGACCGCAAAACTATGGCAACTTATGGTGGAAGATATTGAGCAAGCGGGTATCACACAGCCAAGTTTCCAGTTCATGCAAACCATCAGCAAAACTGCCAAGAACAAAGTGGGTCAGTTACTTGCTAAACACCAACACGTTTAACCACTGCACTGGTACTCGCAGGGCAGATATCATGTTTGTCAACTGCAGCAGTAATGCTTCGACATTCTACGGCGTTTAAATGACTTCTAAATCTTGCAGCCAAATACTATTGAGCAATTTTTGACAAATAGTGTCAAGTTCAGCTGTTTTCAATTAACACTACGTATTGATTCCATTAACTTTCTCGCGTTGTATCCCAAGAAATTTTTCGACCCTCCTCCTCTGAAACATCAAAATATTGTCTACACTTTAGTCAGGATCTATGTTGCTGATTGATTGAGCCTTATTACTTCTTTCTTGAACCAAACCTTATCGCTTAGGGGCAATCCCCTTGAATACAATAATCAGGGCTGACGGTGAATAGCAAAAACTTCAAACTTAAAAGAGTGAATCTAACTGGAACGTGGACGTTAGTTCTCGCCATTGTCGCGTTGATTGGGGTCATTCAGTTTCTGGTTATACAAGTTCTCCCGTTTGTACAGCAATGGCTTCCCAATGTCTCAGAAGCCATACTCAATGGTGCTCTCATCGCCTTAGTCTCAACACCCTTCTGCTACTACCTGATATCGAAAACGACTTTTTCACAATCGAGTAGCAGTGCCACCATGCGGACTAAAATCCTTTGTGCGGTCGGTCTGCCGCTCACAATATCCATTGCACTATTTGCCGACGATATTCTCGTTGAAAGTAGCAGTATCGAAAAGGTAAATGAACAAAACCTCGCTTTCTACAAGATAGAACCGATCAGTAACCTTATTCATGCGCTTCAACAAGAGCGCGGATTGACTGTGGGCTATCTAACAAGTAGAGAGGAGCGCTTCAAACTACTCATGCTTGAGAAAAGAGGCGAGACGGATCAATTGAAAGGTTCACTGTTGGGCACATACAACGATGCCAGCCTTCAAAGGGTTCGCCGCGAATCCTCTGCAAGAAAAAAAGGTTGGGAAATGCCTCTCGACAACTACTCGTTAATTGTAGACACATTAATCAATGATATACGACATATTGGTAAAAACGTCGACAAAGAGTTTTCAGACCGATTACTTACCTATGTCACTGTCTTACAGCTCAAAGAGTTGTTTGGGATTGAAAGGGCACTTTTATCTGGGTTAATCGCCACAAAAAAAGTTGATGATGAAGATACAGATGCTGTCAGAATTAAACAGCGACTGCGTAGCGTAATTGAGCAACAAGATGCATACCTAAAACTACTAAAAAATTACTTTACTCTCGAAGAGCTCGACCATTTCAACAAGCTCATGAACACCGAGGCCACCTATCAAGCAAAAGAGTTTAGAACACAAATTCTGAATTCAGAAGCTGAGTTTTACAACCTTGAACTAATGTCGTTGCTTGGCTACAACGGGATCATACACAACTTTAAGAACTATTTGATCCGAGGTACAGATAACTACGAGCAAGTCGTTCTTCAACAGTTTGATCAACTTTCAAACATCATATATGACTTGAGAGATCTCTACAGAAATGACGCTGAAGCCACCCGCCACATCGATACCTTGAGCTATACGATGGCACAATACCAAAAAAACTTACCCATAATCAAAAAGATGAAACAAGATGGTGAGAGCATTGCCGCAATTGATCGGGTTGTCGCTGTGGATGACAGCCTTACCAATGAAGCAATAAAGCAGCTAAACCTCAGCTACTCAGATTTAGACTCTCTTGAAGTCTTTGAAGTGATGACAATTAAAATCAATCAAGTCGATGCGATGACTGATTACTTGTTCTCAGATCTCAAAAGTGATGCCGAAAGTTATCTAAATAAAGCGCAAAAGAGCCTCTATCTAATATCGGCGGTTTCATTGCTGCTATTTATCATCGTGCTCTCACTGTTAATTGTCATCATCAAACAAGTAACCGCTGCATTTGATGAACGCAGTGCAGCCGTGGAAAAAGCTGAGCAAGCAACTAAAATGAAGTCTGAGTTTCTTGCCAGTATGAGCCATGAGATTCGTACGCCAATGAACGGAATATTGGGCATGTTAGGTTTGCTGCTAAACAGTGAACTCAGCCAACCACAAAGGCATAAAGCCAATGTTGCTCAGTCCAGTGCTAAGGGATTGCTCTCCCTCATCAATGACATTCTTGATTTCTCTAAAGTGGATGCTGGAAAACTTGAAATCGAAGAAATTGACTTCGACCTGTTGAGTCAGTTAGGAGATTTCACAGAAGCATTAGCTCTTAAAGCCCATGAGAAAAATCTTGAGCTGATCCTGAACTTCAACAAAATCGACCACATATGGGTGAAAGGCGATCCGGGGCGAATTCGACAGATATTAAACAATCTAGTCAGCAATGCCATCAAGTTCACTGAATCAGGTGAGATCGTCATCACCGCAGAGCTAGAGCCAATCAACGATACACAATATCAGTTCTCTTGCTCGGTATCCGACACTGGAATTGGCATTCCCAGCGATAAAGTTCACACACTATTTGAAGAGTTCACACAAGTCGATGCATCGACGACTCGAAAATATGGAGGCACTGGGTTAGGGCTTTCAATAGCCAAAAAACTTTCTCAGCTCATGGGCGGAGATATTGCTGTTGAAAGTAAACTCGATGAAGGAAGCACCTTTAAGTTTACTGTCATACTTGGCTATTCAAAGGCCCACCAAATCAAACTCAACCCTATCGATATTAGCCAGTTACGAATTCTCATTGTCGATGACAATGAAACAAATTTGGAAGTTCTGCATGAGCAGCTCAACTCATGGGGTGCAGACGTTGATCAGGCAAAAAACGCCCCACAAGCACTAGCATCACTTGAGAATCAAAAGACAACAGGGAAGACCTACGATGCTGCCCTGCTTGATATGCAGATGCCTGGGATGGACGGTGCCGCACTAGCCCAGACGATTCGAGCCAAATCTGAATACGATGACATCAAGCTAATACTAATGACTTCAATCTACCATGAGCATGGTCCAGAATACTTTAAGGGCCTAGGTTTCAATGCCTACTTTTCCAAACCTGCTACAGCGCATGATCTTAAAACCGCTCTAAGCTTGGTTAAGGATCAGCAAATTGATGATGAGCTCGTCACCCACGAGTTTATTTCGAACATGATACCCAAGGGTGAAAATGTCACGCAAAACGTTAGCACAATTAATAAGAATATCTTGGAAAACAAGCGTATTCTGATTGTTGACGATAACGTCGTCAATCAGGAAGTGGCTAAACTGATGTTGGAGAATATAGGCGTGAATAACATGCACATCAGTATTGCTTCAAATGGACAGGATGCAATTAATACGTTGAACCAAAGTCATGACCAAACCCAATTTGACATCGTACTTATGGACTGCCAAATGCCCATCCTTGACGGCTACGGTGCAACCAAAGCGATTCGAGATGGACAAGCTGGCCATGCTTATTTAGATGTTCCCGTGGTCGCCATGACAGCAAATGCCTTGAAAGACGACAGAGCTAAATGTTTAGATGCCGGAATGGACGATTATCTCAGCAAACCGGTTGATCCTGATGAGTTGTTGGTCATGCTGAAACGCTATTTGATAGAACCTTCGACAGCCAAGACTCAAGCACATGCACCAGTGACAGTTAGTACTTCACATAGCCTGAAAGATAGTATTCCAAACAACGTTGCTAATGATGACTATTCCGAACTTTTGTCTTGGGAAAAACAAATGCTACTCAAGCGTTTAGGAGGAAGCCAAGAACTGGTTAACACGATATGCAATGAAGTAAAAACCGCTACACCTAAGCTGCTATCGCAGCTTTCCGAGGCTATCGAGGAGACTGACTTTAAAGCCATACAAGGGCACTCTCATACGTTAAAAGGCATGGCTGGGAATATATGTGCCTTGAGGATAGAGAGAATAGCGTCTGATATCGAACTAGCTGCAAGAAATAAGGACATCGATTCGATTCAAGCCTCATACTCCAAACTACCATCTAGCTATGATTCGCTAGTTCTGGCGCTAGATTAACGCGATGTATAGACCATTTCTATTTCTAACTATTAGATTAACTGCTATTACATAATCAATTTCTGGGTGACAAGGGCGAACTCTTTTTCTTGACTTATTTGTCCACTCCAGTCTTTTTAAAACGACATAAGACGCCCGCACCCGCACCCGCACCCGCACCAATCAACATCATTAGCCCAACGAGTGCCACTCCCCTAGTGCGAGCAGGGATACCGAAATACCCTGAGTAACGCCATGCCGAAAAACACGCCTCGGGAACTAATTTGAGATCGCTGACCATCAAACCCTTTTCGGTCAACGTTACAGTTTGTTTAACATCTGGCTGCCTATATAGCCGCAGTATTTTAGAACTCCTTCAGAAAATAAATACCATGTGTTATGCGTCCATAATATGCCACATATATGATAATATCGCCAAGTGAAAGGCTATGGAGAGATATTATTTCCAGAATTTGGCAATCAGTTCGGCAATGAAAAAGCAGTATGTTCAGACGTAAAAAGACACTATCAAAAAACACCTACGTACGTGATTTGCGTTCTCTCTTCTTGTTCATATCTCTATGCTGTTTAAGCCTCATGTGGTGGCTGAGCGATTCAAATGGTTTCTATCAATGGAGCTTAGTTATTGTAACTGGTATCTACACGCATCGTTTCCACTACTCTATTTCTAAACTGGCGCAATCCATTAAAGTTAGTGACACTCATATCTATTTTCGCCGGCGTTACGGTTTAACTATGATGGACTGGATATTTTGGTGTTATTTAACCTACCACTGTAATGTTCTTTGGGATCTATCTACTTTTTCTTCAATGTCAGTCGCCTTGTTCTGTGGAGCTCTACTCTTTTCCGTCGCAGTAAGAGCATTTATACCCACTGGCTTTAAACTTGCCCGACATCAAGAGGTAGGGATATTCAAAGATAGGTGCGTGGTTGCGGAAGATTGGGACCGCTACAAGGTGTTTGAGCGGCAAGATAAAAATTGGGGTTACCTTGGTCCAGTTTATGTCGACCTTAACAAGGGTGACACCTTGCTAGAATCATTGACCTCCCAAGACTTAACCATCATTGAAGGTACCTCTATGCACAAAAACAACGCATGGTATAACACTAAGCTAGCCATGTTAGGACTTGCGGCCAGTTGTTTCTTTTTCTTTGTCTTACCAGACATTTTAGATTTTATGATTCGAGTAGGCCCTTACACCCATAAGGGAATGAACCTCTACCGGACGCAAGCACAAAAAGATTTTCTCGTTGGTGTACTCTCCCTTTTCTGGGTAATCCCTGGATGTTTAGGTATGTTATATCTGTCTTTTAAAAGCTCTGTCGAGGCGTTTAAAGGAGGTGAAAAGTCGATCATCTTTGCTGGTAATTCTGTCATGTTATCAAATAGAAATAAGGACGGGCAGATCTCTATAAACCTATGCTTATCTCGTCTAAAGCACATTAAGTGGCCACGTAAACGCAGCAAGAAAAAATCAGTATGGGACAAAGCCATTTTAGATACGTCCCTACAACTCATCGACATTGACGGCAATGTCATTGAGCTCTATGACTGGCATTTTGGTAGTACGCACATTCTCAACCATTTTGTAAGATTGGGGTTACCAGTATGGTTGTATGACTACCAAGAAGAGAAAAGTTAGCGCTGCTCAATATCTAGATTGGAACAGCGTACTTCGTCAAGAGCTCAAAACATCAACGCAGAGGTAGCTAGTCTGATACGCTTTCCTGCTCTTCTGGCAGAAAATCGAGAACAACGTGATGCTGATTTGGATCGCCTGACTTCATCAGAACAGTAACCGTTCCGGCAGGGATAAATTCCGTTGGGTCAAACCAAATATTGTCGCTTCGAAATATGTGGTTCTGAAGACTCTTAGGGTCACTCCACTCAACACAGATCTGATAAGGATGGATGCCATTCATTGCAAACATTTTATTCACTTGGCTTTGTTTCTTAATTCAGAGAGAAGACATGGCTGCCTCATGTTGATTGATTCTTAAGCAACATACTGAGTTTCAGGCATACCAAGCCCCGTAAGCTTGTTCAGCGCTTTGATCATGGCGTAGGTTTCACCAACCTGAGCATTGTAGTTTCTCAGGCTTAACCTCCCACCTAGCAACTGCTTCACTCGATACATGGCTGTTTCAGAGAGTGAACGCTTGTGATAACCATACCGATTTTTCCACTTCTTGTTAGAGCCGTAGAGCTTTTGGCAGCCCACCGTTAAATTGCGAGGGTGCCCTTGTTCCCAGAAGACTGCCCCTTCTCTTGGTGGGATAAGCGGAACAGCTCGCTTGATCTGTATGGCATCATGGCAATTTCTTGTGTCATAAGCGCCGTCGCCTGATATCTCAATGATTTTGCGACGTGTCTGCTTAAGTAAGTTGGGAAGCACTTCTGCATCGGTGACGTTAGATAAACTCAGCTCTGCTGCGACTATTTCGTGGGTGCTGGTATCTACTGCGATATGCAACTTACGCCAAACTCTACGCTTCCAGTCAGTACCATGTTTTTTGACCTTCCATTCACCTTCGCCATAAACCTTGAGACCAGTGGCGTCAATGGCTAGATGCTGTATCGCACCTCTGGTTTTAGTTTTAAATGAAACCTCAACCTGCTTGGCTCGACGGCTTATACAGGTGTAATGCGGGCAAACAAGCGGTATGTTAGCCAGCTGAAATACTGAGTCTAGAAAACCTTGCAGCGCTCTCAATGGCATAGAGAAAACGCGCTTTACCATCAGTGCGGTAGTAATGGCTAGATCGCTGAATCGACGAGGCCTACCGCGCTTGCTCTGTTTGCTTTGCTTCCACTCTCGTATGGCTTCCTCATCAATCCAGAAAGTGAGTGAACCACGGTTGATTAGGGCTTTGTTGTACTGTTTCCAGTTAGTTGTTTTGTAACGAGGTTTCGGCATAAGGCTACGATGATTAACTGATGTAGTCGATCAGATCGTAACTTCCTGATTTAGTTCCATCGAATTACGCAACAAAGCCTAGTGAATTATCAAAGTAAACTATTATTAATGAGCTCAGTGCTAATAGCCGGGTGCAGCTCGACTGAATTAACGGCTGTTGAAGCTGAAACACTATGGGAACAACAATTTGAGCACTGCTCATAATATAGGATTAAGTAACAAACAGACCCTACCCGCATCGCAGTGGTTTGAGTCGCTAAATGCTGAAGACAAGAAGTCGGTTATTGGGTATTTGGCAAACTATGCTGACCGCAAATGTCTAGGTGAAGTAACGAATGATTTACAAAGTGCTTTAGTTAGAGAAGGCAACTCAGAAAAGCTAGATTACTACTCTATCGAATTTACTCCTTTAGATGAACTAGCAGAGCAGCGAATAGGCCATTTAGATCATCATGAGCTAGGCCAAATGAAGTCGCAGATCGAGCAACCATTTAACTTGAGATTCGTTATTGAAGAGCAAGGGTTATATCCACCAACTGCAGAATAATCTTGATGAACACATTCATGAAAAGCGGGATATACAGCAACGCGAATCTAACTTAGATTGCAGCGTGTATCCAAGACCAACCGCGTGTGACTCTCCGTTAGTGATAGATGGCGCTTGGGATTAGTAGAGCTTACAATCACGCTAGAAACAAAAAACCTGCTCAATTGAGCAGGTTTTTTATAGGTAGAACGTTAAATTGGATTTGGATGCCCTTTGGGTGTCATGACACTGAGCCACTTGGGGTTATCTGTAGCCACATAGGGCGTTTCTCCTTTAACTGGGCTCATAAAAAAATAGAGATTTTCAGAATCTACTAAACCAGTTAATACGACAGTGTGCGTTTTTAAGTCAAGATTACTGTCGTAATATTGCATATTCTGCTTGAACATCTGGAAATGATTAGTTGGCAATCTTGGTTTGCTAAATCTAAAGTTGGATGCAACACCCGTCAACCACGTTAGATCATAACGAACAGGGACTACACTATCTGAAATTGAAAGCTTATTTTGAAACTCTCCTGAAAATTGCTTAATAGTAATCTCAGGCATAACTTGGAAACCTGAATTAGCGGTATTGTAGCCAATGCCAATGATGGAGTATCCATCATTTTGGAAAGTCAAAGGTACGTCTTCAGTATCAGAATAATAGCCATATATTCTCAATTTACCTCGTTTGATGAGCTTTGGTGTTCTCGAAAAGGTGCAGTTACAAGAAGCTTCAACTCTCTCAATGTCTTCGATTGTAAGGTCTAAAGCCTTCCATGATTCAGATAAGACAATTTCGATAGCCTTAGCACGTCGAGCGTCTTTGTCTTGCACACCATTAAGTTTCGACGCATCAATGTACCCAACATGATTCATGTACTCAAAACCACATTGACTGTCTGCGCCCATACCCGCACTTAAACCGCCAAAGATACCAGCACCATTAAAGATACCTAAACCAATGTGGCCTGCGTAACCTAATGCGCCAATCCCATCGTTTTGTACTTCGGCACTGTCTTTGTCTTCGTAGCAACGGTCAGCGTAAACCGATTGAACTACTTGCATCGGAATGGATGCGTCTTTACTGATTTCTTGTGGCTTTGGCGTTGATGAGCAGGCAGCAAGCGAAGACATCATTAAGCCAACAAGTAGAGCTTTTGAATTAAACATGACGAGGATTCCTTATTTTTTTAATACGATACAACATCAATGTTGCCCTCATATGAAATTAGTCTAGTATTTCTTTTTCGCCGTCGTGATCAAATCGATGAATTTTCAAGAGAAAAATGATAACCAAAGTGGGTAATTGCGCTCGACCGAGCGAGACTAGGAAGACAAGTGAATGTCTTGCACGATTATTTCGACATGCCGCACAGAATGATCTGAGGCTCACTCTCTCAGTGAGACAGAATGATTCCCAGTAGGAGCGAGTTAATTATGGCGGGGCTAGCGTTACGCACTCACTCATTATCAATATTAAACCCTTAAAGATATTCATATCGATCACGAGCAGCATTCGTTGCCCTTACAATGGCCCAATAAAATACCTTTGCGCGTGTAGCCATTATTGTCCGCTTATCTGCAATTTCTTCGAATCAAATAGGTTAGTTTTAAATTAATCAGACAGTTAACAGCAAAGTTACAGTTTGAGATTATCCACCTGTGTGACTAAGAGCCTTCTATCTACACAGCTTAATTCACCATACAAATATGAGGCACTGCTATGAATAAGATTATAGTGACTGTATACCCTCTTAAAATTGCATGCGAACTCATTGGTTTCAAGCCAAGTACCCTCCGAAAAAAAGCCCTTGCTGGTGTTTATCCATCTAATGTTATTTGGAAAAACAGCTGCGGCTCTTGGTTAGTAGATATTGCCGAGTGGGAAAAATGGCAAAAAAGCCACCAGTAGAGCTGCCAACTGGCATCGAAGTCCACGGTAATTCCATACGTATCGCATTTAGCTACATGGGAGTACGTTACCGTGAGACTTTGGGCCTAAGTCCGAACAAACAGAACCTTATGTTTGCTTCGCGCAAACGTGAGGCAATTCTGTACGACATCAGAATTGGTGTATTCAAGTATCTAGAACACTTCCCCGAATCCAAACATGCCTACAATACATCGAGGAATGAGCCACTAAATAAACTCGCTAACCAGTACCTAGAATCCAGAGAACCTGATGTTAGAAGTGCAACCCTAATTCGATACAGATTGGCATTAGTCAACTTCTTGAACGCATATGGAAAGACAAAAAGATGCCATACCCTATGCGCCCGTTCATTAGTCGCGATTAAGTCAAAGTTCATTAATGGTCGCGGGGCCAGAACGGTAAACAGAGAGCTCGTTACCGTAAATGCCTTTTTAACTTGGCTGCATAAGCTGGAGTATGTGGATAAAAACCTATCCAATGTTCTAACTCGATTGAAAGAGACTGAAGTCGAAATCAATCCATTTTCTAAAACTGAAATAAGTTTGGCAATCTCGCAATGTAATCACCTACAACATAAAAATGCGATATTAGTTCTTGTGTACACAGGAATAAGGCTAGGAGAACTATGTGCACTAGCCTGGGAAGACGTTGATTTTGAGAACGAACGAATTCTTGTTCGTAGATCTGCAGACAACAAGCGGCTATTAAAAACGACCAAAACCGATACGGAACGTTATGTCGATCTACTTCCTCCAGCACTTGAGGCGTTAAAAACGCAACGGCTGCTTACTTATGACTACCCATGCAACAAGTATAAAGTTGAACTCGCCGACAAAAGCTACAGAACCGATACTATTCGATTTGTCTTTAACCCTAATGCGGTAAGAAAAAGCCAAAATGGCCATAACTTCTGTGGGAAAAGGACGTTTCCGAAAATATGGCAGAGAGCATGTGAAGAAGCCAAGATTCCTTATCGAAATATCCATCAACTAAGGCATACCTATGCCAGTTGGCTCATTACTCACGCCAACGTCAACCTCAGCTATTTGGCTAAGCAAATGGGCCATGCCAACATCAATATGATCATTAAGGTTTATGGAAAATGGCTTGAGCAGTCAAACAAAAAAGAGTCACTCCGAGTGTGGAATGAATTAAGAAAGGCATTTGATGAATAAAAACTCTGAGTTTTTGTCTCCTATCTCCGTAAATTCATAGATTACTAAAGCTAAAATCAACAAAAAACCGCTCAAAAAAGCGAGAAGAATCCCATCGTATAATCCTGAAAAATAGGAATTAAAAACTAAAAAATGCCCCAAAACTCTTTGGGGCATTTTCTATATTGTGCTTGGGGCAAAATTGGGGCATTTTTTATGCAAACTTAACTTAAATTAAGTCGAAAAATGCCCTATTTGACTAAATTGCAGATCCAAGCGTTCGCCTCGTTATCAAAAGCGAATGCTGCCTAATTGCTTATTCCCAATCAAGGATAACTTTGCCAGAAGCCCCGCTGCGCATGACGTCAAAGCCTTCTTGGAAGTCATCAATCTTGTAGTGGTGAGTGATGATTGGCGTCAAATCTAGACCCGATTGGATCAGGCTTGCCATCTTGTACCACGTCTCGAACATTTCGCGGCCGTAGATACCTTTGATCACCAAACCTTTGAAGATCACTTGGTTCCAGTCGATGCCCATATCTGATGGTGGAATACCTAGCAGAGCAATGCGGCCACCGTGGTTCATGGTTTCTAGCATAGTGCTAAATGCCGCTTGAACACCTGACATCTCTAAACCAACATCGAAGCCTTCTGTCATGCCTAGTTCAGCCATCACACCTTTTAGGTCTTCTTTTGCAACGTTAACTGCGCGAGTCACTCCCATTTGGCGAGCCAAGTCTAAGCGGTATTCGTTTACGTCAGTGATAACGACGTGGCGAGCGCCAACGTGTTTCGCCACTGCCGCTGCCATGATACCGATTGGGCCAGCACCTGTAATCAGTACATCTTCGCCGACTAGATCAAAAGAAAGCGCTGTGTGTACCGCGTTACCAAACGGGTCAAAGATTGATGCTAGATCGTCAGAAATACCTTCAGGGATCTTGAACGCGTTAAATGCAGGAATCACTAGGTATTCAGCAAATGCACCTTCACGGTTTACGCCCACACCTACCGTATTACGGCAAAGGTGTGTGCGGCCGCCGCGACAGTTACGGCAGTGACCACAAGTGATGTGCCCTTCACCAGAAACGCGGTCGCCTAGCTCAAAACCACGCACTTCTTGGCCGATACCAACCACTTCACCCACGTATTCGTGGCCCACCACCATTGGTGTTGGGATAGTGTTTTGAGACCATTCATCCCAGTTGTAGATGTGTACGTCCGTGCCACAGATTGCCGTCTTCTTAATGCGGATTAGCAGGTCGTTGTGTCCAAGCTCTGGCTTGTCCACTTCTGTCATCCAAATTCCTGCTTCTGGCTTTAGTTTAGAAAGTGCTTTCATTTTCATTACTTAATAATTCCCATGTCACGGCCTACGGTGATGAAGGCGTCGATTGCGTGATCTAGCTGCTCTCGGCTATGTGCTGCAGACATTTGCGTACGGATACGAGCTTGGCCTTTTGGTACAACTGGGAATGAGAAGCCAATAACATAAATGCCTTTCTCTAGCGCACGTTCTGCAAACTCAGCAGCAACTTTTGCATCACCAAGCATGATTGGGATGATTGCGTGGTCGGCACCACCCATAGTAAAGCCTGCTTCTTCCATACGAGCACGGAAGTGTTCAGCGTTTGCCCATAGTTGGTCACGTAGGTCACCGCTTTCCTTCAGTAATTCAAGAACGCGGATAGAAGCACTAACGATTGCCGGCGCAACAGAGTTTGAGAACAGGTATGGACGAGAGCGGTTACGTAGCCAATCGATCACCTCTTTCTTACCAGAAGTGTAACCACCTGAAGCGCCGCCCATTGCTTTACCAAGCGTACCTGTGATGATGTCGATACGGTCTACAACATCATGGTATTCGTGTGTACCCGCGCCAGTTTTACCCATAAAGCCAACAGCGTGAGAGTCATCAACCATAGTCAATGCACCGTACTTGTCTGCAAGATCACAGATGGCTGGAAGGTTAGCGACTACGCCGTCCATTGAGAAAACGCCGTCTGTTACGATTAGGATGTGGCGAGCACCTGCTTCATTAGCAGCAATAAGTTGTTGCTCTAGCTCTTCCATGTTGTTGTTTGCGTAGCGGAAACGCATCGCTTTACACAAACGAACACCATCGATAATTGAAGCGTGGTTTAGCGCATCAGAGATGATTGCATCTTCTTTACCGAGAATTGTTTCGAATAGACCTGCGTTCGCATCGAAGCAAGAGGTGTAAAGAATCGTGTCTTCTTTACCAAGGAATGCAGACAGCTTTTGCTCCAGCTCTTTGTGGATATCTTGAGTACCACAAATAAAGCGAACAGAAGCCATACCGAAACCATGAGCGTCCATACCCTCTTTCGCCGCTTCAATCAGTGAAGGGTGGTTCGCAAGGCCAAGGTAGTTGTTTGCACAGAAGTTCAGAACTTCTTCACCCGTTGAGATTTCAACAGCAGCTTTTTGTTGTGATGTAATTACGCGCTCAGACTTGTACAAGCCTTCCGCTTTGATCTCTTCAATCTGTTGTTGAATCTGGTTATAAAATGCAGATGTCATGCAGGGTTTCCTTTATTATTTTGTCGTTCTTACCCTACGGTAAAAACTCGGAACAGATGCTCAGCCCTAACTGTTGCAACAATTAGTGGCTTCAGTGATTAACTATAGTTTAATCCAAGGTTGGATTAAGCATTATCCTCTCCCTTGGAATATCATTAGTGAATTCAAGGCACAAATCATTTCAATGTGCTATATTTCAGTCAGTTAATAGCATCAGCTATAACCCATACGCTGTAATTTCTGGCGTATTTTTGACATGGTAGGCACTAATCTTTGAAAATAGACAATCGACTCATGAACTTAATGCCCGACCTTGCTGCCTTTATCATGGTGGTAAATGAGGGAACGTTCACAGCAGCAGCCAAACGGCTCAATGTCACCCCGTCAGCACTCAGTAAGCTCATTACGCGATTAGAGAAAGCCTTGTCGGTGAAGTTGTTCAACCGTACAACCCGCACGCTTTATATCACCGAGGCTGGTCAAAAGGTTTATGATCAAGCGGTAATTATGGTCAATGCGGCTCAACAAGCCGTGGATGTCTCTACTTCCGATCACAGTGAGCCATCGGGCACCCTCACCGTGCTGCGCCAGAGGCATTTCTTAACTCCGTGCTGCAACCTTTCATCGCCCCTTTTCTTCAGCGCTACCCCAACATCGAGTTAAAACTTCGCGCTGCCGACGGTGAGATAGATCTGTTTAAAGATGCCATTGACTTGGCGTTCAAGCTCACCGATAAACCCGATGAAAACTTAGTGCTAAAAGAGCTCAGTAAAACCAACCTCGTTTTGTGTGCAAGCCCTGACTACATTGACGCACGTGGCATGCCTACCCATCCAACCGAACTGTTGGATCATGACTGTATTTATCTTGCCGAGACGAGCAATGACAACGTTTGGGATTTTTTGAAAGACGATGATTTTCACACTGTGGCAGTCTCTGGGCGATACGCTGTGAACCACTCACAAATGCGCTTGGCAGGCGTAAAGCAAGGGCTGGGGATTGGCATCTTTCACGACTTTGTGATTCAAGAGGCCTTGGCACAAAAACAGGTCATCCCTGTTCTGCCCGATTGGACAATCAAGAGTAACTATCACGGTGCAATTGCCATGCAGTTCGCGCAAACTAAATATATGCCAGCGCGTTTGCGAGTCTTCATCGACTTCTTTGTTGAAAACTTAAGCTACAAACTATCCACATAACCAATTGAAAAATGGAACACATTTGTTCCATTTCTGATTAGATTTGTCAGTACCATTCGTTCTTAAAATATTGCCGTTCACGCTCATATTTATCGTTTTGTCTCATTAGTAAGAAATCAAGTTGAGAACTTTGTATTGTTTGTTTCAAGACAACAAATATTATCAAACATAGATGGAGCAATACTATGAACGGTCAATCACTCAGAATCACACTTCGTTGGATACACATTATTTGTGCACTGGTCATGGGCACTGCTTTGTACTCGCCTCTACAAAACAATCAAGCATTCATGGCTCTCGTGCTCTATGCCGTAGTACCACTCGTTGCATTATCAGGTGTAGCTATGTGGAAACAAGGCAAAATCATGAAACATCTCAATCATAACAAGCAGAATAGTGCAAAAGCTACGCAGTAATAGTTACAACAGAATTGAGTGAATCAAATCGAATCTCTTTGACGTAGATGAATGGAGAAATTTGTAATGTCGAAACACACGTGTAGCGTATGCGGCTATGTATACAACCCGGAACAAGGTGACACTCGCAATGATGTAGAACCGGGAACGAGTTGGGAAGAATTAAGCAGTGGTTGGAATTGCCCTGTATGCCATGTAGACAAAGACTTTTTTGAAACAGACGATTAGAAAGAAAGCCCTCATTAAATGAGGGCTTTTTAGTGCGAAGCATAACTACTTAACGAAATGCTATAGGGGGTTAGTATTTCGCCAAGATTTTGGCAATCTCATCCGTGTTTTCTGCTGCTACGATGGCGTCGATGTCATCTTCATTTTGGAACAGCTCAGACAGTGCCACAATCGTCTGAATATGACTGTCGGAGTCCATTGCCGCTAGTGTCACTGAAAAGTAAACGTCGCCATTGTCTTCCGATTCCAAATCCACACCGTTCTTGAACACAGTGATTTGAAGCGCCGCTTCGTTCACACCATCTTCTGGACGAGCATGTGGCATCGCAATCTTTGGAGCCAGCACGTAGTAAGCACCAATTTCTGCATGTTTTGCTTTAATCGCCTCCAAGTAGCTCGGCTCAATCTTGCCCTGTTCCAGAAGTTTTGAGCATGTCACCGCTAGCGCGTCGTTAACCGTTAAGTTGCTTTCTGTTGAGATAACAATCCCATCGTTGCCAATTAAATTAAGTAAACTCATGACACAATCCAACCTAAGATAAGACCAACGACACCGAAATCAAAGTCTGCAAACGTTGTCGCTTCTAAGCCCAGACCACCGAGTACAGGAAGCAGTAACATTGGCAGGAACGAGATACACAAACCTTGAGTAAATGAACCTAACACTGCGCCACGCAGACCACCTGTTGCGTTACCGTATACACCAGCTGCACCACCCACGAAGAAGTGAGGTACCACACCCGCTACAATAATTGTCCAGCCAAATGCGCCTTGAATACCCATAGCAACGAGGCCTGCTGCAAATGAGCTAAGGAAACCAATCAATACTGCATTCGGTGCAACCGGGAATACCATAGGACAATCAAGCGCAGGTTTCGCACCCGGTACCAATTTGTCTGAAATTCCTTTAAATGCGGGAACGATTTCTGCTATTAGCATCTTCACACCTTGCAGAACAATGTACACACCACCAGCAAAGACCAATGATTGCATGAAGGTAAACACGACCCAGTTTTGACCGCCAGAGACGCTTTCTACAAATTCGCCACCTGCAATGATAGAGGCAAACATAAAGAAGATTGCCATAGTGGTTGCAACCGCAACCGGCGTGTCACGCAGGAACATAAGGCTTTTAGGTACGTTGATCTCTTCTGTCGATTTAGAGACATCACCAAACTTACTGCCGATAAAGCCAGACACTAGGTAAGAAAGCGTTGAAAAGTGTCCCATCGCAAGCTGATCAGTCCCCATCACCTTAACCGTGTATTTCTGGGCCAAGGCAGGCATGATCACCATCAATGAGCCAACAAGGATTGAACCGATCGCCACGAGCATTGTGCCTTCGATACCCGCTGTAGAAAGGATCACTGCCACTAGCATAGACATGAACATGGTGTGATGACCCGTTAAGAAAATAAACTTAAGCGGAGTAAAACGAGCCAATAAAATATTCACAACAAACGCAAAGAACATAATGAGCGCCATTTCATAACCGAAGGCTTCTTGTGCTAATGCAACAATCGCTTCGTTATTTGGAATAACACCACTTACACCAAAGGCTTCAGTAAATACGACTGAAAAGTTATTTAGCGCACCAACCAATGCTCCAGCACCAAAACCTAAAATTAGGAAACCCATTACGGTTTTAATCGTGCCTTTTAAAATCGTTGAAATATCTGCCTTTTGTGCAACCAAGCCAATAAAAGCAATTAAACCAACCATAATAGCGGGCTCTTTTAATAAGCCCAGCATGAATTCAAAGAAACTAACCATATTTAATCACCTTACATAAAGTTTTTAAGCTGTTCTTCAATTGATGCTTTATCGAAGATATTTGCAAGGCTAACAATGTTAGTTTTTCCAGCTTCAGATAATTGATTGGCAACATCCGTTGCTGCTACCCAAATATCCGCAGTACTTGATGCAGCAGACGACAGATCTTCATGATCAACTTCAGCCTCTAGGCCAATTTTTTTCGCTACTTCTTTTACTGCCATTTCCATCATCAATGAAGTACCAAGACCGTTTCCGCACACAACCATAATCTTTTTCATAATATTTCTTCTCTGTAGGGTGATTCTATTTATTAGATTTAATCTAATTATTGGATGAGAGAATCATAACGAAAACCGCCAAGATCAAAACCGATCCAAGTCACAAAGACAAAATGACCTTGTGAACCAGATCACCAAAATGACGCAAAATTTCGTCAATGTTGTGCATTTAAACCTTTAGTGGTAGATCGAAATCTAGTCAACTATGACCAATAGCACCAGATTAAGTAATCAACTTATAGATTTTGAGTTAAATAAAGGTTTCATTTTTATAGTTTATAAAAATGATAGCGGATTGTGCAGGCAAGGATTATGAAGAAGAGAAAATAGGAAAACGGAGAGGATGAACCGTCAACTACTTACCGTAGTCGGTTAGCATTTTCTTGAGTAGGCTATTAACGTCTTTCGTCTTTTTATTTCGCTTGGTTAACGCAGACAACGACGTTGGTAACTCGATTTTCTTGTTGCTTTCTTCTGGCTCTTCTTGTTTTTCTCGAAGTTTCTGTACTGCAGGAAGAAGCATCCGAATCTCTTCACCATCTTCATCTTCAAGAACAACAATATTTTCTGATTCAACTTGAATAATATTCAGCTGACCGTACTTGCTAGAATAAACAATTTCACCAACTAGAGAGGATTGAACCGGAACAGAGCGATCGGTTAATTGTCCAGCGCGCAACTTAGCGGCAGTAATAGAACGAATATTTCCAGTATTTTCAAATGCAACTATCACAGTATGTGTATTGTAGTATTCCACTACAGTTACATAGCCGTGTTTCTTTGATTCAAATCTAGCACCAATTTGCATATCATGTGGTGCATCCATTTTCTTTATTTGCATTTAACTACCCTAATATTTATATCGTCACTTCAAACCATTTTTAAAGATATAATCTGAAACTACTGACAATATAAAAGTATATACGCTCATTATTGAATAACAAAAGAGTTTTATTCAATAATCTAACCTTGTTTGATTGTTCCAAATTCTATCGCAACTTTACTTAAGGGCGCTAGCGCAAATTAGATAGGATTGTTTTTAATGTTCACTAGCTTTAATAACACCTGTGAATACATCAGCCCAAAAGGGCTGCAAGTGTTGAATGTTAGAGCCTCCGTGAAGCCATGCTATTTGTGTATTGAAGTACGTACTTGGGACTAAGAGCAAGCACTTAGGTGAAACCAGACACTTTGACACAGTTAGCTGCTTGGATATGAATAGACGCTTGGATATAAAAATAGCGCCTAGTGGCGCTATTTAATCTCAAACACTCAATGATGGCTACGACAGATATGCTGCCAGCTTATCTGAGCGTCTCACAACCAACCAGTCGATAACTAAAGTCAGCACAATGGCAAACCCAGCTAACGGAAAGAGCACGCTGATTAGCGCAATGGTTACAACCCCAACTTTCCATACCCCTTCACTTTCAAAACGGGCAGGTACACCTAATCGTTTCGTCGTTTTTGGACGCCTTTGCCACCACATCACGACACCTGTTATCGAAATTGCGATGAAGGCAATACAGAAAAATGCGTTCAAAAGTTTATTTACAACGCTCAAATCACCTTGGTGAAGCGATACGCCAGCTGCCATCAACTTAGCTACGATAGAGTAATCTTGCCAAGTCACATCCATGAGTATTCGGCCACTGTATTGATCGAAATGCGTCGTGCGGTCTTGTCGAGGGTCTATTACGTCCCCCGCCATGGAGTTCGCCGCGACGGTATAGACCCCCAGCTCACCTCTTGGCATGAACACTTTAAATTGAGTAAAACCAAGTTGCTTTGCTCTCTCTACAATGGAGTTAATAGAAACGGATGAATCTAAAAGCGCTGTGCTCTTATCTCCATTGTCACCACTGTGATGGCTGCCATGATCTTCTGATTGCGGCACTTCCGCTAACTCCAGATTCCAAGGAAACTCTTCTTCGCTGCCATGATTGAGATCAGCATGGTTTTGTTTTGAATGGTCGTGGTGGCCATGATGGTGGCCATCGGCTGGTTTGTCCGTCGAACTTGGTTTGTCACCCCATGTATAGTAGGTAGGAAACGTATTCCAACCTTGCACCATTTTTGCTCCCCAAATTCCCGCCCAGGCCAAACCTGACAGGACAAAGAGGAGAAGGACAATCGACAAACCACCGCCTAGATTCGCGTGTAAATCCCTCATGAAGACTCGGCTACCCGATCCCACTCTGAGCTTAAGAAAACCCGCTTTTGAAGCAGCATCGGTTGGCCACCACATATACAAACCCGTGGCTAACAACACAATCATTAGACTGGCCGAAATTTCAATAAAACGATCGCCCAATCCCCAATCAATAAGGTGCCATGAATTTCATTGGCTAACTGATACCAACTTTCACTTCGATCAATCTCTCCAAGTACCTCACCAGTGTATTGGTTGATGGTCACCAAAACGCTAGTGCCATCCTCCTTTGCAATACTGATTCGATTTGCATGTTCAGGATCATGTGACATCACAAACTGTGTGATATTGGCATTCGGATATTCAGCTTGTACCGCTTTGAGTTGCTGTTCTGCGGAGATGTGAGTGTCGGATGGTTGCACTTCGATGATCGAATGATAGCGAGCCAACTCGATCTCATCATCAAACAGCATGACAAGCCCAGTCAGGCTTAACATAATCATAAATGGCACGACGAAAAGCCCAGCGTAAAAATGCCAGCGCCAAGCCATGAAATAGCGCGCTTTAGCATTGTTTGAAGTCGATTGACGTGCGTGGTCCTTAGGTGGAGTCTTTACTTGACTACCCAACATTACGGTATTCCTTTTTTAGAACACAATCATGCCCTTACACTTGCGGTAAGTTATGTTGACTGCGTATGACTTTACTTAGTTTTTGTTTTGTAGTTGTTATGGCGTTAAGAAAAGTACAGCGGCGGGGCGCGAACAATAGCGTGCTCATATCGGACACTTAGAGCCAAAAAAGTGTAGTGAGAGAGCGGCGCTATCGAATGTTGAGCAAAGTATAGTGGTGTTGGAAGCGAATCCTGATGGAAACTGGAGAAGTGACTGAACGGGCAAGGCTTACCATTGTGTGTATTATTAGGTTCACCTTCTTCAACTTGAACCAACTCGAAGCCATTAACGGTACAGAGCGTTGCCCAAACCCCTGCACTTGCGCCATGCGCATTGATGACAGGCATGAGTGTCACCAGCAGCCAACTTAGGGCACTGGCGAATAACATCGGCTTATTCCATTTAGCTGACGCAATCATCATGACACTCAATGGTAAAAAGAAAAATTATACAAAATGCGAGGCCAAGCCTCGCTATTTGGCGATAGAACTGTGAGGTGAATCGATTGTATCCGCCTAATCGAGGTAAGATCGAACAATCTCTTCCACCTCGCCGGACCGTTGCATACGCTCAATAACGTCATCGAACTGAGCCACAAAATCAGCTTTAAACGGATAATCCTGCAAGTTAGTGTTTGTATAGCCTATATGCCCGTGCTCAGTACTGACAATCGCCGCCTGCGAAAAGACCAGTTCAGTGGGGAGCTCACCTTTATTTTTCATATTTCGGATTTGCCATAGAATTGAAATACGATCATTTAGATAGCAGTCAATCCTTTGGGAGCGTAGCTTTAAAATGTTCTCGCGATTATCTTCCGCTGACTTTAAGTCAACCTTGCCCTCTTCCACTGCGCGCCAGAAGGCTTTTCCTCCCAATGCAAACTCGTCATTAATACCAATGGTTAAGCCATAAAAATCACTTGGCCAATGAGGTAGCTTTGTTGCAAATGGCACTTGAGGATGACAATAAACCGCAACGTGTTCTTCGAGAATTTTGCGAGAATAGGGATGAATATAGTGTCGTCTGTCTTCGTAGTAATAGGGAGGAAATAATCCAAAACCCCGCCCTGTTTCGATCAGTTTTAGGCCACGTTTCCATGGAACAGGCACAATGGACACTTGGTAATTTTCCATCTTAGAAAACGCCACAGACAAGATCTCTGCGTAGATTCCTCTCGCTTTCCCATCTTCTTCGTAACTGTATGGGGGTAGGCGTCATCGGCATAAATAGTTACTTTTGTGGGTGTAGCGAATAAAGGAAACGATGCGAGCAAGGCTAACATCATGTTTAACCGTAACAAACGCACCTCCTAGCCATTTCCTTATATTTTAACTTTAGTAGACAACCACTTTGTTACAGGGAAATAAAACAAAAAAAGCGTAAGAATCTATGAGTTCTTACGCTTTTTAAGAGTTTTGACACGTTTGGAACTTACCTAAAAAACTTATCCAAACAGCCTTTTCCAAATGCTTGGATTACGTCGATCGTGAAACTCAATTCTCAGGTCATCCACTTCACGAAGAGCCTGTTGAGCGGCTTCTAGCTCGCCCTCTTCTAAGTGCGCTTCCACGCCTTCGATGACGACGGTGAGCTTATCAAAACCTTCGGTATAAAGTTCGGTACGCTCTTCTGGGTGCTCGGCTTGATTGGCCATTTCCACCAGCTCAGCTAAGTTCGCCACCGGTTGTTTCATTGCTTCAACAGACTGTGCTTCAGCGGCTTGTTTAAACTCAAAGCTCATCTTCTTCATGGTTTGATTCATATCGAAGTCAGCGGCAAGCACAGACATTGACATTACAGACATTGAAAGCAGCGCCGCAGAACGCAAACTCGCGGCCAGCAATTGTTTTGTTTTTTTCATTGTTATTCTTAAAGGCTGATTTTTGAAGGCGTTATTGTAAACAAAATAAGTCTATAAAAGCATCGCAAAAATGTTTCAAACTGCGTTAAGAGCCACTCGTTCAACACGCCTTCCTAATCTATAACCCCATTACTGGTCGCCACATCTCTTCAAGCTCTTCATCTGTCGGCATTTTTCCATGTTCAATGGTTTTTACCACCCGACATGGGTTGCCCACCGCAACGCTGTCCGCTGGTATATCTTTAGTCACCACACTTCCTGCACCAATGATGGTTCTATCGCCAATGGTCACACCATCTAAAATAATTGCGCCGGCTCCAATCCAAACACTGTCTCCTATGGTGATCGGATTGCCAATCGCGATAGGGCGAACTCGTTCTGCGAGATCGAATGGATGACCTGCGGTACTAATCACAACATTAGGTCCAATTTGCACATACTCACCGAGGTAGACAGGCGCAAGGTCGAGGATAGTGACACCAGTATTTAAGAAACCGCCATTCTTAAAAAAGATGTTCTCGCCCATATCACAGTAGAACGGCGGCACGATAACAACGCCATTCGCACTGCCAAGCAATGAATTGACAATTTCAGCTTTCTTCGCATTTTCGGATGGTCGTGCATGGTTGAAATCATACAGTTTCTCCTTCACTTGAGTTTGGAACTCACACAGCTCTGGAGTAATTGGAATATGCACTGAAAAATCAGACAGTTTGCTACTCATTGACAACCTCTTGGGGAAAAAGAATACGTAGACCCATAATCTTAGGTCCGGAAGTCAGCCGTCAACTATCCCCATTAGTTTGGTATGTATTTGTGATTGTTAGCGCATTTCAAAGTTTAGCTCTCAGAGAACAGTCTCATAGTTGATGAGCATAAAGTCACTAACTCAATCAAGAGAATCGCTCGAAACCATGATAGAGAATATTTCGATTAGGCATTAAGATCGTGCATGGGCAAGCAAGAAGCTATGTTAGATCGGAATACTCTTCGATAGGACCTCGTCCTCTCAGGACCAGAAAATCAAGAAACTGTTTGCACGAATGGGTGATCACCTGACTCGACGGCATGTTCACTTTATCTAATAGCTCCGCCACCAGCTCCAGTTGCCCGACATCCGCACAGAAATGCGCATCACTGCCCGATGTGATAAACGCACCTTCCGCTTTTGCAATCTGAGCGATCTCATGACAACGCTCTACGCTGCCTACTCGGCTGTTGCCTCGCAAGGTGGTGTTGTTGATCTCGATGGCGACGTTATGTTGCGCCGCTTTCTCAATCACTGCCTCGAAATCAAAATCGAAGTTTGGGTTACCAAGGTGACCCAGAGCGTCCACTTTCCCACTTTCTATAGCGGCAATTAGAGCTCTGGTATGCTCCGCTTTAGTTGCAGGCCTAAAAACAGGCTCATGAAAGCTGCCAATGACCCAATCCAGATTTTTTAATGAGCTTTCCGGAAGGTCAATTTCACCCTGAGTATTGAGGATATTGGCTTCGACACCTCTAATCACAGCAACACCTTCCAAAAAGCGTGGCAGTACTCGTTGGTTGGAGAAAAACCAGAAATGGGGCGCGCCAGGCATCGACTCTGCATGATCCGTTGTGCAGAACATTTTCATCCCGTTCTCTTTTGCCAAGCGGGCATTCTCGATCAAAGTGCTGTAGGCATGCCCACTGGCATAGGTGTGAGTATGAGTGTCGACGACCAATTTCATAAGAGACTCTAAGTATTAAGATTTGCTTTAGTGTATCAAGTATTGTCACCCTCACACAGCAACTTAATGAGGGGAAGTGCCTTTTCCCAACCACTGTTAAACATAGCGGTGAAATCTGGGTGAGTCGTCACGTTCACTCTTAAAATAACGCCCTTTTGTTGCTCGGTTATTTCAAACGCTTCAGACGAACCAATCCACTTCATCGCGATGTCACTGTCGACATCTTGTACATGATCAGGAGTAAAAATCGAGACATGGTGGTAAGCGAGGCTGCGGTTCATCTCTGCTCTATCCACCACCGCACGGCTACCACCTAAGTTAGGGTCAAAAAAGATCACTTCCTCACCACTGGCCCAATTACCTTCAAACTGAGACTCCGGCGAAAACGCGATGGCCCATTGCCTGTAATACCCTGCGTCTGTCAGGCGTTGCCAAACTTCCTGTGGCGATGCGTCAATTTCAATCTGATACGTCAAGCTCAACATAGTTACTTCCCATACACTTTTCCTCTAATAGGTATAGTCGAAGTTGGAAAAACTGTCTTGTTTTCTGCCAGTTACATTTTGAATGTCATTTTCTTTACTTGGCAAACCACACGGATTTTTGCAACCCTTCCAGATTGAACAATACTTAATAAGATTATAAACAAATGGATCTTGTTATGAGAAAACGTCGATACTCGCTGAGTATTCACATCACTAGCCTATTTCTAATACTGACGACACTCGTCGGGGCGGTGCTCATAGCGATCAGTTACCAACACTCAAGGGAGTTGCTAACTGGCAGCGCTCAAGAACTGAGTAACGAAAATAGTCGCAAGCTTGAATCCATTTTCAAACAAAGCACCGCCCCTATTTTGACTACGCTCGATTTCATGGCGTTGAACCCTATCATCGACCAAGACTCAGCACCCTATAAAGAGACTCGTTGGCTTACTTCTATCGACCTTATCTTTAACCGTAACCCGGGGTTGGTTGCACTCTACTACGCGAACAGCAATGGCAACTTCACCATAATCCGTCCACTTAGGAACAATAAGTCGCGGCAGCGATTTAACGCACCTGACAAAGCCAGCATGCTGATACACTTTACCAAACCGGATGGCCTTAATGAGTATCACTTCCTTGATGGTAATCATAAACGGATCAGTAAGACTTCTGATGATTCCAATGAGTTCGATCCTAGAGTCCGGCCTTGGTTCCTCAATGCAGAGTCTGACGGCGAAATTAGGCTAACAGAGCCATATTTTTTTTACTTCTTAAAGGCCAATGGCGTGACATTGTCGCGCCGCTCACCTGATGGAGAGAAAGTCGTAGCAGCCGATTTCACTCTCGATTCCTTGTCTCAGCAGATCAGCGAGATCGGCTTTTCCAGCAACTCAAAACTCATCTTGTTTGACAACAGCTTTACCCCCCTCGCCCAGCATCAATCTGGTCTTGACCTAACTCAGCCAAAAGAGACATTCGCACCGCGACTTGAAGATAGCATGTTCCGACCAATCCTCAATCGCATTAGCAGCCAAACACTATATGCAACGTCCACCGACCAAGATGGCGATTGGTCAATCACACTTACACCGGTTGCACTCAATAAACATGTACGACTGTTACTAGCTGAAGCCACTCCTCAAGATGATTTGGTCGCAAACCTACTTTCAATGCGAGATAGGCAAGTCACCGTTGCTTTGATCATGATGTTCTTCAGCTTCTTGATCGTTTGGTATGTTTCAAAACGGCTGGCTAACCCACTTCAGAATTTGGTGCTACTTACCGATAACATTGCCCGATTCGACTTTAAAAAAACCCGCTACCCAAAAAGTTTTATCAAAGAAGTAGCGAATCTCACCGAGTCGATTGAGCTAATGGAGCACACGCTTCATGACCTACTTAGCTTGCTTAGAGATACGGCGGGCAATCAAGATTTTGCCTTGCTCGCTAGAACGATTACCCATCAAAGCTATTTAGTAACAAAAGCAGAGACAATTTTGCTCTCTGTTTATTCAGAGCAAGACTCAAAATTTAGTATCGCTGCCAATCACGCCATCATCCCATTTAAGATCGACATTAATGAACTGCTATTCAACACCGCATGGCTGATGACGGATTTGAAAAAAGGCGAAATTATTCACCTCAACCGAGGCGATAATGCCCTCAAACCGTTTAGCGATGTGCTCTACAACTCTGATATATACCTCTTCCCTCTGCTCAATCGCGAGCATCAATTGGTAGGAATACTGACTCTAGGGTACGAGCGCCCAATCACCGAAGAGCAATACGACAAACATGCTTTCCTTCGCGAGTTGCTGAGCTTTGCCGAAATTGCAAAAGAAAATATCGACCAAATGCAGCAGCAAAAGGACATGCTCAATGCATTTATCGAGTTAATAGCTTCAGCCATTGATACCAAATCGCCATACACCGGAAGCCATTGCCAGCGCATTCCTGAGTTATCCAAAATGCTTACAGAAGTTGCGGCAAAAGATAAAACTTACTTCTCCTATTTCGAAATGAGTTCAACGGATTGGGAAGCTCTTCATCTGGCGTCTTGGCTGCATGACTGCGGCAAAGTCACCACGCCCGAATATGTCATCGACAAAGCGACCAAGCTTGAAACCATTTATGATCGAATCCATGAAATCAGAATGCGCTTCGAGTTACTCAAGACCCAAGCTCAAGCAGACTATTGGCAAGGCGTGGCTGAAGGGGGCGATCCGCATAAACTCGGTCAGGTGCTTCAAGACAAACATGCGCAGCTTGACGATGACTTCGCTTTTGTCGCAGAGTGCAATATTGGTAGTGAGAACTTAGATGACGAACATATTGAACGACTAGAACGCATCGCTCAGGTAACTTGGACTCGAACATTAGATGATCAAATCGGGATCTCATGGATCGAAAAAGAACGTGCGCAACCTTCCGCTAAACTGCCCACCACCGAGTCGCTTTTGGCGAATAAAGCCAATCATAAAATCCCTTGGGCTGACGGTATGAGCCCTCAAAATGTTTGGACTGAAAACTACGTATTGCAACCAGGCGACGTCAAATATGATCGCGGAGAATTGTATAACCTCAGCATTAAACAAGGCACATTAACGGCAGAAGAACGCTTCATCATCAATGATCACATCATTCAGACCCACATTATGTTGAACAAGCTCCCTTATCCGGAGCATTTGCAAAAAGTCCCTGAAATTGCAGGCGGCCATCATGAGCGTGTCGATGGTAAGGGTTATCCTAAAGGACTAAATGCAGAGCAACTTTCTGTACCTGCGCGCATTATGGCCATTGCCGATGTATTTGAAGCGCTCACATCGAGCGACAGGCCGTATAAGAAAGCCAAAAGCCTAGAGAAATCTATCAATATCATGACCCACATGGCCACTTCCGGCCACATCGATCCGAAACTCTACATCTTGTTCCTAGAACATGAAATTTATCAAAACTATGCGGATATGTTCCTAGATAAGGAACAACATAGTGTTATTGATAAGCAGCAGCACATTGCTCGAGTTAAAGAGTATCTTAAGTCTTTGATTTAATATCCTCATCCTTGTGGTGGTACAAATAGCCCACTTTTAAGTATTTGCTCTACAAGTAATCTCATTACTAGAACAGTTTTTTACTGACTTTATTTGTCTAAAATTCAACAAGTTAACATCATGAAGCACGATAATTTAATCGATTGCATTTTCAAGTATTGATGTAAATCAATTTGTCATACACAATAGCCGACCGTGTAAAAGTGATCGGCATCACTTTTAGTGACCAGTGAGAACCATGGGTAATACCTATCACATCAATAGATAGCGCCTATTATCTATAATGGATTTTCGTTGTTAACGTGTATTTAGACTAACTGCCGCGTTCTTAAAGGAAAGAAGATGGTAATACCTGAAAATAGTAGCATCGTTATTTTTGGTGCTTCCGGAGACTTAACTTATCGTAAGTTGATTCCTGCTCTCTACCACTTATATGCGAGCAATCAACTGCCAAAAACTTTCACCATTCTAGGTGTTAGCCGCACAGAATACAGCGATGAGTCTTACCGCGAAAAACTAAAGCGCTCACTTCAGGAAATGGAAAAGACGGAACCTGATACACTCAACGCGTTTGTAGAACACTTGCACTATCAAGCAATCAATACTTCTGATAGCCAAGACTACGCAAAGCTCGTAACTCGCCTTGATGAACTGGCCGACAAGTACCAGTTCGAGCAGCAAAACACCCTATTCTATTTGGCAACACCACCGAGCCTATACAGCGTGATTCCTGCAAGCCTTGCTGAGCATGGTTTGAACGACGAATCAAACGGTTGGAAACGCCTCATCATCGAAAAACCCTTTGGTTACGATCTTGAATCAGCTCAAAAGCTAGATAAAGAGATCCACGAGCATTTCCAAGAACATCAAATCTACCGTATCGACCACTACCTCGGTAAAGAAACGGTTCAAAACCTTCTGGTATTCCGTTTCTCTAACGCGATGTTTGAGCCGCTATGGAACCGCAACTTCATCGATTACGTTGAAATCACAGGTGCTGAGTTCCTCGGTGTTGAAGAACGTGGTGGCTACTACGATGGCTCTGGTGCGGTTCGTGACATGTTCCAAAACCACCTACTGCAAGTATTGGCGATGGTTGGTATGGAGCCACCAGCACAAATCAACGCGGATTCTATGCGTGATGAGGTTGTTAAAGTTCTGCAATGTCTGAAGCCTTTAGACGAAGAATCACTGCGTAACGACTTGGTTCTGGGTCAATACACAGCATCGGACGTTCGTGGTCAGCACCTTGTAGGCTACCGCGAAGAAAACGGCGTTGCCGATGATTCTCGTACAGAAACGTACATCGGCCTGAAAGCTTACATCAACAACTGGCGTTGGAACGGCGTACCATTCTACGTGCGTACTGGTAAACGTCTACCAACTCGTGTAACGGAAGTGGTTATTCACTTCAAACGCACGCCGCACCCAGTATTTGGTCAAGATGCACCAGAGAACAAACTTATCATTCGAATCCAACCAGACGAAGGGATTCAAATGAGCTTTGGCTTGAAGGAACCAGGGGCAGGTTTCCACGCAAAAGAAGTGAAAATGAACTTCCACTACGCGTCATTGCAAGAGACACAAATGCTTACGGCTTATGAGCGACTTTTACTTGATGCTCTAAACGGTGATGCTACTCTGTTTGCACGTAGCGATGCGGTTGAAGCTTGCTGGAAATACGTTCAACCAATTCTCGACTTTAAACAAGATCCACAAGCATTGTTTGGCTATGCATGTGGTACATGGGGCCCGAAAGAGGCAGACGATCTACTGCAACGCAGTGACCGCGCTTGGCGCTTCCCATGTAAGAACCTAACCGATACGGACTACTGCGAACTATGATCAATCATAAGATTTTTCAAACCGCTGAACAGGTAGTAGAAAGCCTAGCGAACGACATGAAAGCGTTTAGCGAACAAGGCCGCCCTGTTCATATTTCACTTTCTGGTGGCAGCACACCTAAGATGCTGTTTAAGCTACTTGCAACCGATGCTTACGCTTCAACTATTCAGTGGAACAACCTCCACTTTTGGTGGGGTGATGAGCGCTGCGTAGCACCGGACGATGCAGAAAGTAACTACGGCGAAGCGAATGCTTTGCTGTTTAGCAAAGTAAACCTGCCTGCGGAGAACATCCACCGCATCCTAGGTGAAAATGAGCCTAAAGCAGAAGCTGAGCGCTTTGCAAAAGAGATGGCAGACGTCATCCCAACAGAAAATGGCACGCCTGTTTTCGATTGGATTTTATTGGGTGTTGGCGCAGACGGTCATACCGCTTCCCTATTCCCAGGGCAAACAAACTATCAAGATGAGAACCTATCTGTTTTGGCATCTCATCCTGAATCAGGCCAAATTCGCGTTTCTAAAACTGCAAAAGTTTTGGAAGCCGCTAAACGTATCAGCTACCTAGTGCTTGGCGCGGGTAAAGTTGAAATCGTTCACGAAATTCATACGACTCCTGCTAATGATCTGCCTTATCCGGCGGCGAAAATCCAGTCTAAAACTGGTGAAACGGAGTGGTACTTAGATTCTGACGCAGCAGCAAAAATCGCGTAATGCGAGCGTCCAAATAGGAAAATTGGAGAGAAACAATGAAAGGTGATATCGGTGTAATTGGCCTAGCAGTAATGGGTCAAAACCTTATCCTAAACATGAACGACCACGGCTTTAAAGTAGTGGCTCACAACCGTACTGCTGCGAAGGTAGATGAATTCCTTGAAGGCCCAGCAAAAGGCACAAACATTGTTGGTGCTTACTCACTAGAAGAGCTAGTAGAGAAGCTAGAAGCGCCACGTAAAGTGATGCTAATGGTTCGCGCGGGTGCTGTTGTTGATGCATTCATCGACAACCTAATCCCACTTCTAGACGAAGGCGACATCATTATCGACGGTGGTAACACTAACTACCCAGATACGAACCGTCGCGTTGCACATTGTCGTGAAAAAGGCATTCACTTCATCGGTACTGGTGTATCTGGTGGTGAAGAAGGTGCGCGTTTCGGTCCTTCAATCATGCCTGGCGGTTCTGCGGAAGCTTGGGAAGCAGTTAAGCCTATCTTCCAAGGTATCTCAGCAAAAACTGACGCTGGCGAGCCTTGTTGTGATTGGGTTGGTAACGACGGTGCTGGCCACTTCGTTAAGATGGTTCACAACGGCATCGAATACGGTGACATGCAGCTAATCACTGAAGCATACCAGTTCATGAAAGATGGTCTTGGTATGTCTGCAGACGAAATGCAAGCAGTATTCGCTGACTGGAACAAAACAGAACTAGACAGCTACCTTGTTGAAATCACAGCAGACATCCTTGGCTACAAAGATGAAGATGGTGAGCCTCTAGTTGAAAAAATTCTAGACACAGCTGGCCAAAAAGGTACGGGTAAATGGACAGGTATCAACGCGCTTGACCTAGGTATTCCTCTAACGCTTATCTCTGAGTCTGTATTCTCACGTTGTCTATCTGCGCTTAAAGACCAGCGTGTTGAAGCTGAATCGCTATTTGGCAAGACTATCACGCCAGTTGAAGGCGACAAGCAAGAGTGGGTTGAGGCTCTTCGTCAGGCTCTTCTAGCGTCTAAGATCATCTCTTACGCTCAAGGCTTCATGCTAATGCGCGAAGCATCAAACGAGAATGGTTGGGACCTAAACTACGGTAACGTTGCACTAATGTGGCGCGGTGGTTGTATCATCCGCTCTGCATTCCTAGGCAACATCCGTGATGCGTACGAAGCGAACCCAGACATCGCATTCCTTGGTTCAGATGACTACTTCAAAGGCATCCTACAAAACAGCCTAAGCGCATGGCGTAAGGTTGCAGCTAAGTCGCTAGAAGCAGGCATCCCAATGCCTTGTACTATCTCTGCACTTTCGTTCCTAGACGGCTACACAACAGCCCGTCTGCCAGCGAACCTACTTCAAGCTCAACGTGACTACTTCGGTGCTCACACTTATGAGCGTACTGATCGTCCACGTGGTGAGTTCTTCCACACTAACTGGACGGGTACAGGCGGCGACACTGCATCTACTACTTACGACGTTTAATGTTCATCTGCATTAAATAACCAAGTAAAACAAAATGTTAAGGCCAAGTCATTTTTTATGACTTGGCTTTTTTATTTGAGCTTTAACCAAAAAGGCGTAGAAGTGTTTTGTGATCAACCTCTAATCTCATCCTATAATTTATTCGACATGGGGGAGTTGCATTATCAATCTCTTCGTTATCGTGTCATTACCTACTAATTGATTGAGGTTTTGTTATGACCATTAATAAGCGCTTTATATTCGTCCCAAACGAGATAGAAGATGAGGCCATTCAGAAGTTAGCTTCTGAAAAGTCAGCACAAGAAACTCAACGTCAGCAACTAGTTAAACAGGCTCAGAAACAAGGCGGCTTGCAGTAACGCCAAGTTTCAACGTTTAAAAACCGTCGAAAGGCGGTTTTTTATCGGGGTAAAAATAGCCAAATGTGCTCACTTTGCTCTAGATCAGTAATTATCACAAAATATCATCAAAGACATTCGATATTGATTTGCACAATCAGGTCCAAAGCCGTAGACTCCTCGGCTTTGCAAATAGAACCTAGGCAAATTACCCTAATTCGATACTTTTAATGAAACTTAATGCATTTTAGATGCTGTAGCCTTCAGTTCACATCGAATACTTCTTAGCTGACATTCAGCTTACCTGCCATCTTTCACGCCCAACATTGGCGTTCGCTATTTGCTTCGGTCCTACGGACGGCACCAATTCTATCTATGGAAGGTTAACCTTCTAACCCTGTGTTAGACAGACAATAGGAGACATTATGCCTCAAGGTTTAATGCTATCTGACTTGGCAATTGCAGGTGCTCTGCTCATTTTCGCCAAGCTACTGCGCGTGCGTATTACACTGCTGCAGAAAATCTACATCCCCTCCGCCGTGTTAGCAGGCTTATTCGGTCTCGCACTTGGCCCTGCTATGTTAGATGTACTTCCATGGACAGATACGTTCACAGCCAACGCAGGTATCCTTACTGCTGCCCTTTTCTCTGCACTTGGCTTAGCGACAGATGTTCCATCACCCAAAACCGTGGCCACTCGCGCAGGTTCAATGTGGGCATTCAACCAAATCGCATCCGTTTCTCAATGGTTGTTCGCTGCTATGTTTGGCCTAGTGATTACTACCCTATTTTGGCCAGAAGTGAGTGGTGCGCTAGGCGTTACCATGTCTGCTGGTTTCATGGGGGTCATGGCACCTCCGCGGTCGTCGGTGACATCTTTAGTTCGTTAGGCTGGGAAGATGCATTTTCGATCAGTTTGACCTTCGCTACGGTCGGCATCTTCTTATCAATTTCGATTGGTATGCTGATCCTTCAAGTCGCATTGAAAATGGGTTGGATAAAAACCTTTACCAGCTTCAACAATATGGATGAGTTTCAGCGTAAAGGTCTAATTAAGCCAAAGCAGCAGCAAGCAGTAATGAAAGACACGATGTCGTCGCTATCTGTCGATGCGTTCGCTATCCATGCTGCCCTTGTCGTTATTGTCACTGCGTTTTCGTATGTCTCTGCGGGCTATTTGTCATCGTTTCATGACCAAGTGCAAATCCCAACCTTCGTTACAGGCTTTTTAGGCGGTATGTTAGTGCGAATTATCGCTAAACAAACCAAAGCTTCTGAGTACCTTTGTGACGTCGCTTTTAATCATGCTGCTGGTATGAGTACGGATTATCTGATCATCTTTGGCATCTCATCCATCAAAATCACTGTGCTTGCCGCGTACCTTGCCCCGATGATTGTATTGGCCTTTGGTGGTGTATTGTTCACCCTATGGCTAGTCCTTTGGGTCGCACCACGCATCATGGGCGACAACTGGTTTGAAAAAGGTATTTTCTCATGGGGTTGGTTAACCGGCACGGTTGCAATGGGTATCGCTTTACTTCGCATCGTCGATCCAAACATGCGCAGCAAAGTTCTCGATGACTACGCCATCGCTTATGTTCCCGGTTCGATTACTGACATTTTCATTATCTCGCTAATGCCACTGGCTATGTATCACGGTATGCACTGGCACGCGCTCGCAGCAGGATTGAGCTACATTGCTGTTGTGCTGTTCATTTGGCGCTTCGTTTTTACCCGTATTGGCAAAACGGCAACACAGTAGCCCAATTAAACACTCAACAAGCACACGCAACATAAAAAAGCCGCTCATATGAGCGGCTTTTTGTCGGCGATTTCTTTTATTGGCGAATCACATCCTGTGTGCCAAGTATCCTATATCGCTTCTCTTTTGTTGGGGAAGAGTCGATTCTTTAAGTAAACAATGCCTGTCACAATCAAGCCTCCTACAGAGACAGTGAACAGAGCAGGCATGGACATGATCCAAGCAAAGATGGCTAACATACAGGCGATGAATGCCGTCATTCTGCTTCCTGACATTACGCGGCCGAGCTTTCGAGAAGTGAACTTATTAGACGCAGTCATAGTACCCTCCTTACCTGTCACATTGTTTACTATGTCTAGGCTTTTTGTCTAAGTTCATGGTGCCAAAATTTGGTGTTTTTTTCATCAAGGGTTGGATGGTTTACTCTACGGGATCACGTTGATTTTAGAACGTTTTAGATTTCTGACATTTGTTTATATTTTGTTCACCAGACTGCCGAAGTTGTTCTTTTTATCACCAATTCCAACAAATGTGACTCCAACTTGAAACACGAGTACAAATCGACTGGCAAGCTTAAAAAGCTGAACTATTCTCCAAGAATACAAGGCTTAAAGGTTACTGCTATGTCCCATGTTTTTCATCGTCATTGCCACGCTTCACTCCCTATCATCTCTCACGGACATGGCGCATATCTTTATGATACCCGCGGCAAAAAATACTTCGATGCCTGTGGTGGAGCCGCTGTGTCTAACCTTGGACACGACAATGAACAAGTAAAGCAAGCCATCCAGAAGCAGATGAATGACATTCCATACGCCCACACCGGTTTTTTTACCAACCAAGCCAGTGAAGACTTAGCGGAAAAGCTTATCGAACTTGCGCCCAGTTCCCTAACTCACGTTTACTTTTCCAGTGGTGGTTCCGAAGCGGTCGAAGCAGCGTTAAAGATGGCAAGGCAGTACTATCTTGAACAAGGTAAAACCAGCAAAACTCAATTTATTGCTCGTCATCAGAGTTACCACGGTAATACCCTTGGGGCGCTGTCTGTTGGTGGCAACCATTGGCGTAGAGAGCCGTTCAAAGCCATCATGGCGGCCTCTAACCATATAGAACCTTGCTACCCTTATCGATTCAAACAAAACAACGAAACAGACGAAGCATACTCTGACCGCTGTGCGCAAACTTTAGAAGATACCATCTTACAAATGGGGCCAGAGAATGTGATGGCCTTCGTCGCCGAACCGATTGTCGGTGCAACTTCTGGTGCTGTGGTTCCCACCCAAGGCTACTTCAAGAAAATTCGCGAGATCTGCTCCCGATACGATGTACTGTTGATATTAGATGAAGTGATGTGTGGTGCGGGACGTAGCGGGCGATTTTATGCCTTTGAGCACGAAGACATTACCCCTGATATCGTGACCATAGCCAAAGGTTTAGGGGCTGGCTACCAACCCATTGGCGCAACAGTCGTGAGCAGCGAAATATTCGATGCTATCTCACAGGGCAGTGGCTTCTTTCAGCATGGTCACACCTTTATGGGCCACCCAATGGCTTGCGCTGCAGGGCTTGCGACTATTACCTACATCATGGAACACAATCTGCTCGAGAGAGTTTCAATACTTGGCGATGCTTTACACTCTAAACTTCAAGGGACATTAGGGCATCAAAACTACATTGGTGAAATTCGGGGACGCGGGCTATTCCTAGGTATTGAGATTGTTGCAGATAAGCAAACCAAAATCCCACACTCTGCCGACGTTCCAATCGCTAAGTTGATCAAATCGGCCGCCATGGATGAAGGCTGATGATTTATCCTATGGGTGGCACGATTGATGGTAAGCAAGGCAATCACATTCTGCTAGCCCCGCCCTTTATCTTGGAAGATGCGCAGTGTGATGAGATTGTCGACAAGCTCAATGCTAGCCTGCAAAGCGTGATGAGACATCTTGGAGATGATCACTAATGAACCACGCTAAAATAGGAATTATTGTTGCACCCAACGGAGCCACTAAGTCGAAACAAACCCACGGTGCTCTACCAATTACACCGACAGAGATTGCTCAAACCGTGGATGAGTGCCGGTTAGAGGGAGCGACTATGGTTCACTTGCACGCTCGGGATGCGTTGGGGCTCATTCGCTTGAGATTGAAGATAACCTACGAACCTACCACGAGGTAAGACAGCGTGTAGGTGATGACATCGTGATTCAACTCACCACTGAGGCCGTCGGAAAATATTCACCTCAACAGCAAATGGCCCTCATAAAAGCGGTAAAGCCCGAAGCAGCTTCTTTTGCAATCAAAGAGTTGATTCCATCGGACCATGATCGCCCTATCGCACGCGACTTCTTTGCGTGGGTTAAAGAAGAAAACATCACGGCTCAATACATCGTTTATTCCGTTGATGATCTAAAACGCTACATAGATCTTATAGAAAATCAGATACTTCCAACGCAAAATCATCATCTTTTGCTAGTCTTAGGAAGATACAGCGAGCAATTATTGTCCAATCCAACTGACTTGTTACCTTTTTTCCCAACTTTGCAACAGGTTAAGTGCCGTTGGGCGGTATGCGCCTTTGGACCTCGCGAGTTACACTGTTTGACTGCAGCAGCACTCTTGGGAGGGGACGTTCGAATCGGGTTTGAAAACAACCATTTGGATATATTCGGCCGACCTGCCAAAGGTAATGCTCAGCAAGTGAAACAACTGAAAAATACACTATCAATGCTCAACATTGGAACTTATGACGCAAACGCATTCAGGGCCATTATTAAGGAGTGTTGAACTTTCGAGCTGATTTTTACAGTTCTTTGTGGAAAATTTAACCGCGAAAGGTCAACACACCCCAATCAATAAACAGCTCAGGTTTTCGTCACTGTACTAACCTCAACATAAGGAAATACCATGAAGCGACTTAAGTCATTTGTCACCGCTACCACTGCAACTCTATTACTTGGTGCGGCAGGCACTGCGGTAGCTCAAGACCGATTTGTCACGATTGGCACAGGGGGTGTCACAGGGGTTTACTACCCAACAGGTGGCGCAATTTGTCGCCTAGTCAACAAGTCACGCAGTGAACACAACATCCGCTGTTCGGTCGAAAGTACTGGCGGCTCAATCTACAACATCAACACCATTCGCGCTGGTGAACTTGACCTTGGTATTGCACAATCTGACTGGCAGTACCACGCTTACAACGGTACAAGCAAGTTCGAAGATAAAGGTGAGTTTAAAGACCTTCGCGCTGTATTCTCTGTTCACCCAGAACCGTTCACGGTAGTGGCGCGCGCAGATGCAGGCATCAAAACGTTTGAAGACCTAAAAGGTAAGCGCGTCAATATTGGTAACCCTGGCTCTGGCCAACGCGGCACAATGGAAGTGTTGATGGGCGAGTATGGTTGGACCAACAGCGACTTCAAACTGGTTTCTGAGCTTAAAGCATCAGAGCAATCAAAAGCACTCTGTGACAACAAAATCGATGCCATGATCTACACCGTTGGTCACCCAAGTGGCGCAATCAAGGAAGCAACGACTTCTTGTGACAGCGTAGTTGTGTCAGTGGCTGGTAAGCAAGTAGACAAGCTAGTTGCGGATAACAGCTTCTACCGTATCGCAAACGTACCTGGCGGCATGTACCGTGGTAACGAAGCAGATACTGCAACGTTTGGTGTTGGCGCAACGTTTGTATCTTCAACAGCCGTGCCAGAAGACGTGGTGTACAACATTGTGAAAGCAGTATTTGAAAACTTCGATGACTTCCGTCGTCTACACCCTGCTTTCGCGAACCTGAAAAAAGAAGAGATGGTGAAAGATGGCCTTTCAGCACCACTTCACCCAGGTGCTGAGAAGTACTACCGTGAAGTAGGCCTTCTTAAGTAAATACCCTCTTGGGTAATTACTTAGTGAAACAATCCTAAAGCAAAAGCGCTTACCTTGGTAAGCGCTTTTCTTTTCACTTAAAATCCTGCTCTAGACGATTGCTGCTGGACGCCAGTAAACATCGTAAAAGAAGTATAGAGTAATCGCAGCGCTTGATGCGGTGACAAAGTGTCTGACAACGTACTGAGGCAATACACGGGATACTCTCGCCGCAAGGTAACCACCCACTAAAGTACCGAGCAACACCGCTAAACCACGCGGCCAATCAATAGAGTCGTTAACCACAAAGATACTAATTGCCGTGAGAGATACTGCGGATGAGATCAGCAGCTTAAGCCCGTTCATGGCGTTAATGTTGGTGTAACCCACCAAAACTAGGTAACTCAGCACGATTATCCCTAACCCAGCATTAAAAAAGCCGCCATAGGCAGACACACTCACCAATAATAAGCCAGATAGAACAAAGGCCGCGCCACGCCCCACTGCGCTATTTCCAATGCCCAACCGACCGTTGATGGCCGAAATTGATTGATTGATCTTTTGGCCAAACACAAACAGGACAGTCGCAAAAAGCAGCAGCCAAGGAATGGCTTCGATGAAAAGTTCTTCAGAGGTGTTCAACAGCAGATAGGCTCCTAACCCACCACCAATAAAGCTAAAAATCAGGATATGCCACAACTTATCTGAGTGCTGGGCAATCTCTTTTCGAAATCCATAGCTGCCACTTAGGTAGCCTGCGCACGCTGCGAAGGTATTGGTGGCATTAGCTGCAATAGGTGGCACTCCCACCCACATTAACGCAGGAAAGGTAATAAAGCTTCCGCCTCCTGCCACAGAATTGATGACCCCACCGGCAACACCCGCGAAAAATAGCAGCATCCACTCCATCGACTCACCACCCACAGCCTTTTTAACATATTGTTTACACGATACTTGGGTTAACCAATGATGTAAATGCGACTAAAGCGCTAGAAGATGTTGAGTCCAAATTACCAGTAATGAGAGATTTTTCTTACGCCTTTGGAGACAGCATTAGCTTGACCACACAGAAGCAGATCAAGGCCCCACCAAGGATCTGAATCAAAGTCATCGACTCTTGCAACCACCAAGCGGCAAATAAGGCTCCGAATAAAGGCTCACTGCCCATTAGCATCGATACTTTAGTCGGTGATAAGCGCCTGACCGCGAAGTTCTGCACCGCAAACGCGAACAAAGTGCAAAATACCACCAAGTAACCCAACATCAACCAGAAATCGACTTCGCTTGGGAGTTCCCAATTACTCAATGGCGAAATCGCAATAAATGCAATGAAAGCCAACCAACCCACGACAAACGATTGAATCGCGGTGACCGCCAAGGTGGATATCTCGCTGCCCTCTGTGAAACGTTTAGTCGTCGTTACCATAATGCCGCGCAAAACCGCCGCTAGCAAAATGAACCCATCTCCGACATTAATATCAATGCGGTTCTCTTGCCATGTCAGCATGCCCACACCAATCAAACAACCCACACTCAATGTCATCAACACAGGCGACGGTTTAGATTGATTGATAACCCGTTCAAACACTGCAGTGAATATCATCGACAAGCTGATCAAGAAAGCAGCATTCGATGCGCTGGTAAGAGACACACCTATCACTTCACAGCTAAAAATACCCGCCAGAATTGCGCCCGTCGGTAAGGCCTTCCACCACTCCCCCACATTGCCGTTTCGATAATCACTGATGAGGGCGGGTATCAAACAAACAAAGGTTGAAAAGAAACGTAATGATAAGAAAAGCGGAATAGAAACAAAGAACAATGCTGACTTTGTGACGCCATAACTGGTGCCCCAGACAATCGCAACCAGTAACAGTAATCCCTCGGTTATTGGTAACTTACGTGGTAATGAAACGCTTTGTGATGACATGCGACCTCCCTGTCGATCATGAATTGCAATCATCACTATCTATTAGTAACCTAAAAACAACAATACCCATAAATGCAAAGGACTATTGCACTGTGGACATCAATAAGCTTTTACCATTACTGCCCGATCTCGCGACCTTCGTGACCATTGTTGAAGAAAACAGCTTTTCTGCTTGCGCGAACAAGCTAGGAATTGCGCCTTCATCGGTAAGCCGAACCTTAGCCAAACTGGAAAAAGCGCTTAACGTCAAGCTATTGGACAGGACGACGCGTAAAATCCAACTCACATCGACGGGTAATGAAGTCTATGCGATAAGCGTGCAAATGATGGAGTCTGCACAGCTGGCGGTTAAAGCGGCGCAATCGCAGCAACAAGATCTATCAGGAACCATTCGTGTTGCGGCCCCTAAAGCTTTGGCTAAACAGGTGCTCGCACCCATTATTCTAGATTTCATCGAGCAAACGCCGAATGTAGAAGTGGAACTCAAAGCCATCGACCACATTATCGATCCGTTCAGCCATGAAGTGGACGTACTGATTCATATCACGCCGACCCCCATCGAAGGATTAGTCGCCATCAAGCTGTTTGACGTTGATTTGTTGCTTTGCGCCACTCCGCGATACTTATCAGAAAAAGGCACACCGACACACCCTAACGACCTACTTGACCACGCGTGTATTTCACTCAGTGAAGAGCAGAAAGACAAGGTTTGGCAGTTCCACAAAGGCCAGCAACAGTCGACAGTGACCGTCTCTGGGCCACTGGCAGTAAACCATACTGAAATAAGACGTGAAGCAGTAGCAAGGCACATGGGCATTGCGCCCTTCCCAAGCTTTTGCGTTGAAGATCGAATTAACAATGGTGAACTGATGCAGGTGCTAAAAGAGTGGAAGCTTACTGGCAAATTCCAAGGCCAAGTCGTCGCGCAATATCTTCAGTCCAAATATGTCCCTGCGCAAATCAAAGCCTTTGTCCAACACTGCAAAGTACAACTGGCAAACCGATAAAAAAAGACCAGCCTAGTGGCTGGTCTTAATCTCTCTCACAGACTTTCTTACTCTACCCTACAAACCGCCTGACCTCTCGCCGCAGCCTCTTTCCCTAGTAGAACCGACACCGCCGCTTGCGCACTTTCAGGCCTTGGTGAGTGTGCGCACAAGTAATGCTTCACGTCAGAAAACTCCAGCAGGTCGTATGGGCTACGAAGCGCGACAACCACCAACTCAGGATAATCGCGGCTCAGTTCACTGACTCGTTGCTTGGCCAGTACCTGATCGAAATCTTCCCCTGGCAGAGGATGATTCTCTGTCACCACAACAAGCACGCCATCATCCGTCGAAGGTAAAGTGTCCATCGTGACAAACTCAATCTGAGAATGCTGCTGTTCCAGTTCTTTCTTCAAGACATCAAAAGCCGCGACGGCTTGGTTTGGCCCAATCCCACGGGGATTCATCAAGTTATGATAGCTTTGATGAGGCGTAACGTTTAATAAGTAGATTTTCTTCTCATTCAAATCCACACCACCACGAATCCAAGTGACACCGCTTAATGCAGCGTTACGAGCCACTTGCGTATTAGCTGCGATGTTCAACGGCTCATAAAGTGACATTGGCACGAGTTTCTCAAGCTTAAAGCGCACGACACGTTCTAATGCATCATCAATGATCTTCTCATCCAACGAACCATCTTCTACCGCAGACACAAGTCCATGAATCATTGCTAACTGCTTATCCAAATAAGCATCGCTGTGATCGTAATGCTCTTCAGACAACATAATCATGGTGATACCGGCTTTCATCGCTTGAACCGCCGCATCAACAGGCGTGTAATGATTTTGAATCGCACCCATGTTCATACTGTCTGAGATGATGATCCCGTCAAAGCCCATGTTGTCACGAAGCACATGCTGCAATATGGCACGAGACAATGTTGCCGGCGCGTTTGGATCAATTTGCGGATACAAAATATGGCTAGTCATGATCAAATCAACACCAGCATCGACCGCCGCTTGGAATGGCGCAAGATCGTTCTCCTTGAGCTCTTCATACGACTTGTCGACTCTCGGAATATCGCGGTGAGTATCTCCGTGGGTATCACCGTGCCCTGGGAAGTGCTTGGCACATGAGATAATCGAACTGCTCGCCAAACCTCTTACCGCTGCCGCCGCGTGAGCACTCACTTTATCTGGCATATCACCAAACGAACGAGTGTCTATGATCGGGGAAGCCGGATTCAAGTTTACGTCACAGCATGGCCCTAAGATGCAGTTGAATCCTGCTGAGCGCATTTCATTGCCAAACACCTCGTACATGGCAGACGTCGACTGAGTTTGATCCGCAACCCCTAGCGCCAAGTTACCCGGCCCCGTTGTCGATTCGCCAACTAACACCCCCATGCGCCTTCCTGGTCAACGCCAGATAGCAAAGGCAGGCGCTGATTTTTATCGAGAATACGTTGCAAGGTGCGGTTTAAATGCTCGGCTTCGGCAAAGGTTTCTGCATTGTCTTGGCTTAGGTAGCAACCACCTAAGTTGTAGTCGCGTATCATTGCTTCTGCAATTTCCGCATCTTTGCCCGGAAAGGCGAGTATAAATAGCTGCCCGACCTTTTCTTTTAGACTCCACTTCCCTATCTGATCCTGAACCTGCTGTTGTGTGACCATAATTCATCCTTTTAATTGTTTCACGCTACATCCCTCCCTAAAAGGGATGTATCAAAATCGATTATTTCTTACGAAGCTGGCGAATCTGACCCATAGTGAAGGTCACCGCCACAATCACAATAATCCCGCGTAAGATGAGCTGTTGGTCCACATTTAGCCCCATCAGAACTAGGCCGTTGTTCACCATACCCATGATCAAAGCACCAATCACGGAACCCACCACCGTACCTTTACCCCCGAATAGACTTGTGCCACCGATGATTACCGCCGCAATCACTAGCATTAAGTCGTTTTCGCCCAAGGTATAGCGCGCACTGTACAATCGGCCGGAGTACAAGATGCCTGCCAACGCCGCCAAAAAGCCATTCAACATCAGCACATAGAGTTTGATTCGGTTAACGTTAATGCCCGAGTACATCGCCGAGACTTTGTTGCCGCCTGTTGCCAAAACGTGCTTACCAAATGTGGTGTTACGCAGCACAAATGCTCCAATTACGGTCACAATGAGTGTCCATATAAAAAGCACTGAGAATGGGCCAATGTCGCCAGAACCAAAGATAAAGGCATAGGTGTCGTTATCGATTGGAATGGACTGTAATGACGTAGACCAACGGGCAATACCCGTGATGATCCCTGTCGTGCCAAGTGTCACAAGAAAAGACGGAATACCTATTTGCGTGACGAAGATGCCGTTAATAAAACCAATCATGGTGCCGACAAGTAGCGCTGCCGACACCGCCAGCATAATACTGTCGGTCTCTTGCAGTGTTAACGCTGAAACTATCGCGGCCAGTGCAACTGTGGCCCCGAAAGAGAGATCAATCTCAGCAGCACTGAGAACAAATGTCATGCCTACCGCCATGATGGCAATAGTGGCCGTTTGCCTTGCAATGTTCATCAGGTTGACCGACGACAGAAAGCCTTTGTCGTGGAGCATCACAGAGAAGAACACAAAGATACCCACGAACACGAAGTAAATTATGTAATCGCGCCATTGGATTTCGCTACGTTTTGACGCAGTGAGCGTTTTTTCATTCATTGTCTATTCCTTGCTTACTGAACCGCCGCCAGCAGTTCCTCTTCACTGAGTATTTGCCCTTCGATACGGCGTGAAATCTGTCCTTTGTGCACCACATAAATCACATCACAAAAGCTGCCCACTTCCGCATATTCGCTCGACACAAAAATCACCCCATGACCTTGCTCGGCATACTGGTTAACGATTTTCATGATTTCGTATTTTGCATTGATATCGATACCAAAGGTGGGATCATCAAGCAAAAGCACTTTCGCATCTGTCGACATGCATTTGCCAATCACCACCTTTTGTTGATTACCGCCCGATAAGAAGCGTACGGATTGTTGCGGCCCCGTGGTTTTCACACCCAGTTTTTCAATGGCATCCGCCACCATGCTTCGCCCGCTTGCGTGTCGATCACATTGGATTGCGCAATACGGTCAAATGATGCCATGAGTACATTGTCAAAAACCGAGAAATCAAGCACTAAACCTTGGGAACGGCGTTCCTCTGGCACCATATTGATACCTTGCTCAATCGCTTGCCTTGGCGAGCGAATGTTCACACTCTTCCCATTCACCAACACCTCACCGCTTGAGAGTGGTGTCAGGCCATAGATGGCTTCCAAGATTTCTGTTCGTCCACTACCCAACAGGCCCGCTAAACCAACGACTTGTCCCGGCATGACCTTCAAAGAGATATCCTGCAAGCTGCTAGTACACACATTGCGTAGCTCAAGCAGCGGCACATCACTCGTCTCGTTAGTGACTTCACGTTGCCAACGGATTTGTGTGTCGCGCTTGTTGCCCAGCATGGCTTCCACCATTTGGTCGATGGACGTGTCAGACGTCGCACATTCCAACACGGTATAACCATCTCTGAGTACCGTTACCGCATCGCAAATACGCATGATGTCAGCAAGATAGTGTGTGATGTAAATGATGGTGATACCTTGCTGCTTAAGCTTATTGATGACCTTAAACAGATCATTAATCTCATTATTCGACAGTGACGCCGTCGGCTCATCAAGCACGATAATTTTGGCGTCCATCGCCAATGCCTTAGCAATTTCTACTAACTGCTGTTCACCCAAGCTGAGCTTTTCAACAATTTGGTCTGGCGCGACATCAAGCCCTAACATATCGAGAAGCGGCTGTGCCTTAAGGCCGCGTTTGCGATTGGAGATCATGGCCCCTTGCGAGCGATGGCTAAGGAAAATGTTATCGGCAACACTCAAAGCAGGGACCAAGCTTAAGTCTTGATACACCATGGCAATGCCTTTTTCTTGCGCTTGTTTTGGTGAGGTAAAGGTGACAGGCTCACCAAACAAACACACCTCGCCGCCATCACGTTGGTGAAAGCCATTAATAAGCTTCACCAAGGTAGATTTTCCTGCGCCGTTTTGACCAACCAGAGCATGTACTTCACCCTGCTTTAGGGTGAAGTCGACGCCCTTGAGGACGGGCGTCCCATCAAACCCCTTCTTAATTGCAGTGACTTTGATTGCGTCCATGCATTACACCTCTCGCAGACTAGTTTGATAGTGCTTTTTGAACAGACTTCGGAGCCGGGCGACGCAGTGCATCTTGCCAAGCTTCAGCTAAGTTATCGCGTGTTACCGCACTCGCGCCGACAGTCACGAATGGTGGTGTGTCTTCGCCGAGTTTTGCCAATGTGCCCATTTTGGCTAACGTCTGACCCAAGTCGTAAGGTAGGTCTGTCACAATACCCGACACATTACGCTTCTTCGCCATATCGAGTGCGTTCGCCGCGCCAAGATCCATCGTCACCACTTTGATGTCTTTACGCCCTGCAGCGCGAGTGGCAGCCACAACCCCTTCAGCAATACTGTCCCAAGGCGCATAAATCACCTTAATGTCTGGGTTTTGAGTAATCATTGCTGACGCAATCACTTCGCCGTCGTTGGCGTTTGCGATACCTTGCTTCGCCACTACCTCAACATTCGGGTAAAACTTTTCTAGGCTTGCCAGTGCCGCTTCGTCGCGTTGATTTGTTACGTAATAGTTTGCTTCGTGATAGATAAAGCCCGCTTTACCTTCGCCGCCTACCGAGTCAGCAATCAAATCTGCTGCCAATTTACCCATTTGATATAAGTCATCTGTTACGATGCCCGCGTAATCTTCACCGTGTTTGTAACCTGTCGGCAGATTACTGATCAAAACAAGCTCTGCACCTTGATCAATCGCAGGTCGATAGGCCGCTGCGCCAGAAACAGGATCCACCACTAATGAGATAATGATGTCTGGGTTCATGACCATCGCGGTTTCAACGTCCGTTTTCTGCTTGTTGGCATCAAATTCAGCGTCTGTCACCGCAACCACTTCCACGTTCAAATCTGCAAATGCCGCCTTCGCACCGTCAACCAATGCATTCGACCAATCAGACGTACTGTGCATTAAAATTGCCGCTTTAAAGGATTGCGCTTTTGCCTGGTCAACCTGAGCTTGAGTCAACGTTATCTCACTGTAATCCGTTGCTTGTTCACCATTCGGTCCAACGGTTTCTGTTACTGCAAAGCTACTTGCACTGAAAGCGAGCATCAGTGCACTCGCACAAAAACCACTGAATTTAGAAAATGCGTTCTTGCCACTCATGTTTTACCCTCCTAGGTATTAGATGAGTATTAATATAGGTATTTTGTAGGTATTTTGTGAGATCTGGATCATGCCCATAGAATTTAACACGGTGATAACAATCACACTTCTGGCCAATTTATAAACAATCAAGCCTGTTTATATGAACATTCGGCATAGGTGTTTTGGGTACAATGAGGTAACTTGGGTATGTTACTAGACAATGACTACACCTAATTAACAGGTGCAAATAGGTGAAATATAGGTATTATTATAAAGCTGCTGTACGGTGACTCTATTGAGCCTGTAAACTATGGCTACAAAAGAAGTTTACCCAAAGAAGAAACAAGATAAGAATAAGGAAATGGCCACCATGAGTGAGCCTTTAAACCAAAAAATGACACTCGGTACCGATGTTTATCATCAATTATTAGCCCAACATGACATCTATTTTATTGCCTTTGATAAGCAAGGAGCAGTGATTGCTTCAAACTATCCTGTGGCGAACTTGAGTTTGCAAAGTATCGATGATCTCGTTTTTCTCGCAGGGCCAGAGAACATCGCTCATATTAAGCACTACCTAGATAATACCGATACTGCTGTGAACTTTTCCGTGGCCAACTTAAAGTTCACCATGTCGACTATTCCATCCTCCGACGGCTCTATCGTTTACTGTCTGAACATTCAAGCTAGCCAGGCGCTAAGTCAGGAAGCGAATCTCGGTTCGATCGAAAAGGATTATCAAATCATCCAAGATCTCTCTGAGTCATTGAATGTCATTAGCCAAGCGGAAGGCGGCATTATCACCGACGAACAGCGCGAACAGATTCGAGTTAAGCTGTTGCCAGACGTAGAACTGCGCTTGAAAGAGATTCGCGATCCGAGTTTGAAGTTATGTCTGGAGCTGGTTCAAACCAATCTCACTAGCTTGCTTTCGGGTGAGCAAGGCATGAACCAGAAACTATTGGAAGTGCTAACACCCTCTGAGATGCAAGTGGCGGAGTTTATTCGCAGCGGTATGTCGAGCCAAGAGATTGCCAATAACCTAAACGTGGCGCGTAAGACGGTAGAAAACCACCGTAACAGTCTGCGCAACAAGCTCGGCATCAAAAACCGAGGCGTGAACTTGAGAAACTACTTATTGAGCTTAGAGCAGTAGCCATCGTTAAGAAGAGAACAATAACCACTATGAGAAGAGCGTAATACACTGCTCTGCGCTCAATAATCCTTTCAGGTCTTTTGCCCTGCAACCAATACTTTACGTAACAAATCCGCCATCTGCTGTTGCTCTTCATCGGTAAGCACGGCGAGCATACCATCCATGTTGTCAACATGATCCACCAACGCGCTATCAATCAGTTCAATCCCTTGCGGCGTTAAGACAACTTTGCAGCTGCGTCGGTCTTGTTCGCTGTATACACGCTCAATCAACCCTCTTTGAACCAATTTCTCTAGGCGAGTACTGACTGCGCCAGAGGATAGCATCAAGGTTTTATACAGCTCAGTTGGGGTAATACCGCTCGGATCACTGCGGCGCATTGTTGCCATCATATCAAATTCAATACTGCTGAGTTCATGCGCCTTGAATACCTTCTCCATTTTATCTTGCCAAACATTACTGGTTCTGCGAAGTCGACCTACGACTCCCATTGAAGAACAGTCGAGATCTGGCCGAACAATTTTCCATTGCGCCAAAATAGTATCAACACTATCCGATGACATAACTATCTCCCATCTAAATATCTTTTGAAAAAGATACTTGATCGAAAGATGAACTTCCATTACTTTATAAAAAGTAGCTTTTGCAAAAGATACTTTTTATAAAGATTAATGAGAGATTTGGTATGAATGGATTACATCAAATAAAAACCATAGGACTGACCGCCATCGCTCCTATCGTTTGGGGAAGCACATACATTGTGACGACCGAACTACTTCCACTAGAAAGCCCATTGCTGGCATCCACACTACGCGCTTTGCCCGCCGGTTTGATTCTGGTTCTGATCAGCCGACAGCTACCTGAACGTATGTGGTTACTTCGCCTAGCACTGCTTGGTTTTCTGAACATCGGTCTGTTTTTCTACTGCTTATTCTTTGCAGCCACCTATCTACCGGGGGATTAGCTTCCGTCATCATGTCTTTCCAGCCTGTTGCGGTGATATTGCTGAGCTGGAAATGGTTGAAGTCGGAACTCACCACCAGCCAGGTGATTGCATCTGCTGTCGGGATCTTTGGTGTTGCCCTATTGGTTATAAATAGTGAAGTGCAGGTTGATTTCCTAGGAATTGTGGTTGCGTTACTGGGTACGCTCAGCATGGCGTCAGGTGTCGTCTTGACCAAAAAGTGGGGAAGGCCCGAGGTATGACACTCATCAATTTTACTGGGTGGCAGTTATTGTTCGGTGGATTAATGTTGCTTCCCGTCACGCTATGGCTTGAAGGCTTACCTGACCTACTCAGTGTGCAAAACTACGTTGGATACCTCTACCTCAGCTTGATAGGTGCGGTGCTAGGCTATTACCTATGGTTTAGAGGCATAGAACAGCTGCCACCCGTCACTATCTCTTTCATCGGATTTTTGAGCAGTGTCTCTGCCTGCCTGTTGGGTTACTTGATCCTCGACCAGACCCTAACTGGGCTTCAGTTGTTCGGAGCAATGCTTGTTCTCATGGCAATCATCCTTGCCATTCCTAACTCGAACTTATCAAAGTTCAAACCAACTCAATTACTGTCTTTCAGCACTTTAAAAAGGAATTAATATGAACATTACGATCATCTCTGGCAGCCAGCGCGCCAACTCTAAAAGTCTTTCTGCTGCTCACTATCTAAAATCATTGGCCTTGGAACATTTTGAACAAGCCAACATCCTCGACTTGCATGAGCTCAACTTGCCACTTTGGAATGAAGGTGTGTGGCAGAAAACCGAAGAGTGGAAACAGTGGGAGCCTACCTCTGAGTTACTCAAGCAGTCTGACGCCGTCGTCCTGATATCGCCTGAATGGCACGGTATGGCAACCCCGGCATTGAAGAACTTTTTGCTACTAACCACGGCAGAGGATTTGGCTCATAAACCTGTGCTACTGGCGAGCGTTTCCGCTAATATCAACGGCGTGTATCCCATCAGTGAACTGCGCATGACGGGAAGTAAGAACAATCACGCATGTTTTATTCCGGATCACCTAATGTTCCGCAATGTTGAAACTCTGCTGACCGCCGATCACCAAATTACGGATCAACACATGCACGAACGTAGCCAATACACCATAGCATTACTGGCCAGCTACGCGGAAGCACTAAAACCTGTTCATGAAGCAATGTTGCCGTCGACCAAAGAATTTCGATTTAGCATGTAGATCGCAATGCTAACAAGACCCAAACACGGCTTCCGGCAGAGAGTTCGAGCTATAGAAGCTAAGATACTAAATAAAAAACCACCGCGCCTTAACGCGGTGGTTTTTTATGATGTACTGAAGGAGTTACTAGCTGGCGTGAAACTGTTTCATTAGTCGCTCTAAACCTTCCAACTTGTCCACCAGCTCACTGGTTCGCTGAATGGACGTTTGAGAAGTTTCAGACGTTTCATCCGACAGCGTTTTGATATTGATGATGTTACGATTGATCTCTTGAGTAACGGTAGCCTGTTCTTCTACGGCCGCGGCAATTTGCATGCTGCTATCTGTCACCTTGTGCAGCCTATCTGAGATTGAATCGAGCACCTTACCCGTATCATCTGCTCGCGCCTTACATTGGCTAGAAAGGGTAATGCCTTGCGCCATCGCATCTACCGCACTGTCTGTAGTTTCTTGCAGGTGTCGGATCATCGAGTGAATTTCATTGGCAGACGTGCCTGTTTTAGAGGCGAGGTTTCTTACTTCATCAGCTACAACTGCAAACCCTCGCCCTGCTTCACCTGCACGGGCCGCTTCGATCGCAGCATTCAAGGCAAGCAAGTTGGTTTGCTCAGAGATAGTCGTGATCACTTCCAAGATACTATCAATTTTTTAGCTGTCTTGAGACAGACGAGTAATGATCTCTTGGGCCTGACTTAACTCGCTAGCCATCAAGTTCACTTCGGCGATAGTCGATTGAATACTTTCTAGGCCAACGCTGGACTCTTGATCCGCTTCTTCTGCCAACATCGACGCCGCCGACGCCGCATTGGCCACTTCATTAATTGAATAAGTCAGCTCTTCCACCGCTGCCGACAACTGCTCCGTTTCATTACACTGCTGATCCAAGCTTTGACCGATTGATTGAATGGTACCGAATTCATCTTCGGCAGAAATAAGAATTTGCCCTGAAGTATCAGTGGCTCTAGCCGTAACTGCCCGCAGTTCAGCATTCTTCATCAATAAAGCTAGCTCTACTTGTGAGTAGTCATCGAACTTATTCGTATAAGGCTTTTCCATTATTGGATTGGAATACGCTTCTTGCGCTAATGTGGCTAAATGATGGAAGCGACGATGTTGGTATACAAGATTTGCACTAAGTAGGAGTCCTAATGTTGCACTAATGCCGCCCATCACTGTGGGTGACAGTACCACGGAGACAATTGGAACCATGGTTAACAAAAACGCTAAAACCAGAGAGATAGAATGCAGTGGCAAACGACGTTTGGGTGGCATTCTATCCGCTTGCAACTCTGAGTAGAGTTTAGCGGCTCGCTGAGCTTGTTCTTCGGTCGGCTTTGAACGCACCGACTGATATTCAATAATGTTCCCTTCCTCATCTTTAATCGGTGTGACGAACGCAGACACCCAGTAATGCTTATCATCCTTACATTGGTTTTTAACCAACCCCATCCAGCTTTTACCTTCTTTCAAGTAACTCCACATTTGAGCAAAAGCTTGTTTGGGCATGTCTTGGTGGCGCACCATATTATGCGCTGTACTGGTCTAATGAAGTTGGACACCGAATTGAGAGACAATACTTGTCAGAGCAATGAGGTGAAACATGACTGAGAAAAGAGCTTACAAACGCTACCCCAAGGAATTTAAAGAAGAAGCAGTCGCATTAGTACGAGAGCAAGGTTATAGCTTAGCTCAGGCAGCAGAAGCTGTTGGTGTTACAACCACGGTTCTCTACAAGTGGAAGGAAAAGTTAGAAGCCCAGTTAGAAGGCACCGAGCTATCCGATGACGAACGTGATGAGCTCAAGCGACTTCGTAAAGAAGTCAAAGAGTTACGTATGGAGAAAGAGATCCTAAAAAAGGCTTCAGCCTTCTTTGCGAAAGAAATGAAGTAAAGTTTAACTTCATAAAAACTGAGTCAGCCCGATACCCAATAACCCATCTTTGTCAGACGATGAGAGTAAGTCGCTCAGGTTATTACGACTGGTTAAAACGGCCAGCAAAAGTGGTCACCGCTGAAACGCTGAACCTGTATCGCCGGGTGAAGTGGCTATTTAAACAAAGTCGACAGAGTCTTGGTAATCGGGAAATGACAAAGAAGCTGCGTGAAGAAGGCTTTAGCGTTGGTCGGTACAAGGTTCGCACTGTGATGAACAGGCTCAGCCTAAAAGTGACTCAACGAGTAGCTTACAAAGTCACGACGAAGCGCAAACACAGTGATGCAGTAGCTGATAACTTGCTAAATCAGAACTTTAATCCAGTGGCTCCTAATCAGGTTTGGGCGGGTGATGTGACTTATCTGAAAACAGGTGAGGCTGGATGTATTTAGCTATCGTCATGGATTTGTACTCGCGACGAGTTGTTGGCTGGCATATTGATAAGCGAATGACAACCGACTTGGTTAGCAAGGCATTGGTAAAGGCATATAACCTGAGGCAACCAGGAAAGGGGCTTGTGTTCCACAGCGACAGAGGCTCCCAGTATACGAGCAGACAATATCGCAAACAGCTATGGGGTTATGGCATGCGTGCGAGTATGGGAGATGTAGGAGCTTGCTGGGATAATGCCGTGGTCGAGCGGTTCTTCGGAAGCTTAAAGCACGACTGGTTATTTAAAGTACATCAGCCAACCAGAGAGTATATGAAGGAAGATGTCGCAGCCTACATGAGGTATTACAACCTCGAAAGGCTGCATTCGGCGAACAATGACATGTCGCCGATTAATTATGAAAAGTCTCTACAGAAAGTGTCCGGTTGGAGTTGACCAGAACACACCTTAGTCATACGGACAACATTGAAGCACAGCAGGTGTTCGAGCATAAATTCGTAGCAATCTACTTTAGATTTTTCGCGAAGTAGGTGGAGGCCTTTTTTACGACATCTAGCTCCTCAGCTTGCTCAGCCAATTGCCTTTTGAGCTTAGCGACTTCAGCGGCTAGATCTTTTTCTCGCTGGTTGGTATTGGTGTCTTTCTTGGCTGCCTTACGCCAACCGTAGATCTGGGATTCGTGTAACCCGAGCTGTCTAGCTGCCGCAGCAATTCCCACTTTCTCTGTCAGCTTTAGGGCTTCTGCTTTAAATTCAGGAGAATGGATAATACGTTTTTTCTTACTTGTCATGGTTCACCTCGTTAGTGATTGTACTCACTTAACTCGGTGTCCAAAACTGCTGGTGCGGAACTGGTTCAAACTAATCTCAATAGCTTACTTTCCGGTGAGCAAGGTATGAACCAGAAGCTATTGGAAGTGCTCACACCCTCTGAGATGCAAGTAGCGGAATTTATTCGCAGCGGTATGTCGAGCCAAGAGATTGCTAACAACCTAAACGTCGCGCGTAAGACGGTAGAAAACCACCGTAATAGTCTGCGCAACAAGCTCGGTATCAAAAACAGAGGCGTGAACTTAAGAAACTACTTGTTGAGTTTAGAGCAATAAATGACTTCGAATTCGTCAATTTTTGCCAAGGCCGCTCTTTAAGGAGCTTCGGTTCCAAACCAATTTTTCTTGAATCAATCGGTCATTACCCCAAGTTTCAACAAACTCTTCCGAGCTCACGGCTGGCCCCATAAAATAGCCCTGAATATAATCGCACCCAAATACGGTCAATTGCCGAAGTTGTTCGTTGGTTTCTACCCCTTCAGCGAGCACAGGTATATTAAGTTGGTGAGACATACTCACGATCGCCCTTACTAACTCTCTTGACCTAGCACTGGTGTCTATTTTTTCGATGAAATCGCGATCAATTTTAACCAGATCAAATGGATACTCTTGAAGATAGTGCAAAGACGAGTACCCCGTACCAAAATCATCCATTGAAATTGATATCCCGTACTTTCTAACTTCACCCAGAACTTCTTGGACATTGGTAATATTTGAAAGTAACACCCCTTCGGTAATTTCGAGCTCCAAACATGTGCCAGGCAATTCATACCACTTCAGTTGTTCAACAATAAAGCTTACTAGATCTTTATCTCTCAGCTGCCTTGGTGAAAGGTTTATGGCTACTTTTAATTCTCCACTAAGACTCGCGGTAAAAAGTTTAGCGGTTTTTATTGCTTCTTTTAGTACAAACTTACCTATTTTTTCGATCAAGCCATTGTGTTCAGCAATTGGAATAAACTCGGCTGGAGAAACACCGCCTAGTGTCGGACTTTGCCACCGGATTAAAGCCTCAGCCCCTATCAAAGACTCTCCCATTAGATCAAATTGAGGCTGATATAGCACAGAAAACTCTTCACGTTCTAACGCGCCAACCATTGCTCTTTCGACTTGAGCTCTGCGCTCTATCAACTTATTCATCGACTCTGAGAAAAATGTATATTGATTTTTCCCTTTCGCTTTTGAATGGTACATGGCGATATCAGCTTTCCTCATTAGCGTTTTGGAATCCTCTGCATCTGAAGGGTATATCGCAATACCTCCACTAATTGAATAGTGTATTTCCGTATCGCTAACAAAGATTGGCTTACCAACTTCAGCGATAAGCTTGTCGAGCAAATTGGAAATACCTTCAACATTCTCTAACGACTCAAGGATCAAAAGAAACTCGTCTCCCCCTAGCCTAGCAACCGTGTCAGACTCTCTTACGAGCGATGAGAGTTTCTTCGAAGTTTCAGCGATGACCAAATCACCAATATCATGTCCTTGGGTATCATTGATGGTTTTGAAGTCATCCAAATCTAGAAACACGACAATACAGGACTTACTATTTCTTTTTGAACGTTCAATGGCCTTATCAAGCCTGTCCATTGCAAGATAGCGATTCGGCAAACCAGACAAGGAGTCATAATACGCTTGACGTTCAATGAAATCCTCGTTGAGCTTGCGTGTAGTGATATCTCTAACGACAACAATAAATCGATTGAGACTCGCTACCTTTGCAATTCTCGCTTCGTGATAAATGGTTGCTTGCCCACTATGTAACTCATATTCAAAGGTTACAAGCTCGCCAGTCAAAGAACATTGTTCGATGTTCTTCTCATATTTGTACCCGATACGGGTAGGCAAAACATCTTGGATTTTTTGTCTAATCGAACTCTCATCTCGAAGCCTCAGGTCACTCTTTACGCCGACCTCAAAATCGACAATTCTCATTTCTTCATCGAGAATATAGAGTAAATCTGGAATTGCAGAAAACACGGATTCCAGCATGTTAGCTCGATTACCTGCCAACTCTTTGGTGGCTCGTATTTCATCAATTTTCCTCTCAATGTCTTCACTCATAGACATGATGGAATCCGACACCTGACGAAGTTCCCCCTACCCTTAACTCTCGGATCCACCTTTTTAGGTTCTGTTGAGAAGAGTTGAAGAGAGCGAGTTATGTTTTCTAGGGGCTGTTTGTAGTAGCGATGATAGAGCACCAAAAGTGTTAAAGTGAACAGCATATAGGAGATGGCAAAAGCTATGCTCTCGATACCAAACTGCCGTTTTACACTTTCTATGCCCTCTGCCAAACTATATCGAATGACCAGCGCTAGGCCTTTCTCTGACAGAATTTTGGCGTTCGGCTTTAAGATAGCAGCATAAAAACTGACCATCTGCTTTTCTTCATTAAAGTGGTACTTGAGAGCAGAATCTAGCCTTAGTGCATTTACGTGTTGTATATCGACACTGTTAAGGCTTCCAAATGGTCTGTTTATTGGAGTAACGGGACTCGTCTCTGTAATATCTAAGGTATCTAGATCCACTAGCATACTGATGATATATCGACTATTCAGGCTTCTGTAAGCAAGATACGAGCAATATCTTCTTGCTGATTGTTCGTTAATGACAACTCAATTTGGCGCGCTAAAGTGGTCACTTCAAAGCTAACTTGTCGGATACTCCTTTCCAGTATGCCTTTTTTATCCAAATCCCAATTAACCAAAGACACACCTGTATAAGCAATCAATGCTAAAAAAGTGATGACAATCGGCAGCCAGAATTTAACGTTGGCTGAATAGGCTTTTCTCATTGGATCCCTTGAATATAATAAGCGTTGACAATAATAGGGGATCCATCTCGATTAGGTATAAACCTCGCTCAACCAAGAAGTTCTTCATAAAGGCAATCCGATCACTTAACTTAGGGGATTCCCCCTGCATCAATCTAATATTCCCATGTATATCAACAGCTTCAATACCTCGGTAAGCAACCTTAAGCTGCTCTTGAGTCAAACTTGAAAAATCAGAAAGCTGATTCAACCACTTTGGATCTTGCTGAACGTAGAGGTCTTCATAACCTTTAAAGTACTGTTTAATAACCTGCTGAATTTCAGATACATATTTCTCATGAACATCTCGTCTCACCGCTAAGACATCAATTATTTCGCCTTTAATTTGACTAGAGTTGAATAGTTCTAAGGCTCCTAACTCCAAGATTGTACTTTTTTCAGGTTCAAAGGTTACTACTGCTGACGCCTTACTGTAGCACTGCACATGCATATTCAATGGGCAGTTCATTAGGTTAATGTCTGAAAGCGTCATCGAAGCTTGTTCTAGCGCCCGAGTAAGTAAAAGTGCGCCCACCGCCGTATACTCGACAGCCACAGTCTGCCCTCTTAAAGCATGAATTGAACCTACCTCCGGTTTCACCAATAAACTGTCTGCGCCATTGGATATATCAAAAACTAGCACGATATCAAGCTCGATCCCTTCGTTGGCTAATGTGATAACTTCATCTAAGGTAAGGGCTCCAGCCTCCAAAGTCCCATTCCGAAGACTTGTCATAACATCAGAGGCAGATTCTAACGGAATAACGGTATATTCATTATTTTTGGGTGGGGAGTTGAGATAACTAAGGTATAAAGGGGCGTAACCGAGCCAGTGATTAACGCCAATATAGAAGGTTGGTTTGTTTTCACTAAAACAACCCAGTAGCGCCACCCAAGAGACAAAGGTCACTAGCATTAATTTAAGGAGAACTGCACGACAAAGAATCATGAATCGATGGTAGTTTGAGTATCGTAACACTAATTGTAGACTATTTAATCAATACTCAATAAAGCACATAAAAAAGCGAAGACCATGGACACGACCTTCGCTTCTGGACACTTTTTAAGCTAAGTAGTCGGAACGTTATCCATTGCAGGATTAGACCTTAAATTGCAACGTATTCGCGTTCAGCTCTTCAGCTGATTGAGCTACTTCGTGGCTTGCACCTGCGAGTTGCTCTGCACTTGCCGAGGTCTGCACCGACATTTCGCTAATCGTAGTAATACTTTCACTCACCGTATCCGTCACCTTCGCTTGTTCCTCAGCCGCTACCGATACTTGCGCCATTTGAGCGTTAATCTGACGAATGGAATCGAGGATCTGCACAAAGTTTTGCTTTGTTTGATCCGATAGTTCAGAGGTCACTTTCACCTGCTCTTCACATTGCAACATGTTCTGGCTCGCTGAGTTGGCAGAGTCTTGAATTGATGAGATCATGGTTTGAATCTCAGAGGCTGAATTCTGACTGCGCTGCGCCAAGGTTCTCACTTCATCGGCAACCACCGCAAAACCACGACCTGCTTCACCCGCACGTGCCGCTTCAATAGCAGCATTGAGGGCAAGTAGGTTGGTTTGCTCGGCAATCTCTTGAATCACATCGAGTACATGACCGATCTCTTTACTCTTACCTTGCAGAGTTTGCATGTCACTATTGGTTGCGGAGACATTATCCACTAGCTTTTGCAGAGCGACGCCACTTAGCTCTAACGACTCTTGCCCTTGGCTGCTAAACTCTTGCGCGACTTTCGACGTTTCAGCCACTTCACTTGTACTGCGTGCTACCTCTTGGATGGAGGTGGTCATCTGCTCAATTGCTGATGCAACCGATTCGGTTTCACGATGCTGAGTGGTGACGGCTTGCGTGGTTTGCTCACTGGCAACAGACGTTTCCTCAGCAGTCGATGCCAAGCTTTGACTCGCTTGCAGAATTTCAGCAACCAGATCTTTTAGGTTATCCGACATCTCACGCAGAGCACCGTACAAACTATTCGCATCTGCCTTACGATCAAACTGATAGGTTAAATCACCTTGAGCCACTTGCTGCGCAAGATGCATCATGTCACGTGGCTCGCCCCCAGTGGTTTTTTGATCACTTTGGCCAAGTACAAGGCCAAGGCGACGGTCAATACCAGAGTTGCCGCCATCAGGTACAAGATGGTATTGCGGATCTTATAGACAGACTCAAACGCTTCACTTTGGTCTATTTCAGCAACCAAAGCCCAACGAATCCCACCGATATCCAGCGGAGCATAAGAGGAAAGTACCGCGTTACCGTTGTAGTCGGTAATGATTTCAGCGCCGCTGTTTCCTCTAAGTGCCGCGATCGTAGCCTGAGTTTGTACACCATTGTTCTCGACATTTCCCGCAAACGAGGCCGAGACTGAGTGGCGGTCTGGACTTAAATAGGAATCTGAGCGCATTCGATAGTCAGAACCCACAAGGTACGATTCACCACTTTCCCCCATACCTTCACGCAATTGCATCACCGCGTTGATCGAATCGAGAGATAGCTGAAGGGCAACGACAAGCTCCACCTCTTGCTGCGAATTTAGTATCGGTTTGGCAATAAACGCAGCTGGGTCATCATTAGACGGAGCGTACGGTGCAAAATCGACAATACCGTACTCTTTGGTCGCTAGCACGTCGCGCACAAGTTTGCCAAGATTACTTGAAGCGAAACGGCCATCAATAAAGTTGGTTTGATAATCCGCTTCTTTCGTTACCGTGTAGAAAGCTTCGCCACTTGGCTCAATGAGAAACAAATCGTAGTAACCATAACTTTCAATGTACTTAGAGTAGAAATCTGAGCCTTGGTTATCTTTCGGCACAAAGGCTTCAACGACATCTTTCTCCGTAATCAGCCCCCACGTACTGCTAGAATCCAACGCGATAGGCTGCCATACCGACAGAACAAGATTGCCATTGTAATCTTCAATGATCTGCGAATCCGAACGATTAGCCAACACACTTTGCGCTGCGACCGTGTCAACTTGCGTATTGTTCTTGAATGAGGCTTCTACGGAATGCCCTGTAGGGTCGAGACGCGAGTCTGAGCGCATCAACTTATCTGCACCAATCAGATAACTCTCACCCGTTTCGCCCATTCCTTGAGTTTGCCCAGCAATTGCATTGACTTTATCAATTGGAAACTGCAAAGCGGCATATCCCATGATCTGGTTTTGATTGTTTACTATTGGCGTTGCAAAGAATCCCGCAGGCGCATTATTCGAGTAGTGATACAACGAGAAATCGCCAAAGAACACCTCATCCGTTACACCCGCCTTCTTGGCTTTGGTAAAGGCGACTTCTAGCCCCGTACCTTTAATGTTCTGAGAGTAAACATTTTTGCCCAAGTCCCCTTCTCTGGTCGAGGTATAAACAAGTTCTCCATCAGGGTTAATCAAAAACGCGTCGTACCATCCAAATAGCTGCTGAAAACGATCCACCTCAGACGCGTAAAGGTCAGCAACGTTGGACCATTGACGGCCACCCGTACGCTTTCCTTGTGCTTGAAAGGCCCGGTCAAACTCCCTCATCACCATCTGCGTGGTGTGCGATTCAGAAAACAGTATGAGGCCCGTTTTCAACTGCGCAATATACTCATTCACTTGATTCGCTTGCGATTGATTTATCGCTTCAAGCTTACGAAAACCTTCTAACTGCATGGTATTCGCCATTTCTACCAGAACATCCATATCGCCTTCACGCTCTTCAAAAAATGAATTTATCTGTGAAGACTTAATGGTTCGAACTGTTTCAAGCTGATTATAGGAGCGCTCCGTGAGCGCTGTTTGTGTCAAATACAGCGCGTTTACTCCGAGTAATACTGCGGGGACCACACCTATAAATACCAACGCTCCTATAATCAGATGGGAGAGTCTTAAATTACCTAACCACTGGCTCATAATTATCCTTATTTTGCGTTCTGAGTCGGTCTGCTGTCGTTATTCATTCCCTATATTTCTAATTGTTATTAAACCAAGTAGGTTTAGCGTATTTAGAGATAAACAACGTCTTATTCCACTGCTAAAAACAGAGAAGACTCAGAAAAGCACGGAACAATTAAATAAGACAAGCTCAGCCTTACAATTTGTAACATTTGCATTATTGAGACATGTACATCTTATTTTACAAGGAGTTATATTGACTGATTTAATTTTAAGCGCATTTTATAAATTCACTATAAGTTTCAAGCAATAAGCTTAATCAATACTTTTTGTTTGGTTATTTATCGAACAGTTAATCGAGTATTCATTCTGATTAAAAATTAAGCGAGACAAATAGACACACTTCAAATTAATACATAACACCCATTCATAGCTAGGGGTTATAAATATATAATTCGGTCTTCGTTATTGCGTATTAAAATAAATACAATCATTGATGAGAAGTTAATCATGATAACAACAAAAGAAACGCATCATTGCGATGACTGCTCCAAGAAAACAACGCACGTAGTTGTGCTTGTTCGAGATGAGGAATTAATCCAAGAAGAGCAAGGGGAAAACAAACTCTCTGAGTTCTTAAAGGGCTTTATAAAAAGTGCTTCTGTTGGCGCTTTTGAAGCGTCAATGGATGAGTTCTCTCGCCACAGTATATGCGAAGAGTGCGGTAAGAAAACCGTAAACGATAACCTAACCTAACTTAACCACAGCTCCATTTATAAGCTGTATTAGTGCATACAGACAAAAAATAAAAAACCGCTTCACTTCTAAAAAGCGATGCGGTTTTTTTTCATTAAGTAGAGGTAATTTTAAATACAGGCCGTTTGGCTGCGCGCTAGTTTGACGCCTGAGCAATATCAATCGCAATGTCACGCCAATCTTGGAGCTCTTCGTGGAAGTGCTCCACTTGTGCATTGCTCATGCTGTTCACCATTTTCACAACATAGGATCTTGCCACCATTCTGTTGTACATGGTCTTTTCGCGCAGCGCTTCGGAGTAGTAACTCTTTGGCTCATACATAATGCGTTGGAAGTTGACTTGAAAGTACGCAGAGTCGTAACGGCGATCGATAAGATCTTTCACCACGCTGCGCATATAAGTTTGATGTTTAATCCAATCTTCCGCACTCGGCTTCACCTTTTGACTCCACTCAACAGCGAGCTGCTGTTGCTCATCGGATAAATCGCCGACCCACTTCTCGCTGTTCTCCACAATTCTCTCGAGATACAGCTCTCTGAAATCCGCCTCATCTAAGTCTTCATATTTCTTACGAAACTTATCATGACGCTTTTCCATGTTTTCAATCAGTTCATTTGCTTGCTCATCGGTCAGAAGCGTTGAGAGTGAGTAAAGGTCGGGGGCAATCTTATGCACGATACGCTCAGAATGGTGTTGCATTTTTTCTTCTTGTGCGAGAAATGCTTCCTCATCAAAGGTTTTTGGGTCAATCGCGATCATTTCATCAATATGTTCGATGTAGAGAGGTATCTCTTCTTCTTGATGCCAAGCTTTCAAGCCTTCGATACGCTGCGTAAGGATCGACTTTTGGTCACGCTCAAGGTCAACGTATCCCTCGATGTAATCGATCAATAACCAGTCTAGATTACTGTATGCAAACTGAACGCCGCATCCCGACAACGCTAATACCAGTAGTAAACATAATCCACGTCTCACAATTTCCTCCTTGAACGCAAGCGCACCCCATCTTTCTACAGCCACTTTCCATAAGTGTGTTACCAAGGCATATTTCAAAACCCCGCCTAAAAGCTATTTTTCGATCCTACACCTTTAAGTATATGCCTTAAGAATAGCGAATCATTGAAAATAGCTAAACGCCGTCACTTCATACGAAGTTAGACTACAAAAAGATCCCGAGTATCCCTACGGTACACATTATTTTTGGATGGAATGTGACATACGAAAATGAAAAGCCCCTCACAGAGGGGGCTCAAAGTCCAATGAGTAGAGAACGACTTCTAGGTCTTATTAATTAAACCTAAATATAAAGCCTCATCCATGGTGATGGTCTTGTTGACTAAATTGTGTAGCGTGGCTTCTGATAGCAATAACACACCTTGGTTCTTATCCGGAGCATCGACATGGACAGAGACTCGTTCTCCAACCTCATACTGAGACCACAAATGGCTATCGATAAGATAGATATAGGTGCCACTTGGCATCTCTGGTACTGCTCCACCATTAAGCTTATCCACCAGCTTGCTCGGCGTAACCCTTTACTGCCCGTCAACTCACTAGGCTTGCTAATGGCTGATGTGCGAATCGCTTTTTGCGTGGCAATCGCCACATCCAAAGCCCCGGGGTAGCTTTCGGTGAAAGGGTTACTAAACTGCCCATCGTATGAACACGCCCAGCTCGGTGAGCTCATTAGAATCATAGTCAGTACACCAGCGAGAAAATACTTCATACTGCCCCCACTACGGTGTCACTATGTTGAACCAGAAGTCGAATGTATCTAGCATACCCACAAAATCTTTAAACACATCCTCATCGCCATCTAGCTTAATATCACCATTGGCAATCGCTTGCTCCAATGTGACATTACCAAGCTGAACGTCATCCAACGCCGTTTTCGTTAGCGTGAGTGAAACATCCGGATCGTTTGACTGCTTTCTCGTATGATTCAACACTGAGTTCTCGATATACAACGTGTACTTCTCATCAAGATCGGTGAAATCTAAGTTGATCGCGTAGTCTTTACCTGCCGCTTTCTCTGGCAGAATTCGAACTGCTAAGTAATCGAACAGCATTTCTGGTGGCATGTTTTTAATGATGTCAGGGGACGCAGTATTGGTTCCGCCCGCCGAAGGCGTACCATTCCTAAGCTCATAGGCACCTTGAAGGTACACTGAACGCCAAGGGCCCGATTCTGCTTGATAGCCTAACTGTTCGTAAGCATCCGCTAACAATGCTTTACCTTTCTTGCTTTGCGGATTGGCAAACACAACATGCTTCATGACCTCTGCTACCCAACGATATTTACCTGCATCGAAATCGACTTGCGCTTTCTTGATGGTTTCACGCTCTCCCCCCATGTACTCAACGTACATAACGGCAGCATTCGTTGGCGGCAGATTGTTTAAGTCAGAAGGATTACCGTTGTACCAACCCATGTAGCGTTGATAAACCGCGCGGCTGTTATGACGCAAGGTGCCGTAGTAACCGCGCGTACTCCAGTTGTATTCGATTTCGTCTGGGAACTGGATGATTTCCGAGATTTCTTCACCAATATAACCTTGGTTCATCAAACGAACGGTTTGGTCATGGGTGTACTTATACATGTCGCGCTGTTTCTTGAAGTACTCAACAATCTTTTCTTGCCCCCACATTGGCCAGTGGTGACTTTGGAACTTAACCTCGACCTCATCACCCCACATCTCAATGGTTTCTTGCAGATAACTTGACCACTTCAACGCATCGCGTACTTGTGCGCCGCGAAGAGTCAAAATGTTATGCATGGTGTTAGTCGAGTTTTCTGCCATCCACACGGCTTTTTTATCTGGGAAGTAGGTGTTAATTTCGGTTGGCGCCTCAGAACCTGGTGTGTATTGGAACACCATGCGCACACCATCAATCGTGCGTTCGTCGCCCGTTTTTTCAATAATGTCCGTCGGTTTGATAAGAGTGGCAAGGCCCGTTGATGTCGTTTGGCCTAAGCCTCCATTCACACCACCTCTTTCATTACGTGGAAGCAACGCTCCATACATAAACACAGCACGGCGTCCCATTGCATTACCCGCAATCACGTTTTCCGATACCGCATGCTCGGTGAAGTCTTTAGAGGCTATGATTTCGACATTACCTGCCATCACCTCTTTTTCGTCGACAATACCTCGTACGCCGCCAAAGTGGTCAATGTGGCTGTGACTGTAGATGACGGCTACCACTGGTCTTTCACCTAACTCACCATTGATAAACTCAAGTGCAGCTTTGGCGGTTTCTTGTGAAATTAGCGGATCAAAAACGATCCACCCTGTATCACCCTTAACGAAAGTGATGTTTGAAAGGTCATAACCTCTGACCTGATAAATTCCCTCTGTCACTTCAAACAAGCCATTGATCATATTAAGTTGAGCGTTGCGCCATAAGCTAGGGTTAACGCTATCAGGCGCTGGCTTGTCCAAACCGATGTATTTTTTGTAGGCTTCTAAGTCCCATACCACATCGCCATTGGCGTTAGTGATGGTCACCACGTCTTGCTGTGCGATGAAACCGCGCTGAGCATCTTCAAAATCTTGTTTATCGCTAAAAGGCAAGCTTTCCTTTACTTGGTTGTTTACAGCGATAGTAGCTTGAGTAGCGGGCTTGGGCTCAGTCGCTACAGCTCCAAATGATACAATTACAGCCGCGACGATTGCCGAAATAGGCTTCATAGTTCTCTCCTTGTTATGCATCACATTGCAAAATTTATTGCTCATTGATAAGCGTAGTCGAGTTTTTCAACCGTTCAAAAATTCCACAGAAGATCAAAGAAATAAAGAGGAATTACGGTTAACTCAGCGATTACGATAACTAGACCAATAGAGTAGTTAGGCTGTCGAGTAACTAGGCTAATAGCAAAAAAGAGCAACATGCTACAAAACAATATCGAGAAGCGGCTGTGCAAATAGATAAAACAAGGCGTGGGATTTATGAAATGAAAAAGCCCCTCAAAGAGGGGCTGCAAGCGAAGGGTATTGCCATTTTGGGAACTATGTAAGCCATCTTATATGTGTCTTATCGCGTGTCCCTCGATTTATGCGACTACAGTAATTCATTTCTTGTTCCAATGATAATTGGAATTTTCGATTAAACTAATGACAAAAATCGATGTTAAATACCTGTAAACAAATAATTTCACATTTAAGCTTCCATTCCAACTTTTGAGACAGTTAACTGGGAGCAGGGTATCAATATGCGTAGGTAATCACGCAACACTAGTATGGCACTTCGGTCGTCCAAGCTTTGTCGCCTTGTGCTTGTTGATAGCCATGTTGATACAGGACTTTCATGTAGTCGCGGTCGAACAAGGTTTTCGGCTTTGGTTTCTCGTCAAATTCATGATCTATATATGTGAACGCTAAATCAAAGCCCTGAACTTCACTGAAGTAGAGCATCCGATACAGATCACCTCGGCTTTGTTGCGTTGTTAATGAACTTAATGTGCGCCCTAGCAAACTCACCCCATTATCTTTCACCGGAGAGTAAGGCAAGGTGAGCATACCATTACGAATAACATGTACTTGAGGCTTAGTGTTCAGCCCCAAAGCCTGATTAATACCATCAAATTCGAAATCGACAGCTTGTAGGAACATCTGCGCCGATAAACCACCATCGACATGCAACTCTTCGAGCATTTCACCATTTAGCTCGACATCAATCACTTGAGGAGGAAAGACTCCCGGAATAGAAGCGCTTGCCGCCAATACTTGGTGGAAAAGCTTCGCTTTATTTGGCATATCACTGGCCGCAATTTGACCTAAGTTCCACACCACTAATTGGTCGGCATCAATTTGTGTGGTACCAATCAACAAGCGTCTGCCTAGTCGGTGCTGCTCAGCTACAAGCTCAATCATCTCGTCACTGTAGGTTTCCTCGATGAAAGAAAAGAAGCTCTCACCATCACTGTAACCCTCTTTAAAAATCGCATGGAAGATGTTGGTTTTACTCATTAGCATTTCGTCGTCAAGACCAAGAATAGTCTCCTTCAGACGCGGTATCTCTTCTCCTCCAAGAAACACAAACGGTGCCATCAATGCGCCAGCACTCACCCCAGTCACAACGCTGTAAGTATCTAGACGTTGTTGTTCATAAAGTCCGTTAAGGAACCCAACACCATACGCTCCCTTAGCACCACCACCAGACAGGACTAGTAACTTCAACTGATCATCAGAAACCGCGATCGGTGTGCTGTGATCAGCGGTTGAATAAAGGTAATCGTTACCTTCTCCCCACCAAGTACGCAGTGGCTCGGAACTGTTTGATTGAGGTTCATTTGCAAGGTGACTTGACGATAGTTTTTTTCATTAACTCGCTTTTCCAAGGGGTGCTGCGAGGCACAAGCTGTGACTAACAAAATTAATGCGGCAATGGCAGTTCTTTGGACTCGATTCATTATAAATTCTACTCTTCGTTACAATTCGTCAGCTGTCCATGCCGAGTTATTAAGATGCTATGCTATTGAGATGCTATGATATTCAACGCCCCAAGTTCCTCCCAATACACTATGAAGGATCGAATCATCACTAGTAGCAGGGCCAGAGTTTTTGGAAGGTCGCTATGGAAGAGTTAGAAAAGGGGGATGAAAAAGATAATCACGTTTTTGATTTTTGTGGGAAATAGGCTCAATAAATCATTGAGCCCACTGAAAATCGGTTAGTTAACTGGGAAGAAAGTAAATTTATTATCTTCAATCAGATAGCAATCCATACCTGCCGCATGCGCAGCCTGAAGACCTAACTTGGTGTCTTCGAATACCACGCATTCGGACGGAGCGATATCCATGTTATTCGCCGCGGTTAAAAACGTCTCGGGCTCGGGCTTGTGCTCGGTCACATCGTTGGCGGTGACGATAGTATCAAACAATTCTATGACACCATTACTGGTCAGCAGCGACTCCGCATGTTTGCGTTGGCTACCCGTTCCGATTGCCAGCTTTCGCTTGCCTACTGAACTTTGAAGAATCTGGTGGGTCACGGAGACCAAATCCCCTTTATTCTCCACGGCTTCATAATGGCCATATTTGGCGGTCACCATTTCATCTTCGGTTGCTTCAATCGGATGCATTTTCTTCAGCATTCGCGCCGTTTTGATGGTCGGTTGGCCACCTAACTGATACAGCCATTTCTCATCGAAAGGAAACTGGAACTGCTCTGCTGTTTTTTGCCATGCAGAAAGGTGGGTGGGCATTGAATCAATCAATGTGCCATCCATGTCGAAGATAATGCCCTGATACTTATCGAGATTCATTGGATTACTACCTAATAGAGAACTGGCTTGATGCTATCATCCCCCTCTCCGATGACAACATTAAGAAAACGCAGCCAATATTCGGTGTATTTTCACCAGCTGGAGCACTCGCTAAATATTTGGCTCAGAACGCTTCTCCGATTTAGGTTGCTCTTTCTCATGCTTGTACCCCATGGTGCGAATATGATCACCATGAATAGTATTTTTCATTAACTCCCATAAAGCAGCTAGAAAGCGCTTATGAGCTTCATGATGGCGAATATATTTAACGTGAACAAAAATGTACACACAGAAAAACAACACAAATGCCGCTGTCACGCCATACGCTTCATAAAGACTGATTAAATTCATAAATTACACCTCAATTTATTTTGCTAGATGGTTGATCCATTTTCGGCTTCGAAAGCGATACACGCAGGCAAACCACTTAAATAATGTTTCTAGGAAGAACAGGGCAAAAACCTTATCCGGGCTTAACCCTAAAACAAGCGCACCTAATGCCGCTAATGGAATACCAAACAGCCATTGAGTAGTAAGGTCTTGATAAAGGCAGAACTTAACATCGCCACCTGCTCGAAGCACACCTACCACCATAGTGGTCGGTAAAGAACGCAATATGATGCCAATACAAAGAATCAGGTAAAACTTCTCCGCGAGTAAATAGGTGTCTTCTTCTATGCCTACAAATAGCCCCAAAATAGGGTCTCTTAGCAGATAAAGTGCCACAGCGACAAACACGGTAATGGCTATTGCAATAATCACGAAACCAACCGCTTGGGAATAGGCGGCCTCATCATTTTTAGCCCCAAGTTGATTGCCCACAATAACGGCGGAAGCATTAGCAATACCCGTTAAAAAGCTCAGTGAAAATGCTTCGATGGGTGTAATGACAGACAACACGACGAGCCCTTGGTCTCCAGTTTTTCCCATTATCGCGGTATAGGCAAAAAGGCCTCCAGCCCACAACAGAAAATTTAACGTTGTCGGCAATGCTAAGCTGACAAAGCGCTTAATCTTTGCAATTTGAAGCGCAGATAGTACGTCGCTCAAGGTGAACGCAAGCATATGTTTTCGGGAGGCTAGATAACCGATCGTTACCAACACTTCAATCAAACTGCTAAGCACAGTGGCAACAGCCGCCCCTTTCAATCCGAGCTCTGGCGCACCAAGGTTTCCAAAAATAAACACCCAGTTGAAAAACAAGTTCAGAACAATGCCAAGCCCACTGAACCATGTGCTAAGACCCGCTTGATGAACCGAGCGTAGTCCCGCGGCAATTGCGCCACTAAACGCCACGAAAAACAGGCTTAAACCTGCCAGTTTGAGATATTCATGCCCAAGAGCTTGAATCTCAGATGATTGGCTTGAAAGGCCAATAACCCAATCGCCCAAAAACCAGAATAAGCCCATCGGCAACATCGCAACAGCTGTCGAGATAACCCAAGTTAATGCGACGCTTGAGGTGACACCGCGATAGTTGTTTGCACCAAAATACTGCGCTGCCAACATGGCCCCACCAGTCGATACACCAGACAACACGATGATCGCAACAAATAGGGCTCGGCCAGCCACGCCCATAGCGGCCAAATTATCTTCACTCAACTGACCAATCATCATGATGTCAGTCAAGCCTTTACTTGAGAACAGTATGGTTTGTAATGTGATTGGAATTGCGATCATTAAGATGGTTTTTAGCACCTTAAAATCAAGGAAAAACCACGGGGAATTTGACCGGCTTAGTGACTCGACACTCATGAGATAAAGATTCGCAACTTAATTTGTTGCGATTATGAACGGTGTTCTGCACAATTCAAACCCAGTTATGCGGGGAAATTACGTTCAAAAGGAAAATATATGCACAGTTTGGAGCAACTCAACGCCTTCATTGCCGTATTTGAAAAAGGCTCATACAGTGCCGCTGGTCGAACGCTCAACAAAGACCGAACGACCGTAAGAGAACTGATTAAGTCTTATGAAGATATACTCGGATTCACTTTATTTACAATCCAAGGTCGTAAAGCGATACCCACAGACTACGGAAACGGAATCTACCCTCAAGTGAAGTTGGTTTTACGCCAAAATCATCAGTTAGATCTGTACACCAAAGAGTTGTTTGAGCACAACCTTCACGAACTCACATTCTGTTTCGACAGCGACTTTCCAAGTGACTTTATTCGTCAAATTGAAAGCAAAGCACTCGAAGCCTACCCTGAGGTAAGGATAAACTGGGTTCAAAAGCATAGAGAACAAGCATTAGATGCTCTAGAAAGTGGAGACCTAGATTTAGTTTTTCTGCCTACCAAATATAACCTTCTTCCAAAGCAGACGATTCTTTACAAGAACATAGGCTACATAAACTATCACTTCTACGTAGGAAGCCAGTCTCCTCTATCAAGTCACGAAGAGATTACGCTTGAAGATACACAATTAGAGATACAATACATTGCCGAGCATACGGTCAAAACAGACGGGCTCATCAAACCATTCTCCTCACATTGCCGAGTGGTAGGAAGCAACGAACTGCTTCTCTCTCTATTGGAGCTTCGAGGTTGGGCAGTATTGCCAGATCACATTGCAAGCAAATGGGAAGCCGAAGGTAGAATTATTAAGAAACCTAGCCCGTTATTAGTCGACGATGTAAAGATTCCTGCTTCCGTTTTTTTTAGTGCATCAAGTCAATACAATCCCATCATTGCGCAAATATTGGACTGGTGCAGTGACATCGCCGAACATTATTTTTGAAGGTACACTTGTACACGAGCACACATACTGGAGCGACCAATGATGCTGCTATTCATCGCAAAACTGCGACAAACGTGCCTGATTGCTATTTCTCACACAAAACTCTGACAGAAATTTAATTTACAGGCTCATTAAGTATTTACAATGACACCGCGCGAATTGTTATTACCGAGAGCGATACTTTGATAAAACACTTACTTCTTTTGTCTTTGGCTGCGATGCCCGCTGCCGCTGAATCTTTGAATGTCCTTCTATACCACCATATTGCTGATGAAACGCCATCAGTGACATCCACTCGTGTTGAGATGTTTAGGGCGCAGTTGGATCACTTCGAGAATCAGGGCTATCAAATCGTTGACTTAGAGCAAGCGGTAAAGCAGGTTTTATCTGGTAAGAAGCTCGCCAAAAAAAGTTTAGCGTTAACCTTTGATGATGGCTTTTCCTCAGTATGCGATATTGCTTATCCGGAATTGAAAAAGCGAAACTTACCCTTCACAGTGTTCGTCTCAACCACTCCAGTTGATAAAGGTTATCAGGGCTACTGTAGCTGGGAGCAGCTCAAGGAGATGTCGGAAAACGGCGCGACCATCGCCAACCACACCCTAGACCACGCCCACTTGGTTGCCAAAGCCAACAGCGACGAAAGCTGGCTATCCGACGCTCAAAACAACATTAATTCGGCGCAAAAACGCATTGAAGAAAAAATTGGTCATGCACCAATGATGTTCGCTTACCCTTATGGTGAGTACAATACGGAACTTAAGAAGTGGCTCGATTCCCAAGGCTATATATCGTTTGGTCAGCAGTCGGGGTCCATAGGTATGCACAGCGACTGGCAAGCGCTACCTCGCTTTAACACCGCTGGTAACTATTCGAGCATCACGTCTATGCGACATAAATTGAATTCGCTGCCATTGCCACTCAATTACGCTGCGCTGCCCGATCCACAAACAACAGACAAGCGACCTGTACTCGACGTCACCTTATTGCCATCGCGTGAAGCTTACTACCCGCATTTACAATGCTATTTGAATGGCCAACATATTGAAGTGGATTGGAAATCCGATAAAGAGTTTTCGGTTAAACCAGCTACACCTCTGTCTAAAGGCCGTCATCGTGTCAACTGCACCGCACCTCATCGTAACGGCACACCTTACTTTTGGCTATCACAGCAATGGTTGGTTGAGTAGCTCATACACCATAACCATATTAAAAATAGCGCCAGATGGCGCTATTTTTAAATCTGTTGTAGAGTTTAGCTTTCGCTGACTTCCGCCAGCTTCAACCAAGTATCAATCACGGTGTCTGGGTTGAGCGACACCGAGCTAATTCCCTGCTCCATCAACCATTTCGCCAAATCATCGTGATCCGACGGGCCTTGACCACAAATGCCGACATACTTCCCTGCTTTAGTTGCCGCGTCTATCGACATCTTGAGCATGGCTTTCACAGCCGGATTTCGCTCATCAAACAGATGTGCCACATCACCAGAATCACGGTCCAACCCTAGAGTTAATTGAGTCATGTCGTTCGAGCCGATGGAGAAACCGTCGAAATACTTCAAGAACTCATCGGCCAATACCGCGTTAGACGGTAGCTCACACATCATGATGACTTTCAAACCTTGGTCGCCACGGCGCAAATCAAACTTCGCCAGCAAGTCGATGACAGAAGCCGCTTCGCTTGTCGTACGAACGAATGGAATCATGATTTCAACGTTCTTCAAGCCCATCTCATTACGAACGCGCTTGATGGCTTGAGTTTCCAACTCGAAACACTGCTCAAAATCAGGAGAGATGTAACGTGATGCACCACGGAAACCCAGCATAGGGTTCTCTTCGTGCGGTTCAAACTCTTTACCGCCTACAAGGTTGCTGTACTCGTTGGATTTAAAATCAGACATACGCACAATGACACGCTTTGGCCAGAATGCGGCTGCGATAGTAGCAATACCTTCGCTTAGTTTGCTGACGTAGAAATCAATTGGGTCACTGTAACCGCGGATACGGTCGCGGATTTCAGCTTTAAGCTCTTCGCTTTGCTCGTCGAAGTTAAGCAAAACCTTCGGGTGGATACCGATCATCTTGTTAATGATGAATTCAAGACGAGCAAGCCCCACCCCTTCATTTGGCAACTGCGCGAAATCGAACGCGCGATCTGGGTTGCCCACATTCATCATTACCTTGGTTGGCAGCAGTGGTAGTTGATCAACCGATGAACGTTTAACTTCGAATGCCAGCTCACCTTGGTACACATAACCTGTTTCACCTTCAGAACAAGACACCGTCACATGTTCACCGTCGTTAAGCTGCTGAGTTGCTTGGCCACAACCCACAATGGCTGGAATACCCAGTTCACGCGCAATGATCGCCGCATGACAAGTACGGCCGCCACGGTTAGTGACAATTGCCGATGCCTTCTTCATCACCGGCTCCCAATCTGGGTCGGTCATATCCGTAACCAAGACATCACCTTCTTTAACAAGCGACATCTCATCCAAAGATTTCACTAAGCGAACTGGGCCAGAACCAATACGCTGACCAATCGCACGGCCTTCAACCAATACTTCTGCTTTAGCGTTAAGCTCGTAACGCTCAATCACGTTCTGTTCTGACTGGGAACATACCGTCTCTGGGCGGGCTTGAACAATGTACAGCTTCCCATCAATACCATCTTTCGCCCACTCAATATCCATCGGACGTTGGTAGTGCTTCTCGATGATCATCGCCTGTTTCGCTAGCTCTTTAATCTCGTCGTCCGTCAGCGAGAATGTTTGGCGTTCTTCTGCTGAGGTATCAACAATCTCAACCTGTTTGCCGACCTCTTGGCTGTTTGAATAGATCATTTTGATCAGCTTGGAGCCGAAGGTTTTCTTCACAATCGGAGCGGAGCCTGCCTCTAACAGCGGCTTGTGAACATAAAACTCATCTGGGTTGACCGCGCCCTGCACGACCATCTCACCCAAGCCCCAAGCAGACGTAATGAACACGACTTGATCGAAACCTGATTCCGTATCTAGCGTGAACATCACACCCGATGCAGCTTCATCAGAGCGAACCATGCGCTGGATACCCGCAGACAACGAAATTCCACGATGATCAAAGCCTTGGTGCACACGGTAAGAGATAGCGCGATCATTAAACAGCGAAGCATACACGTGTTTGGTCGCTTCTAATACTGACTCAATACCTTTTACGTTGAGGAAGGTTTCTTGCTGACCGGCAAATGATGCATCGGGTAGATCTTCAGCAGTTGCAGACGAGCGAACCGCCACTGAAATTTCTGGATTCTCACCCACCAAAGTCGCGTAGTCGTCGCGGATGGCTTGTTCTAAATCCGCAGGGAACGGCGCTTCGAGAACCCATTGTCGAATCAGAGCACCGGTTTTACGCAGTGCTTCAACGTCCTCAACGTTCAGGTCATCAAGCAGTTGGTGAATTCGTTCATCTAATCCTTGGTAATCCAAGAACTGATTAAATGCATAGGAAGTGGTCGCAAAGCCGTTTGGCACACTCACTCCCGCATTAGAAAGGTTTGACACCATTTCACCGAGAGACGCGTTTTTTCCGCCGACTTTGTCGACATCTTGCATGGATAGGCCATTGAACCAAAGAGTATTATTTTGCATTTATTTCTCCAGAAATAAGCAGCGTAGGGGGATTAAAGGCAAACGATTACGTCAGCGAATGGAAAATTCCAAAGCTGTGGGGTACGTAATAGTCAGCAGGGTATTTTTATTTGTATTATGGGTCGCATCATAATCAATTTTTTTTGACACCTTAAACTAAAAATGCAAAACAAAACCCAAAGTCGTGATGTGTTCTATGTTTCTGACGGAACCGCCATCACCTGTGAAACCCTAGGCCATGTTGTACTCGGCCAATTTTCATTTGAATGTAATGAGCGGACATTTCCATTCGTGGAAACCGAAGATAAGCTCAATGAATTATTAAAAGAAATTCATCACTCCTATCAATCCAAAGGCATTATGCCATTAGTGTTTTACTCTATCGTGGTACCGACCATTCGTGACGCGTTGACCCAGGCTCCCATCAATGGATACGACGTTATTGGCCCTTTTGTTGAAAGTGTGTCTTCAGATACAGGGGTGAAACCTAAACCCAAGCTGCAACGATCCAGAAGTGTGGGTAGAGATTCAAAAAACTATTTCGACCGCATTGCTGCGATAGAGTACACGCTCGCACACGATGATGGGGTTACTTTGAAAGGCTTTGAAGAAGCAGACATAATTCTGCTTGGCGTATCGAGAAGTGGAAAAACTCCTACTAGCCTGTACATGGCGATGCAGTTTGGCTTGCGAGTGGTGAACTACCCTTTCATTGCTGAAGACATGGCTTCAATGCGCTTGTTACCCGAGTTTGAAATCCACAGGCACAAACTGTTTGGTTTAACGATCGATGCTGAAAGGCTGAATAAAATTCGAGAAAATCGCCTATCAGGAAGCGATTACGCGAGTGCTGAGCAGTGTTCCATTGAACTCAAAACGGTTGAAGCACTGTTTCGAAGAGAAGCGATTCCTTACATCAACACAACCGCGCTCTCTGTAGAGGAGATTTCAACACGCATTCTTGAAAAGGTAGGACTAAAACGCCGCTTGTTCTAGTCCACTTAATCTCGCGCACTAAGATACCCCCACTAGTGTCACCTTTGGATATGACGACAAAGGAAGATTGCGGCAATGCTAATTGCCGCCCAGAACAGTGCACTCAGAACAAATTAGGATAAGAAAGTAGAAGAGTCAGGCAATTTTTAGAGCGTTCAAAGGCAACGTGGAAAACTACTTTCGTCTATCACTTGGACTTATGCCCACTTTTCTTTGCAAACTTCTGCATCGCTTCTGCAAACGTTGTTGTTCTGCCTTTAGCTTGAACCTGTACTACCTTGTACCCCCCTCTTTTCTAACTCTTTTCGCTCTTCTAAAACAGCTCTATCACTTTCCAGGCTGCCTTTTTCAGGCTGATGGATGTAGCAGCCTTCTAGTTGGCCATCTTCGACCCGTTGATGATTTTTCAGTGCTTCAATATCAATTTTTATAGTGGGTCTTTTGGTTTTAATCTAAGAGCTTGTTCGGTAGATTACATTCGCTTTAAAGGCTTAACGACACTATCTAAGCCTTCAATTTTTAGCGCCAGGCACAGCTTCAACAACTCACCTAGCTCACCTTTAGGCCAGCCTTTTTGATCAACCATAAAACTAGCAAATGTCCTTTGGAGGAAAAGAATGAGTAACCCTTACATCTCATTCCTATTTGTGAGTGATTTAACTAAATTGGTAAAGCACCCGTTCTACTATGCCTTACAAGGACATACACCTATTTGCAATAAGTGCATGTCCTTCAGGTTGCTATTTTTACACTAACAATAAGGCTGAATTAGTGTGCGATGGTCAGGGCTGTATCAAAATCAGACAACGTGCTATCAATCTGCTTAAACCTTGTGTTTCCAAGCAATACATCACTCCACTGCTCATGCGAGAGTGTCACTGTCACTCCTGCGTTTTTCTGTGAGATGACTTGAATGATACCGTTGCGCAGTTCAATACTAAAGGTGTTGTCGCTGTCGCTCATCACTAAGTTAAACTTAGCGTGTAGACCTTCGGCTTTGCGCGTATCGACTAAGTAACGAAGATAGTCAACGTTGGCTTCAATGGTTGATTCAGCCAGTTTTTTCGGTGTAATGGTACCGAGGATGGCACTTAGGGTACGGTAATCATTAATTTCATGCCCCATAAACTCCAATTTACCTTCGTGGAGTAACGCTTCTGAGATGTACCAACCGCGAGCATTGGATGAGCTAGTGCGTTGACCTAAAGCACGAGCGGCATCGGCGCGTAGCTGTTTTGCTGTTGCGTTGCTTGCATCAACTTCAAGCGCTTGAGACGTTAGGTATAGGGTCCACTGCCAACCTTTAATCGATTCTTTCGCGTTCGACGCTTTTGCCATTGCATTGACCGCAACGATACCACCTAAGCTATCGACCAATGTATTGGCAAATTCGTTAGTACGCATTGGGTTGATGTCGTAGATATCCCAACCGTTCCATCCAACATAACCGTTGTAAACTTGCTTGGCGTGACTTTCAACCTGACCGTATGTTTCTCTGTCTTGTCTCAAATCCATTGGCATGTACAGTGATTCTGCCGCACCTTGAGCATCATGACCAAGCATAATTGCTCTGAGGGTTTGGTCATGAATCAGTTGCAGCGCATCACGCCATTTTATAATGGTATCTTTTCCAGCTTCTTTAGTCATGTCTGGCGCTCCATGAATATCAACGTGATAGTCAAAGTCGTAAGACAATACTAAATCAGCAGCTTCTACCAGTCTGATTGGATCGCGGTATCTATCACCTCGCAACGTATAGATATTAAAAATAACATCATTGTGCATTGCATTTGTAACCATTAAGCTTTTTTCAGGAAAGTAAAAAGCAACGCTATCGATTACATCGGTAGGGGATGGTAATACGATAACCTCAGTACCTGCAATTGTATGGCTTTCTATTTTGTTGTTTTCGAAAGTGACCTTTGGTGGAATATACCCTTTTTCGCCAGTTAATTTATCTAGTGAGAATCCCATTTTATTTGGAAAGGCATCAGGACCTTCTTTTGGGTTTAACACACCAAATTGCAATGATGCACGTGCATTAAAGTTACCTGTTAGTGGGCTTACACCGTTGTCATCATTCAAGAGTTTTTCAGTCCACTCATGGGCATAAATATTAGTATTGTCACCAGCCCAAGCCTCAGCACCCCACACATAGTGAGAATGCGTGTACAGAATAGCGCTTACATCAATTTGTGTATTAAGCTTCTCTTCTAAAGCCGCTCGTTGCTCTTTGCCTGCTTGTAAATCGTCGCCGGTATCGATGATGATCCAACCTTCTGGACCCTCAACGGCAATAATACTACTAATACCCCAACCAGAAATACGATAGACACCGTCTGTAATTTCAGTGACTTCTTTGTTTTCAATTTGCCAAATTTCATTAATCATTGACGCTGGTTTTGATGTAACCGTACCATTTTCCATAACGATAGGGTCGTAATTTAAAGAGAGGTTATATTGATCTATCTGCCCAGCATGTAGACTAAATGAAGAAGCAATCAATATAGAACTTACAAGGTATTTCCTGTGCATCATTAAACTATCCCATTCAAGTTAAAATAATTAAATTGTTAATCTTTAACCTTATTGTGTGTTATATATCCACCAAAAAAGACTTTATTTTTTAATACTAAAACAAAAAGGAAAGTCTATTTAGCATCGAATACAATCGTCACTCCCACACCTTATTAAGGATGAAATAAAAAGCATGAGAGTAAAATTAAGTTATTGCGTATTTTTAACTGCGATTATTTGTTTATGTGTTCGTTAAAGAACTCTTTAATTTCGCGCATTGCGTCATCAGATTCAGGGAACGGACTTAACATACCAAGCGCGTAGTCACCATGAGCTTGACCGTCGTAAATATGTAGGTGCGCATTAGCTCCGTTCGCACGTAATGCACGATGAACACGAACGGTGTCACTCAATAATAGGTCGCGAGTACCAGAGAAAAGTAGCGTTGGAGGGAACTTATCGTCAAACTGACCATAAACTGGTGAAATTAAGGGATTTGTGCGATCTTCTTCGCCGGCATACACCTCGAACATCCCTTCAATAAGACCGTCCGCGTCACGATCACCGAGTGGGTCAAGACCTTTAAAGGTTAGCCAAGTCTCTGAAACTAAGGCTAAATCTGTTGCTGGTGTACCTGCGTAAATTGCACCCGGAACAGGAAGGCCCTGGTCACGAAGTGAAAGCACTGTTGCAAGTGTTAAGTTGCCACCAGCTGAGGTACCAAATATTGCGGTGTTTTCTGGAGCTTGTGTTTTTATTACTTCATTCCAAACAGCGACAACATCATCAACTGCTGCAGGGAATGGATGAAGTGGAGGACGACGATAATCGACAGAAATGACTTGCGCGCCTAGACCGTTGGCTACCCAAACCGATTCGCGTAGAGCGGATTCTTCACCACCAAGAACGAAAGCACCACCATGAACGTGTATTAGGTATTTATTTTTGTATTCAGGCGCGATGTTCTTAGGGGTAATGAAGAAGACTTCAACACCAGCGAACTCTTTCTTTTCGTAAGAAACGCCAGACTTTTCTGCAAGTTGTTTTCCTAATTCGATGCCTGGTGCATCAAAAGCTTTTTGTAATTGTAACCAACCTTCAGTTGTCGTCGGTGTTGGTAATTCTGGCATCATTACTTTACTCGCTTGTACAGCAGCAAACTCGGGAGATACACCCGGCGTAACGGAATTGACAGAAACAATTGACTCGGGATTGTTTGCTAAAGCAGCAGGGGCTGCTATCGATGCAATAAGTAAAGCTATTACTCTGCTAAGACTATTAAATTTCATGTTAATCCTCGATGATTACAATTATTAGATAAATGAAACTTAACAAATACTGCTGTCCGTATATATGAATTAGTGAAATTCATATATGGCTAAGCAATGTAAGGCCATGATACTATATAACCAACTTGGGACATTTCTAACTTAAACTATTAGATATCAATCGAATACTGATTAATAAGAACACTGACCCATCAACAATTAGATTAAGTAAGTCCAATATATTCTGGTAGAGTCTAACGGGAAAATGCGCTAGCGTAGAAAGAGCCAAAAAGAGTTAGCCTTACGGCCTAACCCTTGTTCATGTAAAAATATGGTATTGTCGAAGAAGTTAACAGTGCTAAGCCAGTTGCAGTCATTGATTACTTACGCTGATGCCCCGTCTTCTTTACCAGATCTTGCATCGCCTCAGCAAACGTTGTTGTTCGGCCTTTAGCTTGAACCTGTACTACTTTGTATCCCATCTTTTCTAACGCTTGGCGCTCTAACAAGACAGCTTTGTCATTTTGTTGACTGCCTTTTGCAGGCTGATGGATGTAGTAGCCTTCTAGTTGGCCACCTTCGACCAGTTGGTGATGTTTCAGTGCATCAATATCAAATTTCATAGTGGGTCTTTTGGTTCTAGTCTGAGAGCTTGTTGGGTAGATTACATCCGCTTTAAAGGCCTAACAACACTATCTAACCCTTCTATCTTCAGCGCAAGGCACAGTTTCAACAACTCACCCAACTCACCTTTAGGCCAGCCTTTTTTATCGAACCACAGTAGGTATTCTTCGGGAAGGTCAATCAACACTCTGCCTGCATACTTGCCAAATGGCATCGTCACTCTAGCTAACTTGAGTAGGTTTTCTTTCTCTAACATTGATATTCAAAAGTAAGGAGCAAACGCAAAGCCTACCATTAGACCTCCATTATCCCAAGTGCGTTTACCAAACTAGCCTACGGTGTGTGCGTATTCCACTATCACCTGGTTGCCTTCTATGTAAGCACGTTGGATTTCTCCATCAATGGTCATCGAGCTTTTTAGGTAAACCACCTTCGGCGCCGTTTCACTGCCAGCCATCAGTGATGGAATGAACTGCTTTGCATCCACATGCATCAACTGACAAAACTGGCTAACAAACCCCATGGTTAGTGGCTTCATGCCTCTAAGAATAGAAGAGAAGTCGAGTTGAGAAATGCCAAGACGTTTCGCCACTTCCATCTGCGTCAATCGCATTTTCGCTTTCTGTGACATCCACATTTGATATAACGCTTGTGTGTCCTGCTGAGTAAATTCCATGTTTGAAACCCTGTTATTGCATTCATGATCTATTGCTATGGTGCAATTTTGAGGTTTAATGAAAACGCCATGTCAAAGGACAGTGAAGTTTGGTTTAGGATTTGGTTTTGTGGGGAACTAAGTTGAAAACTACTGAACCACAGATGCAAAAACAGCAGCTCAAAGGCTGCTGTTTTTAATTAGGTAAGTAACCTAAAATTTAAAAGAAGCTAGCAATTAGACGCTTGAACCAGTCCAGAGCTTTCTTAAACAAGCTGCCTTCTTCTACTGACTCCAAAGCAACTAACTCAGCTGCAGCAACTTGTTCGCCATCTACACTGTAAATCACTTGGCCTAGTACTTGATCAACCGTGATTGGCGCAACTAAGTCGCGATTGTATTCAACTTCTGCGGTTAGCTTCTGGGTATCACTCTTAGGTAACGTGATGAATACATCATTCGCCACACCAACAGAAACATTGTCTACCGCACCCATCCAAACTTTAGGCAATGCGATCTCTTCACCCTGTTTGTTTGGTGACACAGTATCAAAGAAACGGAAACCGTAACTCAGTAGCTGTTTGCTCTCTGCTTCACGGCTCTTAGGGCTCGTTGAACCCATCACAACAGAAATAAGGCGCATGTCACCGCTGGTCGCAGAGGTGGCTAAACTGTAACCCGCTCCGCTAGTGTAACCTGTTTTCATGCCGTCAACATTTAAGCTGCGGTCTCGCAGTAGGCCATTTCGGTTGTACTGAGTAATACCGTTAAAGGTAAAAGAGGTTTCACTATAAAGTGGGTAGATATCTGGCAAGTCTCGGATAATGGCTTGACCTAACTTAGCAATATCGTAAGGCGTTGAATATAGACCATCGCTATCTAGGCCATGTGGGTTGCTAAATGACGTGTTATCCAGACCAAGAGAAGCAGCCCAAGAGTTCATTAAGCTAACAAAAGCACCTTCAGAGCCCGCTACGTGCTCGGCAATCGCGACACTGGCATCATTTCCTGATTGAACAATAAGTCCACGGTAAAGATCCATCATGTCGACTTCAGTTCCTACTTCGATAAACATTTTTGATGAATCTGGGAATTTCTTCGCCCAAGCGTTTTTGCTAATTCTTACTTGGTCGTTTTCACCAATGTTACCACGCTTAAGCTCTTGACCAGCAACGTATGCGGTCATCAGCTTAGTCAAGCTTGCAGGGTTAAGGCGAGTATTGGCATTCTTTTCAACAATGACCTTGCCAGTGTTGAAATCGATGAGGACGTATCCTTTCGCACCGATAGTCGGAGGATCTGGAATTATGGTCGGCGCAGCTGAAACGGCAGCAGATGCAAGTAAAGACACACACGCTATAGAGACAGACTTAAGAGATATTTTTTTCATGGCACCACATCAATGATTAATTCTGGCTTGAGTATAATCGAATACGATAAATCCACTGCTAATAAATTGCCAGAAATAACGCTATATTGATGTTTTGTGACAATTTCCTCCCTTCAAAGACCGTTGTTTTGTCGTTGAAAGGAGAAAAATGGATCATCAGTCTGCGGTTTGCAGCCTCATTGCTCTTTCTCTATGCGGCAGAGGGATTTTTTTAATTCGATAACTAAACCAAAGGTATGTCATCGCAATTGAGAAATAGAGATAAGAAAGGGTGAAAACCAGCGGTGAACAGATCAGCTCAGTTTGCACGCCAAACAAAACGCCAAAACCGGCAACTGCGAATTTCGCCACCATGCCGAGCACTAACAAGCCTAGGGCCAAGTGTGGGTAATCTGTGGTTCGAAGCGCGAACCAGTAACATGCGCCTACGGCTAGAGCGGAAACCGCTAAACCAAACAGAAAAGAGTAAAAATTATCTGCCGACAAAATACCGCCTGACACTGACATCATGGAGAGTATAATTAATTTCATCGACCACCTCGCTTTTAGATTATGGAAAAGCGTCCTTTCATTTTTGCAAACTCATTTTGCGTATATTTTCGCCTATTAAATCTATCCGTCAAGGGCCCAAAAACAGGCCCAAATGGCTGTCAATTGTGCGTTACACACACCAATGCTTATTCTTTACAAATTATTAACTTAAATTTCTATGTTTGACAGTGCCTGTCCAATTTTTCCCCTTGATAATTTACCAAACTGTTAACAATTGATACATTGATTAACAATTCGAATTTTTAGTGAATATATGAGTTATCTCTATTTTTGTACTGGATATCTACTCCGATTTATTAACTTTTTGAATCCTCCTACATCAATTAGAAAAACGTGAATTAGTTAGGATTTTATGGCTACCGCGCCTCGTCAAGATCCCTTAGCTCTGGTACCTTTGTGCCCACTTTAACTTCACTTGCTTTGACCCATGCCTTCTGAATACCGAATTAAGAAGATTGTAGAAATCGGAGACACGCTCCACCGAAGTGGCTGTGCGCCATATAAACTCGAAAAATACGCGCAATTCTATGCCCAAAAACATGGCGTAGACGTGATGATTCAAGCGACTCCAACATCTGTTAACTATCAGTTTCCCGATGACAATAATGCGGTTGTGATGAAAAGGCACAAACCCGCTTCTATTAACCTAAGTTTGTTGGCCAATACCATCATCCGGATCAATCAGCCTACCAGTGAACCTGTGCCAGAGCCCGTTGGTTACCCGAAATGGATCGTTGCACTCGCCAACATGGGCATCCCACCGGCGTATCTAATGCTTGTTGGCAGTACATTAGAAGCCGTCGGCTACGCAGCTCTGCTAGGCTTTCTGGTTTGGTTATGTCAATTAGTCTGTAAAGCAAGGCGCTCAATTGCCGTAGAATTTCTTTCAGCGCTGATCACGGGTATTTTTGTGGCGTTTGTTGCCTCTTTAGGGGCGCAGATCCCCGTCTGGGCGTTATGTATCGCCGCCATCATTTTGTTCGTACCCGGATTGTCAATCGCCAACGCATTGGAATGTTTAGCCTTTAATGATTTGGTTTCGGGCACCAGTTTACTTGGGCAATGCGCTCTCACACTCATCAAACTCTTTGTTGGTATTGTAATTGGTTTGAACATTGGTGAAGCCCTGTGGGGTGAGCTTCCAACTACGACATACATCAACCAAGTGCCCATTTGGCTCCATATATCTGGCTTATTCATTCTCTCGGTTTCAATTGGCGTGTTGTTTAACGCTCGTCCGACCGACATTTTGCTTGGCCTGCCTGTCGCAATATTAGGGATGTGGGGGCCATTCTATCTTGGATTCGACAGTGGTTGGATTGTCGGTACTTGGATTACCACCGTATTAATTACTTTGTATGGCACGTGGGTTGCGAAGAAAATGGACCTCACTGGCTCCATATATATTGTCCAAGGAATCATCATCTTAGTACCCGGGAGCCGTGTTTTGGTCAGCGCCAGTCAATCCGTATTTGAGCAATCGATTCTGCCAATTCCGAGTATTGGGCTGTCTGCGCTCTTTATGTTCTCAGCGATTGTTGCAGGACAAATCACTGCTTACTCTATTTATTCTCCACGAATAGAGCGATAAGAACGTCGTTTATCAAAATAAAATGGCGCTAGATTGAGACAGGTAGGCGTAACAGTTTGAAGACAAACCGATTTCATTTTCATGAATATCAATAAATGAATGGTCAAAATGAAACATAGCGCATACTTATGAATGAAATAGTCGAAAGTTCTGAGGTTTAGGTCGAGTATTCGTTGACTTAACCTCAGATTACTCTACACTCGCATACAGCTAGAAAGCAGTTCTTTGTATACATATACATTTCGTTGGATTACTTGTAACTCCCCCGTCGTGTCGTACGCAATAGCAATCTACTTTTCCACGCTATCCGCGCCGAATTCGGCTCACAAACTAAATTTAGGATATATATCATGTCTAACACAGTTACTGGTACAGTAAAATGGTTCAACGAAACTAAAGGTTTCGGTTTCATCCAACAAGAAAACGGTCCTGACGTATTCGCTCACTTCTCTGCAATCACTGGCGACGGTTTCCGTACTCTAGTTGAAGGCCAAAAAGTTGAGTTCGTTGTATCTCAAGGTCAAAAAGGCCCACAAGCAGAAAGCATCAAAGTACTGTAATTTAGACGCTTTTTTCTGAGAATAGCCAGCATCGCGCTGGCTATTTTTTTGTCTTATAAAAAAGAAAAATCATGGCATTAAAACCCACTATCTTTAAGTTTCGTATCGCTCTAACCGATATGAACAGAGACCACTACGACTCCTTAAGCCTTACTGTCGCCCAGCACCCTTCTGAAAATGATCAACGTATGATGGCGCGCCTTATGGCGTTTTGCTTGAATGCACAAGAGTCTTTGCAGTTTACGAAAGGCCTCTCGACTATCGAAGAACCTGATATTTGGGTCAAAACCTTAGATGATCAAATCTCACTTTGGGTTGACGTTGGCGAACCGGATCCTGAGCGTATTAAAAAAACCACTCGCTTAAGTCAACAAGTGAAAGTCTACAGCTTCAACTCAAAGTCGAATGTTTGGTGGGAGCAAAACAAAGGTAAGTTTGGATATCATAAAGCCGATATCTATCGCTTCGATCATCAATCCATTGAGCAACTAGCAAGCATGGTGGAGCGTGGGATGGAACTGTCGGTGATGATTACGGGTAACTCACTGTTTGTCGATGGTGCAAATGGATCATGCGAAGTAACGTGGGAAGAACTACAAACGAATGACTAATCTCGAGCAAGCATTGGCAGATTGCCACATGGTTGAACTTCCCTTCGTTCAAGACAACCCAGCTCTTTGGCAGGCAATATGCGCTCAAAATAGCACGCTATTTGATAATGCTTGCCGAAACAAACCAGACACGCTACCCACTCACCATTTACTCGGCTTGTTGACCAAAGCGCATATTGAATCCAGTACTAAATTGGGTGACAGCGATCAAGCTCGAGATGCCATGACTCAAGTGTTTCAGGAAACGTTGGGGGAAGCCCATGCCAATAAGTTCGTCGACCAAACACAGAAGGAGTTCATGCTCGTAACGCACTGCTGGCTCTATTTGCAAGGCTACTTAAACATGGACTTTGGACTGGCCAACGATCATGCTGAAAACTCAGCGACGCTGCTAGGTCAACTTAAAACCAATGATAACCACCAGCTAAGAACTGAGTTCGTAAAATCCTATTATTTGGGAAAACAACACTCACCTAGCAAAGAAACACAGACTTGGCTCTCCAAACTGCTCAAAGTGTTCGAATAAGGAGACATTTCTTCCAGCCATTCGATATCGAATAGAGTTTGCACAAGTTTTCACAAATATTTGTGACGCAGATTAAATCAAATTTCACAATCTTCTCTACGCGCATACACTCAGATTGCGCTCATTAATAGCATTATCAGGTACTCGAGATTTTGTGATGAGTATTCAACAAGTTATGTAATAAATGCAAGTTATGCTCATATTAATGCGCGCATAAATATCATTAAAAATATCCATAAATAAACGGAATTACATTTTTTATCAAAATAATTTCATATCAATTCTTTGATTAACATCACGCTACTGGACTACTCCAACCCGCGCTAACTCTTCATAGTCACCTAGACTTAACGGACGTTGAGAGTTTAGGGAAATGCCTACTATGACAGGATTGGTCGGTCGACATTTGGAAGAAATGGCAGACATGCGTTCTGAAAGAAAACGAAGAATCGTTGTCATTTGTTCTGCTTTTTCGTTCGTCATTTTGCTCGGCTACACATCCGTTCATATGGCGGATCATAATTACCTGTTTAGCATTCTCAATCTTACTTGTGCATTATGTATTTCCGTCAACACTTGGTATGCATTAACTCAGAAAGAGTACAACGTCGCCGACGTAATCTTAAGCGGCATCTTACTATTCTACGCAACCATGCTGATCTTCTACGGCGGAATGCTCGAGGACCGACTGTTCTGGTTATATCCAATCCTAGCAGCGGTTATCCTAATTAATGACTTCCGCATCGGAGTGCTGTTCAGCGGGGCGACAAACCTATTAATTGTTTGTTCAATGCTGTTCTCCGACGTGATAGAGCTACCCGCTGGGTTTGCAACGGATCGCTTCATTGTGAGCTTGCTAGTACTCTCTCTTGCTTGCAATATGTCTGCCTACTATTACGCACGGGCCATCAACTATATTCAATCGCTCTATACTGAAGGTATTGAAGATCTTGCCTACCTAGACCAACTCACAGGTCTTGCCAATCGTTGGAGCTTTGAAAACTGGGCCCACGCCAAACTCGAAGAAGTTAAAGACTCCAGCTCGCTCACCGCTTTGGTCTTTCTGGATATTGATGACTTCAAGGCAATTAATGATACTTATGGCCACAGCATTGGTGATCGCGTTCTGCAACACTTTGCGTCCAGACTCAAAAACAATGTGCGCAACAAAGACAGACGCACTGACAAACACGATTATTCGATCGCTCGATTTGCAGGAGACGAGTTTGTTCTATTGCTCTATGGCGTAAAAACTAAAAAGGATCTGGATGGTATTCTTGCGCGTATCAGCCACTTATTCGAAGACAGCTATCAAAGCTCTGAGCGTATTAACCGCCTCACCATTAGTATTGGCGCGGCTTTATACCCGACCGATGCGGATAACCTAGAAGAGCTGACTCGATGCGCGGACAAAGCCATGTACACTGCAAAACACAGTGGGAAAAATCAGTTCAATTATTATCAGGGAGACCGGCTGAATCCGCTGAAAGAGTTTGATGATACGACAGCGACGAATGTCACTCCATTGAAAACGAAAGGAGCGAAGCACCTAGTTTAAATCAAGCGCCTCCAGTCATATACATAAACCACAAGGCTATCACGCCCGCCATGACCAACCATACGGCGTACCTCACTGAGTTTGGTTTTTCCTTATTGACCTTCACCACGGGTTTTACTGCCGCTTTTCGAGCTTTCTCTATGGCACTGAAACGCTGCTCAAACTCCTCTTTACGTTTTTGCGCCGTATTGGCAACTTTAGTAAAACGCTGCCTTTGGTCATCCGTAAAATCTTGCCTCGGGTCATAACGAGCATTTGAGTCTTTATGTTTAGGAACAACGGCCATAGGTCTCTCCTTTTACACATCTATACACAGTAAGTATAGACGATGGCCTGTTCAGTCATCACGGTTGTTCCGAAGTGTTCTTTCTAATATTTCGAACAACTAAATCAAAACGTTTGGGTTATCACTCTCCTCTAAGCCTTTAGACTGTCAACATCAAACTAAGGGGGTCATCATGGCAATTCAACGACGCATTCAAAGCGTGATCAATGCTCATCCAACATCTGACGGAGAGGGTGTAAAGATACGACGTGTCGCAGGTTTCGATAACCCTAACTTTTCTCCATTTTTGATGATTGACGAACTCAAGTCTGACAACCAAGCGGATTATGTCGGCGGTTTCCCAACCCACCCACACCGAGGAATTGAAACTTTGACCTACATGTTGGAAGGGCACTTTCAGCACAAAGATCATATGGGTAACGTGGGCGAGCTGAAACCTGGCGGCGCTCAATGGATGGCCGCGGGTCGCGGTGTATTGCACAGTGAAATGCCGATTATGGAATCGGGTCAACTGCACGGCTTTCAGATTTGGATAAACCAGCCAAGTCAGTTCAAAATGTCCCCTTCGCAATACGCAGACTTCCAGGCAGACACTATTCCAGAATACCGAGGCGACAGTATAGGTAAGTTGCGAGTGATCGCGGGAGAGGTAGAGATCCTCGGTAAACACTCTTTCGTTGGCCCGGTTTCTAACAGTAGTGCGACGTTTTCGCTATCGGATTGGCAAGCTGGTTCTCAAAAGAGTATCACCCTGACTGGACATCCGGGAGATAGTGTGATGCTGTTTGCATATAATGGTAACGCGAGTGTTGGACAAGATATGATTAATGAAGGTCAGATCGCATTTCTCGGAAAAGGTGACGAGTTAAAAATATCGACTTCTACAGGTTGTGGTTTACTGATTTTTACTGGGACGCCGATTGACGAGAAAGTTGTGCACTACGGTCCCTTCGTAATGAACAGCGCAGAAGAGATTGAACAAGCCATTCGAGATTATAACCAAGGTGTTTTCCACAGTTACTGATCAAGTGACAGTAATCTATAGGACCTTAGTGACACTTCGAAGCTTGTAAACGAATCTGAGTTGAATGTATCTACTAAGATACAACCACTGCCTTTTCAACTCGCTGTTAGCCACGCCTTATGGGCGTGGCATTTTTATTTGTATGCTTTAAAACTATAAATACTCGCACAGATAAGCCGTTGCTTGCTCCACTTTAAGGTCAAAAGAAGAGTCTCCTACAACATCAAACGCCTCACCTGCTTTAAACGTCGTCCAGTCTGCGTCACCTTCACGTTTTATGGTTAAAGCACCTTTCACTACTGTCATCTTTTCAGGTGCTGCAGTGCCAAACGTATATTCACCCGGAGCCATGACACCTACACTGCTATCACCATCTGCCTGAGTAAAACCTAATGACTTTACGTTTCCATCGAAGTATGTGTTTTCTTTAATCATTTTATCTTCCTTGAGCTTAAATCTAGACCTATGGTCGGTCCCCTAGTTTTTATCTGATCAGCTCTAAAATAGCAATCATTAACTGCCCCAATAGATTTCGTGAGTCGATCAAAGCAAACACATCGCTTTATCATCTACAATTAATAATGTTAAAAATTGAATAGGAGTGGCACTTAGGCGCGGCACTATCATTAAGTAATTGAATCTTTTGGTAAGAGATCAAACTTCTACTGTCACAGTTTGCTCTCACGACAAATTTATTTCACTCTCACATTGGTACTAAACCACATTTACGCGTGAGAAATAAATGGTAGTTCAAAGTCGTAAACCTAGTAGCCAGCCGTTACTGTACACTATGGTGTCGAACAAAAGCGTATTTAGAGTCGTTGTTGGTGGCTTTCTTGGAATATTATCGATTGGATTCGCGAGCCTGATATACTTCAGTTATCAAGACTACGTGCACCCAAGGCATGTCTATGGCTCTTGGATTGAAATTGGCGCACCTTCCTATGACACAGACAAACTCACCCTCAATGAACAAGGCGTGTTTCGCAACGCTCGTCTGATATCTACTTCCTTTGATTTTGATGGTAAAGAAATTTTCATAGAAACCGGTCAAGGCGTTACTATTTATCGCCTAGCTGGCACCCCCAACTCTCCACAGTTACGTCGGGTTCAACCGAATAGCCCAACTCAGCGCATGATCAAAGAGGGCTATGAAAACACAGTCGATATGGAAGGTGGTGGCCCAGCAAAGAATCGGCGCGCAGCTCTATCGGAACATTTTAATAATAAATAGCGTTGCGCGCGTCTATACCCAAGTAACCTCAAGATGCGTGGTACAGCGAGAATTGCCTAGTTTGCAAACGCGGCAACGATTCGACAATCTAGTGGTTCTAAATTAAGAATCGTTAACAAAGTGTGCGAGCTAGGCAAACTCGCCCTTCGGGAGCGGTTCACTGGTTCAATTTCTGCGTTAAATGACTTGGAAAGAACTTGTTATTCCGCTGCGCCATTTGCCTAGAACTTGAACCAGTGACAACGCTCTGAACCCTGCATCTTGAGGTCACTTGGGTATAAACAACTGAGTTTTGCATTCAATCAATAAATTCGTTGATAGCCCTCAGCCTTTTTCTGAGAAATGTCACTATTTCTCAGCTTCACAATAGGATAAATCCAACGACTTTCCCTATTGAACCACTATCGGTATATAATTAAAAAATATTTTAAATCAACAGAGTAGCATAATGACTGAATGGCTAACTCAAGTGACCACGTTTATCCAAACTTGGGATAACAGTGTCCTATTTATCACTGCTGCAAGTTTTCTCGCATGGATCATATGGCGTGTGCTTTACAAGCGCTTGGAATTCATCACCGCAAAAACGCCCTTCCACTGGGACGACTTAACGCTTCAAGCATTAAAAACGCCTATCAGTACATTAATTTGGTGCTGGCCGGCCACAATCTCTTTGGGTTATGTCCTCCAAAAGCATATCGAATCCGAGCTTAACTGGCTCAATACACTGAAGTTACTGCTCGTTATCAGTATCTTTGTATGGATTACACTTAGGCTCATTAACAATATCGAAGAGTTTGTTCTAGAAAAGCAAACTCGAGATGAAACAACCGTCCAAGCCGTCGCCAAAATAGCGCGTTTATTCTTCATGACGGTTGGTGCGCTAACCGTTATGCAGGCGTTTGGTTTAAGCTATCTGGCTTACTCACTTTTGGTGGTGTCGGTGGCTTGATTGTTGGTTTAGCCGCTAAAGACTTACTTTCGAACTTTTTCGGTGGTCTGATGGTTTACTTCGACCGACCGTTCAAAGTAGGAGATTGGGTTCGTTCCCCTGACAGACAAATTGAAGGTACAGTGGAGCGTATTGGATGGCGTATGACCATCATTCGCACCTTCGATAAACGGCCGCTTTACGTGCCTAATTCCGTATTTAGTAGCATTGTGGTAGAAAACCCTTCTCGAATGCTGAACAGAAGAATCAATGAAACGATAGGCGTGCGATACTCCGATGGTGAAAAAGTCGAAACGATCGTTAATCAGATCAAGTCAATGTTACTTGAGCATCCTGATATCGACTCGAAGCAAACCTTGATTGTGAACTTCAATGCTTTCAGCGCTTCTTCGCTCGATATTATGGTTTATACCTTTACCAAAACCGTCAACTGGATCCGCTTTCACGAAGTGAAACAAGATGTACTACTCAAGATCCAAGAGATCATCGCGGACAACGGAGCTCAAATCGCGTTCCCAACACAAACGCTGCACTTCTCCCAACAGCGTGACGGTGAGTACAAGTCTCAGCCTATTCCTGAGGGGACAACGCCTACACATCAGCCCCCTCCCCTATAATCTGATGAACGAAGTACTAGTCTAAAAAAGAGGCCCTTTGCATAAGCAAAGGGCCTCTTGTCATCCGAGACGTTACCAGTCCGATTACATCTTAATGAAACGTGCTCTAAATTGGCGGCCTTTTAACTTGCCATCTTGTAGCTGCTTCAGTGCCTTATTGGCAATCTTCTTATCAACCGCCACATAAGCACTCATCGGGTACATGTTTATCTTGCCAATCAGTTTGCCATCTAAACCCGCATCTTTAGTCAGTGCACCTAGAATGTCTCCAGGGCGAACTTTCTGCTTTTTACCACCAGCGATTTGGATTGTCTTAAATGACGGTGTCATCGGCTGTGCGGATGTCGGTTTTTGAGGCTTCTCTGATGGCGTCACTTCAATATCCATATACTCTTCAACTAACGCGACTTTATAACCGTCTTTTTGGCCAATGAAACTGAAAGCGTTACCCTTGCTTCCAGCCCGTCCCGTTCTACCGATGCGATGCACGTGAACTTCAGGGTCTCTTGATAATTCAAAGTTCACAACCACATCGAGGTTATCAACATCTAAGCCACGTGCGGCCACATCCGTCGCGACAAGCACAGAGACACTTTTGTTCGCGAACATAACCAAGGCTTGGTCACGCTCTCGCTGCTCCATATCGCCTTGAAGTTCAATAACACTAAAACCTCGGTGATGCAGCTCATCAGCCACGTTTTGCACTTCTTTCTTCGTATTACAGAAAATAACCGCGGACTCAGGCTGATGTTTTAGAAGTAATGATTCGAGTAAATCGTCTTTATCTTCATTACCTTCTACTTCATAAAATGTTTGTGAAATTGAAGAGCCGGAGTGTGTTGAAGCGACTTTAATTAGTTGGGGCTGCTTCATGACTCGTTGAGCAATCGACTGAATCTGCGCTGGGAAAGTGGCGCTGAATAGAAGCGTTTGGCGGTCGCTAGGAGCTTGAGCAATAATCTCATCTAAGGCATCTTGGAAACCCATATCGAGCATGCGATCGGCTTCATCAAGTACTAAGGTGTTTAATTCATCAAGACAAATACGCCCTTTACCCAAGTGATCTAGGATACGCCCCGGTGTGCCAACTAGAATATGTGCGCCATGCTCAAGAGAGCCAATTTGCGGCCCCATTGGCATACCGCCACATAAGGTCAGCACCTTAATGTTATGGATACCACGAGCAAGCGTTCTTATTTCTTTAGCCACTTGGTCAGCAAGTTCACGAGTTGGGCAAAGCACTAAAGACTGAACTCGGAATCGTTTCACTTTCAAGTTACTAAGCAGACCTAAGCTGAATGCCGCCGTCTTACCAGAGCCCGTTTTACCTTGGCCAATGACGTCTTTCCCTTGCAGGATCATAGGCAGGCTTTGTTCCTGAATAGGCGTCATTGTTTGAAAACCTAGACTATCTAAAGTGGATAGTAATTCTGGCTTTAAATTGAGTGATGAAAATGGCTGGCTCACGGCTGGCTCCTAACGGGCGAATTTGGGCAGGTATTATCTCCAAATCTTACTCAGTTGCCAGTGTTTGTTGATCTTTTTCCATGACGTTTTCCTTTGTATCCCTTTCTATAAGCGGGATAAGTAGCATAACAACAGCGCCTCAATTCATTCGATACTGCATCGAAGTCGATACACTGATGCAACGGCATACATGGAGAGTGTGATTCAAACCTAACATACTGAATAAACGTAAAACTTAACTGCCAACTACAATATAGTAGTAAAAAAACATAATTATATTTTGGCTAGGACGCGCAATGACGCAATCATATCAATATCGGGAACCCGAACGTTCGCGGGTATCTTGCTGTCCGTTGAACTACAAAGTTGTTTGTATGTTCATACTGATCTTTTCTGGAACGGTCATCCTTTCCGGCTTTGTCAGTATTTATGCGGCAAATCAACACGCTAAGGCTTATGGCGACAGTGCACTGACCGAACTTGAACGAAGTATCGACAATATCTCGCAAGAACTGAGAGTGCTGTATAGCACCATCTCGCCTCAATGCAGCGATTACGACAAGTTCAAGTTAAGGCTTCAAGGCTACGAGTCTAAAATGATTCAAGAAGTGAAAGCCTACTCTCGGAACCACTTTTTCTGCAGCAGCTACGAGGGCCGCATTGATGACCGAATGAGTCGGCACACATTAGACGTCATTGAGCGCTCTACCCATGCAACAAGTATTGTGCTGACGACTTCAGAGCTTATGTCTTCACAGCTCACGATTTTTGCTTCAACCGGCAAAGGGCGTGGTTACAGTGCCACGATACATCCAAACCAGTTTCTCAGTGATGTGTCTAATACCCTAACCAACGAACAATACCACTACGAAGTTCGAGTCGGCACACAAGCCATTCCATCCTCTCAACCGCTGTTTGAAAATCCGGACACTGAACTCTATTTTGCCTCTCATCGTTATCCAATCTCGTTGAGAATTCAGCTGGGTGACGCAGCCTACCAAACATACTTTATCAACCACATTTGGCATACCAGCTTGTTTGCTTGCCTGTTTGCCTGCCTCTATTTGATTTACCATCAAAACCGCCGCTCTAAAAGCTCAATAGAGTTTGCACTTCGAGAAGCGATCCACGAACATCAAATCAAAGTTCACCTTCAACCGATTATTGATATCTATAGCCAAACCGTCGTAGGCAGCGAAGCGTTAAACCGTTGGTATCACCCAAAACAAGGTTACATTTCCCCTGACGTGTTTGTTCCACTTGCTGAACGACTGGGCCTAATCAACGAACTCACCCAAAATACATTCGCTATGATTACGCGCATTCTAAATCAAAACAAAGCGGAGCTTGCGCACCAATACATCAGTGTCAATCTGAGTAGGCAGCTCATCACGCAACCGGAGTTCATAGAGTTCTTGTTGGATTATGCAGACAAGAATGCATCCATCGTGGCGCAAATTCTTTTGGAGATCACCGAAGATCACAACTTGGACGCTCAAGAGTTGGAGGTTGCAATTGCCTCACTTAGCCGTTTGAAAGAGAAAGGTTTTCGTATCGCAATCGATGACTTTGGTACGGGCTATTCCGGACTCGATTTTATTCGTCAGCATACCTTCAATGTCATGAAAATTGATAAGGTGTTTATCAATGGCCTTCGTAAGAATGAAGCGATCGCGCCAGTTTTGGTTTCCATGATTGAACTCGCAAGGGAGTTGGATATGACGGTGATTGCGGAAGGTGCAGAGACGCAGGAACAAATCACTCAACTACGTCAACTTGGTGTGCAATACGTACAGGGCTTCTACTATTCAAGAGCGATTCCACCCAAGGATTTCGTCAGCTTCGGTCAGCAGCCTTTTGTTGGGCAATTGATCTGCTAACCATATCGAGCCCTTCCTTTAGTAGAGCGACGTAAATTGACTTTGCATCGCTCTACTAACAGGGAGTTTATCTCCCTCAATCAGCACTGACATCTTACCGGTAAAGTCTTTCTTCACCTTTTCAATGCTGGCGACATTGACCACCGTGGAGCGGTGAATTTGCCAAAACTTGTCAGGATCAAGTTGAGACAAGAGTTCACGTAAAGACGTTCTAAGCAAAAACTCTTCACGTTTGCCACTGGTATTCGTCATGACCGTTACATACTTGTCTTCCGCTTTGAGATAGAGAACATCTGACACCGCCACTAAGTGAATGTCGTCACCCCTTACCGCTTTTATCCAGCTTAGGTAGCTCGGGGCTTTTTCTGTTGCCGTTAGTTGCTGTATTTGACTGAGCAACGATTGCAAATCTGGGCTGCTTTCTGGCTTGTCATGTTCGAGTTTTTGCTTGAGCTTATCAATACAGCGGTCAAGCCGTTTATCATCAAGCGGTTTCAATAAGTAATCGACGGCATTGGCTTCAAAGGCTTGAACGGCATATTCGTCGTAAGCGGTAATAAAAACAACAGTCGGAGCATTAGAGAGTTGCGCTAAACGCTTTGCCAATGTGATACCATCCATTTCAGGCATTCGAATGTCCAAAAAGGCAATATCTGGCTGGTGCTTTTCAATCAAATCTAAAGCAACTTGACCATTTTCAGCTAAAGCGGCGACATCCAGCTCTGGCCAGGCATCGGAGAGGGCTCGATTGAGGTGATGCCTAAGTAATGGCTCGTCATCTGCGATGATGGCAGTCGTTGCTCTTTGATTGATGGATAAACTCATAGCAGAATCCTTTGCTCGTTGGGATAAAGGTTATGGTACAGGGCTGGCGGCTTGGTGACCATCTTCAATACGAATACTTGCAGTCACGCCACCTAGGCTGTTTTGCACTATCGACAGCGAAGCACTGTCATTAAACATCGCTTGCAAGCGTTGACGAATATTGGCAAGGCCAACACCATGACCGTTATGGCTACTTGGCGCTTCCAAACCTACACCCGAATCTTCAACCCGAATTTCGATAAGGCCATCTTGTTTCGTCGCCTCAATTTTGATCTCTCCACCAGCACCATTAGGCTCAATGCCATGCTGAATAGCATTTTCAACCAAAGGCTGAACCAAAAATGGAGGAAGTTGCACTTGGTCGATTGCCGTGTCGTAATCGATGGAGTATTGAAGCCTTTCCCCTAGCCTGACTTGATGAATACCCAAGTAGGCGTCAGCCAACACTAACTCCTCTCTTAAGCTAATCAGCTCCTTAGTGTTGGTTTTCAACGTAGCGCGCATAAGGTCGGTCAGCTTACTGAGCATTTGTTTAGCTTGTGTCGGTTCGCTGTCAATTAACACCTGAATGTTAGCCAATGTGTTGAACAAAAAGTGAGGTTCTATTTGGCTTTGAAGCTGCTTCAATTGACTGAGAATTAGTGCTTTCTCTTGCTCTGACTGCTTGCGCTTAGCGATTTCTAGCTCGCGTTCAGCAATCATTTTTTGCTCATAAGCGTAGAAGTAGAAGAAACAACCTGCGGTTAAGACTAAGCCCAAGAATGCCACCGGAACAATATCACTAAATCCACTAAAGGCTGAGTAGTGACTTAAAACCAAATACGCATTGAGTGTGCCGAAAACGAAGGAGAACAGAATCGAAAGTCCATTGATTCTTAGCAGAGGGAAACTTGGCCACATTTTTGAAATCGCGAAAGCACTAAATACCGCGCAGTACCCATATCCAAAACTGATGGCGATGTGTTCATACCACTTACCCGCCCAAATCAGTTTAGTCGCGACTGCAATCGCCAAGCAAAATACCGTTGTCGCTAAAATACTCACGACCCAGTCTCTTGTACGAGGATTTGTTCCAGCCATTAAAATCTCCCCTTCACATTAAACAAAATCATATACTTATCACTTAGATTTGCATAGGCAGAGTCACTATCTCCTGTCATAAATCGTGCGGCGATCTCCATTTCAAGAGAGCTATCACCATTATCATGAGCCAAATAATTTAACCACTGGGTAGCAATCACCCCGCCGTCTTCTGGCGAAAGGAGTACATCAAATGTCGGTGTTAACTTCTCTAACCATAACTTATCGTTGCTCCACTCCCATTGGCTCCACGCACTGCTGTCTAAACTCCAATGAAACATGACATTATGGGCAACTAGGTTGGTTTGCAAATATCCATTGGCATAACTTGCTGCCAATGGCGAAAGTTGAGCTGACTGAGATAAGATTTCGCTGCGATTTAGCGCTTGCGACCAATCAGACTTGTCCCAACTTCGGCTGTCGTACCAATATTCCAAGATTATGTTATTGCCTACTGCATTGGCCCAATTGAGGCCAACTAACCATTGAAATCCATCTTCTTCCCGCACTAAAGAGACAGGGCTAAGCAATTCGTTAATCGCACTATCACTACTCGCTTCAGGATGCTGATAAGTATGATAGTAACGTTGATAAGTGGCGGAGCTATGAAGAGCCCAACTCGTATTAAGAACAGTAACAATTGAGCCACCAATCAAACCCTTGCGGATATCATCGTAGTAGCCGATCGCTTGCCATTCGGTATCACCGACCAAAGCATAGCGTCGAAATCCGAAACCCTGCTGTTCAGTGGCTTCCTCAAGCTCAGCCCCCTCTTGTTGGGTCCAGCTCGAGTCGGTATAAACCAAGCTCCACTCGCCTTGCATATCAAATGATGAGAGCAATGCAGTACCTGTCCCTTCCTCTACCTGAATTCCTATCGGGTTTCGACGATACGGTTTGAAGATGTCTAGAGGCCGGTAGCCATATCCCACTCCCCAATCGAGTCGAACCTTGCCCAGAGTGATATCAATGACATGGTCGTGAACATCTAGGCTGCCTAGCCAAAACAGCTCTTGCGCAATGAAGTCCGCGTCGAAGCTTTGCGAAGAGTCTGATGACCATACCTGATCACCTTTAACCGCCAGTAGTGCTGTCCAATCGTAAAAAGACAATTGAGCGTCTAGCAATACATTGACCGACTGTGTGCTGCTTTCAGAAGACTGTCCATTCATTTCAGACAGTTACTC